>NZ_AYXE01000011.1:0-205350 GCF_000502235.1 Mesorhizobium sp. L103C119B0 | reverse complement strand
AAGCTCGCTCTGCGCCAAGCCGCATGACCAGCATCATGGCTGCCCCATTTTGCAGAACTTGACGCACACAACCACGAATGACGCCCTGCGACGCGCTGAGAGCTTCCCTGCGTCGGCCTCTATTTGCTACTAGGGACGGCGGTTTCAAGAAACACGCCAAGCTTGGTATCGTCTTGCAATCCCGCAAACCAGCGCCACGCCATAAAGGTGGGTCCAGGTCCCGTGAGCGGATCGTCCCAGCTCATTCGGATGACGGCAGCGCACGCCTCTAGATCCTAAGTTGCTTCCAATGGAAGGCCTCAATGCCAAGCGGCACCGGATCAGCGATGAATGTGGGGCGCCCTACCCGGAACCGTCTCCGACTGCTGCCGCTCAATGCGCGCGGCTAGCGTCAACCTTCGCGAAAAAGGAATGAGCATCGGCACCTTTCGCGAGTACGAATCATATTCGGGAAAGGACAAGGACAAGACACGTTCTTCGTTCAAGATCCGCCAGTATTGAATGCCGAAATTCACCACGACGGACGTGATGACCACGGGTGACGGATTGGCCGCGACGGCTCCGAGCATGAAGAGCGATTCCGCGAGATAAAGCGGATGACGGACGACGGCGTAAGGACCGCGCGTTACCAATCGGCGGGCCTGCGCATCGATCGAAAACGATCGGCCGAGCCAGAGAAGGCAATAAGCAGAGCCCGTCATGCCCGCGAAAACCAGCAATGCCGCGACGGTTTGCATGCCCTCTGTCGGTGTTGGGCGAACCATGATGGCGATAGTCGCGAGCATAAAAGTTCCGCAGACAGCTGCGATGCGCGGCCCCCAGCCAAGGCTGATATCCCTAGGCGGGAGCCGGATGATGGTAAACGTCACCAACAGCGTGGAGAAGACGAGCGAAGACGCCCGCGAGACGAATTGGAGCATGAAGTCGTCTGGAGACATTTGCGCGTCGCCAAAGAGTGCGACGAGGCGCCCAACCCCGTTAAGCACGAAAAATGCAAAAACCAGCATGAGGATCAGGCGCCCAGCGAAGTCGAACGACCAGATTTTCATGATCCACCCTCCCCTGTCCAACGGAGAATGAAGCATTTCTTAACGGTGCCCGCAACTTCGCTCTTAAGAAAGCGTTAACGCTGCTCTTAACGTCGAATTAGCCGAAGCTCCCTAACTTGGGTGGATCGACCTTGGGGCGCTGTAGTTTATGTTTCGGCAATCTGTGCGAATTCTGGTGGTCTTTGTCAGCGTCCTGATCGTGGCGGCCGGCGTTTTCATTGGCCGGCTTCCTGCTCAATGCGAGTGGAAGCTTGGCACCGGCCTCATGAGCGCTTGCGTCAATCGCGCGATCATCCGGGACGGAGATCGCTTTGCGACGAAGCGGCTGAATGCCTCGGCCTGATCCGGCCGCGCTCGAGTCACTCCCGATAGAAGTCAAGGCTCGGAGGACAGGGCACTTCCTTCGTATAGAAGGCCTTTACGAATCCCCTGCGGATTGCCTCTTTGGTGACATAGTATTTGATCGGACACCAAAGCTGTCTTGGCGGCGCGCCGGCCGGGGTGCAGGCGGCGGTGATCACAATCGGAGAGATGCTTTCCGGGTCGATCGCTCCTACCTTCGCCGACCGGTGGTCCGGTCGCTCCCGTATATAAAGGAAGTCCCAACGATCGACTCCAACCACCCTAAGACAGCCGCCGGGCTTGAAAGCGAGCGCCTGGGGCGGAAAGGCGAGGATCATGAATGCCATCAGCACCAGCCCAGACCGCACCGCCATTCTCCGATGGAAGAAATGGTCAAGGCCTATTGCTTCACTCGGACGATGCCGGCGGCGCGAAAGCACCGCCCGGTCGATTTCAGCAGCGGCGCACACGAACAGGTTCTTAGTCAGCATGTCGTAGTCCGGTCGGGAAGCGGGGCATTTTTGCAACATCTTGTTCAGAAATATCTAATAAACTGTATGGCGCTGTTGGATTTCGCTTATCCGGCCTATAGCAAACTTTGATAAGATGGGTCTGGGGAAGGTAAGATTGGGTCTTGGGGACGGGGAAAGGTCCAGAAGCGTGTTCAGGGGACTGGGGAGTTTGGCGGCAGTTGCCGTCGCCGCTTTGTTTCTGGCCAGTTGCCAGACCGAGGATATGTCGTCCTATGGCGACAGCGCCGCCTCCGTGAAGGACCTCCCCGACGTGTCCTTCTACAAGACCGATGAGCTGGTCGCACTGGGCAAGACCCAGTTCAAGGAAAAGAACTACGGAATGTCCTACGCGCTCTTCAAGCGCTCGGTCGAACTCTTCCCCAAGGACCCGCAGGCATGGCTCGGCTTTGCGGCTTCTGCCGATCAGATTGGCCGTTTCGATACATCCGACCTCGCCTATCGCCAGCTCGCAACGATGATCGGCGGGCGGCCGGAATACTACAACAATGTCGGCTACTCCTATCTTCTGCGTGGAAATCTCCAGCAGGCTCGTCGCAATTTCCTGAAAGCCTACGAGCTCGACCCCTCGAACCAGACGACCGCAAACAACCTTCAGCTACTGGCCAACAGCACGTCGTTGGCGAAGCGGACGTGACGCCATGTCTTCGCGGCGGGTTCCGAAGGACGGCTGCACTGACATGGACCGGACGGCTCGGCCTCCTCCCTTGAAAGAACCGGTCCGGCGAGGCGATTATGCTTAACTTCGTCGTCGACAGTGAACCGGCAATTCTGGCGTATCCCCAAAACTCGAAGCCGCCAGAGCCGGGGCCGTTGATGCAGAAGGCCGGAGTGGCCGGCGGCATAGCCATCACGCTGAACGTCATCTCGCTTGCTTTGGCCATCGGCATGGTTGTCATGCTGATCTTTCTCTTCCAGTCGATCCGCGAGGTTTCCGCGCTCGAGGATCGGCTTTCCGGCCTCGGTCAATTCGAGACGCGGCTTTCCAGACAATTGGACACCGTCAACCAGGGTGTCCAAAGCCAGTTCGGGGAATTGAACCGGCGGATCTCGGCGCTTCTCGATCAGGCCGCGCAACTCGAGAAGCAGGTAGCGAAGCTCACGGGCGAAAACCAGGACATGGTTGAGCGTTTGCAAGCGGTCTCCGAGGCCGGCGACACCGTGCTCGCCGCCCCGGAACCACCGAGGGAAATCGTTCTGAGCGCTCCCCCGTCGCAGCCGAAGGAAGTGCATTCCGAACCTGCCCGTCCGGCCAACCCGGTCCAGTTCGAGCGGACCGTGGCACCCGACGGAAAAGTAACCTACAGCAAAGTCCGCAAGTAGGTTTGCGCGGAACCAATTCTTAACGGAAACGGTCCATCGTCTGCGCAGACATTGCGGGGACGACAGATGCTGAAATATGTCGCCAGATTAATCTACCTAGCGCCCACGCTGACCTTTGGCATCGGCGCGGCGTTCATTGCGTCCGCCTATCGGCTTGGCGCCTCACCCGCTGATCCCGCCGCCTGGCAAGGCTTTATTACTCTCGCCCCGCTGGTCCGCGAGCCGGTCTACCTGGTTGCCGGGCTGCCCGGTTCCGGCTACGCCGCCGCCTTCGTCATATTCGCGGCTGCCGCACTCGCCGCCGCCGTGATTGCTTTCTCATCCCGTCCAGCCGGCAGGGCACTATTTCTCCAAGCACATCTGGCTTTCCTGATGCTTTTGCTGTCGATGGGTCGCGCCGGAGTGTTTTCAGCCGGTGCCGACGCGGGCGCTACCGGCCCGGCATCGCGGATCGACTGGACGCCGGATTTCACCAGCTTCCCCGTGCTTGGCGTCGGCCTTTTCGCGGTCGTCGCTCTGGCCTGCGCGGTGAGTCATCTGTTCGTCATACGCGACATGATTGCGCAGTCGACCGCCAAGCGGCAGGTTGAGATCCGGCTGCTGACCGCTCTGCGCGAGTTCGGTTGAGACGAACTGTCCTGTATGTTCGCTCGCCAGCGCCAGGTGGGCTTGACAACAACCAGACCTGTCAAACCGCGAAATATCGTAAGTACATCGCAACCAGCGCCGCGGCGGCCATGATGACGCCATAGGGCACCTTGCGCGATTTTCGGATCTCCTCGATGCGGGACAGCCCCGGCCACGCATGGTATTGCAGCGGCACGGGAAATTGCAAGGCGAGGCTGACGACCACCCCGCCGACGGCAAGGCCGACGGCGAACGAGAACAGGTGGTTCAGCCCGACGAACAGGCCGATCGGGAAGAACAGTTTCGCGTCTCCGGCGCCCAACATCCGGAAGGCCCACAGCACGAAGCCGATCGTGAGCAGCAGCAGGCCGGCGGCAAGGTCGCCCTGGAGCGGCGAATCGTTATTGATCCCCGCCAGAATGCCGGCCCCTGGCGATCCCGCCCAGCGAATCAACGCCAGAAGCGCATAGTCCGCCACAAGCGCCAGAACCGTCCAGTTGCGTATTTTCCAGGCTAAGAAGTCCTGCCTTGCGGCGATGAGGATCAATCCCGCTGCTGCGATGATGGCCAATACACCGAGGAATTCCATCCCGCCTACCCCTCTTGCATACCAGCATATTGCCGGTCCCAAACTGCCCGAATCATTAGGATTGATTTAACGCCATCGGCCGCGACATGCCCACGAAAGCCTCCGGCGCGTCGGCTGCGATCGGCAACTTGATCGGGTCTTAAGGGAACTGGCGGGCGAATTGGTCGGAAACCTCAAGCCAAAAGTAACCAGAAGGAGGCGCCACGGTCGGCGACGGATGGTCTTTGTTGTGTTTCGACTCACACCTCTTTGGAACTGCTTCCCCGGCCAAGTAGGAGCAGGTGCATAGGACCGTTGTTAATTTACCATAAACCAAATGAGAATGGCAGCGTTAGAATTCACTAATTGACGCTCCACTAATTAACGAGATATTAATAAAGCTGTCTGGCGCTGGGGGGCTCCTCTCGCGGACCGGTAATGGAAACGTCATGTAAGGGAGTATCATCATGACCAAATTGACCAGCATGTTCCGTGCCTTCGCCCGCGAAGAAGACGGTATCGCACTTACTGAATATCTCATCCTTCTCGGCGTACTCACCGCGGCCGTCATTACGGCGGTCACCCTTGCCGGCACCAACCTGGCTGCATCTTGGGGTACTTGGGCCACATGGTTTGGCACTCTGGGCGGCGCCCCGGCGTAACACCGATGGCGGTCAAAGGGCGGCTTGCCTGCCGTCTTTTGACCTCAGCAGAATATGGTGCATAGATAACAAGCGACTTTGTCCGCCGCTTGTTATCTAGTTATTATCTCGATTGATTGATCGTTTTGTCTGGGCGAAAAAGTTACGGCGGGGGCGGTCGATGAAAAGCTCTACCATCATAAGTCTGCTTGTATCGGTCGCGCTGGCGTTGCTGGCGGTTTTCGGCGTCCGCTCCTATCTCGCCTCTCAGCGTGACCTTCTCGCGCAGCGTGCCGGCCTGGGCGAGCCTGCATCCGAGAATACGATTCTTGTCGCCACCCGCGCACTGCGCTTTGGCGAGGCGGTCAAGGCGGAGGATGTCAGGGCTCTTGCATGGCCGACTGGAGAACTGCCGGCCGGCGCCTTCCGCAAGCCGGAGGATTTGCTCGGCAAGGACGGTGAGCTTCGCTACGTCATGTCGGCGATGGAAAAGGACGAGCCGGTGCTCGCCTCCAAGATCACCGGCGCCGGCCAGCGCGCGACATTGTCGGCGGCGCTTGGCGAAGGCATGAAGGCGGTCTCGATCCGCGTCAACGACGTGCTCGGCGTCGCCGGTTTTGTGCTGCCGGGCGATCGCGTCGACATCATGCTGACGCGGGTGGTCAAGGATGATTCCGGCGCTGACCAGACTTTTGTCGACGTGCTGCTGCAGGGGGTCAAGGTCCTGGCCGCCGACCAGACCGCGGACGACCGCAGTGACAAGGTCGAAGTCGTCAAGACCGTGACCTTCGAAGTCACCACCACCGAGGCGCAGAAGCTGACGCTGGCCGGCAATGTCGGCACGCTTTCGCTGGCGCTGCGCAATGTCGCTTCTTCCGGCGTGGAACAGACGCAGCCGGTGACGCTTGCCGATCTCGGCGGCGGGCCGATGGCGCAGGCGCTCAAGAACGATCGCGCCGACCAGGACGAAAGCAGACTTACCGATCTGGAGAAGCTCGTAAAAAGTGTCGGCGACACGCTCGGCAATCGCCTCGGCGCGATGGAAGACAAGCTCAAACCAAATACTGTGCCGGCTGAACCCGCAAAGCCGGTTCTGGTGGCGGCGCCGAAACCGGACTTCGTGGTGATTGGCGTTTCGCGCAATACGAAGCGGGAAGAATATCGGGTCCAGCTGCTGGACTGACAGGAAGCCGTTCGGGGGCGGACGAGCAAGGGGGATGGGGCATGGGCAATCACCAGCTTGAAGACAGGAGCGCACCGGCCGCGGGGCCGATGCGCCTTCTCGGCGCAATTGCGTTTCTGGCTGCCGCGATTTCCCTGCTTGCCGGTCTCGTCGCGCCTGCATACGCCCAGCAAAAAGCCATCACGATCGGCGGTGGAAACGTCGTTCATGTGACGGTCGCACCGGGCAGCACGCTGACGATCACCACCAGCCGCCGTTTCGCCGATCTCGTGGTTGGCAACGCGACGGTGGCCGACGTTGTACCCTTGACGGAACGCTCGCTTTATATCCAGGGAAAGGGATCGGGCGCCACCAACATCTCGATCTATGACGACGCGAAAAATCTTCTCGGCGTCATCGATGTGCGCATCATGCTCGATTTCAACGAAATCAGGGCGGCGATCCGCTCGGCGGTGCCGAGTTCGCAGCTGACCGTCACCAACGTCAACGACCGCATACGGATTTCCGGCGTGGTCAAGGACGGCGTCGATCTTGCCCGGGTGCTGGAGATCGCGCAGCAATATTCGAGCGAACCCGTGCTGAACCAGGTTCGTGTTGCCGACGCCCAGCAGGTGATGCTGGAGGTCCGCATCATCGAGGCCTCGCGCAGTGCGGGACGGGATCTCGGGATCGGGTTCAACGGCGTAAAAGCCGGCGGCGGCCTCTTTACCGCGGCTCCCCGGCTTAACATTGGCGTCAACGAGGACACGCATCAGCTCCAGCCGGTACTCAGCGGCGTCGCTACGCAGAACGGCACGCCATTCGGCGAGGTGATCGCCAAGGTGCTGGAAGTTTCCGGCTGGCGCATCGACGTTGTCATCAACGCGCTGGAGGCGAAGGGTCTTGTCCGCCGGCTGGCGCAGCCAAATCTTGTGACGATGAGCGGCACAACGGCCAGCTTCCATGCCGGCGGGGAGGTGCCGATTACGCGTGCGGTGTCCACTGGCGGGGAACTCGCGACCGAGATCAGCTATCGGCCCTATGGCGTCAAACTCTCCTTCACCCCCATCGTCCTTGACGATGGCCTCATCAATCTTGTGATTGAGCCGGAGGTCAGCGAAATCGACCGTTCCGTCACCGTCAACGGCAATCCCGGTTTCATTTCGCGCAAAGCCAATGCCACCGTCGAACTGCGTGACGGGCAGAGCTTCGCCATGGCCGGCCTGCTGCAGGCGGTCAACGCAGGCGACGTGCAGCAAATGCCCTGGCTTGGCCAGGTCCCGGTGCTTGGGACGCTGTTTCGCTCCACCTCGTTCCAGAAGCGGGAGAGCGATCTGGTGATCGTGGTGACGCCACGCATCGTGCGGCCGACCTCGCCCGACGAGAAGCTGCATTCGCCGCTGGACCAGACGCGGCCGGGCAACGACGTGGATATGTTCCTGCTCGGCATGCTGGAAGTCGACAAGGACATGATGCGGGGCTTCAAGGACGGCAAGGGCGTCATCGGTCCTTACGGCCACATCATCGATCTCGATTTCGGAGGCGCGTATGCCGTCGGCAAGAAATAGGACGGCCATCGCCGTGCTCGGCGCATGCCTGCTGATGAGCGGTTGCGCCGATTACATGGCGCACAGGGATTCGGTGACGCTCGGCCTTGGCGACGCGCCGCAGGCCAATATCGGCATCCAGACGATTGATCCGTTCCCGAAGGAAGCATGGAACACCAGGATCGAAGGCAACGGACGCGTGGTTGCAAGGGCGCAGCAACGCTATGCGCCAACAGCGGTAATCGTGCCATTACCGGCGGTGGCGACGACCGAAGCCGCGGCCACGAACTGAGGACGAACAAACGAGGACAGGTCAGGGAGCAAGCGGCGGCTCCGGGTTTGCGAAGCTAAGTGCGGCGAAAACCGACATTGGGGCTGGGTATGAAACGGAAGATATTCGATTTGCTGTTCGACGACCGTGGCTATGTCACGGCGCTGACGCTGATTTCCATGCCGATGCTCCTGGGCCTCAGCCTGCTGATCATCGATGTGTCGCGCGGCAACAATCTCCATACCGATCTGCAGAATGCCGTCGACGGACTGGCGCTTGCTGGAGCAAGAGAGCTGAACGGAGCGCCGGACGCCATCACACGGGCCAATGCCGCGATTGCCGACCTGGTCAAGAATCAAGCAAGGTTTTCCAATGGTGGTCCGATCACCATGGACCAAACCAAGGTCAGCGTGGCGTACCTGACCACCATTCCGCCCACCGACGACACGTCGATCAATGCTGCCTGGATTGCGACGAATGGAACGACGGACGGCACCGCCGCGGCCTATGTCCTGGTCCGTTCGACGCCGCGCGCCATGACCTCGCTGTTTCCGTTACCGGTCGGGCTGGCGACCCAGACGCTGAACTTCCAGGCCGAGGCCGTCGCGACATACACAGCCGCCGCGTGTGACGTCACCCCGATGTTCATCTGCAATCCGTTCGAAGCTCAGAACCTTTCGATGCAACAAGCATACGCACAGGGGTTGACCTATAGCCGCGAACTGCAAGTGCTCAAGACCGACAGCACACCCGGCCCCGGCAACTTCGGACTGCTGGACACCGATATCCCGCTCAAGGACGCCTTCGCCAAGGGAGCCAGCGGACAGTGCTACACCAAGAAATCCGTGGTTACCAAGACCGGCGTAACGTTCGGCCAGGTGAATGTCGGCTTGAACGTGCGTTTCGACATATACGCCGGAAGCCTGGGTTCGGCGAAGAGCGATCCGCTGTATCGCCCCGCCACCAATGTTCGAAAGGGAGCCAAGTTTACGACTGGCTCGTCTGGCTGCGGCAAAGTGGACAGTGACGTTCCGACCAAGGCAATGGGATTCGGGCCAGGAACGTATCCGACGCCCAGCCTGGGTATCAGCACCAATGGTTCCTGGGACCGAGCCGGCTATTGGAGTCTGAATCATGTCAGCACCCCCTTCCCGGCGGCGCTTCAGAACGCCTCACGCTACGATGTTTACAGATATGAAATCGCCCACAATCTTGTTGCAGACAGGGCGGGCAACAAGGGGAGCGGCGAAAACGGCGTCCCGCGTTGCTACACAGCTGATCCGGCGACACTCAGCGACAAACCGGACCGTCGCACCATCTTCGCGGCCGTTGTGAATTGCGGCGACTTTTCCGATTCGACCAAGCACACGACGATCAGCGGCAAAACGACTCTTAAACCCGATGCATTCGTCAGCATGTTCCTGACGAACCCTGTCGAAAAACAAGACAACAGCAAGGAAGACGATACAACCGCCAGTGAAAAGCCGATCCGCCTGGAGATCGTGGATGTTACGGGCCAGGGCGGCAGCGGGACGCTGGATCAGTTTCTGCGCGAGGAGGCGCAATTGGTCCGATGATCACCCGGCTGAAACGGTTTCTCGAACGGTTCCACCGCGACGAGCACGGCGCGGTCCTCGCCGAAGCGCTGATAGTCGTGCCGTTCGTCACGCTGTTTTCCGTTGGCGTCCTGGAATTCGGCAACATCTTCTGGGAGAAGGAGCAGGTCGAGACCGGCCTGCGTGACGCGGCGCGCTATCTTGCCCGCTGCCAGCCGAGCAACGCGCTTTCCGGCTACGTGTCGCAATGCAGCGAGACTGTCGCCCGGCGCATCGCCTATTACGGGACGTCCGACCCCGCCGCCACAGCGCTGCGGGTGGCGGGATGGGGGCCAAGCGGAAGTGCAATCGTATTCGCCACGGTTACGCGTGCGGGGAAGACGGTCAAGGTCGCGAGCACCTCACATGCCTACAGCGGTTCACCGCTGTTCGGCTGGCTTGGCCTCGCCAACATCACCATCCAAGCCTATCACGAAGAGAGATATATCGGATGGTAAGGGCGCCTCTCCGAACCTTCGCCCATGAGGAGTCCGGTGCCACGCTCGCCGAAGGCCTCCTCGTGATGCCCTTGGTCATTCTTGTTTTCGCCGCCTTCGTCGAGTTCGGCTTTGCGATGTTCCAGTGGAACCAGACCGTCAAGGCGCTGCAATTCGGCGCGCGCAAGGCAGCGGTTTCGAGTTCGATGGTAACCGGCTTCGACCCCGTCACCGTAACAGCCGCCGGCAGTACCAACGGCGGCGTGGCGATACCGGTCGGCGCGCTTGGCCCCTGGACCTGCACCGGGAGACCGGCCTGCACGGCGGAACTCAACCGTATCGTGTATGGCGGCGCCACGGCGACATCATGCAACGCGATCGGCACCGGCAGTCCGGCGATGTGCCAACTGAACCCGCGCATCGGCATAAACAACGTTCGCGTCACCTACATGATGTCGGGACTTGGCTATTACGGAAGGCCGGGGGGCGCGGTGCTAACCATACGCATGGAAGTTCTCGGCATCACTTTCAATCTGCCTGTACTCGGTGCTTTATTAGGACTCAATAATGTTACGGTTCCTGCCATGCCGGTGACCGTCACCAGCGAGGACTTGAACACAAACTCGGGCAGCTGACCAAGGCTGCGGAATATCGGGCATTCTCGGATGACAAGCCATATGAACTTTTCGAGAAGAATAAAGGTGCTGATCGCCTCGGCGGATCAGGCGGCGTCCGAGTTCATGCAGAGCTCGCTGTCGGCGCTCTCGCAATACGATTCCGAGGTGAAGGATCACGGCGCGCTGCTGGACAAGCGCATGACGGTCGATCCGGCAAGCTACGATCTGCTGGTGCTCGACGCCGGCGATGGCGCCCTCCTCGAAAGCACCGTCGCGCAGGAACTGCGGCGCAAGTTCGCCGCGCTTCCGCTGATTGTGGTTTCCGATCCGCTCACCGACCAGCGCATGCGGCTGTTGCTGAAGCTCAACGGCAATGACTGGGTGAGAAAGCCGCTGGACCGCAAGAGCTTCCTGGAAGCCGTGACCGGAAATGTGCAAATGGCGCATTCAGGCGGCAACCATGTGCATGCGGTCGTCTCGGCGGTGGGCGGAGCCGGCGGAACCTCCGTCTCCATCTCTTTGGCCGATGCGCTTGCCCGCACGGCGAAGAAGACGCAAGTCAGCGTTGCCCTGTTCGATCTCGATTTTGCCACCGGCGCCTGCGGTCACTACCTGAATACGCTCAATGATTACGATCTGCGGCCGATCATCGCCCAGCCTTCGCGGGTCGATCTGGAATTCATCGACATCATCAAGAAAAAGCACCAGCGCGGTTTTTCGCTGCTGTCGTTCCGCCAACCCGGCGTCACCATGGCTCCCACCGGCGGCGAACTTGTCCTGCGCATGCTGGACGTCGTGTCTCTCCAGAACAATCACACCGTGGTCGACATCCCCTATTACGAGACGAGCTGGAAGGATGAACTGCTGGCCGCGGTCAATTCCATCCATCTGGTCACCGAATTGACCATTCCCGGCCTGCAGCAAGCCAAGGAAGTCTACAACCGGATCAAGAAGCTCAGAAGCGACGATATTGCCATCAAGATCATCGCCAACAAGCATCGCAGGCGTCTCTTCAGCTTCGGCATCGGCAAGAAGGACGCCAACAACATCTTCAAGCAATCGAGCGCCATGGTCGTCGAGGACGATTGGGGCACCATGAACGAGGCAATCAATCGCGGCATGCTGCCGGCCGAAGTCAACCCGCGCTCGAAATTCGTCCGCCAGATCGAAAAACTTGCCGAGGCCGTCAAATGACCGGTCTGGGTCGGATTGGCCGCCTCGCGCGCGGCAGCGCCCGAGCCGGTCTTGTGTTGATGGCCGTCGCCGGCATCGGCAAGGCCGATGCGACAGAGCGACGAAGCGACCCGGTGCCGAAGAGCCTTGGGCCGATTACCAGGCGCGTCGTTGCGACGGAAACCAGGGAAAAGCCGGGAACAATCCTGATCTCGACCGCGGCGCGAACGCTCGACTTCGTCGTGGCGCCGGGCAAAGTCGCCAGATATTCGATCGGCGTAGCCAAGGATGGGTTCGTATGGACCGGCACCGTGCGCGTCGGCGGCAAGGCTGAATGGCCAGAATGGCGGCCACCGGCCGAGATGCGCCAGCGCGATCCGCGGCTGCCGGAAATGATGCCGGCAGGCCCCTACAATCCGCTTGGCGCGCGCGCGATCTATCTGTTCAAGGGGCAGCGCGACACACTCTACCGCATCCACGGCACCAACGATGCGCCCTCGATCGGAGGATTCGTGTCTTCCGGCTGTTTTCGCATGACCAACGCTGATGTGCTGAAGCTCTATGGCGAGGTGGACATTGGCGCAAAAGTGATTGTCGAATAGGAAGCGGGCGGTATGGCCAACGGCATCATTGGACGATTTTACAGGTCACGATCCGAGGATCTGCCGCAGGCGCCTGTCGCGGCGTCCGACCTCGCGCTCGCGGAGAAGAACAAGACCGAAGTCGTTCCTTCCGTGCCGGCGATGACCGAGGAGCCGAAACCGGAGGAGCACGGTGCTCTTGGCCCCGACATGGTTTCGGAGCGTGTGAACCTCCACCGCTATCTTCTGGACCGTATCAATCTCGGACTGCTTGAGACGGCGCAGAACGCAGAACTCGCCGCCGAGATCCGGCCGCTGGTGCGCGAATATGTCCGGGCGCGGAATTTCCCGCTCAATGCACGTGAGCTCGACGCTCTGATCAGCGACATTACCGACGAGATGCTCGGGCTCGGCCCGATAGAGCCGTTGCTCAAGGACGATACGATTTCCGATATCCTGATCAACGGCCATGAGCACGTCTACATCGAGCGCTATGGCCAGCTCGAGGATACGCCTATCCGGTTCAAGGACGAAGACCACCTCATGCGCGTGATCAACAAGATCGTCACGGCCGTCGGGCGACGTGTGGACGAGTCGTCGCCGCTGGTCGACGCGCGACTTCCCGACGGATCCCGCGTGAACGCTGCCATCAGGCCGGTCGCGATCGATGGTCCCCTCGTCTCGATCCGCAAGTTTTCGCGCCGCCCGTACACGCTCGAGCGCCTTGTCGAAAGTCATTCTATGGCCAAGGCGATGCAGGTTCTGCTGACCGCGGCGGTCAAGGGCAAGGTGTCGATGATCATCTCCGGAGGAACCGGCTCCGGAAAGACCACCATGCTCAATGCGCTTTCGTCGCAGATTTCAAATCGCGAGCGCTTGATCACGATCGAAGACGCCGCCGAATTGCAGCTTCAGCAACCCCATGTCGGCCGGCTCGAAACGCGGCCGCCGACGCTGGACGGTCGCGGCGAAATACGCCAACGCGAGCTCCTGAAGAACGCCCTCCGTATGCGGCCCGACAGGATTATCGTCGGTGAGGTTCGCGGCGAGGAAGCGTTCGACATGCTGCAGGCCATGAACACCGGTCACGAAGGATCGATGACCACGATTCACGCCAACACGCCGCGGGACGCGGTTTCCAGGCTTGAGCAAATGATCGGCATGGCAGGCATGCCGATGTCGCAGTTGAGCATCAAGTCCCAGATCGCTTCGGCGATCACCCTGATCGTCCAGGTCGAGCGCCTTCACGACGGCACGCGGCGCCTGGTGTCAGTCACCGAAATCACCGGCATTGAGGGCGACGTCGTCCAGATGCAGGAGATCATGAAATTCCAGAAGCTTGGCGTCGACGACTTGAACAGGGTGAATGGACAGTTCCGGGCAACCGGCATCCGTCCGCGGTTCCTCGAGCATATCGCCGAACTGGGCTTCCAGATACCGGGCGACATTTTCGACCCAGCTCGCTCATTGGTGTAGGTGCGCAATGGACCTCATGCTCATCTACGCACTAGTTTTTATCGGTGGCCTGATACTGTTCGAGAGAGTCACGGGGATTGTCGCGAACCAATTCCAGCGAAGCAGTTCGCTGAACTACCGCCTCAAGCTTCTGCAAGGCACTGAGGACAGTCTAGGCGTCTTCAAGGGGATGGTCCGCGAAAGGGCGCTTGACTATGATCGGGGTGGTGTTAAGCCGGTGGTTCAACTGCGGCGGTTGTTCGCACAATCCGGACTGAAACTGGACGTTTTGAGGCTGGCGATCTACGCGCCGGCGGCTGCGGCACTGGTCTGGTTGCTGCTAAGCTACTTCGGCGTGTCGACTATTCCAAAAATCATTCTAGTGGTCTTCTTTTTGGCCGCCTTGCCGCTTATCTTCGTGATGCGTATGCGCGGGGCTCGGATAAGAAAATTCACTGCCCAATTGCCCAGTACACTCGACGTGGTGACCCGGAGCCTTGCGGCTGGGCATCCATTGCCGACAGCGATATCCATGGTCTCGCGGGAATTGCCCGATCCCATAGGGACGGAGTTCGGCATGCTCAGCGACGAACTCACCTACGGAACCGATCAAAACGATGCGATGCTCAACATGATCGAGCGCGTCGGAGCAGAGGACCTGAAGCTTCTGGCGATCTCGATGAGCGTCCAGCGTGGAACAGGCGGCAATTTTGTCGAGATTCTGGAGAACCTGGCGAACGTGATCCGCGAACGGGCGATCCTTCGGGCCAAGGTCAGGGCTTTGTCCGCTGAAGGCAGGATTACAGCCCTGACCATGTCGGCTTTCCCTTTCCTCCTTTATTTCCTGATCAACACGCTCTCACCGTCATATTTCGACCCTATCTGGGCAAGTGGATATACCAACGTTATATTCACGATCGCCTTCATCGTGATGGCTATCGGGAATTATATTCTCTATAAACTTGTGAATTTCGACTTTTGAGTGCGATAGATGAACGAAACACTGATCCTCCTTGCCACTTTCATCGGCGTTCTGCTTTTTTCGACGGTCATTGTTGGAAGAATTGCGAGCCAACGCGAAGTGGCGTCCAGGCTGACAGATGCCGCGACCGACGGCGAGGCGATCGGCGGTTCCTATTACGGACCTGCTTCCGAAATAGCCGATGACAAGTATGGTCTCTTTATCAAGCACTATTTCAATGTGGTCAGGAAAGACACGAATTCGAATTCCTTGCCGAACCGGCTCTTGCGAGCCGGGTTCTTTTCGCCGCGGGCAAGTGCAATATTTCAGGCCGCGCGTGCCGCGATCTCCTTACTGGTGATGCTTGGTATATTTCTGGTTTTCGAACACTATTTGGTTAGCATTTCCAGGACGATGGCGATTCTGGTGTCCATGTTAGGCGGAAGCTTTGTTTTTTTTATCGCAGGCGTCGTGCTCGAACGCATGGGAGTTGCCAAGGAGAAGGCCTATCGCAGGGTCTTTCCCGATTTCATGGATATGTTGATCGTTTGCGTCGATTCCGGCCTGAGTGTCGAAGCGGCGGCCGATCGTGTCGCGCGTGAGTTCATGGCGACTCGGCCCGACTTCGGGCTGCACCTTTCCATAATGATGCTTGAAGTTCGCGGCGGCCGGCGCCTACGCGATGCATTGACGAACCTGGCGACCCGCCTGCGCATCGACGAGGCCAGATCGCTTGCCGTGCTGTTTCGACAGTCGGAAGAACTTGGCTCCAGTGTGACGAAGAGCCTTCGCGTCTACAGCAAGGAAATGCGCCAGATGCGAATCCTGCGCGCCGAGGAAAAGGCCAATGCCCTGCCTGTCAAGATGCTCTTTCCGCTGGCTGTATTTCTGTTTCCGCTGAGCCTGATAATCGTCCTGGTCCCGATAATGATGCGCGTCGTTTCGATGCTGCAGACGATGACGCCCGGGTAGCGCGCAATTCCGATCCGTGCAGGTAGAGCAACCCGCTCATCCCGCCACCGGGCGTACGCGCGTCAACGCCGGCAAAGCCATAGATCGCCGGGCCCAAGTCACCAAAACAAAAACCGCGACCACCGATAGCAGCTTGGGTGTCGTTCGCACGAACGAGCCGTCGAAAGGCGACGTAACGTCCTTTGGCGATACTTTCGACGGGTTGAAGACGGTCGGCGACGTCGAATACTATGTCTCGGACCAGGCCGCCGCCGAGGCCAAAAAATTAGTTCCGTGCGGAAAATTACGGCAATGCCGGCGCCCTGTTCTTCAAGGCGACGCAACTGGCCCCCAATGATGGTGGCGCCTGGATGGGACTGGCCGCCTCATGCGACCGGATCCATCGCTTCGACCTCGCCGATCGGGCCTATGGCCGAGCCTTCAAGCTGGTCCGCGCGACGCCCGAATATTACAACAATGTCGGCTATCCCTATCTGCTGCGCGGCAAGCTGCAGGACGCACGCGCGAATTTCCTCAAGCCTATGAGCTGGCGCCCAACGATCCGACCGTGGTCAACAATCTGAAGCTCCTGTCGTCCAGCGTGCAGGACCTCGAGCGGTAGGCTGTCTGCATGTTGCTAGTCGCATCGCTGCTATTGAAGGCGTTGGCCATCCCTCTGCTTGCAAGGGTTGCCTGGGTGGACTTCACCACCCAAAAGATATCCAACGCCATCGTGCTGCTGCTGCTCGGCTTGGGCTTAGGCTCGCTGCTGTTGGTGGCTGTTCAGTCCGGATCCTGGTGGGACATGGGCCTGAGCGTGGCTGCCGGCCTCCTGCTGTTTGTCGTGTTCTTCCCCTTCTGGGCCTTGCGCAAGGTGGGAGCCGGCGATGTCAAGCTGATGGCAGTCATGCCGCACTGGTCGGCGGCGCCGGCCTTGTTGTGTTTTCTCTGCTGCTGATGATGTTCGCCGTTGCCATGGCCGTGGTGGTGGTAAATCCGTTCCTGCTGCCGGCGGGCTCGTTTCGCGTCTATGTCCAGCATATGGACAGGAAGGGCGTCGTTGCTTTTGGCGTGCCGATTTCGGCAGCTGCGATTGGCGCTATCGGTTTCCAGATTTACGGGAGTTGGGTGGTGGCGGAGCAGCTCAGGAATCCTGGATCAGCT
Organism: Mesorhizobium sp. L103C119B0; assembly: GCF_000502235.1. Lineage (NCBI taxonomy): Bacteria > Pseudomonadati > Pseudomonadota > Alphaproteobacteria > Hyphomicrobiales > Phyllobacteriaceae > Mesorhizobium > Mesorhizobium sp. L103C119B0. The sequence continues at coordinate 188,356 of NZ_AYXE01000011.1, read as the reverse complement.
TAATTGAACCTCGGCAGTCCGCTTTGCTGCACGAAGCGCGCACCGCCGTAATCTTTGCCTAGTGCCGAACTGGCAGTTTATCTGCCTATTGAGGGTGCGCTATGATACAGGATTACCGGTCGACAGTTGCCTGGTTGGCGGCTGGATTGATTGTTGGTGCCGTGGCGTTCCCGTTTGCGGCTGTTGTCAACAGACCGGCGACACCAACAATTATCAGCGCCGAACCGCCACCGCTCCCAATCATGAAAAAGACGTTCGTCCGAAAATGGCGCCGTACATAGGCGATCACTGGTGCCTGTCCCCAATACCGCGTACCGTCTGCAGCCAGACCGGATTGGACGGATCGCTTCCGGCGCAGTCGGTTGATCTGGACGTCGATGGTGCGCTCGCCGACTTCCGAATCGTCACCGACAAGCTTATGGCGCGGCATGGTTTCGCCGACCCGTGCGGCCTTGGTGCGTACAGCCACCGGTGAAGTCACTTGGCTTGCGCTCGGTGAGCCGATGGCAAAATAGAAAAGCCCCCCCGCCGCCACGCGTCCGGGCAGTTTTTGCCCGTTCAGATCGATCTGTGAGGTTTGTCACAGACGCACCGACGTATCGACGTAGGCTACGTGCAGTTTCCTGCAGGGGTAAGGGAGTGGTCCCGATGCTTGTGAACCTTCCTATGCTTGTGAATCATCCTCTTGTCGCCGTTGCTCCCCTTGCCGACTGGATCCGTGATCGAGCCGAGCAGGAGGCGCTGTTGAAGGCAACGGACGAATTGAGCGAATCACCAGACGACGTGCTCAGCGACGTCGGGATTTCCCGTGACGACATCACGACGTTTGCGTTCCGCAGCCCGGCGTCGAGACGTAGGGGCTGAGCAATAAAAAGCCCGCCACTGTGAGGCAGCGGGTTCTCTTTCGGAAATGATGAGCTGCCCTACGGCCGGCCTTCATTGGGCGGGGTTGCGGATGCCTCTGGCCGGACATTCGACGTCATTGAAGCGAGGCACTCCTCCAAACGTTCCAGCCGCGCCTTCTGGCATCGCAGTGTGTGCGCGACGTCATGCAGCCTGGATTTACCCTGAGAGTTGGCGGCAGCGATCAAGTCTATTTGGAGCCGACTGATCTCGCTCCGCAGATCGCGTGCGTCAGCTTCCATCAGACCCCTGATCCATCCAGCCCCGCGCATTCCAGCACACCATCCACCGAGCCCTGCGTCGCACGATAGCAGCGAGTTTGCTAACAACGATGCCATGAACCTTCTCGAATTTTATGCATTGCTAATATAAAAAGCCCGCCACCGTCAGGCATCCGGGGAGTTTTTGCCCGTTCGGATCGGTCTGTGAGGTTTGTCACAGACGCATCGACGTATCGGCGTAGGCTACGTGCAGTTTCCTGCAGCGGTAAAGGGAGTGGTACGATGCCTGTGAACCTTCCTATGCTTGTGAATCTTCCTCTTGTCGCAGTTGGTCCCCTTGCCGATTGGGTCCGTCATCGAGCCGAGCAGAAGGCGCTGTTGAAGGCAACGGACGAGTTGAGCGAGTCACCAGACGACATGCTCAGCGACATCGGGATTTCCCGTGACGACATCACGACGTTTGCGTTCCGCAGCCCGGCGTCGAGACGCTGGGGCTGAGCAACAAAGAAGCCCGCCACCGTGAGGCAGCGAGCGCTGCAGTATGATGTCGCATCAGCTAGCGCTACCATCCATAGAAATGGACCGCTGCGCGGGAAGATAGAGCCCCCCTCTGTAGCGATCACGCAATTAACCATGTAGGCGCTCCCAAGCCGAAACTCAGGGAATCGCTCTTGAAGGCTCAAACGAGAGGACAAGCTAATACCGTTGAGAGGCGCGGGCATGGACGACGGTATGGGCGAGCATCTTGGGATTTTCGACCTTGACGCTTTGCGCAAGGCTTTCCTCGAGTTCGTAGAAGAGCATAAGACCACGGATCATCCTGAGTGGGCGAACTCGCCAAGCTGTTCCTCGTAAAACAACGAGAGCGGCACCAAGAACCGGACCCTACCCAGCCGGAGGGGTGAACGCACCAGCGCTGTGTGACCGGACGGCGCAGAAGCCATGACCAGAACAAACCGGGGATTCGCGGTTTCGATCTACATTTGATGGCATTGGCGTGGCGCTGGCCGGTTAGGTAAGCGAGCCCCTTGTCAGGCAGTCCGGCATGTAGAACATGACCGGCACGTCGGGGAAGCCTTCAGGCTAAGTCCGCCCTTTCGGCGCCACGAAGATTCACTTCGATAATCAATTCGAAGACGCTTTCAAGCTCGCGTTGATCTCGTCGGCAGGAATGCCGGCCTTCTCGGCAGCTGTCATCAACTGGTCTTTCAAGTCGCCAACCGAGATGGGGTCTCCCCGCGCCACAATGGGCAGTTGTTTGGCTACCCACTTATCGAGAAACTTCAGGCCACGGACACTCATTTGTTAGCAACTCTCCGCACCCGCCCGCGGCCGGATGACACCCGATCGCATAAGCGTGACGATTCCCTCCTATGACTTCCCGCATTCGGTTGTCGATTCGACTTCGAAGGCCGTGATCGGCCACTATGGAATTAGTCGGCCCGGTCACGCGCATCGACGGCGACAAGGTAGCCGTCAGCCTCCGGCCACTGGTGACTGTCGCCGCCGAGCACGTGCGCGTTGTTGAGAGCCATGTGGAGGTCGCCACGGCGAAAAAAGCCGACTGTTGACAAAGCCTAACGGCGCTGCTTGAGGAGATCACGCGTCATCAAATCGTTGATGGTATTACCCGACGCCACGGACGCCTCGGTGCCGCCGCCATTGACGGAGACATAGAGGTTCCCGCCTTCGTGGTGCCATGTTGTCACCACAGGCACGCCGGTCGAAATGGCAGTACTGGTAACCTGCCAAGGGTACGACACGAGAATTCGATCCTTGGACAATCGGCCCCCGGATAGAAGTGCCATTTGCAAATAACCAGCGTCGTCACCCCACAGGAAATCATTGTTAGCGGCGTTGCCTGCGCCAGTGTTGTTGGCATCGATGTAGCCCGAGCAGAGCACAAGCCGGACGACAGCCCCACGAAATTGGAGATGCTCGCGCCTATCAGTTGGCTGGTGATGCCGTTGAAATCGGCGCATGTCCGGCTGTTTGGACCTGCAGTTGTAACGGCCGGCTGCGCACTGGTGACCCAATCTTCTCAAAGTGCCGGCCGCCGCCGGTCTGGTCCTTGAAGGATCGATGCCGGGCGTCGGGATCTTCGCCCTGGAAGGGTTGTCGATGTTGGCTTCGATCTTCAGTGCTTCGAGCCTGCCGCTCAGACTCCGCCGAGCGTCGGACCTTTGCGGTAGGAATTTTCCGCCGCGACGAATTCCGAGGTCGGTCTCGGGAGCTTCAGTGCTGATCTGAAGTAAGCGGCGCTGGCCGTTTTCGAAGGGCGAGATATCTTGGCAGCGATGTTCATTGCCATTATGTCCATCGCAAACGCGATGCGTCCCGTCGCGTTTGTCACGTTGCCGAAAATATTCCCGCATAGCCGCGCTACGTCGGCTTTCCATCTGCCGCCGACGCGCCGGCCGAAACCTTTCCGATCTCTGGCCGAGAGCCTCGGCGGCAACCGCCGTCTCGACCCAATCTCCAGAACCCCGATCCTCGAACTCCGTTTCGATCTCAGCGACGAGCGCCGCTATTTGCGCGAGTTGGCGTCTGATCGCTGCGAGTTTGCGCACGTTGCTCATGGGCACGTCTCGATCGATGCCGGAACCAAAGTCGTTGAGCAAAGTTTCCTTACCGAAGGGCGTTTTAGGTTTTTGGAGAACTCGAAATGAAGACCATCATCCTTGGCGCATTGGCGCTTTGCTTGGCTGCACCTGCGGTCGCGTCCGCAGAAGAAGGCATCGTCGTCCAGACCCAGCCACATCACCACCGCCATTATTGGGACGACAACAATAACGACCGTGTGGTCGTCTATCGGAACGGACACCGTCTCCATCGCCGCCATCATGGCGAGCAGGCGTTTTACGACAATGGCGAGCGCGCCNAACGGACACCGTCTCCATCGCCGCCATCATGGCGAGCAGGCGTTTTACGACAATGGCGAGCGCGCCTGGCGCCGGCATCATCACCGGTCCAGCGACTTTGTGGTCACCGGATCGATCAACCGTCCGATGCATCACCGCCGTCACGTCGTCATTCAGCAGGACTACAACAGCGATTATGACACCGACTATTGATCGCAGTCTAACGGCCCGGCCTTCGACAAGAGCCGGCACCGGAGGGAGGGGTTTCGCCATGACGATGCTGTTTCAACCTTTGGACTTGGACGGTCACAAGCGCAGCGAGCTTTACCATGCGGCGCGGTTGTCGATGCTCCAATGTCGTGTGTTGACGCGCTTCGATCGGGTCGAAGAGGCTGCCGAAAAGGTGCAAGCAGCGGCTGAGTTGTTCGCTGAGGCGACTCGACCTGTCGGAAGCACTCAAACGCTCGGTATGTGAGCGCCAAGTCGGCGGCCGAACCGGCAGGCGGCAACGAGCGTTGCCTTTGCATGGTCGACTATCTAAAATCGGTACTGAAGGAACTGTGTCCTGCCTGGCTCATGCGGAAGGCGGGCGTCGTAGACGTTCCCCCTGTTGAGCAGCAGCCAGCCACAAGCGATCTAGTAGGTGCGGCGCCGCCGACGCGATATCGTGGGCCGGTGCGGTCCGAGCCTCCCGACCACAGGCCTAACGAGTCCATAAGCAAGCGCAATTCGGGCTGACCCGCGACGCAGAAAGTTCGAAAAGCTTCCAGGAACCCCAGGCAAACTGGACGACGCAAACGACGCAAACTGGACGCCGCAGACAACAATCAGGTTCACGGACATCCTGGTGAGCATTCGCATTGGAGCGGATAGTATCGTCGGCAAAAGAGGGTCCGAAAAGGCCTTTCGGCAGCTCCCTCGTAGGAACGAAAAAAGAAGAGAAGCGGAACTTGCGTGTGCAGTATTTGCACACGAACCCTCATAAATGTTTGATTTTATTGATCTATCTTTCCCATCCATCATCGGGGCCACGGCCACTCTATGCTCTTGATTTTTCAGCATCTGTTTAACATCATAACCTTAGAACCTGCCGCACACGCTGCGTCAGCGAGACCTTCCTGCAACGCGACGTCGCGCGGCGCCGGGGCACCGACACCAAGTCGATCGCAGTGAGACGCCGACAAAGCCCTGTTAGCGCGCCTGAAGCCTTCGGCGAACTCATCGACCTCCATATCGACGACATGTGCGATGTAGGCAAGTCCCCTCGCCGCTCCAAGGCCGCAGCCCTCGCTATGCTCCGAACATCTGGGGAAGTGCAGCATCGCCACCCTCGATCGCGAACGGCTCGTTCGCTTCGGTCGTGATCGAGCCGCCCAGGGTGCCGGACGATGAGTCTCGGTATCGACATCACCTAGGGAAAGTCGTTGAGCGTCGTTCCTGGATGATCTGCCTGGTCGTGATCGACAGCCGCTGGCGAGAGCCGCCAAACACGCATGAGATTGTCTGAAGCGGAGGACCATCCATGGAAGGACCCATTTCGAGCTATTTTGCATCGATTGAACCCGTGGGCCCCTGACGTTTTTCTGGACCGCTTGCTGCATCCGGCGCGGCATTTCAAACATCCCACGACGTTTTGGCCGATGTTGCCCTGGACGCTCAGGAGAAGCGCGCCATTCTTTCGTCATGGGCATCGGATGCCTGCGCCGTAGAATCCGTGCCAGCGCTTCGCATGCTGCCGCGAGCGGGTGAACCGGTCACCTTCGACACGATCATGGATGCGTTGCAACAGTTGGATCAATCGGATGAGCGTGCCGGTCCTGACTGCAGTGACAGCGCGGCAGTGGCCGCGTTCATACCATTCGTCGATCGGATTTAAGGGCGACGTCGTTGTTCTTGCGCCATGGACCCGTCGGCGAGTGACCCCGCCGGCGGAAGGGGTGGCATTGGTGCGTTCGCCCAGATTGCCGATGAAAATTTTCCTATTCTTGCTCTTGAAGGTGTAAGTCGCGATTCTAAATTGATGGTCGCCGGCAGCCTAATGGGGCCGGCAACACCAGGAGGCGGCAAGGCTCTTGGCGCCTTCTGTTGTCCATGTTGCTCAAAGGAGGATGTGGCTATGAAGACAAACCTCGATTTTACCCCTCTATACCGGTCCAGCATCGGCTTCGACCGCATGGTCGACATGCTTGAAAGTGCGAGCCGTGTGGCCTCGTTCGACAACTGGCCGCCCTACGATATCGCCAAGGTTGATGATGATCAGTATCGCATCACGATGGCGGTCGCCGGTTTCTCGCAGGACCAGCTGACCGTCACCCACCAGCCCAACATGCTGGTTGTGAGCGGGTCGCAATCCGGCGATGAGAACGGCCGGTATCTGTACCGTGGCATCAACGGGCGCGCTTTCGAGCGTCGGTTCGAACTGGCCGATCATGTCAAAGTCGAGGGCGCCAGCCTTGAGAACGGGCTGCTGAGCATCGATCTCAAGCGCGAGGTTCCCCAGGAGATGAAACCGCGCAAGATCGAAATCTCCAGCGGGGCTCCCATGCCGAAGATCGAGGCGCCCAAGGTCGAGACCGACAAGCTGGCCGCCTGAGCAATCCACCATGAAGGCTTTCGCTTGAGCCGGGCGTCCCGCCCGACTCAGAGACCTACAAAAGGAGAAAGACAATGAGCGTACGTGACTTGATCCCATGGGGCCGGGGCAACGGAAACTCGGCGCCCAGTCTCTTCCCCGACGGAGATCGAGACCCCTTCGTCTCCCTCCACCGGGAGGTAAACCGGCTGTTCGATGACGCCTTCCGCAGCTTTGGCGCCAGACTGCCGGCCTTCGGTCCCTCTTTCGCCGCCAATTGGCCGAGTGTCGAAATCTCCGACACGGACAAGGAAGTCCGCGTCACGGCGGAAATACCTGGCCTGGACGAGAGCGACATAGAAGTCCTGCTGGAAAATGGGGCGCTCAAGCTTAAAGGCGAGAAGCGTTCCGAGACCGAGGACAAGGACCGGCAGTTCTCCGAGCGCTTCTACGGTCGCTTCGAGCGCCTCATTCCGCTCGGCTACGAGGTTGAAGAAGACAAGGTCAACGCCGCCTTCAAGAACGGGGTGCTGACCGTGACGTTGCCCAAGACCGAGCGGGCGCAGGCGAAGGCCAAGCGGATCGCAATCAACGGGAAGAACTGACGGATGCAGTATGGGTGGCGGCCCTTACGGCCGCTGCCCGTGCGACCCTTCATAACGGGAGGGACAGGCAATGGAGACAGTTCAAAGCAGCGACAACAGAAACCTAACCAAGACGTCCGTCCGGCCGGACAATGACAATCGGCCTCGTCTAGACGGGCCGGCTTTGTCAATGGGACGGTCAGTGTTTCCGGAGGGCGCAGTGGCGCGGATCTACCAGCCCTGCCGCTCGGCCATGACCTCGGCAAAGCCCCACAGGGACTGGCGATTGGTCTTCGAACGCCGCACAGCCCCGTTCATCGAGCCGCTGATGGGCTATACCGGTGGCCGGGACACCCTGACCCAGGTTGAACTGAACTTTCCGACGCTGGAAGCGGCGATCCGTTATGCCGAGCGTCAAGGCCTCAATTACGTGGTGCAGGCGGCACCTCCTGCTTCCCCGGCCAAGATCAGGAGACAACATGTATCGGAGGAAAAACAGGCCTTTTCCGACCTGGTTTGGCAGCGGCTGCAGTTGGCTTGGCTCCAGGCAAGTCACGGCTATGGCGCCGGTGCACAGACAGCGCACATACAGACGGCGCTTTCGGAGCCCGAGACATTCTACGCCTCTCCGATGGAGGTCGTGGACGACCCGGTGCTCGCACCCGACGAGAAACGCGCCGTGCTCAAGAACTGGGCCTGGAACGAGTATCTGATCGACCTGGCCACCGCCGAAGGCATGCCGGAAAATGCACGCCCGTCGCGATTGGACGAGGTCGAACTCGCCTTGCTGGCCTTGGAAGTCCGCAACCGGGGCTTCCAGACCAGAACCAGCCCGGTGCACTCCCGGATAGCCGCATGATAAGGCAAGAAGGAACCCACTGATCGTCTTCGACGCCCAACGGACCATCCCGAAACCCTTCCCGCTTGCGGTCGCGGCAGCGGGCGGGCGCGCGCCGACAACTTTCCCAATGCGTGGGCGCCCGATTGCGCCTCGGCAGAACTCGGCCCAGTTGTTAGGATCGCGCTGATATGGACTCCAATGAATTGGCGACAGAGGTTCCTATGTATCAATCCTTCAACGGCTCCGCCCATCCCCTGGCACCGAAAGAGATCGCGATCGCTGCCGTCCCCGAAGACGAGCGTGTCTGGGTCCCACAGGCTAAGGGCGTGTGGTTCCGACCACTTATGCTCAACACAATGCAAGGCCAGTGGTGCAATCTGCTCCGCGTACGCCGGGCCGGGATATTAAGCCGTCATCTGCATCCGGCCCCCGTGCATGGCTATGTGATCAAGGGGCGTTGGCACTACCTTGAACACGACTGGGTGGCAGAGACCGGATCTTACGTTTTCGAGCCGCCCGGTGAAATCCACACGCTCACGGTCCCAAGCGACGTGCCCGAGATGATCACCTTCTTCAACATCTCCGGCTGCATGGTTTACCTGGACAAGGATAACAAGCAGATTGGTTTCGAGGACGTTTTCACCAAGATCGACATGTGCAGAAGCCACTATGCGAGCGTGGGTCTCGGGGACGATTTCGTCGATCAATTCGTGCGGTAGACATCCGCCCGTTTGTCTTCCGCTGCGGTAAGTTCGCGCTCCGCCACAGAGGCGAAACGAGGAGATCTTGGTGACCGATTCCACATGGGCGATGCCCTTCTTCGCGGGCAAGACCGTCGTCATTACCGGAGGCACGACAGGCATCGGAAACGGCATCGCCATGGCGTTCGCCGGGGCCGGGGCAATCGTCCACGCGACGGGGGCCACGGCCGCCGAGGTAGCGGCCGCTCGTGCATGCGGCACCCCCGTCTCGTATTCAGTACTCGACGTCCGGGACATGACTGCGGTCGAAGGATATTCCAGTCAGTTCACATCCGTTGCAGCGCTCGTAAATTGCGCAGGGGTAAACCTGCGCGCCGCCGAATTCACTGTCCAGGGTTTCGAAACGGTGGTCGATATCAATCTCACCGGCTCCATGCGGAGTGCGAGCGCGTTCCGAGGGGCACTCTCGAACGGGGGCGCCATCGTCAACATCGCCTCGATGTTCGCGTTTTTCGGCGCGGCTCATGCGCCGGCTTACGCCGCATCCAAGGGCGCCATCGTGCAACTTACCAAGTCGCTCGCCATCGCCTATGCCGGGGATGGCATCCGCGTAAACGCATTGGCGCCTGGCTGGATCGAGACCGCCATGACCGCCGCGCCACGGGCCGATCCAGCTCGCAACGCGGAATTGATGAAACGCACTCCGATGGGTCGCTGGGGTACGCCGGGCGACCTGACCGGCCCCGCCTTGTTCTTGTGTTCGCCGCTCGCGGGATTCATCACTGGGGCAATTTTGCCGGTTGACGGTGGCTATCTCATTGCGTGAGGCGTTGGCTATGCTGCGCGACCGATCTCCAAGCCTGTGTCGTCGAGATCAAGATCGAACGCGACCAATCGACCATGCCTGACCGCAATTGCCGCCACCAACTCCGCAAGCTCGCCATCCGTATGCTCGCAAAAAGCTGCCTGTTTCCTGACAATCGTGACCGCATCCCGGGTCGATACGACAGAGAACGGCCTCCGGGATCTCACGAATGATTCCGCAACCTCCGCGACGGATGAAGCTCGGTCAAAATTATCTTGCATACTTGCACCTCTGTACGACGCTAGCCCAAGCTCGGCCCGCGCAAATTGTTCCCATTGGCCTAATGCAGCCTGGTTGGCGTCCGGCTTGGGCTCCTTTGTGAGCGAAGGCCGGGAGCAACGCGACATGGCCGTCGCCGTCTGCCTTAGACAGTCGGCTGGACGCATTCGTCTCCGAATGCGGACACGGGGCCGGACGCCTAAAAACGAGGAGGATCAGATGTGTCCAAGCCGCTCGCCAAAGTTTCCGATCCTGGGACCACCGCAGTTCGGCGCAACAAGTCGCCGGGAGATCTGCTTGCTCGCGTTGATTGCGGTCGACTGACTCCTGGCTCATTCGCCGCCTCGCCGGCTGGCTCCGGTCGGCCGGCCTCGTCCGTCTTCGTCATCGCTGGCCGGCGGACGATCCAATCCACCAAACCGGCTTCGGTCTCCTCGCAGGCCACGAATTCGCGCACCAGACTTCGCGCCAGCTCGCGCCATTGACACTCGGGCACGTTCATCTCCGCGATCAGATCTCGGCATGCAGCGCGTATGATGTCGGCATCGAAGGCTGACACGGCGACAGGACCACGGTCTGCATTCTTTGCTCGAGCAGTGTCGTCGCCCTGACGTTCGCGAAAGCGCCTCAGCACCTCGCGCGATGCGGCGATCGCTTGTCGGGTTTGACTCATAGCCTCGTAAAATCCAACTTCGCGGACCAGTGAGCGGTGCCGCGATAGAATGAAGTCCTCCATAACCGCATGCGCAGTGTCCGTACGCGTTGCAACCATCGCCGCCTCCCTGCAGGCGCACCCAATGCTTGCAGCTTCTGCCGGTGTTCGGGCGGCCGCCTGCATTTGTCGTGTCGCTGCTATGATCGCGTGAGTTAAAGCCGGTGAAGCGTCGCTGCAATTACAAATGTAAGTGTGGCATCCGATAAGCGGTATGCCCGCTGGCTGCGGCGGCGGCGAATTCGTTCTTCAGACGGTCGAAGTCTTCCTGTCGAAGGGCTCTCCGCGTTGCCTAACGAGGAATCAGGATCCGGACAAAATGCATGCGGCCGTGCCGCCGTTCAGGGGGCGCTATTGGCGAAAATCCGCCAATTTGCGCCAGTCGAAGACAACGCCCACTCCAGGCTCGTCGGGTGCTATCGCCAAACCATCCTGAAGCCTAAGCGGCTCGGTGGTGTAAAGGTCAATATCGAAACTATGCGCCTCCACCCAGCCGGCATTTGTCTGACCTGCAACGAGACTGACATGAAGTTCCTGCATCCCGTGACTGCAGACCGGAATGCCAGCCTTGCGTGAGAGCGCCGCCACGCGCAGCCAGCCTGTGACCCCGCCGCAGTTGGAGGCGTCGGGTTGGATGTAGCTGAGATTCGACCAAGCGAAGGCATGCTCGAACTCCTCGATGACATGCAGGTTTTCTCCCATTGCCAGGGGCATTCCGGTCGCCTTGGCAATGCTGGCGTAACCCTCATAGTCGTCGGGTATGATGGGCTCCTCGAACCACAGCAGATCGTAGGCGGCGAATGCTCTCGCTGCCTCGATCGCTCGCGGGACGTCGAGCGCGTAGTTAGCGTCAACCATAAAGGTGACATGAGGTCCTATGCGCTCGCGAACTGCCTTCACCCGGGCCACATCCTCGGCCAGGTCGTCCTTGCCGACCTTGATCTTCACCCCGGTGAAGCCGCCATTGAGATAGGAATCGATGCTGGCCAAAAGCTGATCGAGGGTAAAGTTTAGGTCGATGCCGCCGCGATAGGCCTTGGCGCTCTTCCCGGCCCCGCCCGCCATCTGCCAAAGCGGCAGGCCGCTACGCCGGCCCTTGAGGTCCCACAACGCGATGTCGATCGCCGAAATCGCGAAAGAAGCGATGCCGCCGCGCCCGACATAGTGGATGTGCCAGAGCATGCCGTCGTAAATCGTGTCGATCTGCGTCGTGTCGCGAGCCTTGAGGAACGGCGCGAGGTCGTGATCGATCATTGCCTTGATCGCATAGCCGCCCCTGCCGCCGGTGTAGGTGTAGCCTGTGCCCTCGGTGCCGTCGGCAAGCCTCAGCGTGACGGTGACCAGCTCGAAATGCGTGTGCGCGCCGTGCTTGGCATCGGTCATCACCTCACGCAGTGGGACCCGGAACAGCCGGGTCTCGACTTCCTTGATTTCGGTGCGGCTCATGCTGCGCTCCATTCAGGTTTTTTCATCGGACCATAATTGCACCGGCAGCGCTGACTAGCAACAATGTGGTTGATCTTTCAGCGATTCTGAAGCCAGTCTGTCATTTTTGGTCCTACAAAAGCATCAAACCGCTTGTGCTTTGGTCCGATTTACCTTCTAATAACAGGACCATCTGGGAGGAAAAGGCTTGCTGGATACGGAAGAGCGTCCTGAGATGCCCGCGGCTATTCTCGCCGCCCGCGCGGCCGACGCGATGGTGGCCGGCATAGAGGCCGACATCACGTCCGGAAGGCTTGGCGACGGCAGCTACCTGCCGGCCGAGCGCGAACTGATGATCGAGTATGGTGTCGGCCGGGGCGTTGTGCGTGAGGCGATTGCGCGCCTGGCCAGCCGCGGCCTGGTGGAAGCGCGTCCGCGGTTCCGGCCCGTGGCGCGCCGGCCTGGCCTGGATGCCGCGCTCGGCGCCCTCGACGGCATTGTAGGACATCTGCTGAGCGACCAGGCGGGCGTGAAGAACCTCTACGACATGCGCGTCTTCCTCGAGGCGTCGCTGGCGCGCAACGCCGCCATCCATGCCCGCAAGGATGACGTCACAGCCCTGAGGGCGGCGCTGGCGATGAACGAGGCGGCCATCCCGGATTCCGAGAAATTCTATGCGACGGACGTGGCGTTCCACGCAGCGCTCTATGACATCGCGCGCAACCCGGTGCTGCCTGTCGTGCACAAGGCATTTACCGCATGGCTGTCGCCGCATTGGATGCGCATGCCACGGTCGCCCGAGCGCAACCGCGTGAATTTCCTCAGCCATCGTGAAATCTGCAAGGCCATCATTGAGCGAGATCCTGACGGCGCCGAGCGGGCGCTGCTCAACCACCTCTCGGCGGCCTGGGAGTATGTCCGCGGTACATTCGAAAGCCGTGAGGCGCCGGAAGCATGACGCAGTCCTACGACCATATCGTGGTGGGCGGCGGAGCAGCCGGCTGCGTCGCGGCGGCAAGGCTTGTCAAAGCGGGACGGCGAACCCTGCTGCTGGAGGCCGGCCATTCCCATCATCATCCCTTGCTCGACATGCCGCCCGGCATCTTCAAGATGATCAACGGCTCGAAATTCATGCGCTATCACCGCACCGAGCCGCAGGCCCATCTCGACGGCCGCGTCCATGAAATCTCGCAAGGCAACGTGCTGGGCGGCGGCACCTCGGTCAACGCCCAGGTCTACATGCGAGGCCGCTCGGCCGATTATGAGGAGTGGGACGAACTGCTGCGCGGCAACAATGCCGGCGTGCGCTGGAACTGGCAGGCGGTGCTGCCGCATTTCACCGGCATGGAGGGAAACAACCGCCTCGGCGGCGAACTGCATGGCAGCGAAGGTCCGCTGCTGGTCTCGGATCCAGGCCACATCGATGATGTTTCCCGTTGGTTCGTCCAGGCCGTCCAAGGCCTTGGATTGCCGTACAACCATGACTTCAACGGACCGTCGCAGCGCGGGGTCGGCTTCTACCAGTTCATGAACCGGCGGGGAAAGCGCAGCAGCGCCGCCTATGCCTTCATCGAGCCGCTGACGAATGATCCCAAGCTGACGCTGAAACTCAATTGCACAGTCAGCCGGCTGCTGATCGAAAACGGTCGGGTCACCGGCGTCGTCTATTCGGATGCGTCGGGCGCCGAGCATACCGTCCATGCAGATGCCGACGTGATCGTCTCGTCCGGTGCCCTCGTCTCGCCGAAACTGCTCATGCTGTCCGGCATCGGCCCCGCCGAGGCGCTTGCCGGGCACGGCATTTCCTGCGTCGCCGACCTGCCCGGGGTCGGCGAAAACCTGATCGACCATCCGGAGGTGCCGATCATCGCCACCGCAAACGGCCCATACGGCTATTTCAGGCAGGGCCAAGGCTGGAGGATGATCAGGAACGGCCTGCATTTCAAGCTCTTCGGCACCGGCACGATCCTGTCAGCGGGGGTGGAGGCCGGAGCCTTCGTCAATCCGGCCGATCCCGAGGGCGAACCGACGATCCAGGCCTTCTGCGTACCGCACGTCTATCTGGACCGCGATATCCTGACCTTGGTCGAGAACACCTATGGGCTTACCGTGACGACAGTGGTGGTGAAGCCAAAGTCGCGCGGTTTCGTGAGGCTGCGTTCGGCGGATCCGAAGGACATGCCGATCGTTTCGCCGAACCTCCTTAAACATCCCGACGACATGAGGGAAATGATCTCCGGCCAGCGTTATTTCCTGCAGGTTTTTCAGACCAAGCCGCTCGCCGATCGGGTCAAGGCCATTGCCGTGCCAAGCCAGGATGATCTCAGCGACGAAGCCATGACAAAGCATTGCAAGCGCTTTGTGAAGACCAACTACCATCCGGCCGGGACATGCCGGATGGGCTCGGACAGCGACCGGATGGCGGTGCTGGACGCGGCGCTGCGCGTGCGCGGAATAGACAATCTGCGGGTTGCCGACATGTCGGCCTGCCCCAACATCAATGCCGGCAATACGGCGGCGCCCGCCATGATGCTGGGCGACCGCTGCGCCGACTTTATTTTGGAGGCGGCATAGCGCCGGATCCAGCTTGCCGACGGCGTCATCGCCGAAGCCGTCTGGGCCGATATCGTGAGGAAATTACACAGTCGCTGAAAGCGACAATAAAGGAGGAAAGAGCATGATCATTACCCGTCGAAAACTACTGGTTGGCTCCGCCGCCGGCGCGGTCGCGCTGACACTCGGCTCACGCGCCTTCGCGGCGCTCCCGCCACTCGCCAAGAAGGACAAGTACAAGGTCGGTTTCGCCCAGACGGAAAGCAACAATCCGTGGCGCCTTGCCGAGACCAAGAGCATGCAGGACGAAGCCGCCAAGCTCGGCCATCAGCTGGTCTACACGGATGCCGCCGGTTCGTCGGCCAAGCAGGCCTCCGACGTGAACTCGATGATCGCGCAGGGCGTCGACGCAATCTTCCTGCCGCCCCGCGAAGACAAGCCCCTGGTGCCGGTCATTCTTGCCGCGCGCGATGCCGGCATACCGGTGTTTCTGGTCGACCGCGACGTTGATCACACCATGGCCAAGCCGGGCGAGGATTATGTCTGCTTCATCGGTTCGGATTTCATCGAGGAGGCGACCCGCGTCGGCGAATGGCTGGTCAAGAACGCCAATGGCAAGTCGAAAATCATCGAGCTGGAAGGCACGACCGGAGCCTCGGCCGCTACCGACCGCAAGAAAGGCTTCGACGATTTCATCGCCAAGCACTCGCAGTTCACCATCCTGGCATCGCAGTCCGGCGACTTCGCCCGTGACAAGGGCCGGCAGGTCGCCGAGACGCTGCTTCAGGCGCACCCTGATGCGGATATCATCTACGCGCATAATGATGAGATGGCGCTAGGCGCCATCGCCGCTTTGGAAGCAGCCGGCAAGACCCCGGGCAAGGATGTGCTGATCTTGTCGATCGACGGCGAGAAGGAAGGCGTCCAGGCGATCATTGACGGCAAGATCGGCGCTATCTGCGCTTGCAGCCCGCTGTTCGGGCCGAAGGCCTTCGCAACGATGGCCGACTATGCGGCCGGCAAGAAGATCCCGCCGTTCATCAAGAACGAGGATGCCTTCTTCGACGACACGAACGCGAAGAAAGACTTCGATATTGCGTTCTGATATCCACTTTCTTTCCAGTTGCCCTACCCGCTTCGGCGGGTAGGGTTTGGGAGTTTGACGATGACCGCTCAGCCGGACCAAGCCGCGCTGCTCCTGGACATGCGTGACATCCAGAAGCGTTTTGCCGGCATCCCTGCCCTGGCCGATGCCTCGCTCCAGGTGCTTCCGGGCGAGATCCACGCACTCATCGGCCAGAACGGTGCGGGCAAATCGACACTTATCAAGGTGCTCACCGGCTATTACCGCCGGGATGCGGGGCAGGTGCTGTTCGAACGGAAGCCGTTCGAAGTTGGGTCTCCGCATCAGGCGCAGGTCAGCGGCATCAGCACCATCTACCAGGAGATCAATCTCGTACCGCTGCGCTCGGTGACCGAGAACATCTGCCTTGGACGCGAGAAGCGCCGCCGCGGCCTGCTCGACTGGAGCGCGATGCATGCGGAAGCCGAGCGCCTGCTCAGCCGCTTCTCGATCGGCATCGACGTGCGCCGCCCGCTCAGCGATTTCAACACCGCCACGCAGCAGATGGTGGCGATCGCCCGCGCCATCGGCTTTTCCGCCCGCCTCGTGATCATGGATGAGCCGACCTCCTCGCTGGACGAGCGTGAAGTCTCGGTCTTGTTCAGCGTTATCCGTCAGCTCAAGGCCGACGGCGTCTCCGTTCTGTTCGTCAGCCACAAGCTCGACGAGTTGTATGAGGTCTGCGACCGGGTCACGATCATGCGTGACGGCCGCACGGTGCGAAGCGCGGCGATGAGCGACATCGGCAAGCTGGAGCTGGTCGCGGCCATGCTCGGCCGCGACGTCGCAGCCGTCGAAGGCCATGCGACCGCGTTCGGTGAACGCGATCGGTCGAGGATCGGTGATGTGCTGTTTACCGCGCAAGGGCTGGCGGCCGGCCAGTTAGTGCGTGACGTGAGCTTCGACCTGCGCCGCGGCGAGATCGCCGGCTTTGCCGGCTTGCTCGGCGCCGGCCGCACCGAAACAGCCCGCCTCGTATTCGGCGCCGACCGCCGGAGCGCAGGCGAGATGACGATGGAGGGCGCGTCCTACCATCCCGCACGTGCCGCTGACGCCATCGCCGCAGGGATGGGCTTCTGCACTGAGGACCGCAAGGCCGAGGGCATCGTGCCGGAAATGACCGTCGCGGAGAACATAACACTGGCACTGCTGCCGAAAATCAGCCGCAATGGCATCCTGAACGAGGCCCGGCAGAAGGAGATCGTCGAGCGCTTCATTCGTGAACTCGACATCAAATGCTCGGGGCCTAACCAGAAGGTCCGCGAGTTGTCGGGCGGCAACCAGCAAAAGGTGCTGCTTGCCCGCTGGCTGGCAATGAACCCGAAGCTGCTCATTCTCGATGAGCCGACGCGCGGCATCGATGTCGGGGCCAAGGCCGAGATCCAGCGCCTCATCCGCAAGCTTGCCGATGACGGGCTCGGCGTGCTGATGATCTCCTCGGAACTCGAGGAAGTGATGGAAGGAGCCGACCGCATATTCGTGCTGCGCGAAGGAGTGAGGGTGGCCGAACTGGAAGGCCAGGCAGCCAACGAGGAGGACGTGCTCGCGGCGATGGCGCATGGCGGCGCGGCGAAGGAGGCAGCGTGAGCGATCTGGCCACACCATCCGCAGCCAACGACGCTGGAAACCGCCGCTTTGATGTGTTCGGTTTCCTGGCGCGCTACGGCACGGTGATCGCGCTTGTGCTGCTGGTGGTCTTCAACCTTGCCTATACGCGCAATTTCGCGACGCTGCAGACACTCAACGTCAACCTAACCCAGGTCTGCACGATTGTGATCGTCGCGGTGGGGATGACCCTGGTGATCGCCACCGGCGGCATCGACCTGTCGGTTGGTTCGCTGATGGCGATCTCCGGCGCATTGGCGCCGATGATCTTCATGGGCACGATCTTCCCGGTCGGAAACATCTGTCTGGCGGTAGCCGTCGCGATGGTTGCCTCGATCTTCGTCGCCGGCCTGTTCGGGTTGTTCAACGGCTGGTTGGTCTCGCGCTTCCGCATCCAACCGATCGTCGCAACGCTCGTGCTGTTCATCGCCGGGCGCGGGATCGCGCAGGTCATGACCAACGGCAATCTGCAGACCTTCCGCGTGCCGCAATTCCAGTGGATCGGACTTGCCCGCCCGCTCGGCATTCCCGCGCAGGTCATCATCATGGCCGTGCTGGTTGCGGCGGCCGCTTGGGCCCTTCACCGCACAGTGTTCGGGCGAAGCATCCTGGCGGTCGGCGGCAATGAAAAGGCCTCTGAACTCGCCGGCATCGCCGTATCGAGGATCAAGCTCGCCGTCTATGCGATCAGCGGCCTGTGCGCGGGGCTAGCCGGTCTCGTCGTCATTGCGATCAACTCCTCCAGCGACGCCAATCTCGTCGGGCTGGGCATGGAACTCGACGCCATCGCGGCGGTCGCGGTGGGCGGCACGCTGTTGAGTGGTGGAAAGGCCACAATCATCGGCACCCTGCTGGGCGCTCTGACCATCCAGTTGGTGCGCTACACGCTGCTTGCAAATGGCGTGCCCGACGCCGCTGCGCTCGTCGTCAAGGCCGGCATCATCGCATTCGCCGTCTGGCTGCAGCAGCAACACCGGGGGTAATTCATGAACAGCGCCAGACTGGTTCGCATCATCGGCACCTATGGTGTCGTCATCGCGCTTGCAGCCCTCGTCCTGTTCGGATTCCTGCGTTACGACCGCTTCCTCGGCCTCTTCAACGTGATGAGTGTTCTGCGCTACAACTCGATGTTCGCGCTCGTCGCGCTCGGCATGTGCTTCGTGATCATGACCGGCGGCATAGACCTGTCCGTCGGCTCCGTCGCCGCCTTGGGCAGCGTCGCGTCGGCCCTGGCGAGCCCGCACGGCATCGTGGCAGGCCTTGCAGCGGGCGTTGGCGCCGGCCTAGCAGCCGGGCTGATCAACGCGCTCCTGGTTACGCGCGGCAACCTGATGCCTTTCATCGCCACGCTTGCCACCATGCTGGCCGCAAGCGGCTCGGCGCTGCTTCTGGCCGGCAACCAGACCGTTTCGGTGTCTTACGATTCGGGTTTCACCGCCATCGGCCAAGGGAATTTCTGGATTTTCCCGATTCCGGCAGTCATCGCCCTGGTTGCCTATGCCGTCGGCTCAGTGGTCCTGAACTACACCAGCACGGGACGGACGGTGCTGGCCATCGGCGGCGGCGAGGATGCCTCGCGGCTGATGGGGCTGCGCACTGACCGCGTCAAATTTCTCGTCTATGTCGCAAGCGGGTGCCTGGCCGGGCTCGCCGGCGTCGTCCTCGCTTCTCAGTTCGGCGCAGGCCAGCCGATCGAGGGCGTCGGCTGGGAGCTGTTTGCCATCGCAGCCGTGGTCGTGGGCGGGACGCTGCTGACCGGCGGCTCGGGCTCGGTGTTGACCACGCTGGCCGGCGTGCTCTTGCTCGGGATCCTTTTCAACGTCCTGAACTTCGAAAACGGCATGGGTTGGATTTCGCTGTCAGCCTACTGGCAGTCGGTGATCCGCGGGCTGTTTTTGCTCGTCGTCGTCCTTCTCCAGGCACGGCTTACGGCAAGGCGCGAAACTGCCTGAGGATGGCGAGCACACTCGAGCACGACGAGCTCAAAAGAGCTCTGACGCTGCAGAATAAGTGCGCGTTGCGCGCCTGGCCAATGAGCGCATCCCGCAAACTTTCTGCGGCGATGCTTCCCCGTTGCACCTGGGCTCCGGCGCCTTTGGAGCGGATCCGCAAGCGGATCGTGGTGCAGTCACATGGCCGTCCTGGAGACGGTCATTTCCCGGCGACCGCCACGAACACGGACTGCCCCTGCCTTTCCAGCCGAAACAGGATGGGCTTGCTCTGCCGGCGAGAGTTCGCCCACTCCTCGACGATATCCGAAGGCTCCGTCACGCGGCGATCGTTGGCCGATATGATGACATCGCCCGGCTGCAATCCGCTCCGGGCGGCAAGGCCATCGGGAACCACTTCCACGACGAAGACGCCGGTCGTTCCTGATTTGATGCCGAGCTGCTGACGCGCCTGATCCGGAATCGGGCTGAGCGATAGGCCGAGGCCTTCTGCCGCCGACTTCTTGTCGGGAACAGCGCCGGTCTTCACCTCCGCATCCTTGCGCTCACCGATGACAAGCGCGATCTCCTGGTCCTTGCCGCCGTTACTCCGTGTCAGAGTGGCCTTGCTGCCAGGCTTCTGGCTAGCCGTCGCAAGCGTGAGGTCATGGACACCCTCAATGCCTTTGCCGTTGAACCGGGTGATCACGTCACCCGGCTTCAAGCCGGCTTTCTCCGCCGGGCTGCCGGGCTCAACCGAAGCAACCAGCGCGCCCTTGTCATCCTTAAGCCCGAGGGCCTCAGCCAGCGACGGCGTGATGTCCTGCAGGCGGACCCCGATGAAGCCGCGCTCGATCCGGCCGGTTCGGATCAACTGGTCGGCGATGCTCTGGGCGGTACGCGATGGCACCGCAAACCCGATTCCGATGCTGCCGCCCGACGGCGAGACAATGGCGGTGTTGACGCCGATCACCTCGCCACGTGCGTTGAACAGCGGACCGCCCGAGTTGCCTCGGTTGATCGACGCGTCCGTCTGGAGAAAATCGTCGTACGGCCCGGCTTGAATGTCTCGCGAGCGGGCCGAAAGGACGCCGACAGTGACTGTCCCTCCGAGCCCGAAGGGACTGCCGATCGCGATTGTCCATGCGCCCGGCTGCATTGCATCCGAGTCGCCCCATTTGGTCGTGGTCATGTTGGGCCGCGGGTCGACCTTCAGCACCGCTATATCGGTGGCGGGGTCACGGCCGACCAATTGCGCCGGCGCCGTTTCCTTGTCGGAAAATACGACATGGATCTCTGTCGCATCGGCAACGACATGGTTGTTGGTGACGATGTAGCCGTCGGCACTGATCACAAATCCGGAGCCAAGCGCCTCCCTCACCTGCGGCTGAACGGGTCCGAGGCCCTGGCCGTCGAACGGACTTGTAAAGTCGCCCGCCGTCGTCTGGTCCTGGACAACCTCCCGGGTCGTGATCGCGACCACGGCCGGCAATTTCTGCTGGATGATCGCTGTGAAGTCGGTCGGGGTATCCTGGGCCAGGACAGGCGCCACGCCACTGGCCGAGAGCATCAGCGCAATCGCGATCAAGCGCGTTGCAAATCGTCTTTGCATATCGTGAGACATTGCTGGACCTCCTGCCGGACAGCCCCGGCCGCTCGGCCGCGCCGCGCGGAGCCGGTGCTCCGGACGCTAGAACTGCCAACAAAGCTGTTTGTTTCAGCCCCCCGGAAAAATGGCACGGCCAGGAAAAATAGCCCGACCGCGGGGGTCCGGAAGGCAGCAGCCGGGAACCATTGAGGCCGTCGAGTTGAACCGTCCACAGGACTGGTCCCGGACGTGGCAGAAATCAGCAAAGCGACTGCGTCAGCTCCGGCAAATGCCCGATATGCCCATGGAGCCAACCTAGCGGCTGAGGTGCCTCTACCGGGCCTGGTGCGAAAAGGATCTGCAATGAAAGAGGGAGCTCCACAGCCGCCGAGAGACGCGGCTGTGATCACCACCGCTCGAACTCCCTCAAGGGAACAAAAGGGTACCAACTAAGTTCGGCCCCCATAATGAGGATGCCTATATGGACCTGTTGCCCCAGTCTGCCGAACACACCGTCTCCCCGCCGCCCGCTCCAGACCTTCACCGGCTTTTGTTCGATCCAAACTTGCGTATACACGGCTTGATTGATGACACTGTCGTCACCAAAGCCTTGGACGATTTGAAAGCCGTGCGTTCCGGGGAAGACGCTCTCTACGTTGAAATCGACACGCCCGGAGGCGACGCCGACGGCGCGCGACGTCTAGCTCTAGAGTTCAAACTTTTTCTGAAACACTCGGGCCGCAACGGCTACATCATTGGCAAGAATACGGTTTACTCTGCCGGGGTAACGGTCCTTGCCGCATTCCCGAAAGCCTGCAGGTTCCTTTGCCCGCAAGCAGTCCTGCTGATTCATGAAAGAAGGCTTGAGAAAGACTTGGTTCTGAATGGACCAATTCGAAGCTGTCTTCAGATCGTTCGCGAACAACTTGCGCTGTTGGAAACGGCAGAGCGACTCGAGAATGAAGGGTTCGCCGATCTCGTCCAAGGTTCTCGAACATCGCTGGAAGAGCTGCGCGACCATGCCCTGAACAGCTGCTACCTGATGGCAGCAAGAGCTTTGGAGCTAGGCCTTGTTGAAGACATTGCCCATTAACTTGATGCCTCGATGCAAACAGCAGAGCGGAGTCCAACACGCTTGCCTCACTCATGTCGGCGGCGACCATGAACGACGAGGTTGACAAGATGGAGCGGACCGGCGGCTGTCTTTGCGGGTCTGTGAGGTATGTTGTTACCGGCGCGCCGTTGCGCGTTGGCTTGTGTCATTGCCAGGATTGCAAGCGAACCAGCGGCAGCACCTACAGTGCCTTTGCCGTGTGGCCGCGGTCGGCTTACCAGTGCAAGGGCGAGCTTGCAGCGTTCAACGGCAGAGGTTTTTGTCCGGCATGCGGGTCGCGCGTGGTGAATCTCCGCGACGACGAAGCCGAGATCATGACCGGCACTCTCGATGATGCGCCAAACGACCTTCTCCCGACATACGAGCTTTGGACCCCCCGGCGCGAAGCCTGGCTCCACAACCTGCCTTGGGCTGACCAATTCGCGGGCGATCGCACCGAAGAAGGCCAAAATTGGCGCGAAGCCCGACGAGTATGACCATGCTCGAATGGCCCTCCACCCCGTGAACCGTGAAAGTCAGCTTGATGCGCGATGAATCACTCAAGTTCTTGAAGGAAATTGTGGCGACCCCGTCGCCGAG
Organism: Mesorhizobium sp. L103C119B0; assembly: GCF_000502235.1. Taxonomy (NCBI): domain Bacteria; kingdom Pseudomonadati; phylum Pseudomonadota; class Alphaproteobacteria; order Hyphomicrobiales; family Phyllobacteriaceae; genus Mesorhizobium; species Mesorhizobium sp. L103C119B0. Next base: position 165,962 of record NZ_AYXE01000011.1, on the reverse strand, counting down.
CGGGTTTGAGCAACCCGTAGCGGAGCTTTTCCGCGAGTATGTTCGTCCGTATGCCCACAGGTTGACGACGGACGTCATGGGCAATGTCACAGCGATCATCAATCCTGAGGCGTCTATGCGCTTCATGTATGCCGGGCACATGGATGAGGTCGGCTTCATCGTCCATTACATCGACGATGACGGCTTTCTTTTCTTCAGCACCATAGGTGGAACGGATGTTGCCACTGAAATCGGCCAGCGTGTCTGGGTGCATGGCAAGGAGCCGATCCTGGGCGTCGTGGGTCGCAAAGCAATCCAGACCTTCAAAGCCTCTGACACGTCTCAAACTCCCTCGCTGATGGAACTATGGATCGATATCGGCGCGAGTTCGCGAGAGGAAGCGTTGAAGGTCGTAGAGGTCGGCAGCGCGGTCACGATCCATGGCGAGTTTGCGGCGCTACAGGGCAACCTTGCTGTCGGACGAGCGTTCGACAACAAGGTCGGCCTCCTCATCGGCGCCGAGGTGCTGCGCTGCCTCTCCGAGGAGGGAGGCGCTCACCCCGGCGTGGGCCTCTATATCCTGGGTACGGTTCAAGAGGAAATTGGTTCCCGAGGCGCGATGACCTCAGCGTTCAACATCGCACCTCGAACCGGCCTCGCAATTGATATGGGCGTGGCAATGGACTATCCGCGCGCTCGCGCCGAGGATCAGGGCAAACTGGACCTTGGGAAAGGGCCGGCAATCACTCAAGGCGCGAACACCAACCCGGTGGTGTTCAATCTGCTGAAGTCGGTGGCCGAGAAAGAGGGCCTACCTTATCAGCTTCAGGCGGTGGGCAGCTCAAGCCCTACCGACGCGCGTGTCATGCAGCAGAACCGAGGCGGCGTCGCAAGTGGGGTGCTCTCCGTGCCTTTGCGTTACATGCATACCCCGTCGGAAGTTGTTTGCCTGGATGATGTGCAAACGACGATTGACCTGGTTTGTGCATATTGCCGGCAATTGACGCCGGAGATCGACTTCACGCCAAGATGAGGCGGCGGGATTGATTGTGGAAGTCGTGGCTCCAACAGTCGCCGATCTGGCGCCTGTCGGCTACCGCCTGGTGCGTCGGTCGCCGCGCACCTGAGAAAACCCGACTGCAGTCCACCAGGGAGCGCGCCTCAGGTCACCGCCACCGCTTCCACCAAACGCCTGAGGAAATCCGTCAGACCGGCTTCAGGATCATCACCTGCGCCAACGAGCACCGAAATACCCCAGCGCCCAAGCACGGCCTCCTCCACAGGGTTGCGGCTGGGCATGAAGATGAACGAAGGGGGACGATCTTTCTCATATCCAGACCGGTGCCAGGTCTGCCAAAGCCGGTGCAACAGCAGCCTGATGTTTGGATCGGAGAGGCTATAGCCAATGAACAGGATCGTGCTGCCGAGAGCATCGGAACGAAAGCGGACATCAAGGGGAGAATTGAAGGACAGGCGGTCAAGATAGTCGGTTTCGGTGAGGACAAGGGAAGAGTCCTCGTCAAAGTCGCCGTGAAATTTCACGATGTGCGTTATGCCTCGACGGGCCTGCGCAACGTGCCGTGCGTTGGCCACTTTCACGTACTCTCGACCGTGGATTTCAAAAGCGAGTTCCAGGTTCCGGTCATAGTTCGTCGTATAGATGACGGGAAAATCGAGCGTCACGATGAGACGGTGCAATTCCGATTTCTCGATCCGTTCCTTGGCGACAGACCAGTTTCTGTCCATCCAACTGCGAAGTGGTCCGATGCTGCCATGCTTGATCCGATAGTATTCGGCCAAGGTCTGAAAACGATCGCGTCGCGTGGAAAATTCATCGTCGACGCCGAGCTCCTTTGCCATTCGCTCGATGAGCTTCTCCCAAGACGGAAGTCCGACGCTGATCGATACCCCCGCCCCCACAAACAAAATTGCGCTGCGATGACGAATTGCATTGGCGAGCGAATTTATAGGATCATCATCGTTCATGGATAGGTCCTCCGAAGCCACTCGCGTGGGCCGGACCTAAAGGTGCGTGCCCCGGTGCGGGGATCGTGGACGTGGCTCCCCAATTCGAGCCAGCGTGCTCCGCCCTCATCGACTAAATCGGATCGACCACGCACCAGCCAGCCCAGAGGGGGCGGCCCTTGCAGTCCTGCCGAGCCGCTTGCCACCCGAACCGAGGTAGCGGCTGCGAGGACACTGGCTGTGAACTGGAACCGGCGCTGTTGCGGTTTACTGGCCACGATGATTCAGTTCTGCGCCAGCCATATTGCGCAAAGCTCTATCGAGTTTCGCATTCACCAAGAGGTTGCGCCGCTTCGCGCCGATAAAGATGGCGAGAGAGTAAATCATTGTAAGAACAGAGATCATCGTCATTCCGGCCTAAACATCAGCGACCGGAGATGTTCCATGCGCCCGGAAATATTCCAGTGCAGGTGTTTTAAATCGCCGAAGCTTCGCGCTCAATGCGCGGTTGGTTTCGTGTCCAGGGCGGACGAATTAGCGCAAGGCGGTATTCATCCTCCCACATCGGCGGCGGACTGAAGCGAAATGCTGGTTGTGTCCCCCAGGATGCAATGAAACGCCGATGCTTTGCATGCGGCCCGGAACAAATGCTCGCTTGCACAGTTCGAGCCATGCAGCGGTCGACCCCCGCGCTGCAAGATCGGTAGCCCGATCGCCCGCGCCGGGCCCTCCCACGGCGCGGGCTTTCGTTTGAATTCACGCTGTCGGGGTTGGAGTCGCTCCACCGTTGTCGCGAGCCGGCTGATATACGCGCTGTCCGGGGGCTCGCGCGGTGTCGGCGACATCGGCATTCGCGCAGTCCGGCAGGTCAGCCCATGCACGGGAACAACGCGGCACTGTGATGGTTTGGTGGCCTCGGAAGGTGGCAGAGAACGATGGGCAAAAAGCCCAAACAGCACGCAAAATCCACGGCGGATCGCGAAAAGGCGATCGAGGCGCTCTACTTCGCGCGCAAGTGCGGCCTTACGAAGGAAGAGGCACTCAAGATGCTCAGGGAAGCCCCGATCGGGATCGATGATGAAGCCGAAGAGCGCTCCGGCAGTTAGAGGCGACCGCCAATCGCGCATCGCAGCCGGCCGCGGCGCATGATCTTCTTCACTTCCGATACGCATTTCAACGATCCGCGCATTCTGCGCCTCGACCGGCGTCCCTTCGCCTCGTTGGTCGAGCATGACCAGGCGCTGGTTGCGTTTTGGAACGAAACGGTTGGCCCGAACGACGAGGTCTGGCACCTCGGCGATTTCGCCAAGGGTCCAGCCGAGACCGTCTCTTCACTGCTGTCGTCTCTTAACGGGTCCAAGCACCTGATTATTGGCAACAATGACAGCGCCGCCACCATTGGCGACCCGGCCTGGGCGAGCGTGCACCACTACATGGAGCTTCTTGTCGAGGGCCGCTTGCTGGTTCTGTGTCACTATCCTTTTCGCACCTGGAACCAGATCGGCAAGAGATCGGTAAACCTGCACGGTCATTCGCACGGTCGTCTGAAGCCGATGACGCGCCAGCATGATGTCGGCGTCGACGCATGGGGGTTTCGTCCGGTAACCTTTGCTGCCATTCAGGCCAGTCGCCAGCGGGGTTAGCCCGGCAGAACGCCGGGCGAGCGAAGGTCTCAGCTTTGCGGGATTCGAGCCGACGAGAGGCCGTCTGTAATGCTGCCGGGCCTGCCACAACGCGACAATCCTGGTTGGGCGACTTCAAATAGGAGAACTGCTTCATATATGCGGTTTTCGCGGTACGCGGACCGCGCCACACCATCAGCTTGAGTTTGGCGAAGTCTTACGGAAGCCCCACCGGCCGTCGCAGCGCGAGATCGAACGCATCGCCTGAGCTCAGCACGTGAACCCTCAGATCATGAATCGAAAGGGCGGCGTCAGGCTCACCTTCCGCGATGTTGGAATGGGTCACGCCGGCTGCATCGACCAGATAGACAGCGCCGCTGCCAATGACCTTGAACATCTCGCCCTTCACCACGATCGCGGTGTCTTCATCAATGCCGATGCCGAGGACGCGCGGGTTCTGCGACACCGCCCCGATGAGCCGCCCAATGCGGCCACGTTCCGCAAAGTGCTGGTCGATAATGACGTTCGGCAGCAGGCCCAGTCCCGGCGCCATGCGAATGTGGCCGATCCGAAAGGACGCTGCGTTCGGCCCCTTCACCATCATTGTGTCGCTCATGACCGACGCGCCCGCGGAGGTGCCGGCAATGACGCCTCCGGCTTCATAGATTTCGTGCACCCGCTCGTCGATGGGCGTGTCGCCGATCTGGCTGGTGATGCGGAGCTGGTCGCCGCCGGAGAAGAACACCGCGCTCACGTCTGCAAGCGCACTTATTTTCTTTTCATGAGCTGCCTCGAGGCGGTCGTTGACGTAGAGCTCGATGACATCCTTGATGCCCAGCTCACCGAAGGACCTCTGATACTTCTCGAGATAGCCATCCGGCTCATGAGACGCGATGGTGGCAAGCACCAGGCGGCCATTCGGAACCAGGCTCGCTACCTCCTTCAAGATGACACGATCGCCATCATGGTCCTCGTGGCCGCCGATGATGACGAGCGTTCCGGCTTTACCGTTCGAGGATCGCTTTTTCTTCTTGTCGGTCATTTGCCCACGTCTTTCTTGCGCAGGAAAACGTGCGGGTGGTTGTCCTCGCTGGTCATGAAAGCGACTGCGAACTCCCTGCTGTTATGCGCCCATCCAGACACGCCGGTCGCGGTAAGCACGATGGCTCCGGCTTCGCCGCCGATCGCCTCGACTTCCTTGAGCGCGGGATTCAGCACCTGCTCCAGGCCGCCTTCAGCCTGTCCCGAGGACAATGCCTGCCGCGCCGAGAGTGCCTGCATGACACGGGCCGCGAGAGCCTTTCGCGCGATATGCTCACCGTCTCCCGAGAAGGCGACGGCTCCCAACCGGTTGTCGGCATAGTAGCCGCAGCCGGGTTGCGGAGAATCCCCCACACGACCCGGAGCACTGCCGTCCAGTCCGCCGGTCGAAGTGCCGACGGCGATGTCGCCGTATTGATCCAGGGCAACCACACCGATCGTATCCTTCGCCTCCGACTTGCTGGAGGCGTCGCGCTGCTGCGGCGTGATCAAATCCGCCGGATCGCAAAGCTCCAGCTGCTTGTCGGCGGCGAAACGCCGGGCCCCCTCCGACGCCAGCAGGATCGGCTCCTCATGCAGCATGGCCTTCGCGACACTGATTGGATGGCGCACGCCCTTGATCACTGCGACGGCACCCACATTGAAGTCCCTGCCCTCCATCAGGCCAGCGCACATCTCGACCTCGCCGTCCGAATTGAGGGCACTTCCATATCCCGCATTGAATGTCGGGTCGGCCTCGAGGACGCGACTGGCAGCTTCCACGGCATCGACCGCCGTTCCGCCGCCGGCCAGGACGGCCCGACCTGCCTCGAGCGCCTCGATGCATCCGTTGCGATGCGCCTCCTCCTCTTGCGGATCGATCTCCTTGGCGCCGCCGTGCAGGATCAGCGACCACATCAGCCAGCCCTCAGATGGCGAATATGGGTCTGATCGGGCCCTCCCCTCGAAGGCGTCGCGCCTCCGAAGCCGGTTACCTGCCGCCACACGGCTTCAACGTCGTCGACGGTCAGCACGACAAGGTCGTTTTCCCGTGCAAGCCTGAGACACACGTCGACGGCCTCCTTCTCGGGACAGACGGCGTGAATGCGGCCTGGGGCGCAGCCGGCGTTCAAGGCACCTTCCCGCAGCAAGCCGGCGATCGCTCCGGGGGCTCGGCCGCGCAGCTCCTGCTCATCCTCCTTGAAGACGATGACGTCGAATATCCGCGAAGCGATCGCGCCCATCTCGCGTATATCACAATCGCGGCGGTCACCGGGTATGGCGACCAAGCCGATCGTGCGCTGATAGCCGCGCCTCATGTGGGAAACGAGCTTTCCGAGCGCCTTCAGCCCTTCCGGATTGTGCGCATAGTCGACGATCGTGCGGAAACCATGCCCGTCGAAGACGTTGAGGCGACCGGGAGATTGCTCGAACGAGGTGCCAAACTCGGCCAGCGCCGCCCGGATCGTTGCCGCCGGAACATCGTGGCAATGCGCCATGGCGACGGCTGCCAGGCTGTTGGCAACGTTGAATTCGGCCGAACCCTCGAAGGTCGCGGGAATTTCGTCGACGCTCATCAGGAACATCGACTCCCCATCCTCGTGGATGAAAATGTCCCAGCCGTCGCTGCTGGGCTCCCGCGTCACGGCGCGGCCGCCTTCCGCCAGGTGGTTGCGCAAGAAACCGGGCCACTCGCTCCTGCTCGCCAGCGAGAAGTAGCAGATCCTGCCGCCGGCATCTCGCGACATTGCGGACGTGTGGACGTCGTCGGCATTAAGAATGCTCCATCCGCCGCGGCGGACGGACTCGACCACGACCGATTTCACCTCCGCCAGGTCCTCGATCGTGTCGATGCCCCTCAGCCCGAGATGGTCGCCGTGGACGTTCAGAACCGCGCCAACATCGCATGCATCGAAGGCAAGCCCTTCGCGCAGGATGCCGCCGCGCGCACATTCCAGCACCGCGACATCGACACCCGGCTCGCGCAGCACGATCCTGGCGCTCTGCGGGCCTGAGCAATCGCCTGTCATGATCCGCTCGCCGTTCAAGTAGACGCCGGTGGTCGAGGTGAGCCCGACGGTTGCCCCATTCGCCTGCAGGATGTGCGCCAGCATCCGGGCAGTGGTCGACTTGCCGTTGGTGCCCGTGATCGCGAAGATCGGAATCCGGCCGTCCTTGCCGCCTTTGAAGAGAAGATCGAGCACGGGCCGTGCGACGTTGCGGGCGCGCCCCGACGAGGGTTCGAGATGCATGCGGAAACCAGGACCGGCATTCACCTCTATGATGCCGCCGCCGGTTTCGCTCACCGGCCGTGAGATGTCGGGACAGACGAAGTCGATCCCGGCAATGTCGAGGCCGACGATCTGTGCCGCCCGCCTGGCGATCAGCGCGTTTTCGGGATGGATTTCTTCCGTTCGGTCAATCGCGGTCCCACCGGTGGAGAGATTGGCGGTGGGCCGCAAGAGCACCATTTGACCCGGCGCTGGAACGCTCGCCAGGGTGAGCTGCGATTTTGACAGGAAATGCTCGACACATTCGTCGATCTCGATGCGGGTCAATACCGAGGAATGGCCCTCTCCCCTTCGCGGGTCGCGGTTCGTCTCCTCGACGAGCTCGGCGACAGAACTCCGGCCATCGCCGACCACATGGGCCGGAACCCTCTCGGCAAGCGCCACGACCTTTCCACCGATCACCAGGATCCTGTGGTCCGAGCCGACGAAATGCTGCTCGACGATAACGCTGCGGCTGTGTTCTCGCGCCTGTTCGAAGCCCCAGCGGACCTCGTCTTCTGTTGCCAGACCGATGTTGACGCCGCTTCCATGATTGCCATCGAGTGGTTTGGTGACCACGGGGTAGCCCAGCCGTGCGGCTGCCGCGACCGCGTCCTGCGCCGATCGCACCAGTTCCCCGCGTGGCACCGGTAGCCCGGCCTGTTGCAGCAGGAATTTGGTCAGGTCCTTGTCCGAGGCGATCTCGGTCGCAATCTCGGAAGTGAGGTCGCTGCAACTGGCGCGGATGCGCTTCTGATGCTTTCCGTGACCAAACAGCACGAGGCTGCTGTCGTCAATCCGCGCCGCGGGTATGCCTCGCCTCTCGGCCTCGCGCACCAAGGAAGCAGTCGTAGGCCCCAAGGCACGCTCGGCGGCCAGACGCTTGAGCTGCTGCAGCCTGGCTGCGAACTCGAATGGCCCCTGCGTTTCCGCAATGTCGCCGAGCCCCTCGACACCATGCAGATTGGCCGGCAGCAGGCTGTCCACCAGTTCGAGCGCGACGCGTCCGGCGAGCAGCCCGACAAGCTCATCCTTGTAGGCGAACATGACGTTATAAGTGCCGGGACTGCCTTTGACCGACCGTGTCTTTCCTCGTGTCACCCGGTGACCGAGCATGCTCTGCAGTTCCAGGGCGACATGCTCGACGACGTGGCCGAGCCAGGTTCCTTCCTGCATGCGGCGGACGAAGCCGCCGGCGGCGCCATAGCTACAGCCATGGCCCGCAAGGCCGGGCAACAGTCGGACGATTTGTTCGGAAAACCCAGGCAGTTTGTCTGTCGGGAACGCCTCAAGTGCTCCGAGGTCGATCCGAATCTGGACCATTGGCGTCATGCTATAGAGGTGCGGCCCGCGAAACACGCGGGCGTCCACGACGCGGATAGGGCGAAAACGCGAGGCGCCCCGATGAATTTCTTTGTCCGACATAGTCCGTTTCTCCTGACTAACTCCGCAACATCCGGAGGATCGGTTAGTTCCCGGCCTTTCAGCCCAAATATTTTTGCAGGAGAGAGAAACAAAAGTGGCCGTTAACATATGTTGGCCCAAGAACACCCTCTGGTCATCTCGGCCACGTACGGTCGCTGTTCTGAGGGCTACTTATCTCTCGGGACGAGGCGGGCCAGGCATTCGCTCCTCTTCACAAGCATTCGCCGGACACGCCGCGGCCGTTGAGCTAGTGCCCGGCTTTAACTCATGGCGACCCATTGTGCGGGTCCAGCACCGAAGGCATTAATCTTCAGCACGCCTTCGGCACCCGGGAACATTTCCAGACGCGTCAGGTTTGGAACCATCCTCGCACCGGAACTACAGCCATGCAGAGTCGAAAATCGGTGAAGGCCGCGCTTGTCAAGGAGATCGACGCGGTTCGCCTTCGTATCTCGCTGCTTGAAAGCGAGTTATGCAGAGATGGCAGACCCAGGCAAATTGGATGGCGTTCAGGATACGAACTGAACGCCCACAAAGCCCGCCTTGCTCGACTGGAGACCGTGCTTGCCCACTATCCGTCGGCACCGACGGCCCGGGCATCGAAACAGCAACAGCTTGAGTTGCGCGCAAGGCAACCAAGTAATTTTGGGGAAACGCCATGGCTGACAGACCCTCAATCAGAACTCCGCTAGCTCGAGTGCGGGGCCTTGGATCGGCGAAACACGGAACCGAAACGTTCATGCTGGAGCGGCTGACATCTGCTGCCCTGTTGATCCTTGTCATTTACATCGTCGCGGTCGTTATAATGCTGGTCGGTGAGCCTCGAGACGCCGTCATCAGCGTCGTAGGATCGATCTATGTCGCGCCAGCCCTTATTGGCTTCATTCTCGTAAGCTGCGTTCACATGCGGCTTGGAATGCAATCGATCATCGAAGATTACTGCCATGCCACCGTGCTCAAATCGCTTCTTCTGATCGCCAATTGGTTATTCTGCTGGGCAGTCGCGCTCGCAAGCTTGTTCGCTGTGCTGTTAATCAGCTTCAGATAGCGATCCGGTTCTCAGCTGCAGCCAGCGTCTGCCACCGGCAGGCTGAAGTTCGCCTCAGCGGCGAACCGGGCTGGCTTGCGCAAAGGAGTTCGACAACCCGGCCTCATCTGATTTGCGGCAGCCTGTCCCATTGATGGAAATGGGGTGGAGAGGTCAGCTCCCACTCCAATGTGGTAGCTCCTGGCCCCCATGGGTTCATGCCGGCGGCTCTTTGCCGGTAGAAAGCTTCCAAGATGCCGAAGAGGAAAATCACGACACTCGCGGCCGACAGGTACGATCCATACGAGGACACCATGTTCCAGCCGGCGAATGCGTCGGGATAGTCGACATAGCGACGCGGCATGCCAGCCAATCCAAGGAAGTGATGGGGGAAGAAGACGAGGTTCACGCCGACGAAGGTCGTCCAGAAATGGACCCCAGCCAGAAGCGGGTTGTAGAGATATCCCGTCATTTTCGGAAACCAGTAATACCAGCCCGCGAAGATGCCGAAGATCGCTCCCAGTGAAAGTATGTAGTGGAAATGCGCGACGACGAAGTATGTGTCGTGCAGTTCACGGTCGAGGCCGGCATTTGCGAGTTGAACGCCCGTCACCCCGCCCACGGTGAACAGGAATATGAAGCCGAGGGCCCAGAGCATCGGCGTCCGCAGGCTGACCGAACCGCCCCACATGGTTGCAATCCAGGAGAACACTTTTATCCCGGTCGGCACTGCGATCACCATCGTGGCGAAGGTGAAGTAGCGCTGCGTGTCGAGGCCTATCCCGCTGGTGTACATATGGTGGGCCCAGACGACGAAGCCGATCACCCCGATCGCCACGATTGCGTAGACCATCCCGAGATACCCGAAGATCGGCTTTCGCGAGAAGGTCGAGATCACCTGGCTGACGATGCCGAACGCCGGCAGGATCATGATGTAGACTTCCGGGTGGCCGAAGAACCAGAAGAGATGCTGGTACAGCAGCGGGTCGCCTCCGCCGTCCGGCGCGAAGAACGTGGTTCCGAAATTGCGATCGGTCAGGAGCATGGTGATGGCGCCGGCCAGCACCGGCAGAGCCAGCAGCAGCAGGAAGGCGGTGATGAGGATCGACCACACAAACAGGGGCATCTTGTGCAGGGTCATCCCCGGCGCGCGCATGTTGAAGATGGTGGTGATGAAGTTGATGGCTCCCAGGATCGAGGAGGCGCCCGCAATGTGCAGAGACAGTATGACCAGATCCACGGCGGGACCGGGATGGCCGGAGGTCGACAGCGGCGGGTACAGGAACCAGCCGGTCCCAGGGCCATAGCCGCCGGGGACGCTGGGCATGAAGATCGACAATAAAAGCAACATCAATGCCGGCGGCAGCAGCCAGAACGAGATGTTGTTCATGCGCGGGAAGGCCATGTCGGGGGCGCCGATCATGATCGGAACCATCCAGTTGGCGAAGCCGCCGATCAGGGCGGGCATCACAGTGTAGAAGATCATGATCAGCGCGTGGGCCGTGGTGAAGACGTTGTAAAGCTGCTTGCCGGCGTCGATCGCCGCGTCGCCCTGGTAACCGTAGATCATCGACGCCAGTCCGGGGAAAAACTGGATCCCGGGTTGCTGCAGCTCGATTCGCATGCTCACCGACAAGAGCATGCCGATCACCCCCGCGATGAAAGCGAAGACCAGATAGAGTGTGCCGATGTCCTTGTGGTTGGTCGAAAACAGCCATCGGGTGATGCCGCTCGGCTGGTGGCTGTCGAGACCGTCCGGATCTGCCGCCGTATATTCGTTCATGACCTTCTCCGCTTGAGCCGTCCGTCGCCAGCATCGAACCGTGCTGGAACTTGATTGTTCCCTCCACCGAACCGACAGCCAGGAACATTCCACGGAAGCCGCTGTTAGGTTCCGCGCGGCCGACCCTGCGCGGCTGAGGATCGACGTCCATGCTGGCGATAATTGCTGCGACCCTGGTTCTGACGACGGTGGTTGGTGGGCTGATAGCCGCCTTCTGGCTCGAGGCGCGTCATGGTCTCCATGACCCCACGCCGCCGGACATGTCGGTGCCCAGGCAACTGAACGCCCCGGCCTGGAGCCGGTGGTCCTGACATGGACGCGATCACCGCGACACTCGACCCGAGAAAGCGAGCCGGCTGGCTGCTGCTCGGCTTCGCGCTCGGCGGTTTCTTCGACGGCATCGTCCTGCATCAGATCCTGCAATNGACCCGAGAAAGCGAGCCGGCTGGCTGCTGCTCGGCTTCGCGCTCGGCGGTTTCTTCGACGGCATCGTCCTGCATCAGATCCTGCAATGGCATCATCTTCTCTCGGGCGTCGCCGATCCGGTGGGTTCCGACCTGCGCTTCCAGATCATGGCCGACGGCCTCTTCCATCTTTTCATGTATGTGCTCGCCGTCGCCGGCACGGTGCTGCTGGTGGCCGCGAGGGCGGCCGGCGCGCGGCCCGGGACCACCACGGAGATCCTGCGGCTCGCCTTCGCCGGGTTCGGCGTCTGGCATGTCGTCGATGCCGTCGTGTTTCACTGGCTGCTGGGTCTGCACCGGATCAAGATGAACAGCGACTTGCCGCTCGCCTGGGATATTGCGTGGCTGGTCATCTTCGGCATCGTGCCGCTTGTGTTGGTGCTGGTGCTGCCCAACCGCGGCGGACCGGCACGCGGTGCTTCGGCAGCGCTGACCAGCATCGTCCTGCTTGCGGGACTGGCAGCCGGCGCCGGCCCGTTCTTCAACGGCGCCGCCAATTCCATCATCGTCTTTCGGGCCGGGATGGAACCGGCGGCGATGATGCGGGCCGTTGAAGTCGCCGACGCCCATCTCAAATGGGTCGACGCCAGCGGCACCATCTGGGCGGTCGACCGCGTCTCATGGCGCGGGTTGGTAGCCCTTCACGCGCGCGGCGCCCTTGTGGTCAGCACGACGCCTGTCATTGCCGGATGCCTTGCCTGGACCGATGCCGCCGGAGTGAGCAGTAGCTCCAGCCAGCAGCGAGGCACTCCTGCCAGGCTATGACTTCCGGACAGGGATAGGGGAGTATCAAGCATGCAATTCGCCACCGAGAGCAGCCACGGCCGGAGCCTGACACCGCGCATCGTCGTGGTCGGCGGAGGCTTTGCCGGTCTGGAGGTTGCCAAGGCGCTCGGCAAGGCGGAAATCGGGGTGACGATCATCGACCGCCACAATCACCACCTGTTCCAGCCCTTGCTCTATCAGGTTGCAACCGCCGCCTTGTCGGCGCCTGATATCGCCGAGCCCATCCGCAAGATCCTGGGCCGCTATCCCTCGGTTCAGGTCCTCTTCGGCGATGTCACCGAGATCGGCACCGAGGCCAGGATACTGGTGCTGGCCGATGGGACCACGGTCCCCTACGACATCCTGGTCTTGGCCACCGGTTCGCAGCCATTCTATTTTGGCCAGGAGAGCTGGGCTCGGGTTTGTCCCGGCTTGAAGACCATCGAGGACGCGCGCACGATCCGGTCACGGCTGCTGCTATCGTTCGAGCACGCGGAACGGACTACCGATCCAGTCGAGCAATCCCGGCTGATGACGATCGCCATTATCGGCGGCGGCCCGACCGGTGTCGAACTGGCGGGCTCGATCGCCGAACTCAGCCGGCACACACTGGCGCGCGACTTCCGCAACATCCGGCCCGAGAAGACAAGGATCATACTTGTAGAAGCCGGCGAGCGTCTGCTCGCCGGATTCGCCCCGGAGCTTTCCAGATATGCGCGTCTGCGCCTTGAAAGCCTGGGCGTCGAGGTCGCGCTCGGCAACCGGGTCGAGGCGATCGAAGCGCATCAGATCACCGTCGGCGGCCAGGTCATCCCGGTCGCCTTGACGCTCTGGGCCGCCGGGGTGGCGGCTTCTCCGCTGGCCGCCCAGCTTGGTGTCGGGCTCGACCGCGGCGGTCGGGTGAAGGTCGAATCCGACCTGCAGGTCGTCGGCCATCCCGATGTCTTCGCGCTTGGCGACGTCGCACTGGTCGTCGATGGGAACGGCCAGCCATTGCCGGGTCTTGCCCAGGTCGCCAAGCAGCAGGGCGAGCACCTCGGCAAGGCACTGGCACGCCGGATAGATGCTGGCGACACGCTGCCCGCTTTTGTCTTCAGCAATCGAGGCAACACGGCCATCGTCGGCCGCCACGCTGCCGTGTTCGAATCGGGCAGGCTGAAACTGAAAGGCTGGTTCGCCTGGTCTGCCTGGGCGCTCATCCATGTCTACCTGCTCGTCGGTTTTCAGCACCGCGTTCAGGTCTCGATCCAGTGGCTCTGGCGCTACCTGACCTACGAGCGTGGCGCCCGGCTCATCGCCGAGGAACGAGTCGAACCGGGTTCAACATCGTCGCCGGGAGCGGTCCCGAGAGAGCCGCTGCCACCCAAGGCAGACCCTGCCCCGGCATTGCCCGCCCGCACTGACTAGATTGCCGGGTGCTCAGTTCGGAGACAGTGGCGATGCGGGGGTCAGCTCTGGATTCCGCCACGGCCCGGCGTCCCACGGCAGCCCGAACCTCGATAATCGAGGCGGGTGGTTCCCAGCTTGTATCCCGTGCCGATCCGGATGGCACCAACGACGTTGCGTCCCTATATGAACAAATGAACACAGGCTCCTCGAAACGGGATCTGTTGAACCCCTCCTCTTCAGAGACAGCTCGTCATGACGTCACCTGCGACTGCTGAACAAACCCCGGTCATTCAGATGGGGCTTCCTGCCCTGAGCAACAGCTATGCGCAACTGCCGGAGCGCTTCTTCGCGCAAACACATCCGAAGCCGGTATCCGAACCGCGGCTGATCCGGTTCAACCGGCCCCTCGCCGAGGAACTCGGGCTCGATGCCGACCTGCTTACCAGCCCGGATGGAGTGGCGATGCTGGCCGGCAACAAATTTCCGGAAGGCTTGCAGGCAATCGCCCTGGCTTATGCGGGCCACCAGTTCGGAAGCTTCGTGCCTCAGCTCGGCGACGGGCGCGCTCTGCTGCTTGGCGAAGTGGTGGACGTCAACGGCATTCGCCGTGACATCCAGCTGAAGGGATCCGGACCAACGCGGTTCTCGCGCAACGGCGACGGCCGCGCCGCACTCGGCCCTGTCCTGCGCGAATATGTCGTCAGCGAAGCGATGGCGGCGCTCGGCATTCCGACGACGCGAAGCCTTGCGGCGGTGCTCACCGGCGACCCGGTCTATCGCGAGGTCCGGCTGCCCGGCGCCGTCCTGACACGGGTGGCGGCAAGCCATATCAGGATCGGCACGTTCCAATATTTCGCCGCGCGCCACGACACCGAGGCGCTCAAGATACTGGCCGACTATGCCATTCAGCGTCACTTCCCACAGCTGGCGGGGGAAGCACGGCCGTACCGGGCTTTGCTGGAGGCCGTTGTCGCCGCACAGGCGGACCTGGTGGCGCGCTGGATGCTGGTCGGCTTCATCCATGGCGTCATGAACACCGACAACATGTCGATCTCGGGCGAGACGATCGACTATGGCCCATGCGCCTTCATGGACGCTTACGACCCCAGCGCGGTGTTCAGTTCGATAGACCGCGCCGGTCGCTATGCCTATGCCAACCAGCCTCGTGTCGCCACATGGAACCTTGCGCGCTTTGCCGAGACCCTGCTGCCGCTCATGAGCACGGACGAGAATGAAGCAGTGTCTGAAGCGGAAGAGGTGCTGAGGTCGTTCCAGGCCTCCTATGAGGCTGTGTTGCAGCGCGGCTTCCGCACAAAACTCGGACTGCTGACCGAAGCGGAAGGCGACTTGCAGCTCGCTGCCGACTTTCTGGACGTGCTGGCTCACGGCGAAGCGGACTTTACGCTCGGCTTTCGGCGCCTGGGCGATGACCTCGACGCTGCGGACGGCCAAGGCACGGCGCGGCAGTTGTTTAAGGATCCAGGCTCATTCGATGCCTGGTCGGCGCGGTGGCGCCAGCGCATTGCAAGCGAAGCAGCCGACACGGCCACGCGCCGTTCTGCCATGCAATCGGTCAATCCCAAATTCATCCCCCGCAATCATCGCATCGAGGCGATGATCCAGGCGGCGTTGGGCGGCGACTTCAGACCGTTCGAGGAGATCCTGGCGGTCGTCAGCCGTCCCTTCGATGAGCAGCCGGGAATGGAACGCTTTGCTGAGCCGCCACGCCCGGATGAGCGCGTCCTGCAGACATTCTGCGGTACATGAGACATTCGTGATGGTCGCTTAACATGTGCAAATGCGGAAGACCCATTTGCAAGCTATCATCACGGGCACTCTCGTAAGGGCTGAGCTATGACGATCATAGAATTGGCATTCGAATTGCTGGCACGGAAGCTCGTAGACCGTACCGGAATATCAGACGAAGATGCTCGAGACCTTGTCGCAGCCATGGGAGCTGACTGGTCATCGCTCGTGCGAGCAGCGAGGGCGATCAAAGAGACTTAGGTCTTTTGACGTCGTTTTAGCTGCCACCAGCTGCGGGCAGATCGGACCAGAGGCTGCTGCCGCGATCCAGGCGCGACACCGCGCTCGTCACCGATCATGTCAGCAACGTGGTCAAGCACTGTATTTCGGTCGCTCCAAATCGACCGGATACAACACGCTGCTCTCCTGAAAGCCACTGTGGCCCGCTACGCAAGTCGCCGGAAGCTCGCAATAAACTAGCTTAGGATTTATATTGCAGGCCCGCACCACTGGCGGGCGACGCGGCCCGCCCAGAGATTGCCTGTCCTCGACCAGCAACGCGGGCCGCTGTTGGGAGTCACCGTCGGCACCGAAAAGCACAGGTGCTGATGAAGCAGACGGAACTTCCCCCCACGATCACGGTTTGGAGTCACGAGACCAACCCAAGGAGATGCAGATGTCGAGCAAAATGCCGCCCGTGCCGCCTGAGAACCAGAGCCAGAAGGGTCGAGGAGAAGGGCGACAGATTAGCCACGATGATGCCCAGCACGGCACTCACGGAGCGCCGGATCCGGAGCGCCACGGGCAGCAAGCCAACACCAAGGTCAACACCACTCATCAGGGCCGTCAGCAGGATCGGTGATCATGTCCACATCGAAGAAACACCCGAACACGATCCGGCAGGGCGGGCCAGGCGCATCGCACGAGAACGCCAGAAAACCCCTGCAGGTCAACAAACCCCCGGCGGATGAAGACCGTCGATCCAAAAGCCGAGTTTCAGGGGGTGGTGGTGAAAAGGACAGTCATCATTCGCACAATCCAGCCAAGAAGGGTAGCAACAGTTGAACCCACGGCTTTGTGAATGATTGTGCTAAAGCGCGCCGCGTGTGCATGTCGTTGTCTCACAACCGAGCCATTTTTTGAGTGACATGCATTAGCCGGACCAGGGTAAGGATCGGCGAGTCCAGACGCCCGGAAAAACCGGAGGCCGTGGGCCCGCACCACTGGCGGAGCGATGCGGGCCCGGCCAAGGGTTACGGCCCTCGACCAGCAGCGAGGGGCTCGCTGCCGCATCCAGAACAAGCCCCGTAATTTCAGGTTCCGCTAATATACAAAAAAGCCGGCCACCTTTCGGCAGCCGGCCAGTTCCAACAGAACAAGGGAACGTGCACTGATGGGGCAGTGCAACGCCCGAAGTGTTTCAAGGCGACGATGTTCCACCGGAAATCCACAGATTCGCCGTTTCGATCTACATTGGCCGGATTGAAAGATCTTTGACGATCTCTCCCAAGTTCTCGCGGAGCCCGGTCCGACGTGTGGCGCCCTGTCTGCGCCTTGGCTCTCTATGCGGCCAGCAAGCTCATCTTTGAAGAATGCCCGCCGCGGCTGCCGCGCGCGTCAAACACCGGCGTGCAATTGGTCGAGCGCGCGGCAGACCGGGGACGCGTCAAGTCGAGCGTCGGTCGACGTAGGTGTAGACGCCGGCCCCAATGGCGACCGCGCCGACCGTGATCACGATCGATGGCGCGCCCATCAAACTGGCAAAGACCGCCCAGATGAGGGCGATGACGATAGCGCCGAGTGTTCCCAGGATCAGTTTCGGCATTGTCTACCCCTCCACGTTCGGACCGCCCGTCGATGGTCGTCACCCACCGGTCATGCGAAACGCCGCATGAAAGCACAGTGTGGCCCATGAGGTGAAGGGCCGCGCCGGAATACTCCGGTGCGAAAAAGATGATGCCCGCGCCGCCAAAGCCCGGGTGTTCAATAGCCAAATGGCTGGACCGGCGCCTAGCGCCTCAGCGCGTGGACTTCCGCCATGCTTTCGCCGCCCATCGGCAGGGCCATGTCATCATCGAGCAGCCGGGTGATGCGGGCAAAGCCCGTAAACGCCTTCCTGGCTGCTTCGGCCGACATTCTGCCCGACAGGGCCGCGGAGCAGCAATTCACGGCGCACTGATACACAGGCCCACGCCGTCCCAATGGCCATTTCTGCAAAAAGACCATCGCTTCGGCAACGCTATCGACTTCCTCGACGGGGTGTCCCTGCCCGCGCGCAATGCGCACGGGCGTAAAGAAATGCAAGCGGTCCATTTTGTTCTCTCCCTGGTCGGCCGCAGCGCGAACCAACCCTACTAAATTCGCGGATGGCGCGTTTGTTCCGCTTATTGCAAAAAAATCTGCGCTGGTGGGCTTGGGTTGCCGACGCCCGCTTTTGTCCGGAACGTTAGGCCGGCTGATGCATTTCGCTCTCGTGATTGCCTTGAGGGACACGTTCAAACCATGCGCATAGCCCATGTCGCCCCTTTGCACGAATCGGTGCCACCCCTTCTCTATGGCGGCACCGAGCGCATCGTTTCCTATCTGACCGAAGGGCTGGTCGAACTCGGCCATGAGGTGACGCTGTTCGCCAGCGGCGACAGCCGGACGTCGGCCAGACTGATACCAGGTCGCGAACGCGCGCTACGCCTCGATCCGCGCCCGCTGAAATCGGACACGGCGGCGCATCTTGCGATGCTTGCCGATGTGAGGAACCGAGCCCACGACTTTGATATCATTCATTTTCATCTCAGCCATTTCCTGCATTTCTCGTTCTTCGAGACCATGCCGGACAAGACGGTGACGACGCCTCATGGCCGGCTCGATTATGTCGATCTGGCGCCAGCCTATGAGCGTTTTCCGCGCTTTCCGCTGATCTCGATCTCGCATAGCCAGAAGACCGGGCTTGCGAATGCCAATTGGCTGGCCACCATCCATCACGGGCTGCCGACGGGTCTCTATCAGCCGACCTTCGAGACGGCGGCGGGCGAACCATACCTTGCCTTTCTCGGCCGGCTTTCGCGCGACAAGCGGCCGGACCGGGCCATCGACATCGCCTTGCGCTCGGGCATGAAGCTCAAGCTGGCGGCCAAGATCGGCGACGATGATCGCGCCTATTTCCATGAGACGATCGAGCCGTTGATCGATGGCGACCGCATCGACTATGTCGGCGAGATCGCCGAGAGTGAGAAGACTGAATTCCTCGGCAATGCCGCTGGTCTGCTGTTTCCGATAGACTGGCCCGAGCCGTTCGGCCTTGCCGCGATCGAGGCGATGGCGTGCGGTACGCCAACCATCGGCTGGAACTGCGGTGCGTTGCCGGAAGTCATCGACCATGGCGTTACCGGATTTGTCGTCGATTCTCTCGACGCCGCGGTCGCCGCGGTGCCGGCCTTGCTGCAACTCGACCGGCGAAAGGTGCGCGCCGTCTTCGAAAGTCGGTTCTCCGCCAACAGGATGGCGCGCGACTATCTCACTGCCTATGCGCGTCTCATCGGCGCCCCGGCTGAATCGAAAGCGTCGTGAACGACGGCGGACGTTCCGAGCCCGAAACAGAGATTTGTGACTGATGACCGAACTTGACGAGCGCAAGCTCGACCCTGCCGTGGCCCTTGCCTCCCTGGACGAAACCGCGCCGCGCGAGCCGCACCGGCTGTTTGCCCTGAAGCAAGGCGACTGTTTTGCCGTGGCCGATGCCTACGGCGATATCAGGGGTGCGGGCGACGGTTTCTTCCGTGACGACACCCGGGTGCTGTCGGAGTTCAGGCTCACCGTCGGCGGCCGACAGACATCTCTGCTCGGCGCCTCGCTCAGCCAGGACAATGTGCTGTTCACCAGCAATATGACCAATTTGCCGATGCAAAGCGTCGGTGGCCGCGACATCCCCCAGGGCGCCATCCATATCGAGCGCGTCAGGCTGTTGTGGCAGGACCGGCTGTTCGAGCGCATCACCCTTTCCAACTACAGCCAGGAGCATTCGGCAATCCGCGTCTCGCTGCATTTTGCCGTCGATTTCCGCGACATGTTCGAGGTGCGCGGTTCGACCCGGCCGAAGCGCGGAATGGCGCATGCAGCGGAGATCGAGCCTGCCTCGGTGCTGCTGCGCTATGACGGACTGGACGGGCTGGCGCGGGTGTCTGCGATCACGTTCTCGCAGCCGCCGGACCAGCTGAGCGCCGAGCGCGCGGATTTCCTCATCGCAGTGACCAAGCGCAGCAGCAAGATGCTTTACGTCGAGGTCGGCGCGGAACTGACCGAAACGCCCGACCGCGACCGCTTCCGGGCGGCCGCGGCGCGCGCCCGTTTCGGCATGCGGGCCAAGCGCCGCCATGGAGCGACGGTGCACAGTTCGGGCCGCGTCTTCAACGATTGGGTCGAACGCGCTCGCGCCGATGTCGCCTTGCTGACCACCGAGCTGTCGACCGGCCCTTACCCCTATGCCGGCATCCCCTGGTTTTCGACGGCCTTCGGCCGTGACGGCGTCATCTCGGCGCTGCAGATGCTATGGCTCAACCCCGGCCTGGCGCGCGGCGTGCTTGCCTTCCTCGCCCAGCACCAGGCGACCGAGACATCGCCTTTCAGCGACTCGCAGCCCGGCAAGATCATGCACGAGACGCGCAAGGGCGAGATGGTGGCGCTGCAGGAGCTACCCTTCGGCCGCTACTATGGCGGCGTCGATACCACGCCGCTCTACATCCACCTCGCTTGCGCCTATGCCGAGCGCACCGGCGACATGGACTTCATCGCCAGCCTGTGGCCATCTCTCTGCGCCGCCGCCAAGTGGACGGAAGAGGCGAGCCGCGCAACCGGCTTCGTCACCTATCAGCGCGCCGCCGAATCCGGCCTTGCGAACCAAGGCTGGAAGGACAGCTTCGACTCCGTCTTCCACGCCGACGGGCGCATTCCCAAGGGGCCGATCGCGCTGGTCGAAGTGCAGGGTTATGTCTTCGCAGCCTTCAGGGGCCTTGCCGCTCTCGCCCGCCGCCGGGGCGAGTTCGCGCAGGCCGAGCACTGGGAAAATCGCGCCGAAGAGATGCGGATCGCCGTCGAGCGTGATTTCTGGCTGGACGATCTCGGCTTCTATGCGCTGGCGATCGACGGCGCCGGAGAGCCGTGCAAGGTGCGCACGTCGAATGCCGGACACCTGCTCTATGTCGGCCTGCCCGAACCGGCGCGGGCTAAGATGGTCGCCGACCAGTTGCTTTCGGCTTCCTTCCACTCCGGCTGGGGGGTGCGAACGCTTTCCGACGATGCTGTGCTGTTCAACCCGATGTCGTACCACAATGGTTCCATCTGGCCGCATGACACGGCGATGTGCGGCGCCGGCCTGGCGCGGTTCGGCGAGCGTGACAGCGTGGTGCGGCTGATGAGCGGCACGTTCGAATCCGCCGTGCATTTCAACATGCGGCTGCCGGAACTGTTCTGCGGCTTTACCCGCTCGCCGGGTGAAGCACCGATCGCCTACCCCGTCGCCTGCCTGCCGCAAGCCTGGTCGGCAGGCTCGGCCTTCATGCTGATGCAGGCGTGCCTCGGTCTGGAAATCGACGGCTGGAACGGCGAAATCCACGTCACTCGACCCCGTTTGCCGATCGGCATCGATACGCTGACGCTCAGGCATCTGGGTGTCGGCGAAAAGAGGGTCGATCTTACCTTCCAGCGTGTCGGCGACCGCGTCGTCGCCTTTCTCGCCGACCGCCATGAAGGGCTGGTTCCGCTGATCGTGCGGACATGATCGGAACGGCTTTCAACGGGAACCGATCCCAGGGTTTGTGCGTTGCAAAAAACACAGGTTCTCACGGGCGATCGTCGGCTGCGAACACTCAAATGGAACCATGAAGAAAAAGGCCCTGACGGCCAAAATTGAGTTGGAATTGGAATGACCGATTATGGCATGGCCCTGCTCTGGGTCTTGATCCTTGCAAGCCTTGGCCTTTCGATTCTAGCCGTTCTGTTATCGATCTCCAGGCAACGTCGTAGCCATAGCTTGACGGTTGCACCGACTGCCGGCGAGGACGTCGCATCGGAAGCGACGCGCAAGGTTTTGCGGGAGTTCGAGAAGAATGGACAATCTCCCGACGCGGCGCTGGTGAACTGGTCGCCCGACACCTTGCGCAAGATACTTGCCGACGACCTGCCGGACGCGCAGGTCATCGTCGTCTCGAACCGAGAACCCTATATCCACAACATCAAGGACGACGGCGTCGAGCTTCTGGTGCCGGCCAGCGGCCTGGTGTCGGCGCTTGAGCCTATCACCCGCGCCTGCAGCGGCACCTGGATCGCCTATGGCGGCGGAACGGCGGATCGTCTGACGGTCGATAGCAACGATCGGGTTCAGGTGCCGCCGGACAATCCGTCCTATACGCTGCGCCGCGTGTGGCTGAGCGACGACGAATATCAGGGCTACTATCTCGGCTTTGCCAATGAAGGGCTTTGGCCGCTCTGCCATATCGCCTTCACCCGGCCGGTCTTCCGTGCCTCGGACTGGGAGGCCTATGAGGCCGTCAACCGCAAATTCGCCGATATGGTGGTTGCCGAGGCTCGCAATGAGCGGCCGATCGTGCTGGTTCAGGATTACCATTTCGCGCTCCTGCCGCGCATGATCCGCGAGCGCCTGCCGGAGGCGATCATCATCACCTTCTGGCACATCCCGTGGCCGAACTCCGAAGTGTTCAGCATCTGCCCATGGCGCGAACGCGTTCTTGATGGACTGCTCGGGAGCTCGATCATCGGCTTTCACACCCAGTTTCATGCCAATAATTTCACTGAAAGCGTAGACCGGTTCCTGGAAAGCCGCATCGAGCGCGCCGACGCCGCGATCTCGTATGGCGGGCGGACGACCCTGGTGCACGCCTATCCCATCTCCATCGAATGGCCGGCCGAACTCCTGGCCAAACTGCCACCGGTCGAGGAAAGCCGCGCCCGCCTGCGTGAGCGGTTCGGCCTGTCGGCGGACGTCAAGCTGTGCGTCGGCGTCGAGCGCCTGGACTACACCAAAGGCATCCTCGACCGCTTCCATGCGCTGGACGAATTGTTTACGCGCCACCCCGAGTGGATCGGCAAGGTAGTGTTCCTGCAGATTGCTGCCCCAAGCCGCGGCACGCTGCCGGCCTACCAGCAATTGCACGATGAATGCCTGCGTTATGCCAACGAACTCAACCAGCGCTACGGTCATGACGGCTACAAGCCCGTGGTCATGGTGGCTGAGCACCATTCGCAGCAACAGGTCTATGAGATCTATCGCGCCGCCGACATCTGCATGGTCACCAGCCTGCATGACGGCATGAACCTCGTAGCCAAGGAATTCGTCGCCGCGCGTGACGACGAACAGGGCGTGCTGTTGCTCAGCACATTTGCCGGCGCGTCGCGCGAACTGCTGGAAGCACTGATCGTCAATCCTTACGACGCGGCGATGATGAGCCAGGTGCTGCTGCAGGCGCTGACCATGTCACCGGACGAACAGCGCGAGCGCATGCGCCCGATGCGGGAAATAGTGCGCGACAACAATGTCTTTCGCTGGGCCGGCAGCATGCTGCTCGATGCGGCGCGCCTACGCAAACGCGGCGACCTCGAAAGAGCGACAAGTGTCGCCGAGCGGCCCGCAAACACCGACACCAACATCGTCTCGCTGTTCGACCGCATGCGGAAGGTGGCGTCATGAATAGCCTGTCGAAAGCACCGGGCCTGCCAGCCGCACCCGACCTGCCGGAAGGACAATGGGCGCTTTTCCTCGACATCGACGGCACGTTGCTGGAGCACGCCGCGCACCCCGACGCCGTGTCCGTGAGCGACGAACTGCGCAACCTCCTAGGCGCCGTCGACAAACGGCTGGACGGCGCCGTCGCCTTTATCACCGGCCGCTCGGTCGAGGGCGCCGACCGCCTGTTTCATCCGTTGAAGCTGCGTGTTGCCGGTCTCTATGGGCTGGAACACCGGCTGACGCCGGACGGCCCGGTCGTTACCGCGGATGCTCCCGCCGATATCGCTGCCCTTGCCGACGCCATCGAGGCCGNACGCCGGACGGCCCGGTCGTTACCGCGGATGCTCCCGCCGATATCGCTGCCCTTGCCGACGCCATCGAGGCCGAACTCGATGACGGCCTTGTTCATATCGAGCGCAAGGGTCCGATCCTCGCCATCCATACGCGTGCGGCGCCGCATCTGCTGGCCAGGGCAACGCATCTTGTCGAACAGGCTTTGACCGAGCTTCCCAAGGGCTATCGGGTTATCCCGGGCAATGCCGGCGTCGAACTCATGCCGCTCGAAGCGGCCAAGGGCGCTGCCGTGCGGCGTTTCATGGCAATCCCGCCCTTTGCCGGACGGCGGCCGGTCTTTCTCGGCGACGACACCGCCGACGAAAACGGTTTCGAGGCGATCAACGAGGCCGACGGCATCTCGATCCGGGTCAAGCCGCGTGGGCCGACCGTGGCCCAATACAGGCTCGATGATGTCACCTGCGCGATAGCCTGGCTTGCCGCCAATTTCGACGCATCACCGGCCCTCAACCGCAAAGCGTCCTGATCCCTGCCGCCTGCAGATCGAATCAAGATCGCCGCGATTGCGCCGACCTTCGCCAAAAGCCGATCGATAAGGGCTGTTCTCATTGAATATCTTTAAGGCCAAAGCCGGCAAATGGATTGCTTGCCGGTTCCCCTGCGTCAGGCATAACCTGCGCAGTCGACGCGTGAGGGCGCGTGCGGCATCAAGGGGAGGACATCGCAGTGACCATACAAGGCGCATCACCTGATCTATACAATGAGGATCTGGCTCCGGCCAAAGTCCGAAACTGGGGGCCGTTCTCGATCTTCAACGTCTGGACGTCGGACGTCCACAGCCTCTGGGGCTATTATCTCGCCGCAAGCCTGTTCCTGTTTTGCGGCGGCTTCGTCAATTTCATCATCGCCATCGGCATCGGTTCGCTGATCATCTACGCGCTGATGAACATGGTCGGCTATGCCGGCGTGAAGACCGGCGTGCCCTATCCCGTGCTGGCGCGCGCGTCCTTCGGCATCTGGGGCGCCAACATTCCGGCCCTGGTGCGCGCCATCGTCGCCTGCTTCTGGTACGGCGCGCAGACGGCGGCGGCATCGGGCGCGATCGTGGCGTTGCTGATCCGCTCGCAATGGTTCGCCGATTTCAACGCCAACACGCATTTCCTCGGCCATACGGGTCTGGAAGTGATCTGTTTTGTGGTCATCTGGGCACTGCAATTGCTGATCATCCAGAACGGCATGGAAACGGTGCGCCGCTTCCAGGATTGGGCCGGACCGGCGGTGTGGGTGATGATGTTGATCCTGGCGATCTATCTCTGTGTAAAATCCGGGAGATTTGCCTTCACCAGCGACATCCCGATGGATGTGCTGCTCGACAAGACAAAGGATGCCGGCGTACCCGGAACCCCTGGCTCCTGGACGTCGCTGTTTGCGGTGGCGGCGATCTGGGTCACCTATTTCTCGGCGCTCTATCTCAATTTCTGCGATTTCGCCCGCTATGCCCCAGACAAGGCATCGCTGCGCAAGGGCAACATCTGGGGCCTGCCGATCAATCTCATCCTGTTCTCGCTGGTCGCCGGCGTGACCACCATCGCTGCCTTCGACGTGTATGGCGAAGTGCTTCTGCATCCCGACCAGATCTCGGCGAAATTCGACAGCTGGTTCCTGGCAGCGCTTGCAGCCCTGACTTTTGCCGTGGCGACGCTCGGCATCAATGTGGTGGCAAACTTCGTCTCGCCGGCCTTCGACTTCTCCAATGTCTTTCCCCGGCAGATCGACTTCAAGAAGGGCGGCTATATCGCAGCCGTGATCGCGCTGGTGCTCTATCCCTTCGCGCCGTGGGAAGGCAGTGCCGCATCTTTCGTCAACGTCATCGGCGCGACGATGGGGCCGATCTTCGGGGTGATGATGGTCGACTACTATCTGATCCGGAAGGGCGAGGTCGACGTCGAGGCACTGTACCGCGAAGATGGCGAGTTCCGCTTCCAGGGCGGCTGGCACATCAACGCCTTCATAGCCGCCGGCATCGGCGCCATCTTCTCCTCGGTCCTGCCGAACTTCACGAACCTGCTACCGGCATGGTGGGGCGTTTATGGCTGGTTCTTCGGCGTCGGCATTGCAGGGGTCATCTACTACGTCCTTCGCACCGCCGCCCTTGGCGCAGGGGCCAGGACGGCGAAGGCGTGAAATTGAGGGATAGGGAGTAGTCAGTAGTCAGTAGTCAGTAGTCAGTAGTCAGTAGTCAGTAGTCAGTAGTCAGTAGGGAATAATACCCCTACTCCCTACTCCCTACTCCACCATCTCAGCCAACCTCCGCACCGTGTTCCAGTTGCGTGCGGTGCCGATGCCCATGCGCTTGTGGTTCATGGCAGCGAGCAGCCGCGAGCTTGGCCGCTGGCGCGAAAAGACGACCCAGATGTCACCGTCGACCGAAGCCACCTTCTCGTCCTCAGCGGCATAGGCCTGGAGCGCGGCCACACCATCCGCTGGCGCTGGCTCGCGCATCACCCGCACGGCCACCTGATCGCCTGCCTCGGCAGAGTCGGCCGGGAATGGGTTGCCGGCGGCAAGTTTCAGCCAATCCTCGGCAGTGCGCACGATGATGACGACATTGCGGCCGAAGGTTTTTTCGAAGGCCGTTTCCAGCCGCTGTTCCAGCTTGGCGATGCCAGTCGCCCGTGTCTCGAAGACCAGATTACCGGTCGCCACCAGGGTGCGCGGGTTCTTCAGCCCAAGGTGTTCAGCCATCGCCTTGAGGTCGGCCATGACGACCCGGCGGCCTTCGCCGAGGATGATGCTGTAGAGCAGCGCAACATAGGTCTGCATCAGCTGCGAAACCTCACCGTGGCCCTAGACCAGCCGCGACTGGTCCACCGCGGCCGAGATGAAGCTGGCGAACAGCGGATGCGGCTCAAGCGGCCGGCTCTTCAGCTCCGGGTGATACTGGACGCCGATAAACCAGGGATGGTCGGGATATTCGACGGTTTCCGGCAGCACGCCGTCGGGCGACATGCCGGCAAACACCAAGCCGCAATCCTCAAGCCGCTCCTTGTAGTCGATGTTGACCTCGTAGCGATGGCGATGGCGCTCGGAAATCTGGGTGTCGCCATAGATGTCGGCGATCTTCGAACCCTTGGCGAGTTCGGCCTGATAGGCGCCAAGCCGCATGGTGCCGCCGAGATCGCCCGTTTCGCGGCGCTTCTCCAGCATGTTGCCTTTCAGCCATTCGGTCATCAGGCCGACGACCGGCTCGTCCGTCGGACCGAATTCGGTCGACGAGGCGTGTTCGACGCCGGCCAGCGAGCGCGCCGCCTCGATGCAGGCCATCTGCATGCCGAAGCAGATGCCGAAATACGGCACCTTGCGCTCGCGGGCGAATTTCGCCGCCAGGATCTTGCCTTCCGAGCCACGCTCGCCGAAGCCGCCGGGCACCAGGATGCCATGCACCTTTTCCAGCCACGGCGTCGGGTCTTCCTTCTCGAAAATCTCGCTCTCGATCCAGTCGAGCTTGACCTTGACGCGGTTGGCCATGCCGCCATGCGACAAAGCCTCGATCAGCGATTTGTAGGCATCCTTGAGGCCGGTGTATTTGCCGACAATGGCGATCGTCACCTCGCCTTCCGGATTGTGGATGCGGTTGGACACGGCCTGCCAACGCTCCATGCGCGGCTTCGGCGCCGGATCGATACCGAAGGCGGCCAGCACTTCCGAATCGAGCCCTTCCTTGTGGTAAGCCATCGGCACGTCATAGATGTGGGGCACGTCGAGCGCCTGGATGACGGCACTCTCGCGCACATTGCAGAACAGCGACAGTTTTCTGCGCTCTTCCTTGGGGATGGCGCGGTCGGCGCGGACCAGCAGGATATCGGGCGCAATGCCGATGCCGCGCAGTTCCTTGACCGAATGCTGGGTCGGCTTGGTCTTCAACTCGCCGGCCGTCGGGATGTAAGGCATCAAGGTCAGGTGGACATAGACGGCGTTGTTGCGCGGCAGATCGTTGCCGAGCTGGCGGATCGCCTCGAGGAACGGCATCGCCTCGATATCGCCGACCGTGCCGCCGATCTCGCACAGCACGAAATCATAGTCGTCATTGCCGTCGAGCACGAAATTCTTGATCTCGTCGGTGACGTGCGGAATGACCTGCACGGTGGCGCCGAGATAGTCGCCGCGCCGTTCGCGTTCGATGATGTTCTTGTAGATGCGGCCGGTGGTGATGTTGTCCTGCTGATTGGCCGAGCGGCCGGTGAAGCGCTCGTAATGGCCAAGATCGAGATCGGTCTCGGCGCCGTCATCGGTGACGAAAACCTCGCCATGCTGGTAAGGCGACATCGTTCCGGGATCGACATTGAGATAGGGATCGAGCTTTTTGATGCGTGCGCGATAGCCTCGCGCCTGCAAGAGAGCCCCAAGGGCCGCTGCAGCGATGCCTTTTCCAAGTGAGGAAACCACGCCGCCTGTGATGAATACATATCGCGCCATGGGAGTCATCGCTTAACGCGGCCGAATTGATTCCGCCAGAGAAAAAACCGCCGCTGAGGCTTTTTCCAGAGAAGGCGCGATAGTCCCGCGGTTCGAGACTGGTGTTTTGGTCAAAACAAAAGGGCCGGCAAAAGCCGGCCCTTCGGCAGGTTTGTGAAAACGTCAGATGATGACGACCTTGGTGCCGACCCTGACGCGGCTATAGAGGTCCATGACGTGCTCGTTGATCATGCGGAAGCAGCCATTGGAAGCACTGGTTCCGATCGACTGCGGCGCGATGGTGCCGTGGATGCGCAGATGCGTGTCCTTCTTGCCGTCGTAGAGATAGATGGCGCGGGCGCCGAGCGGGTTCTGGCCGCCGCCGGGCATGCCGTCCTTGTACTGGCCATAATGCTTGGGTTCGCGCTTCTGCATGTCGAGCGTCGGGATCCAGCGCGGCCATTCCTGCTTGTCGCCAACGGCAACCTTGCCCTTGAACTGCAGGCCTTCGCGGCCGACCGCGATCGCATAGCGGCGGGCGGTGAAAGCCGATTCGACGAGGTAGAGGCGGCGCGCGCTGGTATCGATGACGATCGTACCCGGCTCGTAGCCGCTGAATTCGACGTCCTGCGGCACGAATTCCGGCTTCACCTTGAACTGTTTCTTGGCTTGCCGCTTGGCGAGAGCCTGGTCGAGCGCGCGCGTCTCGGGGAGATAGGCAATCGACGAGGCAGAGGACGTGCCGCCGAACAGGCCGGCGAACAGTCCGCCACTCGTCGGCTTCTGGCCCGGGGCCTCGCTGCGCAATTCGCCATTGTTGCCGGTCAGCGCGATATTCATCGCTTCGGCCGGAAGCGGTTCGGCCGATTCGATCGGCTCGACCGGCGCGATCGGGTCAACCGGAGCGATGATCTTGGTGGTCTTCTTGCCTGGCTTGGCGTCGGCAACCACCACCGGCTTGCCCTTGCTTGCCAGGAACGCCTGGCGCTGGGCATCGGCCCTGGCTTTCGCCGCATCGCGCATCGCCAGCTTGCGGGCCTCGAGCGCCTTGACGCGGGCGAGATCCCTCTCGGCGGCGATCTTGTCTTCGAGCTTGCTGATCTGAGCCAGATCATCCGGGCTCGGGTTTTTCTTCTTCTTGAGAAGCTTCAGCTGCGTCGCATCGCTCTTGGCGGCGACGTTGATGACAGCGGTTTTGCCAACCGCCTGCGGTGAGGTCATTGCCGGAGTGCCGGCGACGACCGCGGAGCTCATGCCGAATACGGCACAAAACCCCATGAAAATGAAGCTGCGAAGCTGCATGGCGAAGATCCGATCGTTCAATGCTTGTTGCCCACGGCGTCGCCCGGCGCCCCCCAAGGGCGCAGAAAGTGCCGCCGGCAATCTATAATCGAAGTGGCGTACGGGCCTCAAGCACGGGGTGCGGTCGAATCTTCGTGATCGTGTGCCATTTGCCGCGACTGTGTTGAAACAACAACAGATCGCGGCATCTGACCGTACCGACTACTGGTTCGGAACCTGCGGCGTGACCGGCAAGGTAACGCCATTGGTAGCCGGCGGCGCAGCCGAATCGGTTGCAGGTGGCGTCGCCGGAGATGGAGCCGTCGCCGGGGCTGTGGTGGCGGGCGGCGTCGTGGCGGCGCCGTTGGCCGCGGGCGCGGCCGGTGCGGTGTTGCCCGAAGGCGGCGTCGGCGCCGTCGTGCCGGGCAACTGATTGAGCACGCCGTTGCCGCTGTCGGCCGGCACGCGGTCGAGAATGTCGATCGGTTTTTCGCCATAGCGGGCAACGATCGAGAGTGTCAGCGACGTGACGAAGAAGGCCGCGGCCAGGATCGCCGTCGCCCGCGTCAGCGCATTGGCGGCGCCACGCGCGGTCATGAAACCGGAACCGCCGCCAATGCCGAGACCACCGCCTTCGGAGCGTTGCAGCAGCACCACGCCGACAAGGGCGAGCACGACCATGAGGTGGATGACGATCAGTACGGTTTCCATATTTTATCCTGGCAAGCCCTGCCGCTCCCTGGCGATCAGGGCCGGTGATTTGGAGGCGGCTCCATACAATGCTTTAACGGCATTTCCAAGCCCGTGGCCGGAATATGGGAAGCAATGCGCCCTTTGCAACGATTTCCGCCGAACTGCCGCGTTCATAAGTCGATGACGGAACTGGTCGGCAACGAGATTCCGGGGCCTACGCGATATTCTGGTATGCCTCGGCGATGGCGAGAAAGTCGGACGCCTTCAAGCTGGCGCCGCCAACCAGCGCGCCGTCGACGTTTTTGACGCCCAGCAGTTCGACCGCGTTGGACGCCTTGACCGAGCCGCCATAGAGGATGCGCATCTTGCCGGCCACGGCAGCGCCGAGCGCTTCCGCCAGTTTTTGGCGGATATGCGCGTGCGCCTCCGCCACGTCTTCGGCGGTCGGCGTCAGGCCGGTGCCGATAGCCCATACCGGCTCGTAGGCGATAACGGTGTTGGCGGGCGTTGCGCTCGGTGGCACCGAGCCGGCGACCTGCCGCGACAACACGTCGAGTGCTGTGCCCGCTTCGCGCTCGGCCTTGGTCTCGCCGATGCAGATGATGGCGACGAGCCCTGCCCGCCACGCCGCCGAGGCCTTGGCGAGCACGATGGCATCGTCCTCGCTGCGCTGTTCGCGGCACTCGGAATGGCCGACAATGACGTGGCTGGCGCCCGCATCCTTCAGCATCTCGGCTGAGACACAGCCGGTGAAGGCGCCGCTTTCCTTGATGTGGCAGTCCTCGCCACCGGCCCGCACCGGCGTGCGCGACAGGATTTCGACGGCGCGCGACAGCAAGGTCGCCGGCACGCAGACCAATGCTTCGGTCTCTGCGTCGAGCCCGCTCATGAAGCCGTTGCCGATCATCCTGAGCTCGTTCAGCGAAGCGCTGGTGCCGTTCATTTTCCAGTTGCCGGCAACGAGCGGTCGAATTCCTGGCGTCATGGGGATCTGGTTCTCCGGGCGACATTGGGGTCTCGCCCTCCCTATCAAAATCAGGCCACAAAGCAATCGACAGTGAGCCGGAAGGGCGCTATTGCGCTTGTTTCAGACTCGGGCGCACGCAAAACTGCGCAAAAATCGGAAGTAACAATGCTTGGTATATTAAGAAGCGCGGCAGGGACCTGGGTCGCGAAAGCCCTGCTGTCGCTGCTGGTGTTGAGTTTCCTTGCCTGGGGCGTCACCACGCGGATGACGGGCGGCTTCCTGGCCGGCCATCATGCGGTGATCACCGCCGGCAGCACCACCGTGTCGATCACCGAGTACCGCCTAGCCTACGATCGCCAGATCGCCATGCTGCAACAGCAGATCGGCCAGCGCATCAGCCGCGACCAGGCCAAGGCCTATGGCATCGACAACCAGGTGCTGGCTCAGTTGGTGTCCGGCGCCGTCCTCGACGAACAGGCGCGCAAGCTCGGGCTTGGCTTCTCCAAGGACAGGCTGGCCGAACTGACGCGGCAGGAACCCGCCTTCCAGGGCCCGAATGGCCAGTTCGACCGCCGGCTGTTCGAATCCCGCCTGCGCGAACTGGGAATGCGGCCGGAGGACTATCTGAAGAACCGGGCTCAGGTGGCGGTGCGCCAGCAGATCGTCGAAGCGGTTTCGGACGGGCTCAAGGCTCCGGATACCTTCTTCAAGGCAGTTGCGCTCTATCGCGGCGAAGACCGCACCATCGACTATCTGATCTTGCCAAAGGCGTTGGTGGAGCCCATCGAGGTGCCATCCGACAGCGTGCTTCAGGCTTATTTCGAGGCCAACAAGAAAACCTACGCGGCGCCAGAATACCGCAAATTCTCCTATGTCCGGCTCGAGCCCGAAGACATCATGGATGTCAGCGCCGTAACGGACCAGCAGGTCAGCGACGACTACAACAAGAACAAGGGCCGCTACACCACGCCGGAAATGCGCACCATCGAACAGCTGGTGTTTCCTTCCGCGGACGCCGCCAAGGCGGCATCCGATTCGCTGAAGACGGGCGCCACTTTCGACAAGATCGTCACCGCGCAGGGCAAGACCCCGGCCGACACGCTGCTCGGCACGCTCTCCAAGGATAAGATCACCGACAAGGCGGTCGCCGATGCCGCATTCGCGCTTGCCGTCAACGAAGTCAGCCCGGTCGTCCAGGGCGCGTTCGGTCCGGTGCTTTTGCGCGTTACCGAGATCAAACCGGAAACGGTGAAGCCGCTGGCGGAAGTGTCAGACCAGATCCGCAAGGATCTGGCGCTTGGCGAAGCAAGCCGCATCCTGCTCGACGTGCACGACAATTACGAAGACACCCGCGCCGCCGGCAGCACGCTGGCCGAAGCCGCCGCCAAACTCAAGCTCAAGGACGTTACCGTCGAGGCCATAGACCGCACCGGCCTCAAGCCGGACGGCACCATCATCAAGGACCTGCCGGCATCGCCGGACCTCATCAAGGCGGTGTTCGAGGCCGAGCCCAACACCGAGAATCAAGCCCTGACCACGCCTAACAACGGCTTCGTGTTCTATGAACTGACATCGATCACGCCGGCTCGCGACCGCACGCTGGACGAAGTCCGCCAGCGCGTGGTGGCGGACTGGAAGACAGAGGAAACGACCAAGCGGCTGACCGCGAAAGCAGACGAACTCGACAAGCGCCTCAAGGCTGGCACCACACTCGACGTCATCGCCGGCGAACTGAAGCTTGAAAAGCAGACCAAGCGCGGCGTGAAGCGCGAGGCCGACGATGTCGATTTCGGCAAGGAGGGTGCTGCTGCGATGTTCGGCGTCGGCGAAGGCGGCACCGGGCTGATCCCCTCGCCCACCGGCGACGGCCAGATCCTGTTCAAGGTCGCCGAAGTGTTCGAGCCGGCCGGAGCCGACGCCAGCTCGGTACCCGACGATGCGCAAAAATCCTTCACGCAAGGTATGTCCGACGATCTGCTCGACCAGTTGGTGGCGCAGTTGCAGACGCAGTACGCCGTCAGCGTCGACCAGGCCGCCGTTGCCCAAGCCCTCGCCCAATGAATGGCCCTAGCCCAATGAACGTCTTGGCCCAATGAGCGCCCTAAAGACCCATATCGCCAAGGTCGCCACGGGAACCGGGCTTACCTTCGAGGAAGCGCGCGAAGCTTTCGACATCATCATGTCTGGCGACGCGACGCCGGGCCAGATCGGCGGCTTCCTGATGGCCTTGCGTGTGCGCGGCGAGACGGTGAGCGAGATTTCCGGCGCCGTCGCCACCATGCGTGCCAAGATGCTGCGCGTCGAAGCTCCTGAGGGCGCAATCGACATCGTCGGCACCGGCGGCGACAATTCGCATTCAGTCAACATCTCGACCGCTTCGGCCTTCGTCATTGCTGGCTGCGGCGTGCCGGTCGCCAAGCACGGCAATCGCGGCCTGTCGTCGCTGACGGGCGCTGCCGATGTGCTGGTCGCGCTCGGCGTCAAGATCGATATCCCGCCAGAGGTAATCGGCCGCTGCATCCAGGAGGCCGGCGTCGGCTTCATGTTCGCACCTGCGCACCACCCGGCGATGAAGCATGTCGGCCCGACCCGCGTCGAGCTCGGCACGCGTACCATCTTCAACCTGCTCGGACCGCTGTCCAATCCGGCTGGCGTCAGCAGGCAGATGGTCGGCGTGTTCCTGCCGGAATGGATCGTGCCGGTGGCCGAGACATTGAAGGCGTTGGGCACCGAGCATGCCTGGGTGGTCCATGGCGATGGCTATGACGAAATCACCACCACCGGCGAAACGCAGGTGGCGGAACTGGCCGGCGGCGAGATCCGCCATTTCACGCTCACCCCGGAAGCCGTCGGCCTGCAGCGCCACACCAAGGACGAGTTGCGCGGCGGCGACGCCGCCTACAATGCCACGGCGTTGCGCGACATGCTGAGAGGTGCTGCCGGGGCCTATCGCGATACGGTGCTGATGAACGCCGGCGCCGGCATGGTGGTGGCCGGCAAGGCGACGACGCTTGCCGACGGCATGGCCGCGGCCACACAGGCCATCGACAGCGGCCGGGCGCTGGGCGTGCTCGACAGGCTGGTCGAGATTTCGAACGGATGAGCCGTGGCTGACATTCTGCGCAAGATCGAGGCCTACAAGCGCGACGAGATCGCGGCGGCGAAGGCGCGGATACCGTTGGCCGAGATCAAGGCGCGAGCCAAGGATGCCGACGCACCGCGTGGCTTTCGGAGGGCGCTTGAGGCGAAGCGCAGATCGGGCAGCTTCGGCCTGATCGCCGAGATCAAAAAGGCAAGCCCATCCAAAGGCTTGATCCGTGCCGATTTCGACCCGCCCGCACTGGCGCAGGCCTATGAGAAAGGCGGTGCCGCCTGTCTTTCGGTGCTGACCGATGCGCCATCCTTCCAGGGCGCGCCGGAATTTCTCACCAATGCACGGAAGGCAGTGTCCCTGCCCGCGCTGCGCAAGGATTTCCTGTTCGACCCTTACCAGGTCTACGAGGCTCGCGCATGGGGCGCCGATGCCATCCTGATCATCATGGCCAGCGTCGATGATGCCTTGGCGAGCGAATTGGAAGCGACCGCGTTCGAACTCGGCATGGACGCGCTGATCGAGGTGCATGACGAGGCCGAGACGCAGCGCGCGGTAAAACTCTCGTCGCAGCTGATCGGCATCAACAACCGCAATCTCAGAACATTCGAGACCAGCCTCGAGACCTCGGAACGGCTGGCATCGATGGTGCCGGGCGGCCGATTGCTGGTCAGCGAGAGCGGAATTTTCACCCACGACGATTGCTTCAGGATGCAAAAGACCGGCATCAGCACCTTCCTCGTCGGCGAGAGCCTGATGCGGCAAGAGGATGTCGCTGCGGCAACGCGGCTGCTTTTGACAGGCAAGGCGAAAGCAGAGGCCATCTGACGATGGCAGCCGCCCTCACCCATCTCGGCGCCAAGGGCGAGGCCAACATGGTCGATGTCGGCGAGAAGGCGGAGACGACGCGCACGGCGGTCGCCGAGGGCTTTGTCTCGATGCGGGCCGAAACCCTGAAGATGATCCTCGACGGCGACGCCAAGAAGGGCGATGTGCTGGGTACCGCGCGCATTGCCGGCATCATGGCTGCCAAGAAAACGCATGAGCTGATCCCACTCTGCCATCCGCTGCTTTTGACCAAGGTGTCGGTCGACATCGAACCGGACACCACGCTGCCCGGCCTCAGGGTCACCGCGCTCGCCCGCGTCACCGGCAAGACCGGGGTCGAGATGGAGGCGCTGACCGCGGCATCTGTCGCGTGCCTGACCATTTACGACATGGCCAAGGCGGTCGACCGCGCCATGGTGATTTCCGGTATAAAGCTGGTGGAAAAGACCGGCGGCAAGTCCGGCGACTACAAGGCGGGTTCGTAAATGGCGCTGGTTCCGGTCGCCGAGGCGCTTCAACGCCTACTCGACGGCGCTGTGGCGTTGCCCGGTGAAAGCGTCGCGCTGGCGGATTCGGCCGGCCGGGTGCTGGCGGAGCCGGTCGTGGCGCTGCGTACCCAGCCGCCTTTCAATGCATCTGCCATGGACGGCTATGCCGCACGGGCGCGGGATGTGGCGACCCTCCCGGCGAGGCTTTCGGTGATCGGCAAGGCGCCTGCAGGGCGAGGCTTTGACGGCGCTGTAGGTAAGGCGGAAGCCGTGCGCATCTTCACCGGCGCGCCGCTGCCGGAAGGCGCAGATACCATCGTCATCCAGGAGAATGTCCGCGATCTCGGCGGTGGCCGGATCGAGGTCACCGAACCGACGGCGAAGAACCGTAACATCCGCCGCCTTGGACTGGATTTTGCCCAAGGCGACGTGCTGCTGGAGAAAGGCCGCGTGCTCGATCCGGCTGCATTGTCGCTGGCGGCGTCGGCCAATCATCCCCGGTTGAACGTGGTGCAACGGCCGCTGGTCGCCATCATCGCCACCGGCGACGAATTGCTGCCACCGGGTAGCGAACCTGGCCCCGACCAGATCATCTCGTCCAACGCCTATGGCGTCGCTGCTGTGGCGCAGTCGGTCGGCGCTCGCGCGCTCGATCTCGGTATAGCGGCCGATCGCAAGGAAGCGATCGCGGCGCTGGTGAAAAAGGCGGTCGATGCCAAAGCCGACGTCATCGTCACGCTCGGCGGCGCCTCGGTCGGCGACCATGATCTCGTCCATGACGTGCTGACCGGCGAAGGCATGAACCTCGACTTCTGGAAGCTCGCCATGCGCCCGGGCAAGCCGCTGATGTTCGGGCGGCTGGGCGATATCAGGTGCATCGGCCTGCCCGGCAATCCGGTGGCGAGCCTGGTCTGCTCGCAATTGTTCCTGAAGCCGTTATTGGCGCAGCTCGGCGGCCGTCCCCACCGGCAGGACATCCGCCAGGCTCAGCTTGGCGCCGCGATGCCGGCCAATGATCTAAGGCAAGACTATGTGCGCGCCGTGGTCCGGGAAGAAGCCGGCGCATTGGTGGCGACACCATTCGGCATCCAGGATTCCTCGATGCTGAGAATGCTGGCCGACGCCAACGGCCTGATCGTGCGCGAGCCCTTCGCTCCGGCGGCAGAAGCAGGCGCTGCTTGCAGCGTTCTGATGTTGCGCTGAAGGTCGCGGATCCAAGCCGTTAATTCCAAGAGATAAGACTGGTTGTTACTCCGCCAGCAATGTCCGCGTCAGCGGATGTGTCGGATCGGCAAGCCCGTCGACGATGCTGAAATGATGCCGGTCCGGCTCGACCACTGTGCTGGTCGTGGCGCCGAGGCCGATCCAGATGTTGGCAAGCAGCGCATTCTGGCGCAGGAACTCCGCCCGCTCGCCGCCGCCGGCCCAGCAGGTGATGCGCGCGCCCTGCATGGGGCGCAGCAGAACCGGGCTTTCGGCCAGTGCTTCCGCTTCATC
Source organism: Mesorhizobium sp. L103C119B0 (assembly GCF_000502235.1). Taxonomy (NCBI): domain Bacteria; kingdom Pseudomonadati; phylum Pseudomonadota; class Alphaproteobacteria; order Hyphomicrobiales; family Phyllobacteriaceae; genus Mesorhizobium; species Mesorhizobium sp. L103C119B0. The sequence continues at coordinate 129,178 of NZ_AYXE01000011.1, read as the reverse complement.
GATGGCCAGTGTCGCGTTCATCCCCGTCCGCATGATTGGCCGCAGGTCATGGACGCCGGAGATCGAGACGACATTGCGCACGCGGCCCGCCACATCGGCGGCCAGGGGTGTCGTTGTCGTCACCATCCTGGAGGCGAGATGGCCGCCGGCGGAATGCCCGGTCAGGATCACCGGCCCGCCGACCATCGTCGCCGCCTTGCCGATCGCCGCCGCGATTTCCCTAACGATGCCGGAAATGCGTATGTCGGGACAAAGCGTGTAAGTCGGCATTGCCACGGCAAAGCCATTGGCAACCGCGCCGTTGGCCAGATGCGACCATGGCTTGTTGTCGAACGCCTTCCAGTAACCGCCATGGATGAAGACGACGAGCCCTTTGGGCATGACATCGGGAAGGAACAGATCGAGCCTGTTGCGCGGGCTGTCGCCATAGGCGATGTCGAGCTTGGCCCGACCGGACGCCGACATTGTGTCGCGAAAAGCCTGTGCCGGTGTGTCCCACGCGGCCGGCCAGCGATTGCTGCCGGCAATGTTGTCGCCGTTGGCGTAGGCATTGTCCCAATCGGCAACACGATGTTGGAGCATCTGCATCCCTCCCGGATGGCTTCAGTTCAGTCGACAGGAATGGCCGCCGAACAGGGCGGCGTCAATGCTGCGACCTAAAAACATTTTAGGCTTGAAACAAATTTCGACTGGTGCGATCCTGCGCCTTGTTCAGCCATGGGCGCGAGGCAGACAGGGGCAGCCGAAAATGCTTGGGCCATCAGCGCATATCGACACATTCACGCGTGACAACCTGCCGCCGCCGGAGCAATGGCCGGAGTTTTTGCTCGACGGCTTCGACTATCCCGACCACATAAATGCCGGCGTCGAATTGACCGACAGGCTGGTCGAAAAAGGGTTCGGCGACCACACCGCGCTGATCGGCAATGGCCGCCGCCGCACCTACAAGGAACTGTCCGACTGGACCAACAGGCTCGCCCATGCCCTGGTCGAGAATTATGGCGTCAAGCCGGGCAACCGGGTGCTGATCCGCTCGGCCAACAACCCGGCCATGGTCGCCTGTTGGCTGGCCGCCACCAAGGTTGGCGCGGTGGTCGTCAACACCATGCCGATGCTGCGCGCCGGCGAACTCGCCAAGATCGTCGACAAGGCGGAAATCACGGTTGCGCTTTGCGATACAAGGCTGATGGACGAGATGACCGCCTGCGCCAAGGGCAGTGCGTATCTCAAGCAGGTCATTGGCTTCGACGGCACGGCCAACCATGACGCGGAACTCGACCGCGCCGCCCTCGACAAGCCGGTCACCTTCACTGCCGTCAACACCGGCCGCGACGATGTCGCCCTGCTCGGCTTCACCTCCGGCACCACCGGCGTGCCGAAGGCGACGATGCATTTCCACCGCGACCTGCTGATCGTCGCCGACGCCTATGCCCGCGAAATCCTGGAGGTGACGCCCGACGACATCTTCGTCGGCTCCCCGCCCCTTGCCTTTACCTTCGGTCTTGGCGGGCTCGCCATCTTCCCGCTGCGTTTCGGCGCCGCGGCGACGCTGCTGGAACAGGCGACGCCACCCAACATGATCCACATCATCGAGACCTACAAAGCGACCATTTCCTTCACCGCTCCAACCGCCTATCGGGCCATGCTCAAGGCCATGGATCAAGGCGCTGACCTGTCCTCGCTGCGCGTCGCGGTTTCGGCGGGCGAGACGCTGCCGGCGCCTGTCTTCGAGGAATGGACTGAGAAGACCGGCAAGCCGATCCTCGATGGGATCGGCGCCACCGAGATGCTGCATATCTTCATCTCCAACCGCTTCGACGACATGAAGCCGGCCTCCACCGGCAAACCCGTCGGCGGCTATCAGGCACGCATCGTCGATGACGAGATGCGGGAGCTGCCGCGCGGCTCTACTGGCCGGCTGGCGGTGCGCGGCCCGACCGGCTGCCGCTACATGGCCGATGCCAGGCAAAAGGACTATGTCCGCGATGGCTGGAATCTCACCGGCGATACGTTCACGCAGGACGAGGATGGCTTCTTCCACTTCGCCGCGCGTTCCGACGACATGATCGTCAGCGCCGGCTACAACATCGCCGGCCCCGAGGTCGAAGCGGCGCTGCTCTCGCATCCCGACGTCGCCGAATGCGCGGTGACCGGCGCCGAGGACGGTGAACGCGGCCAGATCGTCGAGGCGCATATCGTGCTTGTGCAAGGTGTTTCGCCGGACCCATTGACCGTCAAACGCCTGCAGGACCACGTCAAGGCAACGATCGCGCCCTACAAATATCCGCGTTCGGTGAAGTTCATCGACGCCTTGCCCAAAACCCAGACCGGCAAGATCCAGCGCTTCCGGTTGCGCGCGGAGAAGAGCAATTGATTAAGCCGCACGATCCGGCGTCCGATGGCGCGCAGATGTCGTTCAAGGAGCGGATGTCCTACAGCGACTATCTGCAGCTGGACAAGGTGCTCGATGCGCAGGCGCCGCTGTCTTCGGCCCATGACGAGATGCTGTTCATCATCCAGCATCAGACATCGGAATTGTGGATGAAGCTCGCTTTGCACGAGATCGGCGCCGCGATCCGCTCTATCCGCGCCGACCGCCTCGAACCGAGCTTCAAGATGCTGTCTCGCGTCGCGCGCATCTTCGAGCAGCTCAACAATGCCTGGGACGTGCTGCGCACGATGACGCCAAGCGAATACACCGAGTTTCGCGACGCGCTCGGCCAATCCTCGGGCTTCCAGTCGTGGCAGTACCGCGCTATCGAGTTCATGGCCGGCAACCGCAACCTAGCCATGCTCGGGCCGCACAAGCACCGGCCCGATCTTACGGACAGGCTGGAAGCGATCCTGGCCACGCCGTCGCTGTACGACGAGGCGCTTCTGCTTTTGGCGCGCAATGGCTTCGACATCGGCGCCGATGCCGGGCGCACGGACTGGCGCGAGACGCGCGTCGAGAACGAAGACGTGCTGGCTGCCTGGCAAACCGTCTACCGCGACCCGCAGCGCTACTGGATGCTCTACGAACTGGCCGAGAAGCTGGTCGACTTCGAGGATTACTTCCGCCGCTGGCGCTTCAACCACGTCACCACGGTCGAGCGCATCATCGGCTTGAAGCGCGGCACGGGCGGCACCTCAGGCGCCTCCTATCTGAAGAAGATGCTGGAGGTTGTGCTGTTTCCGGAGCTCTGGACGGTCCGCACCCGGCTCTAGAGCATTTCACCGTTTAACGTAAACGGCGAAATGCTCTAGCTCTTTGATTTGACGCAATTGCGGACGGAAAACCGCTTCACACTTTTCCTGAAATTGCTCTAGTTCCTCAGGTGACCGCGGTCTTCACCGCGAAGCGGGCGTCCTGCCAGGCGCCGGTGCGCAGAATATCCTCCAGGACTTCGACCGCCTGCCAGACATCGCCATATCCGACATAGAGCGGCGTGAAGCCGAAACGGATGGTCGACGGCGCCCGGAAATCGCCGATCACGCCGCGCTCGATCAGCGCGCGCATCACCTGATAGCCATGCGGATGGAGGAACGACACCTGGCTGCCGCGCTGGCTGCCGTCGCGAGGACTTTCCAGTTCAAGCCCGTAGGCGCCGCATCTGGCTTCGACGAGCTGGATAAACAGGTCGGTCAGCGCGATGCTTTTTCTGCGCACCGCCGCCATATCGACGTCGTTCCAGATATCGAGCGCGCCCTTGAGCGCCCGCATCGACAGCACCGGCTGCGTTCCGCACAGGAAGCGGCGAATGCCGCTGCCGACGGCAAAGCCCTGCTCGAAGGCAAAGGGCCGCGCATGGCCCCACCAGCCGCTGAGCGGCTGGTGGGCATCGTCATGGTGGCGCTCGGCCGCGTAGATGAAGGCTGGCGAGCCCGGGCCGCCATTGAGGTATTTGTAGGTGCAGCCGACGGCGAAATCGGCATTGGCACGGTCAAGTTCGACCGGCAAGGCGCCGGCCGTGTGGCAGAGATCCCAGATGATCAGCGCGCCGGCGTCATGTGCCTTGCGCGTCAGCGCCGCCATGTCGCGCAACTGGCCGGATTTGTAGTTGACGTGGTTGACCAGGATGACGGCAACGCTGTCGTCGATCAGCTCCTCGATTGCGGCCGCGTCGACGCCCTCCAGCCGCAGCCGCGTTCCCGGCCGGGTCGAGGCGACGCCTTCGGCCATGTAGAGGTCGGTCGGGAAACTGTCGCCCTCGGCAACGATGACCGACCGATCCGGCCGCATGCCGAGCGCTGCGTGCAGCAGCTTGTAGATGTTGATCGAGGTTGTGTCGCAGACCACCGTCTGCCCATCAGCCGNGCCGAGCGCTGCGTGCAGCAGCTTGTAGATGTTGATCGAGGTTGTGTCGCAGACCACCGTCTGCCCATCAGCCGCGCCGATCAGTCGCCCGAGCTGATCTCCGAGTTCCACCGGCATGTTGAACCAGCCGGCGGTGTTCCAGGCGCGAATGAGGTCGTGCGCCCATTCCTGCGTGGCGGCCTGCTGCAGTTCGCTGAAGACGACCGCTGACGCGGCGCCCAGGGAATTGCCGTCGAGATAAATCACGCCTTGCGGCAAGACAAAGCGTTCGCGCATGGAGCGCAGCGGATCGGCGGCATCCATTGCTTCGATTGTAGCGAGATCGGGTGTCGTGCTCATGATCCGGCGCCCCTCCATGGACAAACGCGCGCGGCGGAGCCTGCCGCCCAAACATGCCGGCGATCTTGAGTGGTCGCCCTTGAACTGTCAAACATTATATATAATTCACCCATTGAAAGGCTTTGATATATAATGATCCGCCGAGCGTTTATGTCTGATGGATCACGATGCTGGATGACGAGCAGACCTCGAAGACGGAAGCGGCCTATCGCCTGCTCAGGCGCGATATTCTTGCGACCCGGCTGGCGCCTGCCGCGCCGTTGAAGCTGAGCACGCTGCGCAACACCTACGGCATCGGCTGGACGCCGTTGCGCGAGGCGCTGTCGCGGCTGGAGGCGGAACGGCTTGTGACCGCCATCAGCAACCGCGGGTTTGCGGTCGCTCCCGTCTCTCGGGCGGAGCTCGAGGATTTGGCGCGTGCGCGGCTGGTGGTCGAACTGCCCCTGCTGGTGGAATCGATCGAGGAGGGCGACCGTGAGTGGGAAGACGCGGTCGTTGCCGCCCACTATCGTCTCTCACGGTGCGGGTCTGTTCTCGACGATCCATCGGATGATGCGGTCGACGCGTGGTACGAAAAACACGATGCCTTCCATGCGGCGCTGCTCAGTGCCGCGACATCCAGCTGGCTGCTGCGCTTCAATGCGACGATTTCCGACCAATTGCATCGCCATCACCGCTTTCTGGGTCTGGCCCCGACGCTGCGCGCCGCCGCCGGCCGCACGGATGGCCACCGGAAGGCCGTGGCGGCCCTGCGCGACGCCGTGGCGATCGAACACCATACCGCCCTGATGGAAGCGGCCCTCGATCGCGACGTCGAACGTGCGAAAACTCTGATGACCGCTCACATCGGCTACACGCTGCAGGTCTATGCCCAGAGTGAACCCGGCGCGGATGCTGCGCAGCCCCGTCCGAAAAGGAAGCGGCGATCGTAGCCGACGACGCAGGGCACTTTGTCTTCGTTTCACCCCGTTGCCGGCCAACGACTACGAGCGCCGCTCGCGGTGCCGAACGTCACGCTGAACAAAACGTCAACACATTCATTAAACTTTAAAAGGTTGCGGAACACAACTGGAACAGATAGTGTTTGTTCTGGGTTTGTTTTTTCTGATTCTGGTTTCAGAACCCCTGGGGGCCGCGATGCTGACGCGCAAACAACATGAGCTTCTGATGTTCATCCATGAACGCCTGAAGGAGAGCGGAATCCCGCCGTCCTTCGATGAGATGAAGGAAGCGCTTGACCTCGCCTCCAAGTCCGGCATCCACCGCCTGATCACGGCGCTTGAGGAGCGCGGTTTCATTCGCCGGCTGCCGAACCGGGCGCGCGCGCTGGAAGTGCTGCGGCTGCCCGACTCGATCGCACCAGGCCTCAATGCGGCGAGGAAGTTTTCGCCGAGCGTCATTCAGGGCAGTCTTGGTCAAACCGGCCAAGGGCAAGGCGGCCAAGGACAAGGCGCGTTGGGCCAAGGCGGTCTCGGCCGCCAGATCAAGCCGGGCTCGCCGTCGCGTTCGATGTCGGCCGGCAATGACGATGCCGTTTCCGCGATTTCAATCCCGGTTATGGGACGCATCGCCGCCGGCGTGCCGATCGACGCCATCCAGCATCAGACCCATTCGATCTCGGTGCCGCCCGATATGATCATGGGCGGCGAACACTACGCGCTCGAGGTCAAGGGCGATTCGATGATCGAGGCCGGCATTTTCGATGGCGACACGGTCATCATCCGCAATGCCGACACAGCCAGCCCCGGCGAGATCGTGGTGGCGTTGGTCGACGATGAGGAAGCGACCCTGAAACGCTTCCGCCGCAAGGGCGCCTCGATCGCCCTGGAAGCCGCCAACCCGGCCTACGAGACCCGCATTTTTGGACCGGACAGGGTGAAGGTGCAGGGCAAGCTTGTCGGATTGATCCGGCGCTACTGAGCCGGCTTGGGTTTGTACTTTTCACGCTGGTTGTAAGGCGGCAGGCCGCGCGCTTCGCGGGAGAAGCGGCGTTGCTCGTGCCAGGGGCGATACGGCTTGTCGACGGCGAAGCGGATGGTTGGCGCTGCAGCTGCCGATTGCGGATCGAAGAAGACGGCGGCGCTGCCGTCGCGGGCCAGCTGTTTCTTCGTCACGACCAGCACCAGCGGGTTGCGGCACGGATTGTAGGCGGTGGCGTCATCGATGACGATCAGGCTCGCGAAGGCACAGGCCGGCCGCGCCGTCTTGCGGTCTTTCGCAAGCGCTACAATGGCTCCGGAAGGGTGCCGGGCGATACAGAGATCGCCGGTGCAATAGAAGGGCGAGCCGGGCGGCAGATCGAGCGGATCGAGATCGAACCGCGTATCTGTTGCCTCGAAAATCTCAGGTGGGATAATGGTTTCGGCCCGCAGCGCCCGTTTCCAATTGTCCGTGGTGAATTCGTTGGAGCGTTCGCGGTTGAGGGCGAGTTCGCCGCCACCGATCGGCATGGCCACCAGATGCGCATCCTCGGATATGAGCACGTCGGGCGTAAGCACCTGCGGCACCGTCAACAGGCCGGCCAGCGCGAAAGGCACGGCCGCCAACCTGAGCCAGGTGGTGGCCATGGTGGCGATGACGAGGGCGACCGCCACCAACAGCACCGAGCGGATGGAGATCAGCCCGACGGCGTCGACCGGCGAGCGCTCGGAAATCCAGGCCGATATAGCGATCATCGCCATCAGACCCTTGCCCATCACATAGAGGAACGGCCCGTCGGCGCCGAACGGCATCGCCAGTGCGCTGAGCACGGCAAAAGGCATGACGATCAACGAAACAATCGGCATCACGGCCAGATTGGCGATCAGGCTGAGCGGCGACACACGCTGAAAATGCCAGATGGCGAACAGCAAGGTTGCACTGCCGGCGATGATCGAGGTCATGGCGAGGCCGCCCATGGCCAGCGCGAATTTTCGCGACAGGAAGCCGACGAAGGAGCGCTTTGCCGGCGGCGTTCTCACCTTGTCGGCGCGGTAATCGGCCCAGCCGGCATAGGCGCCGACAAGGGCGGCGGTGGCGGCAAACGACATCTGGAAGCTGGGACCGACCACCTCGTGCGGCGACACCAGGATGACGGCAATGGCGGAGATCGCCAGATTGCGCATGGTGAGTGCGGCGCGATCAAACAGCACGGCGACAAGCATGACCGCCAGCATGATGAAGCTGCGCTCGGCGGCAACCACGACGCCTGAAATAACGAGATAGGCGGCGATCGAGACAAGCGCTGCCGCGGCCGCATATTTCTTCACCGGCCGGCGCGAAGAGAAAACGGGAAACAGCGCAAAGGCGCCACGCAGCAACGCCATGATGGTGCCGGCAACCAGCGCCATGTGCAGGCCGGAGATGGAGATGATGTGGTAGATGCCGGTGCGCCGCATCGCTTCGTTGACCTCGTCCGGGATGCCAGCGCGCACCCCGACAATCAACGCCGCGGCAATCTCGCCTTCGGCGCCGCCGATCTTGCCCCTGATATGGTCGGCAATGTTTTCGCGCGCGTTCTCGATTGCCGAGGAGAGCCGCGCGGCCAGCGGCGGCGGTCCCTGCGTAGCAATGGTTTTCGGATTGCCGAGAAAGAAGCCGCTGCCGCCGATACCAGTGAAATAGCTGTCGAAGGAGAAATCGTAGCTCTCCGGCCGCACCGGACCGGTCGGCGGCAACAGCCTGGCATAGCCGGTGATCAGGGAGCCGGCGGTCATATCGGCGGGAACGGTCCGCGCCGAGAGCCTGACCCGCTCCGGGGCGTAGCGCAGCTTGGGGTAAGCGGTCGAAACCACGTCAAGCGTCAGCCTGATGCGCCCGCTCTCCATCTGTTCGAGACTGACGACGCGGCCGGTCAGCCGTGTCTGGATCTCGGAGCCGAGCATCTGCGTTCCGGCGCGCCAGGTCTCGACCTTGGCGGCGACGACGCCGAGCGCGCACAGCATCGCGGCCATGCAGAACAGATGCGTCCTCGGCCGAGGTCGCGTGGCGACAGCGCAACATGTCGCCAGCACCACAATGGCGATTGGCTGCGCAAAGCCGGGCTCGCCGGCCAGCGAGAAATAAATGATGACGCCGGCCGCCAGGAAAACCGGCACCAGCAGGAAGGCGACGCCCCGGTCGAGCTCCGTGTTGGCGGCCACGGCAAGGCTGCGGCGGAGCGCGGGCCATGACGGACGGCGAAGCCGTCTGCGCAGACGGGCGATAGATCCGGGCGCTGTGACTTGCGCCGGCAAGGCGTGACCGGGCAGCGCAGGCGCGACGCCGGGATGCGGCTCAGGCAGCGCGAGGGGCAGCGGCTCGGCATAGGGACTATCGGCAAACAGCGAGCGTTCGCTGACGCTTGCCTCGGCGCCTTCGCCTTCCTTCGTGCCCCGGCCACGTCCAGCCATCGGGTCTGCCCCTTGCGCCCCAGACCTCCTATGCTACATGAACGCGCAAAGCGCGAAAGTCCGTGCGGTCGCGTCCACCGCGCCGGAATTGACCATCACTCGCCAAGGACGCTCAATCCTCAATCATATCCCGGCCCTCCGCCCTCAGGCGAGCAAGCCCATCGCGCATTGCCTTCAATTGTTCGGGTGTATGACCCTGCCATTCAGCGAGCTCCCCCAGGATGAGCAACGGATCACGGGAGCGGTAGGATTTCGTCGGATTACCGGGAAATTTTTTATCGGTCAGGTTAGGGTCATCCATAAAAAACCCCGTCGGCTTTACGATGTAAATCCTTTGACGACCGTCACCCGTTGCAAGCTCTGCTCCCCAGATGGCGGCTTCCAGTGTCTGGGTGAAATAGATCCATGACAGTGGTTTACCTCTGAAATTGGAAGGGTGGCCGACGCTCAGCAGATCCCCGGGTTTCAAATCCGCCCGGGTACCATGGTAGAACGGATCACCCTCCGTATGGTCGGCGTTTCTGGTCATCGGTAGTCCTTCTTTCAATCATTCCTCCTTCGTGGCGAGGCCGGACCGCACACAGTTGCGGTGTTCACGATAATGATTGCAGAAAGGTCAATATGCGTGACCAAGCCAACGCTGTCACGGCGGCGTTGTGTCGGGCAGTGCCGCATCCGTGAAGAAATGTCCGCTCGTCAGAGGGGGCTACCACCGTCGCAGCGATGTTCCAGGCACTGTGACGGGCGCTGCAGCCGAATGAAACCCAGACATTGACGCTGCTGCCAAATGAGGTTGCGCGGAGGTGCGAACAGATTTTTGTGCTACAAGGCTCCACCGCCAGTTGACGCAACCGATAATTGCCGACGTGCCCCCGGCCTCATCCAGCCATCGGGTCTGCCCCTTGCGCCCCAGACCGCCTATGCTACATGAACGCGCAAAGCGCGAGAGTCCGCGCGATCACGCTCCGTTTTCCAAGGCTTGCCGAGAGTTCCATGTCCGACACGGTCGTCACCCGTTTTGCCCCCTCGCCCACCGGCTATCTGCATATCGGCGGCGCGCGCACGGCGCTGTTCAACTGGCTGTACGCCAAGCACACCGGCGGCACGATGGTGCTGCGCATCGAGGACACCGACCGCGAACGCTTCAACGAGGCGGCGACACAGGCCATTCTGGATGGGCTGACCTGGCTCGGCCTTTCCTGGGACGGTGAGGCCATATCGCAGTTCGAGCGCGCGCCGCGCCACCGTGAGGTGGCCGAGGAGCTGGTGCGCCTGGGCAAGGCCTATTACAGCTACGAGACGCCTGCCGAGCTCGAGGCGATGCGCGAGGCCGCACGCGCCAAGGGCCTGCCGCCGCGCTACAACGGCCAGTGGCGCGATCGTGCCCCCTCGGAGGCGCCTCCCGGCGTCAAGGGCGCCATCCGCATCAAGGCGCCGACCGAGGGCGAAACCGTGGTGCACGACCGTGTGCAGGGCGAGGTGCGCTTCCCCAACAAGGACCTCGACGATTTCATCATCCTGCGCTCGGACGGCAATCCGACCTACATGCATGCCGTCGTCGTCGACGACCATGACATGGGCGTCACCCACATCATCCGCGGCGACGACCATCTGACCAACGCCGCGCGCCAGACGGTGATCTACAACGCCATGGGCTGGGACGTCCCGTCGATGTCGCATATCCCGCTGATCCACGGCGCCGACGGCGCCAAGCTGTCGAAGCGGCACGGCGCACTCGGTGTCGAGGCTTATCGCACCATGGGCTATCTGCCCGAGGCACTGCTCAACTATCTGGCAAGGCTCGGCTGGAGCCATGGCGACGACGAGATCATGTCGATCAAGGACATGATCTCGTGGTTCGACATCGGCGATGTCAACAAGGGTGCGGCGCGCTTCGACTTCGCCAAGCTCGAGTCGATCAACGGCGCGCATATGCGCAAGATGGCCGATACCGAGCTGTTCGACATTTTCGTCGCCACTCTGCCATACCTCGAAGGCGGATCTGCTATCCCCGCCCGTCTCGACGACGCCAGGAAGGCGCAGCTGCTGGCCGCCTTGCCGGGCCTGAAAGAGCGCGCCAAGACGCTGGTGGAACTGGCCGATGGCGCGGCCTTCCTGTTCGTCGAGCGGCCGCTGCCGATCGACGAGAAGGCGGCAGCACTGCTCAGTGCCGACGCGCGCGCGATCCTGCGCGGCGCACATGCCGCTTTGCAGACTGTTTCGGGTGATTGGTCGGCTGCCGCGGCTGAAGCCGCGGTGCGCGAGTTCGCAGCGGCCGGCGGCCACAAGCTCGGCGCCGTGGCCCAACCGCTCCGGGCGGCCCTTACCGGCCGTAGCACCTCGCCCGGCGTGTTCGACGTGCTTGCCGTGCTTGGCCGCGAGGAAAGCCTGGCGCGGATTGCGGATCAAATCGATTAGGAGCGAGCTGGCCCAAAAAGATTGGCATTGAAAGGCGGGTTTCGCAGTGCAACATTAGGCCTTGGCCCAATCTGGCACGCACCTCCTAAAATGCGGTGGCGAGTTCGCGCATTCCGGTGATTTCGACGTGTCGTTTGCAGGAATTGCCTTGCCGGCATGAGGAACATGAAGGAGTTTGAGAATGAGCGAAGCTGCGACAAGACTGGAAACCGGCAGCAAGACGACGCACCCGTCGACTGCCACGCTCGAACTGGCCGGCAAGACGCATGAATTCAAGGTGCGAAGCGGCTCGGTCGGGCCCGACGTCATCGACATCGGTGCGCTCTACAACACCACCGGCGCCTTCACCTACGATCCCGGCTTCACCTCGACGGCGAGCTGCGAGTCGGCGATAACCTTCATCGACGGCGATGCCGGCATCCTGCTTCACCGCGGGTACCCCATCGACCAGCTGGCCGAGCATGGCGACTTCCTCGAAGTCTGCTACCTCCTGCTTTACGGCGAACTGCCGACCAAGGCGCAGAAGGACGATTTCGACTACCGGGTAACGCGCCACACCATGGTGCACGAGCAGATGTCGCGCTTCTTCACCGGCTTTCGCCGCGACGCGCATCCGATGGCTGTGATGTGCGGCGTGGTCGGCGCGCTGTCGGCCTTCTATCACGACTCCACCGATATTTCGGATCCGTATCAGCGCATGGTCGCCTCGATGCGGCTGATTGCCAAGATGCCGACGATTGCGGCCATGGCCTACAAATACCATATCGGCCAGCCCTTCATTTACCCGAAGAACGAGCTGAACTTCGCCGCCAACTTCCTGCATATGTGCTTTGCGGTGCCGTGCGAGGAATACAAGATCAACCCGGTGCTGGCGCGCGCCATGGAGCGCATCTTCATCCTGCATGCCGACCACGAGCAGAACGCCTCGACCTCGACGGTGCGGCTTGCCGGCTCGTCGGGCGCCAATCCGTTCGCCTGCATCGCCGCCGGCATCGCCTGCCTGTGGGGCCCGGCGCATGGCGGCGCCAATGAGGCGGCGCTCAACATGCTGGGAGAAATCGGCCATGTCGACCACATCCCGGAATTCATCGCCCGCGCCAAGGACAAGAACGATCCGTTCCGGCTGATGGGCTTCGGCCATCGCGTCTACAAGAACTACGATCCTCGTGCGAAAATCATGCAGAAGACGGCGCATGAGGTGCTCGGCGAACTCGGCATCAAGGACGATCCGCTGCTCGACATCGCCATGGAGCTGGAAAAGATCGCGCTGACCGATTCCTACTTCATCGAAAAGAAGCTCTATCCGAACGTCGATTTCTATTCCGGCATCACGCTGAAGGCGCTGGGCTTCCCCACCACCATGTTCACCGTGCTGTTCGCGGTCGCGCGCACCGTCGGCTGGATCGCGCAGTGGAAGGAAATGATCGAGGACCCGCACCAGAAGATCGGCCGCCCGCGCCAGCTCTATACCGGCGCCCCGGAACGCGACTACGTGCCGATTGCGAAAAGGTGAAAGAGAGTGAATGGTGAATGGTAAGTAGTGAATAGCAGGTAGTAATAGCAGGTAGTAAGTAGCAGCTTGATTATAGTCGAGAGCTCGTTAATCCTATTCACTATTCACTATTCACTATTCACTATTCACTCGCTAAGCCCTATTCGCTCTCCCGATGTGGCGAAGAACGACATCGGCGGCGATGTCGCCGGAGGGCCTGTCGGTGGCCATGCGTCTGGCAACCTCGCCAAAGCCGTCCTTTTGCCAGGCGCGGTAGGCGGTGTCTGAAAACAGTGCCTCGAGCTGCCGCGCCAGATAGTGCGGCCGCACATACTGGTTGTAGCTTTCCGGCACGACCGGCCGGTCGGCGATAAGGTTGGGCAAAGCAGCGCTCCACACCGTGATCAGGCTCTGCGCCATCAGCATGATCGGATCGAACTTGTAGCAAGAGATCATCGGGACACCCGACATCGCGAGTTCCAGTGACACCGTTCCAGACGCGATCAGCGCCGCATCGGCCTTGCCGAAGGCCTGCCACTTGCGCTCGGGATCGAGGATGACTTCCGGCTCCTGATCCCAGCGCGCCACCGATGTTTTGACCAGTTCGGCGACATGCGGCACCGTCGGCAGCAACAGCCGCAGCCGGTGGCCACGCGCGCGCAGCGCCGACACCGTCTCGCCGAACGGACCGATAAGCCGGCTCACCTCGCCGCGCCGCGACCCTGGCAGGACGAGCAGCGTCTTGACGTGATCGGCAGAGAGATCGCGTGGCTGGGCTTGCGCCATGGCCGCGCCCAGCACGCCTGGATCATGCGTGAGGCGATGTCCGACGTAAGTGCCGGGGGGGCCGCCGAGACGGCTGAGCTCCTTTACCTCGAAAGGCAGGATGCACAGTATGTGGTCGACATAGGGCTTCATTGCGGCCGCCCTACCCGGCCGCCACGCCCAGACGCTCGGGCAGACATAATGGACGATCGGGATCGACGGATCGGCGGCGCGGATCTTTTTGGCGACGCGCAGCGAGAAATCGGGGCTGTCGATGGTGATCAGACAGTCGGGTTTTTCGGCGGCGACAGCACTTGCCGTCTGGCTGATCCGCCGCATCAGGCGCGGCAAGTCACGCAGGATGGCGCTGAGCCCCATCAGCGCGATCTCGGCGCCGTCGAACAGCGGCGCCAGTCCGAGCGCCTGCAGATGCCGCCCGCCAGTGCCGACGAGTTGCACCTCGCGCCCGGTCATGCGCTTCAGCGCCTGCACGATGTCGGCGCCCAGCAGGTCGCCGGATTCTTCGCCGGCGACGATGGCAATCTTCAGCGGCTTCTCAGCTGCCATGGACAGACTCCGCAGCCGGCAGGCCGAACACGAACAGGCCGAGCGCATTGGCGCGCGCGACAACGGCGGGGCCTTCGAGGATGAGCGAACGGCCGGCTTCGACGGCAATGCCGGCGAGCCCCGCGGCATGCGCCGCCTCGACGGTCTGGGGGCCAATAGATGGCAGATCGGCACGCAATTCCTGGCCAGGCTTGGCGCATTTGACCAGGACACCGCGCGTCTTGCCGGCCAGCCTGCCATGGCCGCGCAACTGCTGCGTCCGCTCGAGCAGTCCGTGGGTGCCCTCGACGCCTTCCAGGGCAACAGTGCGGCCACCGATGGCAATTGCCGCCTGACCAATGTCGAGCGCGCCGATGGCCTTTGCCGCCGCGTGTGCCGCCTCGATATCGCGCCAGTCGGACTTTCGCGGCACTGCTTTGGTCAGCGGCCCTTCGGCCGCGACGAGCCGGGGCACGACTTCATGCGCACCGACAACCTTGACGCCCCGTGCCTCCAGGCCGCGGGTCAATATCTTCAACAGCCCGTCATCGCCGCGGGCAAGCGCCATGGCGAGCGAGGGTATAAGCGCCAATAGCCCAAGGCTCGGGCGCATGTCGACCAACCGCGGCCTGCGCCTGATCTCGCCGGCAAGCACAAGATGGGTGATCCGCCGGCGCCTCAGCAACGCAACCAGCGAGCCGATGTCTTCCAGCGCAAGGCTTTCATGCTCATAGATTGTGAGGTCGGACTGACGGTCGGCCTGACCTTCGACCAGGATGATGACGGGCGGATGTCCGGCCTCCGCCAGGCCGGCGGCAACTTCGACCGGCAAGCTACCGCCGCCGGCAATGATGCCGACCCTGGCGTCCGGCGCAAGATCGAGGCCCGTTGAAGTGGCCTCAGCCTTCGTCATCGGCATCGTCGCCGTCGCCACCCTTAAGCGACGGGACGGCAAAATGCCGCTTGCCGCGACTGGTGATGAAATCGATGATTTTCATGGCCGTCGGCGACGACGCAAACTCGGCCTTGGCGAATTCGATGTTCTCGCCGACAGTGCGGGAGCGGTCGAAGATGGTCTTGTAAGCCTTGCGCAGCAGGTAGATTTCGGCGCGCGGCAACCCGGCGCGCTTTAGGCCGATGATGTTGAGTCCACGCAGGCTGGCGCGATTGCCCACCGCAATGGCGTAGGGAATGACATCGCCGACAAAAGCCGAGCAGCCGCCGAGAAAGGCGTTGTCACCAACACGCACGAACTGATGAACGGCGCTGAGGCCGCCAATATAAACGCTGTCACCGACCTCGCAATGGCCGCCCAGGGTCGCGCCATTGGCGAAGGTGGCGTTTTTACCGACGACGCAATCATGGGCAATGTGGGCATAGGCAAGGAAATTGCCGTTGTCGCCGACGGTCGTCTCGCCGCGGCTGGAATCGGTGCCGAGATGCATGGTCACGCCTTCGCGGATCGTGCAGTTCTGGCCAATGACCAAAGTGGTGCGGCCGCCCTTGTGTTTGGTGTTCTGCGGCGGTCCGCCCAGTGTCGCCATTGGATAGACCTTGGTCGCGGCGCCAATGGTTGTCGCGCCCAGCACCGAGACATGGCTGACGAGTTCGACGCGGTCACCGATCACGGCGTCAGCGCCGACGTAGCAGAAAGGTCCTATGGAGGCGCCTTCGCCGATCTGCGCGCCGGCCTCGATGACGGCCGAGGGGTGGATTGAAGTCTGTATTTTCATGAGCATTTCGAACCGTCAGCCGGTAACCATCATTGCCGAGATCTCGGCTTCGGCGGCCTTTGTGCCCTCCACCATGGCCTCGCAGGCGAATTTGAGCAGGTTGCCGCGCATCTTGATTTTCTTGACGTGGATTTTCAACTGGTCGCCCGGGACGACCGGTTTGCGGAATTTCGCATTATCGATGGTCAGGAAATAGACCAGCGACGGCTTTTCCGTGTTGAGGTTACGGATGCAGATCGCGCCGGCCGTCTGCGCCATAGCCTCGACGATGAGCACGCCCGGCATCACCGGCTGATCCGGGAAATGGCCCTGGAAATGCGGCTCATTGATGGTCACGTTCTTGATGCCGATGGCAGAATCATTGCCGTCGATTTCGATGATGCGATCGATCATCAGGAAGGGATAGCGATGCGGCAAAAGCTTCATCAACCCCAATATATCGACCGCTTCGAGCGTCGCCGGCACCATCTCAGCTACTTCCCCCCTCGCCCTGCTTGCGCGTCCTGGCGAGCTTCCTCAGCATGGCGATCTCGCGCATGGCTTCCGCCATCGGCTGCGCCGGATAGCCTCCCCAGATCTCGCCCGCCGGCACGTTGCTCATGAACCCGCTCCTTGCAGCAAGCTTGGCCCCTGATCCTATGGTCAAATGATCGGCAAGGCCAACGCCGCCGCCCATGGTGACACCGTCGCCGACGGTGACGGAGCCGGAAATACCAGAGAGCCCGGCAATAATGCAATTGCGGCCGATGCGAACGTTATGGGCGATCTGCACCAGATTGTCGATCTTGGTGCCCTGACCGATGACCGTATCCGACATGGCGCCGCGATCGACGGTCGTGTTCGAGCCGATTTCGACATCGTCCTGAATGATGACGCGGCCGACCTGCGGCACACGCTCGGGCCCTTTGGCGCCGCCGACAAAGCCGAAGCCGTCCTGGCCTATCCTGGCGCCGCCATGAATGATGACGCGGTTGCCGATCAGCGCATATTGAACACTGACACCCGGCCCGATGTAGCCGTCACGGCCGATCTGGCAGGAGGGGCCGATAACGGCGTGGGGGGCAATGACCGTTCCGCTGCCGATGGAAGCACGCGGGCCGACGACGGCTCCGGCTTCGATGATCGCGCCTGCCTCGATATGCGCCGTGGCATCGACATGAGCTTGCGGCGAGACCCCGGTTTCGCTGGTCATCGGTCCCGGCGTAGCCGCCGTCGGGAACAGCAGCCGGCCGATCATGGCGAAGGCCTGCTGCGGGCGCGGATGCACCAGAACCGCAATGCCGGCCGGCGCCTTGCCGGCGAACTCGGCGGGACAAAACACGGCCGCCGCCTTCAGCGACTGCATCAGCGCGAAATTGCGCTTGCCGTCGACGAAGACGAGCGCACCCTCGCCGCCTTCGTTGGCTGGCGCCAACGCATCGATCGATATGTGGGCAAGGTCGGAATCGACGAGCGACGCGCCGGTCAGATTCGCGACTTCGCCGGCCGTATACCGGCGTGATGGCGCGAAGAACACCGGATCGGTCATTCCAGAAGCAATATCCAGCTAGGTCGGATCAATTCTCTTCCGGACCCCAACGGCCCGGAAGCATCGTTACCGCAAGATCAGAAGCGGCTCGACATGCCGAAGTTGAATTCCTGCACGTCGTCGGTCTTTTCCTTCTTGACGGGCATCGCGTAGTCAATGCGGATCGGGCCGAAGGGCGATGACCACAACAAGCCGACACCAACCGAGGCGCGCAACTTCATATCGACCGAGGCCTGATCGACGCCGGCGGTGTCGATCTTGCTGCCGTACAGTGTGGCGGCATCAGCAAACACAGCGCCGCGCACACCAAAGCTTTCCGGAATGACCGGTATCGGAAATTGAGCTTCCGCCGACGCATTGAAATAGGTGGTGCCGCCGAGGTGATCACCACCAGAACCCGGCGTAATATCGGCAGGGCCGATGCCGCCATACTCGAAGCCGCGGATCATGCGGTCGCTGCTCTGGAACTGATCGAAGATACGCAGGCCGTCACCGCCGAAGCCCTGAATATGGCCAGCGCCGCCTGAGATCAGGCCAACCAGATCCAGCTGTTCGGACAGCGTCTGGTAGACAGTGCCACGACCGGTAACCTTGACGAATTTGGCATCGCCACCAAGGCCGGCCACTTCCACGGTCGTGGTGGCGTAGATGCCTTCATGCGGGCTCTTCATGTCGTCGATGGTGTTGTAGACCAGTCCCAGGCTGACCGACGACTTGATCCACGGGCTATCATTGATGCCCTCGACGATGGCTTTAGAAATGTGGCAGTCAGCGTCCGGAATCTCATCGTGGGGAGTATCATCGCAACCGTCGTCGAGCTTGTACTTCTCCTGGGCGATATTGTACGCCAACTGCGTCGAGATGTTGTCGGTGATCGGCAGGCCGAAGCGCACCGTCGCACCCAGCGTCTCGCTGTCATAGTGGTCGTAGTTGCGTGTCTGCTGGAAGATGTCGAAGCCGGCAGCGATACGGCGCCCGAGGAAATAGGGCTCGGTGAAGGACAGGCTGTAGTCGCGCGAATTCTTGCCACCACCCGCCGAAACCTTGATGTACTGGCCGCGACCGAGGAAGTTGCGCTCCGCGACCGAACCTTCGACGGACGGACCCGCAGTGTCGCCACCGGTCGAATATCCTGCGCCAACCGAGAACTCGCCGGTCGATTTCTCGACTACGTCAACCACGAGCACGACCTGGTCTGGCTCAGAACCCGGGACAGTCGAAACGTCGACTTTCTCAAAGTAATCTAGCTTTTCCAGCCGCTTCTTCGCGCGCTGGATGAGTACCTGGTTGAAGGCGTCGCCTTCGCTGACATCGAACTCACGACGAATGACATAGTCGCGCGTGCGGTCGTTGCCGCGGATTTCGATGCGCTCGATATAGGCCTTGGTGCCCTGGTCGATCGTATAGACGACCGAAATGGTGTGGTTCTCGAAGTTGCGATCACCGCGCGGCGTCACCTGGGCGAAGGCATAGCCCGAACCCGCGACCTTTTCGGTCAGCGCGATGATGGTGTCCTCGACATTCTTGGCGTTGTAGACGTCGCCCTTGTGGGTCTGAACCACCGATTCCAGCGCCTTCGAGTCGACTTCGGGAATGGTGCTCTCGACGCTGACGTCGCCGAACGTATAGCGGTCGCCTTCCTGGACGGTGATGGTAACGGTGTACTGGTTGGTCGTGTCGTCGAGCTCGCCGACGGCTGAGACCACCTGGAAGTCGGCATAGCCGTGATTGTAATAGAAGCGGCGCAGCGATTCCTGGTCGGCGCGGAGCTTGTCCTCGTCATAGACGTCGTCACGCAGCACGAAGGACAAGAAGCTCGAGCGCTTGGTTGCGATGACGTCGGACAGGCGGCGGCTCGAATAGGCGCTGTTGCCGACGAAATTGACAGCGGCGATCTTGGTGCGGCCGCCTTCGTTGATGTTGAAGACCACGTTCACGCGGTTGTCGCCGAGATCCATGATCTGCGTCGTGACAGCGGCGTCATCCCGGCCAATTCGCCTGTAGGCAGCCTTTACCGCCTCGACATCGGAGTCCAGCGTTGCCTGCGAGAACGTCCCGCGCGGCTTCAACTGCACGGCGACTGCCAGCGCGTTGTCCTTGAGCTTCTTGTTGCCCTGGAACAGAACCTGGTTGACGACCTGGTATTCGGCAACCTTGACTACCAGCGTCGAACCGACCTGATTGATCTGCACGTCCGAGAACAGCCCGGTGCCGAACAGCGCCTTGACCGCATCGTCGATATCGGCGCTGGAAAACGCCTTGCCCGGCTTGATCGTGATGTAGTTGCGGATGGTGTCGGCGTCGACACGCTGGTTGCCGCTGACCTCGACTCTCGAGACAACGGCTGCCTGCGCCGCAGATGTGGCAACGAACTGCACGGCGAGCGCACCTGGTACAACCAGAGCGGCGGACATAGCCACCGCGGACGCGGCGCTCAAAAATTTGGATGCTGCCTTCATCGGGCTTTTGTACCTTTTCTCGAAGTCCCCACGGCGAGAAAACCGGACGTGCGGTAATTTCTCCTACCGTATTAACCGGATTTTCCCTACACGCAAGGCTTCTGGTTAATTTGTAATTACTTAACCCTGATGCGTGGCTTTCGCGTCACGCATACCCCCGTGCATGGTAAACGGCGTCTCAACATTGCCGGTGCTGAAGCCAAATTTCTTCATGATTTCAGCACCCAAACAGATCGTTCCAGAAGACGAAGCCCATAAATCCCAGCACCAGAAAGAGGCCGGCCCGGTATCCCATTTCCATCATCCGCTCCGATACCGGACGCCGGAAAACGGCTTCGAGTGCGTAGAACAGGAGATGGCCGCCGTCGAGGGGGGGAATCGGCAAAAGGTTCAGAATTCCGATCCCGACCGACAGGCCGGCGACGAGTTGCACCAGCCATAGGAAGCCCAGCTTTGCCGCCTGCCCCGACATCTTGGCGATCTTGATCGGGCCGCCCAGCTGGCATTTGTCTTCGCGGCCGACAACGAATCGCTGCAGGAACTGGCCGGTGCGCTGAATGACGTGCCCCGTCTCCTCGACCGCGGCGCCGACTGCTCCGACAGGGCTGTAGGTGATCAGCCTGGGCTGGCCGACATCCTTGTTGTTGACGACGCCGATGACGGCCACCTTGACCTTGTTGCCCAGTGCGTCCAGCTGCTCCATCGGCTCCGGCGTCGCGACGACGGTGACCTCCTTGCCGTCGCGCAACATGGTGAAGCTGATAGCGTCGCCGCCGCGGCCTGAGACCAGGCGTTGGACGTCGGCGAAGGTCTCAACCTTGCTGCCGTCGACGGCGACGAATCGGTCGCCTGGCAAAATGCCGGCCCTTTCGGCTGGACTGCCGGCGGTGACCGCCGCCACCATCGGCTCAAACACAGGGCGGCCATAGAGGGAAAACAGCACGGCAAAGACGGCAATGGTCAAAAGGAAGTTGAACAGCGGTCCGGCCACCACCGTGGCGGCGCGTTTCCAGATCGGCTGCGTGTGGAAGGCGACCTTGCGTTCAGCGTCAGTCAGCGTTTCCAGATCTTCCGAACTCGGCTGGCTCGACGTGGCGCTCATGTCGCCGACGAATTTGACATAACCGCCGAGCGGTATGGCGCAGAGCTTCCAGCGCGTGCCGTGGCTGTCGTTGAAGCCGAGAAGTTCGGGGCCGAAGCCGATCGAAAAGGCCTTCACGCCAATGCCGCACCAGCGGCCGACCAGGTAATGTCCCATTTCGTGAATGAAGACGACCACGGTCAGCACGAACAGAAACGGCACCAGCGTGCCGAGGACAAAGCCTTCCGTGCTGAAAAACGCGTGAAGAATTTCGTTCAAGTTGTGCCCTCAAATTCACCCGCGGCAAAAGGTGTCGCCGCGACTGTGACATCAATCCAGGCGAATCCGTGGCGTGCGCCATTTCTTCGCCGTGAAATATCACTCAAGCCGGAAACAGCCCCTGCGCCGGATGATCGGCGCCCGCCGAAATCCAGCCGATCACGTATAGGGCAAAAGCCGCCGCGACAAGCCCGTCCACCCTGTCCATGACACCGCCATGCCCGGGTATCAACGCGCTTGAATCCTTGCGGCCGTGGCGGCGCTTGACCCAGGATTCGAAGAGATCGCCAGCCTGGGCAACAATCGACAGCACCAGCGCAACCAAGGCGAGGACGCCAAGATTGCCGGCCCCGGCGGCGGCAGCCAGAAGCACGCCGGCGGCCACGCCGCCGACAGCGCCGCCAAGCGCGCCGCTCTGCGTCTTGCCGGGGGATATAGATGGCGCGAGCTTGGGCCCACCGACGGAGCGGCCGACGAAATAGGCGAAGATGTCGGTCGCCCAGACCACGGCGAACAGAAACAGGATTGCGACCAGGCCGGGATGGTCGCCGCCGCGCAGCAGCGCCAGCGATAAGCCGGACAAAGCCGCGTAGGCAAGACCGGCTGCATCCCATTGCGCCGCTCCACGCATACGGGCGCCGACAGCAGCGACCACAACCATGGCCAGGACAAGAGACAGAAGCCACGATGCCGGCACGCCTGCAACCAGGGCGACGACGAAAACCAGAAGCAGCGCTTCGGGAATGAAGCCGAGGGTCGCACCGGCCAAGGGGCGCGACATGCGCGCCCATTCATAGAAGATGACCGCCGATATCCCGGCGCAAAGCAGGCGGAACCACAGCCCTCCCAACCAGGTCAGGCCAAGCGCTATTGCGGCCAGCACCAGCGCCGAGACGATGCGAAGCTGAAGATTGTTCATCCCGCCGCCGATCACGAGGCAGCGACATCTTGAGCGGCAAGCCCGCCAAAACGGCGCTCGCGGCCAGCAAAATCGCGCAATGCGTCGGCCAGGTGTTCGCGGCTGAAGTCAGGCCAGTAGCAAGGCAGAAAAACCAGTTCGCTGTAGGCTGCCTGCCACAGAAGGAAGTTCGACAGCCGAAGCTCGCCACTGGTGCGGATGACCAGCTCCGGATCGGGAATGCCTGCGGTGTCGAGGGCGCCGGCAAAAGTGTCTGCCGTGATCGCCTCTGCGTCGATCTCGCCGCGCGCCACTGCGGCTGCGAGCTTGCGTGCCGTGCGCACGATCTCGTCGCGCCCGCCATAGTTGAAGGCGATGACCAAGGTCAGCGATTCATTGCGCGCAGTCAGCGATTCGGCCTCTTCCAGCAGGCCCCTGATGTCCGGCTGCAGCCCCGCCCTGTCACCGATGATCCTGACGCGCACGCCGTTCTGGTGCAGTTCGGCCAGATCGCGGCGGATGAACAGTTTCAAAAGCCCCATCAGGTCGCTGACTTCGGCCTTGGGCCGCGACCAGTTTTCCGACGAAAAGGCGTAGACGGTCAGGAAGGAAATGCCGAGACCGGGCGCGGCGCGCACCGTCTTGCGCAGCGCTTCGACGCCGGCGCGATGGCCGGCAAGCCGCGGCATGCCGCGCGCCTTGGCCCAGCGTCCGTTTCCATCCATGATGATCGCGACATGCGCGGGCGTTGCCATTGTCTCGCTTTCGGGCCGGTGTGGGCCGACCCTAAACCTGCATGATTTCAGCTTCCTTATCGGAAAGCAGGTGATCGATGGTGCTGATCGTCTCGTCGGTCAGCTTCTGGACCTGATCGGAGCGCTTGCGCTGATCGTCCTCGCTGATGTCGCCGTCCTTTTCGGCCTTCTTCAAGAAGTCCATGCCGTCGCGACGGACATGGCGCACCGCGACGCGGGCGTTCTCGGCGTAGCCATGCGAGATCTTGACCAGTTCCTTGCGGCGCTGCTCGTTGAGCTCGGGCAGCGGAATTCTGAGATTGGTGCCGTCGACGATCGGATTGAAGCCGAGATTGGATTCTCTGATGGCACGGTCGACCGCGCCGACCATCGACTTATCCCAGACCGAAACCGAAATCATGCGCGGCTCGGGCACCGACACGTTCGCCACCTGGTTGATGGGCATGGTGGTGCCGTAGGCCTGGACCTGGATGGCGTCGAGCAGATTGCTGGAGGCACGGCCGGTGCGCAGCGAAGCCAAATCGTGCTTGAAGGCGGCGATCGCGCCATCCATGCGCCGCTTGAGGTCGTCGAACTCACCACTCATCTTAGTCTCCTCGACCCGTTTGATCCGGGTTCACTGCTTAGGGCTCATATTCCGCCCCTCTTTCGAAAACTGATCCCTTTTTGGAGAGTATACTCCGGATTATTCGTCGGCGACGATCGTGCAACGGCCGCCGCCCCGCAGAATATCGCCGAAACCACCTTTTTCGTGGATCGAATAGACGATTATCGGGATGTTGTTTTCGCGCGCAAGTGCAATTGCGGCGGTATCCATGATCGATAAGCCCTTGTTGATGACTTCGGCATGGCTGATGCGCTCGAAGCGGGTCGCATTCGGATCCTTCTTGGGATCGGCCGAATAGACGCCGTCGACCTGGGTGCCCTTGAACAACGCGTCGGCGCCGATCTCGGCGGCGCGCAAGGCCGCGGCCGAATCGGTGGTGAAGAACGGATTGCCGGTGCCGCCGGCGAAAATGACGACCTTGCCCTGGTTCATATAGGCGGTGGCCTGGCGCTGGGAAAAACTCTCGCACAGTTCGGGCATGGCGATGGCCGACAGCACGACGGCATCGACGCCGATCTTGTTCAGCGAGGTGCGCAGCGCCAGCGAGTTGATGACGGTGGCCAGCATGCCCATGTGGTCGCCGGTGACGCGGTCGCCGCCCTTGGATGCCACCGCCACGCCGCGAAAGATATTGCCGCCGCCAATGACGACGCCGACCTCGATGCCAAGCGCGCGGGCTTCGGCGATGTCGGCGGCGATTCGGTCGACCACCGAGACGTCGATGCCGAAATGCTGCTCGCCCATCAACGCTTCGCCCGAGGCTTTCAGCAGGACACGTCGATAGAGGGGCTTTGCCGTCATCTGGACCTCGTCATTGATTGCGTGTGGCAGCCTGGGCAGGCCGCCCTCGCGCGGGCGCCGCCGCTGGCGCGATGCCGAGTTCCGATACACGAAGGGCGCCGCGATGTCACGCGGCGCCCCTCGCCGAATTCCGCCTTCCCGTCGCGGCCCGTCAGTTGCTGGTGATGCTGACGGCGTCGCCCTCGACCAGCAGCGGCGGCGCATAACCCAACGGTTTGTCGCCGGTCACGGCGCCGCCGGTAACCCGGGCTTGTATGTCGGACCCGAAATAGGCGTACGGGAATGGCGGCGGTGTCTTGCTGACCGTATCCAGCCGCGCGCGAAGCTCGGCGGGTAAAGTGAAATCCAACGCCGCCAGATTGTCCTGCAACTGTGCCAGCTTGGTGGCGCCAAGAATCACGGTGGCGATGCCCGGTTGCGTTGCCACCCAGTTGAGCGCGACCTGCGCCATGCTGTGTCCGAGTTCGGCGGCCACTTTTTCGAGTTCCGCCACGATCGCCCAGTTGCGCTCGGTGAACTTCTGGAACCCCGGATGAGTGGTGTTGCGAAAGCCGTCGAGCCGGCCGACATGGCCGTCCTGCGTCGGCCGGTACTTGCCGCTGAGCAGCCCGCTGGCCAGCGGGCTCCACACCATGATTCCTGCGCCATGGCGGGTGCCGAAGGGCACGAACTCATTTTCGATCGAACGCTCCGCCAGCGAATATTCAAGCTGCAGGGCCGACACCGGCTCGTAGCCGCGCCACTCGGCGATCGTCTGCGCGCGGGCAGCATACCAGGCCGGCACATCGGACAGGCCGACATGGCGAATTTTGCCCGCACGCACGAGATCATCCGTCGTGCGCATGACCTCCTCGGCCGGCGTCAGCCCGTCCCAGACATGGAGGAGGTAGAGGTCGATATAGTCAGTGCCCAACCGCTTCAGCGAGGCGTCCACGGCGCGCAAGATGTTCTTGCGGCCATTGCCGCCGGCGTTCGGATTGCCGGGCTCCGCGTTGAAGGTGAATTTCGTGGCGATCACCGCTTTGTCGCGCAAGCCCCGCTCGGCGATGAATTCGCCGAGCCAGGTTTCGGCTGTGCCGCCGGTGTAGAGGTCGGCGGTGTCGAAGAAATTGCCGCCGGCCTCGACATAGGCGTCGACCATGGCGCGCGCGGTTTCCCTGTCCGCGCCCCAGCCCCATTCGGTGCCAAAGGTCATGGTGCCCAGTGCCAGCCGGCTGACGCGCAGGCCGCTGTTGCCCAGTGTGTAATAGCTCATGGTCATGGTGTTTTTCCTATCCTGATTTCTTGACGCCGGCTCACTGGCCAGGCGTCATCTTGACCCAGGGATTGCCGCGCTCATGCGTGGCGCGGAAAACGAAGCCGTCGACTTTCCAGCCGGTCCCGGAGCGAACCAGATGGTGCTCGTAGGTGCCCCAGACTTCCCACAGCGGGTCGCCATTGCCTTCCATCCGGTTCCAGGCATAGCCGTTCGAAGAGACGGTCGCCGCGTCCGCCTCAAAGATCACCTGGTGATTGGTGCGCAGATGCAGGCTGGTCTTGCTGCCCCTGAGGTTGCCGGCCCAGGTACCGATCAGATTGTCGGAGGGGATGGCGGCGGCAGGCTGTCCTGACAGGCTGCTGAAGTCGACGGTGACACGGTCGGCGAAATAGGAGCGGGCAAGCTTCCAGTCCTGCGCATCGACGGCACGGTCGATGGCATCGGCGATGCGGATGACGGCGCGTTCGTCGGCGAGCGCGCGCCAACCGGACGGCTCGGCGCCGCCGGCATCGACCGGCGCTAGGGCAAGGCCTGCGGCGAAGGTAGCGTGTTTCAAGGCGTCCATCTCTCTTCTCCTTTGTGCATCGGTGATGGCAATATGGGTCAGCCTGTCGGCATCGAGAAGATTGAAGTGTTCGCAAGGACTATGCGATATCATGCATGAATGGACCGGGATCTGCTCAGTCATTTGCCTGTCATCGTCGCCGTTGCCCGACGCGGCGGCTTTGCGCTAGCTGCGGCCGAACTGGGCATGTCCCCATCCGCCGTCAGCCATGCGGTGCGCCTCGTGGAGGAGCGGATCGGCCAGCCGCTGTTTGCGCGCACCACGCGCAGCGTCTCGCTGACGGAAGCCGGCAAGGCGCTGGTGGAGACGGCAGCCCCTGCTCTCCAGGATATCGCCGACCGGATGGACCGTATCCGCGCCATCAAGGGCCGGCCCTCCGGCTTGCTCAGGTTGAACGTTCCCAACATCGCCGTTCCACTTGCCGTCACTCCCGTGGTCGCCGCGATGGCTGAACGCTATCCTGATGTGACCATCGAATTGCTCACCGATCAGGGGCTGGTGGACATTGTCGGCGAGGGTTTCGATGCCGGCATCCGGCTGGGCGAGATGATCGCACAGGACATGGTCACGGTCCGGCTGACGCCGCCATTCAACGCCGTGATCGTCGCCTCCCCCGCCTATGTCGGCCGGCATGGCCGTCCGCGCGGTGTGGCGGATCTTTCGGACCACAATTGCATCGACTACCGGCTTGTGCGCTCCGGCGCACTCTATCGCTGGGACCTGACCGAGGACGGCCAGGATGTCGTGGCCGAGACGAAGGGTACGGTCATCGTCACCGATTCGCTGGCCGCGATCGACCTTGCGCTTGCCGGCGTCGGGCTGACCTATGTGTTCGAGCCGCTGGTGCGCGCGGAATTGGCAGCCGGCCGCCTCGTTCAGATCCTGCCGCAAACGGCGATCGAGGAGCCCGGCCTCTTCCTCTACTTCCCGCGCCGGGCGTCGATGGCGCCAAAGCTCAGGGCCTTCATCGACACCGCACAAGAAATCGGCCGAGCATCCTTGCGGACACCCGGCCGAGTTGCCTGAGCTGAGAAGCCCCTTTTCAGGGGCTATTTTAAAACTACTTCTTCACCGCCGCCGCGACTTCCGCCGCGAAATCGGTCTCTTCCTTTTCGATGCCTTCGCCCAGCGCAAAGCGCAGATAGGCGGAGATCTTGGCCGGAGCGCCGATATCCTTCTCGGCATCCTTCAGCGCCTGCTCGACAGTGATGTCGGGATTGAGCACGAAGGCCTGCTTGAGGAGCACGACTTCCTCGTAGAACTTGCGCAGGCGGCCTTCGACCATCTTTTCGATGATCGCTTCCGGCTTGCCGGACTGGCGCGCCTGGTCGGCGAAGATCGCCTTCTCGCGCTCGACCGCTGCCGGATCGATCTGCTCGGCGGTCAACGCCAGCGGGTTGGTGGCGGCGACATGCATGGCGACCTTTCGGCCAAAGGCGTTCGCGGCATGCTCATTGCCCGTCGTCTCGATCGCGACCAGAACGCCGAGCTTGCCAAGACCATCGGCAACCGCATTGTGGACGTAGGTTGCGACAGCACCGTGCGGGACGGTGAGCTTGGCCGAACGGCGGAAGCTCATGTTCTCGCCAATGGTGCCAACGGCGTCCTTGATGGTGTCAGTGACCGACTTGTCCGAACCCGGATACTTTGCGGCAGAGACAGCCTCCGTCGTGCCATAAGCAAGCGCGACCTTGGCGACATTGCGAACGATCTCCTGGAACTGCTCGTTGCGGGCCACGAAATCGGTCTCGGAGTTAACCTCGACGATGGCGGCCTCGCGGACGCCGGAGTCGACGCCGATCAGGCCTTCGGCGGCAGTACGGCCAGCCTTCTTGTCGGCCTTGGAAATGCCCTTCTTGCGCAGCCAGTCGACGGCCTCTTCGATGTTGCCGTTGGTCTCGGTCAACGCCGCCTTGCAGTCCATCATGCCCGCGCCGGTCAAGTCGCGGAGTTCTTTGACCTGTGCAGCCGAAATGCTCATTGTCGCCTCTTTGTTTTAAATGCACCGACGCACCACCGGTACTCGGTGATGCGTCCGTCTAGCGTGCCAAATATGAGAATGATGAAGGCCGCAACCGGCCTTCGACTGTCAAGCTTCCGGAGCGTCCGCAGCCGGGGCCGGAGCCGGATCAAGCGCCGGTTCGACCGGAGCTTCGACCGAGGCGCCGATGTCGACGCCGAGCGCGCCCTGCTGGCGGGCGATGCCGTCGATGGCAGCCTTGGCGATCAGGTCGCAATAGAGCTGGATGGCGCGCGCCGCGTCGTCATTACCGGGGATCGGGAAGTCGATCTTGTCCGGATCGCAGTTCGAATCGATGATGGCAACGACCGGAATGCCGAGGCGCTTGGCCTCGAGAATGGCGATCGCTTCCTTGTTGGTGTCGATGACGAACATCAGGTCGGGCGTCGAGCCCATGTCCTTGATACCGCCGAGCGCCTTGTCGAGCTTCTCGCGCTCGCGGTCGAGGTTCAGGCGTTCCTTCTTGGTCAGGCCCTGGGCCTCGCCGGCCAGCATCTCGTCGAGCTTGCGCAGGCGCTGGATCGAATTCGAGATCGTCTTCCAGTTGGTCAGCATGCCGCCGAGCCAACGCGAATTGACATAATACTGGGCCGAACGCTGCGCCGCGTCGGCGACGATATCCGAAGCCTGGCGCTTGGTACCGACGAACAGCACGCGACCGCCCTTGGCAACGGTGTCGGAAACCTGCTTCAGAGCCTGGTGCAGCAAAGGCACCGTCTGCGACAGATCGATGATGTGGATGTTGTTGCGGGCGCCGTAGATGTAAGGCGCCATCTTCGGGTTCCAGCGGTGGGTCTGGTGGCCGAAGTGAATGCCAGCTTCCAAAAGCTGGCGCATGCTGAAATCAGGCAGTGCCATTCTTAGTTCCTTTTCCGGTTAGCCTCCACGGACACAGGCATTTTTGGACTTTGTCCTCGAACGCCACCGGAGGTTTCAGCCGGATTTCTCCCGGGCAGACACCAAAGTCCGTGTGTGGAATGAGCGCGCATATAGAGGGGAAGCGCTGCAAACGCAAGCGGTGAGGTGCTTCATCGCTCAGCGTGCGGCAATCAGCGCTCCGGTGCCGATCATGGCGCTGCCGGCGAACCGGTTAATCAGCCGCATGCGTTCGGGCGTCCTGAACCAGCCGGATGCCCTGCCCGCCAGCGCGGCGTAGATGCCCATGGTGAGAATATTGGCGCCGACGACGACTGCCACCACCAGCAGGCCGTCGGCAAACGTCATGGTGTCGAGGTTGAGGATCAGCGGCATGATCGAGGCGTGGAACAGGATCGCCTTCGGGTTGCCGAGCGCCACGGAGGCGCCAAGCAGGAACGACCGCGACAATCCGGTTTGGGGGATTCCTTGCGCGGCCGATTGCGCGGCCGCGGCCCGCCACATCTTGATGCCGAGGAAAATCAGGTAGGCCGCACCGGCGTATTTCAACAGGAGAAACACCCATTCGAAGGTCTGGGCCAGCGCCACCAGCCCGAGCAGTGCCAGGGTGACCAGCACGGCATCGCCGGCGGCAATGCCCATTCCGGCGACGAACGCACGCAGGAAGCCGCGTGCCACGCCGTTGGTGATCACCGTGAACATCGCCGGTCCCGGCGTGGCGGCGGCAAGTGTGATGGCAATGCAATAAGCCAGGAATGCCGTTAGCGTCACGATCGGCCCTTTCCGTTGGGTACCCGTACGCGCCTGAAGATCGCAACGATCTCCTCGCGGCTGCATTCGATGGCGCCGAGCCGCACCGCCCGGTCGCGCTCGAAGCCTGTTATGTCATAGTGCGGCGCCGATGTCCTGGGCGGCCCTTGGTAGGACGAACGCTTGACGCCAAGCTCGGCGGCGAAACGATGCAGTTCGTCCGTATCGTCGGCCATCAGGTGGCACCAGCGATGGCCGGCCCATTTCCAGATCGCCGCATCGACATAGACCGCCATCGGGAACTGCCATCAAGCCTGCCGTGGCCAGCGCCGCATTGTTGCTATTTCGAGACCGGGCAAGGCTTGGTCTGATCGAACAGCGACAGGTTGACCAGCTTTCCGGTCATCGAGAACTCGCCATAGTCCATTGTGAGGTCGCGGGTGATGCCGTTCTCGTGCAGCTTGAAGCTGATGCGGTATTCCGGCACCTCTTCGCCCGATTTGTCGGTCTCGTCGAAATAGGCGATGTCGACCGGCCAGTATTTGTCGCCTGCAAGCTTGGCCAGCGCCGGCGCTTCGGGGTCGGCCTTGTCGCCCTCGGCCTTCTTGCCGACGATGACGGTGGTGGTCATCACCTTGTTGGCATCCTCCGAACCGTCGAACAGGCTGGTTTCGTAGAAATTCTCGCCCTTCTCGGCCTTGCCGATCAGTTCGACCAGATGCTGGGTCGGGAACTGAGTGGCGGCGAGTTCCAGGCTGTTCTTCTCGGGCTTGTCGATGTCGACCTTGAGGCCCTTGGTCTCTTTCGTGGCGGTGCCCTTGACCTCCTTGTCGAGGTTCTGGTCGACGAAGGATTTGGTCACGAACGAGAAGGTCTTGCCTTCGGCGTCCTCGAACGTGGTCGTCTGCTGGTCGGTCAGCCTGGTGTTGTCGCCGGTGGCGATCTGGGTGACGAAACGGAATTTTACCGTATAGCCCTCGCAGGGCGAGCCGTTGAACTCATAGACCATGCGGCCGGAAATGCCGGTGATGCCCGAGCGGTCCGACGCCTTGTCGAGGGTAAGATCGTAGACGGCGCGATGCGCCTGCAGCGCCGGCACGGCAAAGGCTGGAGCCATCGAGAACAGCACCGGAACGAGAACGGCGTGGAAGGCAAGGCGCGTTGCGCGCATAAGGGGCTCCGATCGTCGCAGCTGATGGCAGGCCGCAGGTAAAGATGGTCCAGCTTAAAAAAAGTCGTGGCGGAAGCGAGGCAAAAATAGCAATTTCGGCCCGGCCAGCGCGGCGTCTCCAAGCAATAGGGAAATACGATGAGTGAAACAATCGAAAAGCGGCTAAGCGATCTCGGCGTGACGATACCTGCCGCCGCAGCGCCCGCCGCGAACTATGTGCCCTATTGCAGGTCCGGCAATCTTTTGTTCACCGCCGGGCAGTTGCCGCTCAAGGACGGCAAGCTGCAGGTAAGCGGCCTGCTCGGCCGCGACGTCGACACGGCAACCGGCAAGGAAGGCGCAAAGTACTGTGCAATCAACATCTTGGCGCAGGCAAAAGCAGCACTTGGCGATCTCGAAAAAATCCAGCGGCTAGTCAAGATCACCGTCTTTGTTGCATCAGTGCCGGATTTCGTCGAGCAGCATCTGGTCGCCAATGGCGCCTCCGATTTCCTGGTCGCGGCCCTTGGCGAGCGCGGCAAGCATGCCCGCTCCGCCGTAGGCACCGCCTGTCTGCCGCTTAATGCCGCAGTGGAAATCGAAGCCGTCTTCGAGGTCGCATGAGCAGGACCAAGACAATGACCGACCTTTCCTGGCTGACCGCCCGCCCGGTGGCGCATCGCGGCTTTCACGACATGAACAAGACGCTTTGGGAAAACACGCTGTCGGCCTTCGCTGCTGCCGCCGAGCGCGGCTATGCGATCGAATGCGACGTGCATTTGTCGTCCGACCGCGTCCCCATCATCATTCATGACGGCGATCTCAGGCGGTTGACCGGCCAGGACGGCTTCGTCTGGCAGCGCACGGCAGCGGAACTGGCGGCGCTCAGGATCGGCGGCACCAAGGACCATGTGCCGACACTGCAAGAAGCGCTCGACCTGGTCGACGGCCGTGTGCCGATGGTTGTCGAACTGAAGGGTGTGCCCGGTTACGACGAGGGCTTGGTGGCAAGCGTCGGCAAGATGCTGGAGCGCTACAAGGGCAAGGCGGCGATCATGTCGTTCGACCACTGGCTGGTCCGCGACTTCCCCAAGGATGCGCCTGCCATTCCGGGTGGGCTGACCGCCTACGGCAGGGACAATCAGTTGATCGAGGCGCATTTTGCCATGCTGGCACATGACCTCGCCTTCACCTCCTATGCCGCGGGCGATCTGCCGAACCCGTTCGTCAGCTTCGTGCGCGAAAGGCTTAAAATGCCTGTCATCACCTGGACGGTGCATGACCAGCCGGCGGTGGATCTCACCTTCAAATACGCCGACCAGATGACGTTCGAAGGGTTCGAACCCGATCTGGTCAATGTCGCCTGATGGAAGTGCCTGAAACGTGACTTGTAGCGGCCCCGACAGAGCTTAAATAAGCCCCATGGATCAGGGTGATGAAGGTGACGGGCAAACGGCGAATGCGGAGTTTTCCATCCGCGTTGCCGCCGGCATCAATGCCTTCACCTGCGACGAGTGGAACGGCTTTACCGGCACAACCCGCAGCGACACAGAAAATGGCTATAACCCTCTCGTTTCATATGCTTTTCTGAGCGCGCTTGAAGATTCCGGCTGCGCCGTGCGGCGTACCGGCTGGCAAGGTCATCATCTCAGACTGGAAAATGCCCAAGGCAGATTGCTGGGCGCCGTGCCCTGCTATCTCAAATCGCACAGCCAGGGCGAATATGTCTTCGACCACGGCTGGTCCGATGCGTTCGAACGCGCCGGCGGCAACTACTATCCGAAACTGCAATGCGCCGTGCCGTTCTCTCCGGTCACCGGCCCTCGCCTGCTGGTCAGCAAAGGCGAGGACAGCGCCATTGTGAAGGCCGGTCTCGCAGCGGGCCTGAAGGCGGTGACGGAAAAGCTCGGCGTGTCGTCCGCGCATGTCACCTTCGCCAGTGAAAGCGACGTTGCAACGCTGGAAGCAGCCGGCTTCCTGCACCGCACCGACCAGCAGTTCCACTTCTTCAACGAAGGCTTTTCGACCTATGACGATTTCCTCGCCACGCTGGCATCGCGCAAGCGCAAGGCGATGAAGAAGGAGCGGCGCGAGGCGCTCGCCAACGATATCTCGATCGACCGGCTGACCGGCAAGGACCTGACCGAAAGGGCCTGGGACGATTTCTTCGCCTTCTATATGGATACCGGCAGCCGCAAATGGGGCCGGCCCTATCTCAACCGCAAGTTCTTCTCGCTGATCGGCGAGCGCATGTCCCAGGATATCCTGTTGGTAATGGCCAAGCGCAATGGCCGCTATGTCGCCGGCGCCATCAACTTCATCGGCTCCGATGCGCTCTACGGCCGCAATTGGGGCTGCATCGAGGACCACCCGTTCCTGCATTTCGAAGTTTGCTACCATCAGGCCATCGACTTCGCCATCGAGCGTAAGCTGAAGGTGGTCGAGGCCGGCGCGCAGGGTGAGCACAAGCTGGCGCGCGGCTATCGTCCCGTGACCATGCATTCGGCGCACTACATCGCACATCCCGGCCTGCGCAATGCTGTGGCCGACTATCTCCGGCGGGAACGCCGCGAGGTCGAGCGGATGGGCGAAATCCTGGAAGAGCATACGCCGTTCCGCAAGGATCTTGAGGAATAGCGATCCGCCCCTGCCCTCGCCTGACCATCTTACCTGACCATCTTACCTGACCATCTTACCTGACCATCTTGCCGGTCCGGGACAGCTTCGCTACACCGGGAGCATACTCCCGGAGCGCCGCCATGACCGAGGCCTACGACCCCAGCAATATCTTCGCAAAGATCCTGCGCGGCGAAATCCCCTCGCACCGCATCTACGAGGATGATGCCGTGGTCGCCTTCATGGATGTGATGCCGCAAGGCCCCGGTCACACGCTGGTAGTGCCCAAAGCACCGTCGCGCAATCTGCTCGATGCCGATCCCGCGACGCTCGGCCGGCTGTTCACCACGGTCCAAACGGTCGCGCTGGCGGTCAAAAAGGCTTTCGGCGCTGACGGGGTCACCATCCTGCAGTTCAACGAACCGGCGTCCGGCCAGACCGTCTACCACCTACATGTCCATGTCATCCCGCGGTTCGAAGGCATCGCGCTCAAGCCGCATACGGGGCAGATGGAGAAGCCCGAAGTGCTGACGGAGAACGCGGCGAAGATCCGAGCAGCGCTGAACGGTTGAGGTGGCGCGCGCCTCAGGGAGATGCGCTCAGCCACAATCCACCACGTCGGTTAGGAAAATATCAAACCACGCCGTGATAACGTGCTCCGTACCGGGATGCGTTTGGGTTTTCAAAATCGTGGAACATTCGGTTGCGACATCAGAGCCGTTGGTAAAAGCAGCTGCCGGGCGGGCCTTTCTGCGCACCTTGGCGGACGCGTACCGGCGACACCGCCTGCTGCACGCGATGGCCATCGCTGCCCTGCTTTTGGCAGCCGCGGTCGGCCTGCGCACCGGAAACATGCCGGATTTCGGCGTGCTGGAAGACTATTCCCAATACCTTCTTTTCGCTTTCTGGATCGGTGGCTGCGCCTTCGCACTCGGCAGCTTTTTTCACCTTGCACTCATCAAGCGGGATCCTGAGCCGCTCGGCACTTTCCTGCGATCGATCGGCGGCGTCTTCGGCGACGCCGAGCGCAACGCCAACAGCCTGAATGGTCTGGCCGCGTGCATTGCGCTCATATCCGCTTTCGGTGTGTTGAAAGGCGCGGTCGCGATCCTTTCGCCATTCGCATGGGATCACGCATTGGCTCAGGCCGACCGGGTGCTGCATTTCGGCCGAGCGCCCCATGAATGGCTATGGTTTATCGTCCAGTCGCCGCTCGCCGTAAGATCGTTCAACCTGGCTTACAATTCCTGGTTCGTCGTCCTTATCGCCTCGGTCTTCATCGCTTGCATCACGCGCAGGGACACGAAGCTGCGTCACCAGTTCCTGATGAGCTTCATGCTCGTGTGGATACTGGCGGGTTTTTTCCTGGCGATGGGCCTGTCTTCGGCAGGGCCGTGCTTTTACGAGCGACTGGGGCTGGGCAGCGACTATCATTCCCTGATGCAAGCACTCGCCGCCGCCGATCGCATCTATCCGATCTGGGCGCTCAGCACGCAGGACATTGTGTGGAGCGGCTATATCGGGGCGACGCCAGGCAGTCTCGGCATATCCGCCTTCCCGTCCATGCATGTGGCGATGGCGGTGCTTTTCGCGCTTTATGCAACACGCCGCTCACGGTTGGCCGGCCTTTTGATGTGGGCATTCGCCGCAATCATCATGGTCGGCTCGGTCGTCCTTGGCTGGCATTATGCCGTGGATGGCTATGCGAGCGTTCTGATTTCGATCGCCATCTGGAAGGCGTGCGGGTACTTCCTGGGCAAGTTTGCACCCGAGGGCGTCGCCGCCTGACCTAACAACATCTGACCTGAAAAGCAGGGGCGCTGTGTCGGCAAACCGGCCAGCCAATGAAAAAAGGGCCCGTCACCGGGCCCTTTTTTCATAGGCGAACTTTTTAGCTCTTGCGCGGCAGTTGCGGCACCAGGCTGCGCTTGCCGCCATCCTTGCCCTTGGGCTCAGGCTCGTCCTTGCCCTTGGGCTGAGGCTTCTGCGCCACCGCCTTCTTGGCGACGGGCTTCTTGGCCACCGCCTTGCGGGCTTTCGGCGCCTCTTCCGGCTCCTGCTTCGGCTGCACCGGGGCTTCGTCGGCCAGTGATTCGAGCTTCAGGCCGGTTTCGCCGGTTTCCTTCTTCTCGACGGTGACGCGCACCGTGCCGCCCTTCTTGAGCTTGCCGAACAGCACCTCGTCGGCCAACGGCTTCTTGATGTGCTCCTGGATGACCCGGCCGAGCGGCCGCGCACCCATGCGCTCATCATAGCCCTTGTCGGCCAGCCAGGCGATCGCGTCGGACGACAGGTCGAAGGTGACGCCCCGCTCGGAGAGCTGGGCCTCGAGCTGCATGACGAACTTCTGCACCACCTGATGGATGACCGGCACCGGCAGCGAACCGAACGGGATGATCGCATCGAGACGGTTGCGGAACTCCGGCGTGAACAACCGGTTGATGGCCTCGACATCGTCGCCTT
Source organism: Mesorhizobium sp. L103C119B0 (assembly GCF_000502235.1). Taxonomy (NCBI): domain Bacteria; kingdom Pseudomonadati; phylum Pseudomonadota; class Alphaproteobacteria; order Hyphomicrobiales; family Phyllobacteriaceae; genus Mesorhizobium; species Mesorhizobium sp. L103C119B0. Next base: position 93,112 of record NZ_AYXE01000011.1, on the reverse strand, counting down.
CGCGCTTGGTCGATCCGAAACCGATCGCCGCGCGCTGGGCATCGGATGCGCCCGCATTGGTGGTCATGATAAGGATGACATTGCGGAAGTCGATCTGCTTGCCGTTGTGGTCGGTCAGCTTGCCGTGGTCCATGACCTGCAACAGGATGTTGAACAGGTCCGGATGCGCCTTCTCGACTTCATCCAGCAAGAGCACGCAGTGCGGATGCTGGTCGACCCCGTCGGTAAGCAGACCGCCCTGGTCGAAGCCGACATAGCCGGGAGGCGCGCCGATCAACCGCGAGACGGTGTGGCGTTCCATATATTCCGACATGTCGAAGCGGATCAGCTCGACGCCGAGCGAGGCAGCCAACTGCTTGGCGACTTCGGTCTTGCCGACGCCGGTCGGGCCTGAGAACAGGTAGGAGCCGATCGGCTTTTCCGGTTCGCGCAGGCCGGCACGTGCCAGCTTGATCGCCGAGGTCAGCGCGGTGATGGCGGTGTCCTGGCCATAGACGACGCGCTTCAGCTCGATGTCGAGGCCTTGCAGCACCTTCTCGTCGTCTGCCGAAACCGTCTTCGGCGGGATGCGGGCCATCGTGGCGATGGTGGCTTCGATCTCCTTGATGCCGATCGTCTTCTTGCGCTTGGCTTCCGGCACCAGCATCTGCGAGGCGCCCGTCTCGTCGATCACGTCGATCGCCTTGTCCGGCAGCTTGCGGTCGTTGATGTAGCGGGCCGACAGTTCCACCGAAGCCTTGATCGCCTCGTTGGTGAACTTCACCTTGTGGAATTCCTCATAATAGGGCTTGAGGCCCTTCATGATCTCGATGGCATCCTCGATGGTCGGCTCGTTGACGTCGATCTTCTGGAAGCGCCGCACCAGGGCGCGGTCCTTCTCGAAGAACTGGCGGAACTCCTTGTAAGTGGTCGAGCCGATGCAGCGGATGGCACCCGAAGACAGCGCCGGCTTCAACAGGTTCGACGCATCCATCGCGCCGCCGGACGTGGCGCCGGCGCCGATGACGGTGTGGATCTCGTCGATGAACAGCACGGCGCCGGGATAATCCTCTAGCTCCTTGACAACCTGCTTCAGCCGCTCTTCGAAATCGCCACGGTAGCGGGTGCCGGCCAGAAGCGTGCCCATGTCGAGCGCGAAGATGGTGGCGTCCTGCAGCACTTCGGGCACGTCGCCTTCGACGATGCGCTTGGCCAGACCTTCGGCAATCGCCGTCTTGCCGACGCCGGGATCGCCGACATAGAGCGGGTTGTTCTTAGAGCGGCGGCACAGCACCTGGATGGTGCGGTTGATTTCGCTCTCGCGGCCGATCAGCGGATCGATCTTGCCGGCCTTGGCCTTGTTGTTGAGGTTGACGCAATAAGCCGTCAGCGCATCCTGCTGCTGCTTCTTCTTGCCGCCTTCCTCCTGCGGCTCGGCGCCGTTCTGGCCGCCCTGCTCGTCATCGGCGCCGCGCGGCGAGCGCGTCTCCGATGCGCCGGGGCGCTTGGCGATGCCGTGCGAGATGTAGTTGACCGCGTCGTAGCGGGTCATCTGCTGTTCCTGCAGGAAATAAGCGGCATGGCTCTCGCGCTCGGCAAAGATGGCGACGAGCACGTTGGCGCCGGACACTTCCTCGCGGCCGGATGACTGCACATGGATCACGGCGCGCTGGATGACGCGCTGGAAGCCGGCGGTCGGCTTGGAATCCTCATCGTAACCGGTGACCAGATTGTCGAGTTCGGTGTCGATATAGGTCAGAACGGTGTGCTTCAGCTCGTCGAGATCGACGTTGCAGGCGCGCATAACGGCGGCCGCCTCGGTGTCGTCGATGAGGGCGAGCAGCAGATGTTCTAGGGTTGCATATTCATGGTGCCGCTCATTGGCGAGCGTCAGCGCCTGGTGAAGCGCCTTTTCCAGGCCTTGGGAGAAAGCCGGCATGTTACCTCACTTCTTCTCCATCACGCATTGCAGCGGATGCTGATTCTGTCGGGCGAAATCCATGACCTGAGACACTTTGGTCTCGGCCACCTCGAATGTATAGACCCCGCACTCGCCCACCCCATGATTGTGAACATGAAGCATGATGCGTGTGGCGGCTTCGCGGTCCTTTTGAAAAAAACGCTCCAGGACGTGAACCACGAACTCCATGGGCGTGTAGTCGTCGTTGAGGATGAGGACCCTGTAAAGGCTGGGCTTCTTGGTCTTGGTCTTGGTGCGCGTAATGACGGCTGTGCCGCGACCGGCCTCATTGCCGTCGCCGTCACTTTGCATCCGCACCACGCTTGTCGTGGCAGTCAAACCTGAAGTCACGTAATCCTGCCTCTTTCGAATCCCCATGGCGAGTTCGATATGTAGGTGTTCGATGGACGATTTTAAGCCCTTCTTGTTAGCTGACAATATGGCTAGGTGGGCAAACCGAGGCGATTTTCAAAATCGTGAACCGCCAAAGCCCCGGAATTGAAACCGGCATGAAAAAACCCGGCCGCGCATCCGCGACCGGGTCTGTTTTGCAAGCCCGAAAGGCCGTGCCTGGTATTCTCGAGCGAAATTACTTCGCCTTGGCGACAATCGATTCGAAGGGCTTGTAAGCCTCCTTGGCGAGATCGGCATAGAGATCGCCGAACTTGGTCGCCTCGGCAACGAAGCTCTCATAGCTCTGCTTGGCGAAGTCGGACTGGATCTCGACCGCCTTTTCCAGCGACTTGGCGGAGAACAGCTTTTCGACCGCGGCGCTGCCGGCTTCGAAGCTCTTCTTGGTGTATTCGCCAGCTTCGGTGGCGATCGCCTGCGCGCCCTTGGAGAGCGAGGTGAAGCTCTTCAATCCGGTATCGGCAAACTCCTTGCCGTATTTCGAGAAGTCCTCGTAGGTCTGGGTCATTTGACGTTTCCCTTGGCGTTTTGAAGCGCCCTTGCCTGAGCGCGGTTGTGCAATGCACGAGAATATATTGTGCGCTGCACAAAAGTCAAGATTTCAGCGGCATCAGGCCGCGCTGCGCCGGCAACAGCTAAAATTCGAATAAAGAAAGGCTCAAGCCCGAGGAAAATGGTGAACGCGCCGGTTACCATAAACGGATTGGTAACGCTGGCCGCGATAGTTTGACGACAAGTGAGGTCGGATCCCTTTGCCGCCTCCAGGGCAATGAGTTTCAAAGGAACTATCAGTGCGTCAGGCGTTGTCGGTCTTCGGTTCAAAATCCGCATCTTCCCTCAAAACGATCATGATCCTCGCTTTGGCGATGTCATTTGTCGTTGCGGATGCCGCGTCCTCGATGGCCGCCAGGTCTTCGGCGATCGTCGTCGATGCCAAGACCGGCAAGGTGCTTTATTCGTCCGACGCCAACGGCCGGCGCTACCCGGCGTCGCTGACCAAGATGATGACGCTCTATCTGACCTTCGAGGCCATGGCGAAGGGCCGGATCAGCAGGAACACGCCCGTGCCGTTCTCGGCCAAAGCGGCGGCCGAACCGCCGACCAAGCTCGGCGTCAAGGCGGGCGGAGCGGTTTCGGTCGAGACCGCCATCCTGTCGATGGTGACCAAGTCGGCCAATGATTCGGCGACCGCGCTCGGCGAACTGCTCGGCGGCAGCGAAAGCAATTTTGCCCGCATGATGACCGCCAAGGCGCGCGCGCTCGGCATGGACGGCACCGTGTTTCGCAATGCCAACGGCCTGCCCGATCCCGGCCAGTTCACAACCGCCCACGACATGGCGATGCTCGGCATAGCGCTCAGGGAACATTATCCGCAGTATTACGGCTATTTCTCGCAGCGCTCCTTCCTTTACGGCCGCCAGCGCATCAATGGCCACAACCGTCTGCTCGGCCGCATCAAGGGCGTCGACGGCATCAAGACCGGCTATACCCGCGCCTCCGGCTTCAACCTCGTCTCGTCGGTTTCGGATGGCAACCGCCGCCTCGTCGCCGTCGTCATGGGCGGCACTTCGGGGCGCAGCCGCGACAACCAGATGGCCGGCCTGATCAACGCCTACATGCCGCGCGCATCGACCCGCGGCGGCGGCGCCCTGGTCGCCAAGGCCGGCGGCGACAATCCGGTCAAGGCGCTGGCCAAGGTCTTCCTGCCCAAGCATGACGCGCCGACGCCGGATGGCAAGCCGATCGTTGAAGACGATGCCGTAGCGTCCAATGACGATCCGACATCCGCTGACGAGCAGTCTGCTGAAGGCCAGTCTGCCGACGAACAGACGGTGGCCGCGGTCGAAGAGCCCGCCCCCGTCGTCAAGACCAGGAAGGTCAAGACCGTCATCGTGACGGCGCCGAAGGTCGAAACTGCGCAGATTGTGGCTGCCTATGCCGAACCCACGCCTGTATCCCCACAGGCGGTCGACCCGGTCAACACGGCCTCGGTGCCGGCTGGTTGGGCGGTGCAGGTGGCGTCGTCGCCCAAGCAGTCCGAAGCCCAGGCTTTCCTCGACAAGACCGCCAAGCTGGCGCCCAAAGTTCTTGGGGCTGCTTCCGGTTTCACCGTCGCCTTCGAAAAGGATGGCGAGACCTATTACCGCGCCCGGTTCGGCGGCTTCCGCTCGAAGGACGCGGCCTGGAATGCCTGCAATGCCCTGAAGAAAAAGAAAATCGCCTGCTACGCCGTCCAACAGTAGGGCGGCGTCGGAACCATCTCCCGGAAATTTACTGCGTCGAAGGAGACTAGTTGTGATTGGAGAGCAAGACGTCCTTGGCTTCGTTGATCCGCGCCGCCAGGAAAGACGTGCCGCCGATGTCGGGGTGCAGGCGCTGCATCAGGCGGCGGTGCGCCTTGCGGACATCCGCCGCGGCGGCCCCCGCTTCAAGACCAAGGATCTTGTAGGCCTCCTCCTTAGTCATGGCGCCCGCACCTGGCGCAACACCCAGCCCTTCGCCACCGTTCGCCTCAGCGTCTTTGCGCCAGACGGGAAAACGGCCGTCAAGATACGTCTCTAGGAGCTGGCGGCTCTCCGGGTCGCCGGGGAGTTCGCGGTAAAGCTGCTGCAGCTCGGCCAGGCCCATCGCGCCCAGCATCTTGCCTTCATGGCGGCCGGCCAGAACCAGGCCTTCAAGCCCGCCCGTATCGTGATCAAGCTCCATTTCCAGTGCGGCGGTCCGCACCGTCGAGCGCTTGCCGGGCGCCGGCCCGACCGACGGCCGCTTCATTCGCATCGAACCGTACCAGGCAAGGGCCGCGGCCAGAATGAGGCCGGCAATGCCTTCGCGCCCGACCACCAGCACGGCGAGCCCGACCAGCGCCAGAAGCACCGGCCCGAGCGTGCGCATGCCGCTTGCCAGTTTTTGCGCATCGGCGCGGACAAAGATCGTCGCCGCGCCGAGCAGCACCAGAAACAGTGCAACAAGTGCAATGATAGCGCCCATCAATTCCCGCCGCCCCTGAGATGCTCGATCAGCAGCCGGTCTCCCGGCCTGTCCCTTGCCTCGAGCGCCTTCAATCCGCCGGTCGCATAGACGGCAACCGCCGAAAGCAGCCCGGCCAAGGTCGCGGCAGCCCGCCGATCAAATCGGAACCAAGCCCCTTTGGACAGCCGCGCAATCTCCTTGAACGCCCTTTCTGCGCCGGAATCATGACCTTCCTGGAAGACGAAGACGGGAACGCCGTGCAGGCCGAGGCTGCCGGCCTTCTGCGCCAGGTCGTCGATATCCTCTTCCATGGCGTCGCCGATATAAACCAGAGCGTTGACCTTGGCCGCCGCCGTTTCCTTTAGCGCATGCGCCAGCACCTTGCCGATCTGGGTGTGGCCGGCACGGCAGTCGATCCGCGTCATCAGCTGCTTCAGGGCATCAGTATCGGCGACAAAAGCCGACGAGCGGCACTCGCCCAACCCGCGAAAATAGGCCAGTTGGACGCTGAGAGTTCCGGCCTTGCCGACGGCGTCGAACATTTCGCCCTGCAGCTTGGTGGCGAGATCCCAGGTCGGCTGGCGGCTCATCGTGGCGTCGAGCGCAAGGATCAGCCGCCCGGAGCCGGTCGCGGACGCGGCAAGCGTCCGGGCCTGACGGATGAAGGCGTCGATCTCGCCGGCATTGGATTGAGGCTTGACCGGCGCAGGACTGGCCCTTGCGGGCACGCGCTGCTTCTTGTCGCTCATAAGAAGCAAGATGTGGCGTTGTCGGGCCCCTTGCAAGTCCAGCCTTGGACAAGATGAAGGGCCAGCGCTCGACGCTCTGGGAGAAGCGGCCGCGCCCTTGGCTCTACAGCAAGCCCAGATCGGCGAGCTCGCGCTTCAGTTTCGGCGGCATCTCGACCATTCCGGCCTTGCCCTTGCCGATATCTGCGGGCGCATCCGAAGGTTTGAGATAACGCCAGCCCTGGAAGGCGCGGCGCGGCTGCCAGTCGGTGCGCACGACGTCGAGGTCGAGCATCAGGCGGCAACGGCCGATGCCTTCGTCGTCGGTGAAGGGCCTGATATCAGTGATCAGCTGGCGGCATTGCACGCTGCCCTTGATCACCCAATAAAGCGAACCGCCATCGGTCACCTCGGCGCCGCGCGCCGGCACCATGCGGGTGGTGTGCCAGTGCTCGGCGGGTTCGCCGGCGCGGCGGCGCTCATCGACGCGAAAGGCGATCCATTCTTCGAGGTCCTCGACGCTGTCGCAACCGACGCACAGTTTTAGGAGATTGAGTGCCATCGCTTAAGGTTTAGTCCGGCGCGCGATTGCGTCAACGGCCCTGCCCGACTTCTCCACAGTGCCAGTGGCGTTGCGCGGTCAGCATTCCACGACATTGACGGCGAGCCCGCCAAGGCTGGTTTCCTTGTACTTCTCGTTCATGTCGAGGCCCGTCTGGCGCATTGTTTCGATCGCGGCGTCGAGCGGCACGAAATGGACGCCGTCGCCTTTGATCGCCAGAGAGGCGGCGGTGACCGCCTTGACGGCGCCGAGCGCGTTGCGCTCGATGCAAGGCACTTGGACCAGACCGCCGACTGGATCGCAAGTCATGCCGAGATGATGTTCGAGCGCGATTTCGGCGGCGTTCTCGACCTGCTCGGGCGTGCCGCCCATGACGGCGCAGAGACCCGCGGCAGCCATCGCCGAGGCCGAGCCGACCTCGCCCTGGCAGCCGACTTCGGCGCCGGAGATCGAGGCATTGGTCTTGATGATGCCGCCGACGGCGGCGGCCGTGAGCAGGAAGTCGCGGATGCTCGGCTGGTCAGCCTCGGGGTGGAAATGCAGCCAGTAACGCAGCACCGCCGGCAATGTGCCGGCCGCGCCATTGGTGGGCGCGGTGACGACGCGTCCACCGGCCGCGTTCTCTTCGTTCACCGCCATGGCGTAGATCGACAGCCAGTCATTGGCCAGCAAAGGGTTGGGCTTGTTCTGCTGCCATTGCTCCTGCAGCTTGTCGTGCAGCATGCGGGCACGACGGCGCACTTTCAGCCCGCCCGGCATGATGCCGTCCTGCGACAGGCCGCGGTCGATGCAGCCCTTCATGGCGCCCCAGATCGCATCAAGGCCGCTGTCGAGCTCCTCGCGCGACATATGCGTCTCTTCATTGACGCGCTTCATGTCGGCGATAGACAGGCCGCTTTTGCCTGCCATCTTCAGCATCTCGACGGCGTTCTTGAAGGGATAGGGCACCTTCTTGCCTTCTGTGGTCACCGAGCCCTTGACCTTCATCCGCTGCAGCTCTTCCTCGGACACCACGAAGCCGCCGCCGATGGAATAATAGATGCGCTTGAGCAGCAGCCGGTCGCCGGCATCGTAAGCGTAGAAAGCCATGCCGTTGGCGTGGCCGGTGAGCGGCGTCTTGCGGTCGAGCACCAGATCCGTCGCCGGGTCGAAGCGATAGGAGGGATGGCCGTGTGGCGATATCCGCTTCTCGGCGGCGATGCGCGTGGCGATGCCTTCGGCCTGATCGGGATCGACCGTCTGCGGTGTCAGGCCAGCAAGGCCGAGGACAACGGCGCGATCCGAGCCATGGCCGATACCGGTATAGGCGAGCGAACCGTGCAGGCTGGCGCCCAGACGATCAACTTTCGCGCCGGCCGGGCGCGGCCAGTCGTCTCCGGCGATCTCGTCGAGAAACCGCCGCGCCGCTGTCATCGGTCCCATCGTGTGCGAACTCGACGGTCCGACGCCGATCTTGAACAGGTCGAAAACCGAAAGAAACACGCTGCGCCGTCTCCGGGAATGGGATCAAGACCTACATATAGGACTTTCCATGATGTTTGTGCTGTTTTGCGGATTGCGGCGCTGCACCTGCCGACCTTGTTTGCTCCGGCAGCGACATCACCGGCTGAAAGCGTGTCGCGCTGAAACGGATTCATGCGACGCGCTTTAAGTTCTTGTTTCAATGCATGTCGTTGTCCCAGAACCGCAGCTCACCTCTGGGCGCATGCATTGGAGCATCGAACTGACCGCTTTGCCTGTGGTAAAAGGCGGCATGGGCGATTCCTTCCATCTGTCGACGGCTGATCTGGCGGCGCTGGCTTTCTTCCTGCTCGCATGGTTGCTGCATACGCTGGCGTCCGACGGCAGACTGGTCAGCCGGGTGTCGTTGACGATGGCCATGAACGTGCAGCGCGAGGCCTGGATGCGCACCATGGCCGAGCGCGAAATCCGCATCGTCGACACCGCCATCATGAGCGGCCTGCAGCAAGGCACCGCCTTTTTCGCCTCCAGTTCGCTGATTGCGCTCGGTGGCTGTTTCGCGCTGCTTGGCGCCTCGGATCAGGTCCTTGCCGTGCTGAACGACCTGCCGTTGAACGCGACCTCATCGCGCTCCGCCTTTCAGATCAAGGTCTTTGGCCTGGTGCTGATCCTGGCCTTCGCCTTCTTCAAGTTCGGCTGGGCCTACCGTCTCTTCAACTACTGCACGATCCTGATCGGCGCGGTGCCGATCCCCTATGGCGAGGCGTCACGCAACCCGGTCAGCGAAACGGCGGTGTGGCGCGCGGCGCGCATGAACATGCTGGCCGGCAAGCATTTCAATTCAGGCCTGCGCGCGGTGTTCTTCTCGATCGGCTATCTCGGCTGGTTCGTCGACCCGATCGTGTTCGTGCTGTCGACGCTGCTGCTACTGGCAGTGCTGGTGCGGCGTCAGTTCTTTTCCGCCGCAAGGCAAGCCGTGATCGGTCAGCCGCCCGGGCCGGGGAAAAGCTGGTCGATCCGGCCCGACAGCCAATAGGCGGCGAGCCCGATCCACTCGCGGATCGCCACGGTCGTGGTCTGCAGCGAATCGGGTGCGTTGTCGCGAAACAGGCCAAAGCCTTCCTTGCCCGAGGTGCGATAGTCGACCGGCCACGGGACCGTGTGAAAGCCGGCCTTGTCGAACAGCGCCTTGGCGCGCGGCATGTGGAAGGCGGAGGTCACCAGCAGCCAGGTTTCGCCCGATTTCGGCGTTACCAGTTCCTTGGTGAAGACGGCATTCTCATAGGTGTTGCGGGATTTGCTCTCGAGCATCAGGCGATCGGCGTCGACGCCAAGCGCACCGAGCAGCCGCGGCGCGGTGGCCGCATCCCCCTCGCCATCGATGAACAGTTCACCGGTGCCGCCCGAGATAACCACTTTCGCCTCGGGAAAGCGCCGGGCAAGGATCGCCGCCTCGACCATGCGGTCGCCGCCGGAATTCAGCTCATAGCCGCCGCGCGCCAAGTTGATGGCGCCCTCGAAGCCGCCGCCGAGCACGACAATGCCGTCGACCTTCCGCGGCAGCGGCGGCTTTGGGAAGCGCTCTTCGAGCGGATTGAGCATCATGGCGCCAAGCGACGTCCAGGCCGACAGCGCCAGAATCAGGAAGGCGAACACACTGCCCGTCGCCGCCAATCGCCGGCGGCCGATCAGCGCCGCGAGCAAGCCGGCAAGCAGCAGGAAGATCGCCAGGTTGAGTGGTTGGACGAAGAACCAGAATACCTTGGAGAGATAGAAGAACATTGCCTGCCTATCTCCAGCTCAAATTGTGACGGCCGGTGAAGTGCTCGACCGCACTCGCTACCGCTTCCGCTTCGAGGCGGCTTAACTCCCTGCCGAAAACAAGGACGCCGTTCGCGTTGGTCAAGCTGATGACTTCCGACAGTCCCACTTCGTCCGTGGGATAGGTATGGTCGAGGATTTCGACCCTAAGATGCCCTTTCAAAGGCAGTGACCACCGATTTCGCAAGGAACCCCTCACCGAGCGCACGGCTGCAGTGTCGGTCAGCCGCAGGGTTTCCCTGCCGAACACCCGCCAGATGAAATCCTTGCCCAGGAAATAGGTGAAGAGGGCAATGACCGCCACGAAGGACAGCAGGCCGAGCGTGCCGCTGGTGAGCGTTGCGGACGACATATCCGTCAATCCCATGTAGCCGGTGTAGGCGACGATCGCGGCCCCGATCAGGACAAAGACTGTCCTGAAATCCGAGGTGCGTGGCGGGTTCGTGATCAGCAGTTCGTTTCCCGTCTCGACGATGGAAATGCGAGACGGAGGCGGCATGCTACCACCACTTCTCCGGCTGGAAGGTTCCCGCCGCCTGCTCGATGACGGCGGCTGTCTGGAACAGGGTTTCCTCGTCGAAGGGACGGCCAATCAGCTGCAGGCCGAGCGGCAGGCCCTTGGCATCGAGGCCGGCAGGCACGGCAATGCCCGGCAGTCCGGCCATGTTCACGGTCACCGTGAAAATGTCGTTGAGGTACATTTTCACCGGATCGGCGGCCATGTCCTCGTCAGCGATGCCGAAGGCGGCCGACGGCGTCGCCGGCGTCAGGATGACGTCGACGCCGTCGGCAAAAACCGTCTCGAAGTCGCGCTTGATCAAATTGCGCACCTTCTGCGCCTGCAGATAGTAGGCATCGTAATAGCCCGCCGACAGCACATAGGTGCCGATCATGATGCGACGCTTGACCTCCCGACCGAACCCGGCGGCTCGGGTCTTTTCGTACATGTCGACAATGTCCTGGCCCGGCACGCGCAGGCCGTAGCGGACGCCGTCATAGCGCGCCAGATTGGATGACGCTTCGGCGGGCGCAACGATATAATAAGCCGGCAAAGCGTATTTGGTGTGCGGCAGCGAGATGTCGACGATCTCGGCGCCGGCATCCCTGAGCCAGGCAATGCCCTTCTGCCACAGCGCCTCGATCTCTTCCGGCATGCCGTCGACGCGGTATTCCCGGGGAATGCCGACCTTCATGCCCCTGATCGGTTTGCCGATCGCCGCCTCGTAATCCGGCACCGGCCGGTCGACGGAAGTGGTGTCCTTGGGGTCGACCGAGGCCATGGACTTCAGCATGATCGCGGCATCGCGCACGTCCCGGGCGATCGGGCCGGCCTGATCGAGCGACGAAGCGAAGGCGACGATGCCCCAGCGCGAGCAGCGGCCATAGGTCGGCTTGATGCCGACGGTGCCGGTGAAGGCGGCTGGCTGGCGGATCGAGCCGCCGGTGTCGGTGGCGGTGGCGCCGGCGCACAGGAAAGCCGAGACGGCGGAAGCCGAGCCCCCCGAGGAGCCGCCGGGCACCAGTTGGGCATTGTCCAGCGTGCGCGCGGTCTTGGTGCCGCCGGCCGAAACGAAACCGCCATCGCCCTGATGCGTGGTCGGCATCACCACCGTGTCGAGGCGCGAACGCCGCCACGGATTGACGACAGGGCCGTAATAGGAGGTCTCGTTGGACGAGCCCATGGCGAACTCGTCCATGTTAAGCTTGCCCAGCATGACGGCGCCGTCTGCCCACAGATTGGCGGTGACGGTCGATTCGTAGCGCGGCTTGAAGCCGTCCAGCACATGGCTGCAGGCCTGGGTGTGGATACCTTCGGTGCCGAACAGGTCCTTGATGCCGAGCGGGATGCCTTCCAGCGCACCGCCCTGGCCCTTGGCGAGCCTGGCGTCGGAAGCTTTGGCCATATCGCGCGCCTTGTCGCCGGTGACGACGATGTAGGCATTGAGCACCGGATTGGCGCGCTCGATGGCACCGAGATAGGCCTCGGTGATTTCGACGGCAGAAATCTCCTTGGCGCGCAGCTTGGCGCGCGCCTGCGAAATTGTCAGATGGGTCAGTTCGCTCATCAAAGGCTCTTTTCGTAAAACACCGACCACTCGGAATCGGGATAATCCAGCACCGGCCCGCAGCGCGAGAAGCCGGCGCGTTCATAGACGGTCCAGGCGGCGGGATGGCGGTCGCCGGTTTCCAGCACCAGACGCTTCAGCCCTTCGCTGCGCGCCAGCGTTTCGACATGTTCGACGATCTTGGCGCCGATCTTCCTGCCCCGATGCGAAGGCCGCGTGTACATACGCTTGACCTCACCGACGCGGGCATCATGGCGCTTCAGCGCGCCGCAACCGCTGGCTTGCCCGTCGTCGCGGGCGATGAACACGGTGGTGTCGTCGCCAGCCATCTGCTCGACCGTCAGATGGTAGCAATGCTCCGGCGGCGTCAGTTCGAGCAGCGTCGCGTTGAGCTCCTCGACCAAAGCGCGGACATCGTCCTGCAGCGGCGTTTCGACGGCGATCTCGATTGCCATCGGCCAGCTACTCCACGACCTTCGGCACGAGGAAGAAATTCTCGTCAGTGGCCGGCGCGTTGGCGACGATATCGGCAGCCTTGTTGCCGTCGGTGACGATGTCTTGGCGCTTCTTCATCTCCATCGGGGTCACCGATGTCATCGGTTCGACGCCGGAGACATCGACCTCGTTCAGCTGCTCGACAAAGCCCAGAATGGCGTTCAGCTCGCCGGTCATGCGCTCGGCATCCTCCTCGCTCACCGCAATGCGGGCGAGACGCGCGACGCGCTTCACAGTTTGCAGATCAACGGACATGTCTTTAGCCTTTGGGAAAACCAGATGGCGCTATAGCGGCGTGGCGCGTGCCGCGCAACATCGATCGTGCTTGGGGATAGAGCCCGTTCATGCCAGGGCGGCATTTCAGCCTAGGGCAGCGATACACCCTCGCACAGATAATAGCTGCCGCCATTGCCGGCCTGCTCGCCTTCGTCGGCGGTCGGGCGCACCGAGACGATGTCGATTTGGGTCGCGTTCATCTGCGTGATCGACAGTATATCGGGAAAGAGAAAGCCCGGCTCCTGGCAGATGGCAGTGACCGCCCAGCTCGGCGAGCGCGTCGCCTTGGTGACCTGGACGAACTCGCAATTATACTCGACGCTTTGCAGGCCGTCCGCCGACAAGATGACATTGCCGGTGTCAATCAGCGTCTGCAGCGTGTCCTTTTTGGCTTGCGCGCAAAGCTCCTGGGTCTGGAGGTAAACGCCCTTGATGAAGTCCTCGGCGGCGGATGCGGGCGACGCAGCGACCAGCATCGAAACGCAAAGAGTCTCTCTCAAACCCATGGTTTAATTCCCCTTTGCGACAAGGGATCGTTTCAACGATCGCTCTATAGTGTGATCGTTTGGCCGATGGCTGGCAAGGCTACGTCGACACCTGATCCTTCGAGGCCGGCCACGAACTTCTCCGCCGTCGCGTCGATGATCGGGAAGGTGCCGAAGTGGCATGGCACGACGGTGTCGAAGTGGAAGAAGCGCCGGCAGGCCAGGGCCGCCACCGCGCCGCCCATGGTGAAGCGGTCGCCGACCGGCACGAGGCCGATCTTCGGCTCATGCAATTCCTCGATCAGCGCCATATCGGAGAAGATGTCGGTGTCGCCCATATGGTAGAGCGTCTTGTCCTCCGGGAAATGCAGGACCAGCCCGTTGGGATTGCCGAGGTAGACGTTCTGGCCGCCATCGAGCCCAAACGACGAGGAATGCAGTGCCTGCACGAATGTGGTGGTGAAGGCACCGCAATCGACGGTGCCGCCATGATTGCCGGGATTGATCTTCTTGCCGTCGACGCCCTTGCCGACCAGGTACATGCAGATCTCGTAATTGGCGACCAGCTGGGCGCCGCTCTTCTTCAGCACCTCCACCGCGCCGCTGACATGATCACTGTGGCCGTGGGTCAGAAGCACATGGGTGACGCCTTCCGCCGGCCCCTCCCAGCCGCTCGTCCATGATGGGTTGCCGACGAGATAGGGGTCGATCAGGATGTTCGCGCCTGATGTCTCGACGCGGAAGGCGGAATGTCCGTACCAGGTCAATTTCATCGATCGTGTTCCTCGATTTTGGTTGCGCCGGAAGATAGAACGCCGGCAGCAAAATTAAAGTGACATAGTGTGCTCGCGGTTCAAAAGAACGTGTCGCGCTCTTTGTGACGGCAAGTCTGGGTCACGGTTAGACTGGGTCACGGTAAAACTGGTTGGGGAAAGCCGTTGGGCATCATAGCAATCGAGGATCTGCCGGCACGGCTGGAGGGCGGCAGGACGCTGGCCGGGCTCGACCTCGGCGACAAGACGATCGGTGTCGCCGTTTCCGACCGCGGCCTGTCCTTCGCCCATCCGCGCGCGGTCATCCTGCGCAAAAAGTTTTCGCTGGATGCGGCAGCGCTGCTCGCCCAGCTGCAGAAGGACAATGTCGGCGCGTTTGTACTCGGTCTCCCCATCAACATGGACGGTTCGGAAGGTCCCCGCGCCCAGAAGTCGCGCGCCTTCGTGCGCAACATGGCAGGTATAACCGACCTGCCCTTTGTGCTGTGGGACGAGCGGCTGTCGACGGTGGCGGCGGAGCGGACGCTGATCGAGATGGATTTCTCGCGCCGAAAGCGCGCCGGCAAGATCGATTCGGCGGCTGCGGCCTTTATTCTGCAGGGAGTTCTGGACCGGCTCCAGTCGCTTGACCCACGCGATCGGACGGAACCGGATTCCCCGCCTGCCGCCTGACCCAGGCCATGATGTTGCGGCGGCGGCGAAACGCCCACAATGCCATCAGCAGGAAGCCGTCGAAGATGCAGGCCCTTGCCACCATGCCCGGAATGATCGCCGGATCGATGCCCAGCATCTGCCCGTAGAGCTGAAACACGAAATCATGCAGCTGCCGGCTGAGCATGACGTAGCCGAAATTGATGTCGTTGAGCGACAGGAAGAACCAGCCCCAGAACAGAGCGAGTGGCGCGGCCCACAATGCGAACAGCGTGCGCATCAGTGACCGTCCCTGCGGCTGGAGCCGCCTCTGCGACCGCTGGGACCAATGTCCGGACGGCCGGAAATGCGCGATAGCAAGGAGCCGTGCGCGGCACCCTTGGCCATGGCATGGGCGGTGGCGCGGCTCTCTGCCTCCCGAGAAACCATGACAGCGAAGACCGACCTCCGCTCGGCCAGCATGGCGACATAGGAGGCCAGAAGTGCCGCCAATTGCACGGCGACAACCAAAAACAGGCCGTTGATGCCTCGCGCTGCGCCGCCGATCAGGATGAGCGACAACACCGCGGATGCCGAAATGAAGGCGGTCCGCGCCACACTGTCGGCTTCGTCCGGGCTCGCTGCGGCGTTAACCAGGCTCTCGACGAAGACCCAGCAAAACAGCACCGCCACGACCAGCAAGGCGATGGCCAGCGGCGCCACGACGGCAGCATTGTCGAGATCGGCCAGACGAGTGTTTTCCACGACGACGCCGAGCACGCCCAGAGCGCCCGCAACGCCGCGGTTTCCATCGACACAGATGAACGCCAGCAGGGCGAAAACCAGCGCCCAGTGCAAGGCCAGAAAGGACGTCAAAATGTGCCGCATGGCATTCCTGCTTTGGTGACAAAGACAGTGGGGTCTGCGGCCTGCGGCTGCAACGGAAACCATTCGTTAAGGTTAACGGCTGTCCACAGGCAGGCAAATTCGTTCACGGCCTGGCGGAAGGCCCTCAATTCACCGGCGGATAGAGCGTGTCGATGATCATGCGCGCATCGTGGCGCGAATCGAGCATGCCATAGGTGTTGCGCCACTGGCCGGCGAGCCGCGTCTCGACGAAGGCGTCCGCAATCCGCCCTGCCCCCAGCCGGCGCAATTCCGCAGCTGCCGCCGACAGCGCCAGCTGTTCGGTCAGCAGGCGGGCCGACCCCTCATCGGTGCCGGCGACCTGCATGGCCGCCTTGAGCACGCCAATGGTTCCGCGTCCGCCGGCGCCGAGATCGCGGTCGATGCCGGCCAGCACCTCCTCGAACAGGCCGGGCGCGCGGCCGAGCACGCGCAGCACGTCGAGCGCCATGACATTGCCTGAGCCCTCCCAGATCGCATTGACCGGGGCTTCGCGGTAGTAGCGGGCGAGCGGCGCTTCCTCGACATAGCCATTGCCGCCGAGGCACTCCATCGCCTCATAGAGCAGTGGCGGCGCGATCTTGCAGACCCAGTATTTGACCACCGGGGTCATGGCGCGGGCAAAAGCAGCCTCGCCGCGGTCGCCGGCAGCCTCGTCGAAGGAGCGCGCCAGTCGGAACGAGAGTGCCGTGGCGGCGGCGACATCGAGCGCCATGTCCGCCAGCACGCGCTGCATAAGCGGCTGTTCGATCAGCGTCGAGCCGGCCACCTGGCGGTGACGGGCGTGATGCACGGCCTCAGCCAGCCCCGCTCGCATGATTGCCGACGAGGCGACGGCGCAGTCGAGCCGGGTCAGCGTGACCATGTCCATGATCGTCTTTATACCGGCGCCGGGCTCGCCGACCATCTCGCCGATGGCGTTGACGAACTCTACCTCCGATGAGGCGTTGGAGCGGTTGCCGAGCTTGTCCTTCAGCCGCTGAAAGCGGAAGCCGTTGCCGGAACCGTCGCCGAGGATGCGCGGGACGAGAAAACAGGAAAGCCCTTCCGGCGCCTGTCCAAGCACGAGAAAAGCGTCCGACATCGGCGCCGACATGAACCATTTGTGGCCGGTGAGGCGATAAAAGCCGCTGCCGGCGCGTTCGGCCCGTGTGGTGTTGGCGCGCACGTCGGTGCCGCCCTGCTTTTCGGTCATGCCCATGCCGAGCGTCAGCCCGGCCTTGTCGACCGGCGGCTTCTGGCTCTGGTCGTATTTGCGCGTCGTCACGCGCGGCGCCCATTCGCGAAACAGCTTTGGGCTGGCCATCAGGGCGGCCAGCGAAGCGCTGGTCATGGTGATGGGGCAGAGATGCCCGGTCTCGAGTTCGGCGGTCAGGTAGAAACGCGCGGCGCGCACCTGATGGCGACGGCCGATCTCGCTATCGCCGTTTTCCCAGATCGAGGAATGCAGGCCGCCGGCAACCGAGCGGCGCATCAGCGCATGATAGGCCGGATGGAATTCGACGAGGTCGATGCGCCGGCCCTGACGGTCATGCGTGCGGAGCTTCGGCGTCTCGACATTGGCGAGGCGCGCCAGCTCCTGCGCCTCCTGCGTCAGGACGAACCGGCCAAGCCCGTCGAGGTCCTTGCGCACCGGATCGGAAAAACGCTCGGCAAGCTGGATCAGCAACGGATCGCCCCGCCAGGCGTTGCCGCCCGTCAGCGGCGGCGGCTGGTTGGTCACGTCGTCGGTCACGCCCAATCCTTCTGAAAGTAGAAGGGCCTTCTAACGGTAGAAAGGCCTTATCATCACAAGGCTTCGAATCCGAAGCAATCGGCTAGATATAGCCCAAGCCAGGCGGCGCGCGCGACGAAAATACCGGGGAGAAAGGCCGCAATCCCAAGCTGGCGCTTGCGGCAAGGAATTCTCCCCCCTATAGCAGCGCCTTGAGATGACCGACGCTTCGTCCCTGCCGCTTTATCCTCACCGCCATCTTCTGGGCATCCGCGATCTTTCCCCCGGTGATATCGAGCTCCTGCTCGACCGGGCCGATCGCGCCGTCGCCATTTCGCGGCAGTCCGAAAAGAAGACCTCGACGCTGCGCGGCCGCACCCAGATCAACCTCTTCTACGAAGCCTCGACGCGCACGCAGTCGTCGTTCGAACTGGCCGGGAAACGGCTCGGCGCCGACGTCATGAACATGTCGGTGGCGAGCTCTTCGGTGAAGAAGGGCGAGACGCTGATCGACACGGCGATGACGCTGAACGCCATGCGGCCCGACATCCTGATCATCCGCCACCAGTCTGCGGGCGCCGCCGCCCTTTTGGCGCAGAAGGTCGGCTGCTCGGTGGTCAATGCCGGCGACGGCGCGCATGAACACCCGACGCAGGCGCTGCTCGACGCGCTGACCATCCGCCGCGCCAAGGGGCCGCTGTCGAAACTGATCGTAGCGATCTGCGGCGACATCCTGCATTCGCGCGTCGCGCGTTCCAACATCATGCTGTTGAACGCGCTTGGCGCGCAGGTGCGGGTCGTGGCGCCGTCGACGCTGCTGCCCACCGGCATCGAGAAAATGGGCGTCATCGTCTCGCGCTCGATGGCCGAGGGCCTCAAGGGCGCCGACGTGGTGATGATGCTGCGCCTGCAGCGTGAGCGGATGGAAGGCGCCTTCGTGCCTTCGGTACGCGAATATTTCCGCTATTTCGGCCTCGATGCCGAAAAGCTGAAGGCCGCCAAGGACGGCGCGCTGGTGATGCATCCCGGTCCGATGAACCGCGGCGTCGAGATTGCGTCCGAAATCGCCGACGGTCCCCAAAGCGTCATCCAGGAACAGGTCGAGATGGGTGTCGCCGTGCGCATGGCGGTGATGGAAGCGCTGCTCGACCCGCGCCGCAACGAGGGCCGGGTGGCATGAGCACGACGGTCTTTGAGCGCGCCCGCATCGTCGACCCGTCACGCGGCATCGACGAGGTCGGCACCGTGATCGTCGAGGGGAAAAAGATCGTTGCCGCCGGCAAGGCTGCCCTGAACCAGGGCCTGCCGGCGGGAGCCACCGTGGTCGACTGCGCCGGCAAGGCAATCATTCCCGGCCTGATCGACGCGCGCGTCTTCATCGGCGAACCGGGCGGCGAACATCGCGAGACCATCGCTTCGGCCAGCGTTGCGGCGGCGGCCGGCGGCGTTACCTCCGTCGTTATGATGCCCGACACGGACCCGGTGATCGACAATGTCGCGCTGGTCGAATTCGTGCTGCGCACCGCCCGGGACACGGCAAGCGTCAACATCTTTCCGGCGGCGGCGATCACCAAAGGCCTCGCCGGTCGCGAGATGACCGAATTCGGCCTGTTGCGCGAGGCCGGTGCGGTCGCCTTCACCGATGGGCGGCACACAATATCCAGCGCACTGGTGATGCGCCGGGCTCTCACCTATGCCCGCGATTTCGGTGGCGTCATCGCACATGAGACACAGGATGGCGACCTCGCTTCGGCAGGCGTGATGAATGAAGGCCTGTATGCCAGCTGGCTCGGCCTTGCCGGCATTCCGCGCGAGGCCGAGTCCATCCCGCTGGAGCGCGACCTGGCGCTGGCGCGGCTGACGCGCGGCGCCTACCACGCGGCCAAGATCTCGACGGCGACGGCAGCGCAAGCGGTGACGCGGGCGAAAGCCGACCAGGCCAATGTCACGGCGGGCGTGGCGATCCACAATCTGTCGCTGAACGAAAACGATGTCGGGGAATACCGCACCTTCTTCCGGCTGACGCCGCCTTTGCGCGCCGAGGAAGACCGGCTGGCCATGATCGAGGCGGTCAAGGACGGCACCATCGACATCATCGTCTCCTCGCACGACCCTCAGGATGTCGACACCAAGCGCCTTCCCTTCGCCGATGCAGCTGCCGGCGCGATCGGGTTGGAGACGCTGCTTGGAGCAGCGCTTCGGCTCTACCACAATGGCGACGTGCCGCTACTTCGGCTGGTCGAAACACTGTCCACCGCACCAGCAAGGCTGTTCGGCCTGCCGGGCGGCACGCTGAAGCCGGGAGCGCCGGCCGATCTTGCGCTGATCGACCTTGAAGAACCCTGGATCGTGAGTGAAAGCGGCATCCGCTCGCGCTCGAAAAACACCTGCTTCGAAGGTGCGCGGCTGCAAGGCATGGTCTTGCAAACGCTGGTGGCGGGCCGCACAGTGTTTTCGAGCTAGAGCGATCGCGCCACGTCGCAGACCGATATGTTGCTGGGGAAATGCGGGGGCAAACAATGAGTTATAACGTTATCCTGGCATTGCTGTTCGGCTATCTCCTCGGCTCGATTCCCTTCGGCCTCTTGATCACCCGCGCGGCCGGCCTCGGCGATGTGCGCAAAATCGGCTCCGGCAATATCGGCGCCACCAACGTTCTGCGCACCGGCAACAAGGGCCTCGCCGCCGCGACGCTGGTGCTCGACGCGTTGAAGGGTACGGCGGCGGTGATGATCGCGCGCCATTTTGGACACGACTACGGACTGTGGGCCGGCCTTGGACTCTGGGCGGGCCTTGGCGCCTTCCTTGGCCATCTGTTTCCGGTCTGGCTCGGTTTCAAGGGCGGCAAGGGCGTGGCGACCTATCTCGGCGTGCTGATCGCGCTCGGCTGGCATGTGGCGCTGATTTTTATCGTCGTCTGGCTGGCGATGGCTTTTCTGTTTCGCTATTCCTCGCTGGCAGCGCTGACGGCGGCGGTCATCGTGCCGATCGCGCTTTATTTCTGGAGCACACCTGAGACCGCCGGGCTGTTCCTGGTGATGAGCCTGATCGTCATCTTCAAACATCGCGCCAACATTTCGCGCCTTCTTGCCGGCACCGAAGGCAAGATCGGAGCCAAGGGTTGAGCAAGCCCGCCGCCGGGCCGCGCCTCAGCGACCGGCAGCGGCTGAGCTGGCTGCGGCTGATCCGCACACAAAATGTCGGCCCGGCCTCGTTTCGCGAATTGATCAACCGCTTTGGTTCGGCGGAGGCGGCGTTGGAGATGCTGCCCGAGCTGATGATTTCGGGCGGAGCCAAAAGGATCATGCGCATTCCTTCCGTGGAGGAAGCCGAAGCGGAACTCGACGCAGCCAGTGAAAACGGCGCCCGCTTCGTCGGCATCGGCGAGGCCGACTACCCGCCGATGCTGAAAAACATGGACAATCCGCCGCCACTGATTGCCGTGAAGGGCGAGGCAGCCGTCTTTCGCCTGCCGGCGGTGGCCATCGTCGGCGCCCGCAACGCGTCGCTCGCCGGCATCAAGATGGCGCGCATGCTGGCGGCGGATCTTGGCCGCGACGGCTACGTCATCGTTTCCGGCCTGGCGCGCGGCATCGACACGGCAGCACACCAGGGCAGTCTCTCGACTGGTACAGTGGGTGTGCTGGCCGGTGGGCTCGATGTCCCCTACCCGCCCGAAAATATCGGCTTGTGCGAAGACATTGCCGAGCGTGGCGGCGCCGTTATTTCGGAAATGCCGTTCGGCTGGCAGCCGCGGGCGCAGGATTTTCCGCGCCGCAACCGGCTTGTCGCGGGCGCCGCCCTCGGACTGGTGGTCATCGAAGCTGCGCAACGCTCCGGCTCGCTGATCAGCGCGCGCCTGGCCGGCGAGATGGGCCGGCTGGTCTTTGCCGTACCGGGTTCGCCGCTCGATCCGCGCTGCGCCGGCTCCAACGGCCTGCTCAAGGACGGCGCCACCCTGGTCACCGAGGCGGCCGATGTTTCCGGTGCGATCGCACCCTTGGCGGGCACGCGAACGCGAAGCATTGCGCCGCCAGAAAAGGCACCCGATTTTTCGGCAACTCCCCCGCCCGGTGAGGACGAACGCAGCGGCGTGCTCGAAGTGCTAGGCCCAACGCCGGTGGGCGTGGACGAGATCATCCGCCACACCGGCCTCAACGCCGCGCAAGCCTCCATGGTGCTGCTGGAACTCGACCTTGCCGGCCGCATCGAGCGCCATGCCGGCGGCAATGTCTCATTGGTTACGTGACGTTCCAGCCGATCCCGCCGCACGTCGGCCGCAACTCACGCGTCGAGGGTCACGCCGGCGGCGCCAACGCCGGTACAGTTGCCACCGCAGGGTATTTTCCAGGCGGCTCTCGGAAAAGCACTCCGCCATTCCAGGGCTCTCCGTTGCACTGCCGATCACGCTCGCAATGGCATATTCGACAGCTGACGAAAACCGGGCTCGACAGTCTGCGCATCAGTCAGCGGAACAGATACTTCGATACCTCCGGATTGCCACGGCGCCACATCACATTGTCCAGAAAATAATGGTGCACATTGATGAAGATGAGCACGATGAAGAAGAACAGCGATGACCCCAGCACTTGCCTGTCATACGGGATCAAGGCCGTCAGCGCGGATGGGATCAGCCAGAAGCCGAGATAGCCAAGGGCCGTGCCGCCGACGATAAAGCCGACGAGCCGAAACCTGTAGAGGGGGCCGAGAAAGGACAGGATTTTCGGCTGCGGATCGCTTTCGGCATCGGAACTGTCGCGCTCGACGTTCGTCTGGTAGCGCCAGACCACGGCGAGATACTGCAGCGAGTGGAGCGCGGGCACGATCAGCAGCCAAAGCGGGTTTACGCGCGCAATCAGGATCCAGAGATAGAGCGACGCCACATAGGCCACCAAACCGTTATAGGGCAGGCCGCCGCCGTTCTTCCGCCAACGATTGACCAGCATCAAGAGCGTGGCCGCCGTCGACGCAACGGCCGCCAGCATGGCGATGTTGGTGACCCAGGAAGGGGCCGCGAATGTGTAATAGTCCAGGCCATAATATTTGCCCTGGGTGACCGCCGTATTCGTCTGCAGCCACGCCAGGATCCACACGGCATAGGAGTTGACCAGCAGCACCTTCTTGTCGCGGTCGTCGAAGAATTTGCGCTTCAGCACCGCATCCACCATCAGCATGCCGTAGCCCTGCTTGACGTAGTGCCAACCGACAAAAAAGAACATGGCGTTGGTGGCATAGCCGAGCAGGCGCGTGTTCGCCGCCGCGGCGCCATAGGCAAAGAACCCGGCCATGACCAGGGGCACGACAATGCCCGCGAAGATATAGCGGAGCTGCAGGCTCCTGTCGTAGCCGTCGCCCGTCACCTTGCGCCCGAAATTGCGGTAGAAGAGCTGATAGGAGTGGGCGAAGTGGGGATAGTTCACGAGATAGGCCACGAAGACCATCGTTGCGGCCACCGGACCTTCATATTCAAGCGGAACGAGAAACAGCACCGGCAGGATGAGAAAGGCGCTGCCGCCCAGCATGAGGAAATCGGCGAGCGGGCCGAAGAGGTATTTTTGAGCGGTCGCCGTCTTAGGGGCTACAGCATCCGCCGAAAGCTGAAGTGTCATGTCAGAACCTCCCCTGGGAAAGGCTGAGTTTAGCCATCGACTGGGATGGGGACAAGGTTGGAGCTGCCGCTCCGCGCCCCGAAGACTAGGCCATCTTGTTGTTTCGCCAATGGTCTCGATGGCTTGAACCCGTGAACCTCTCGATAAAAAAGGTGGGGGCCCTCCGCTGTTAAAAAAGCGCACCACCCCAATTTACGACTAACATGTTAGTGTGCTAGCACACAGCGTACATACCTGCTTCGGAGACCTTCCGGTGACATCACGCTTTGGCCTTTCGGCCGCTCTCGCCACGCCTTTCGATGCCCGCGGGCAGATCGCCACCGCCCCCATGATCGCTCAGGCCGAAAGTTGCCTGGCGCAGGGTTGCGGCAGCGTGACGCTTTTCGGCACGACAGGGGAAGGCGCATCGGTGGGCACGACGGAGCGGCGGTCGGTGACCGAAGCCATGCTGGCTGCGGGAATCCTGCCGCATCAACTCGTTGCCGGCGTGCTGGTCGACGCCGCCGAAGACGCCGCCGAACAGGCACAGCATGCCTTGCAGCGCGGCGCCCGAAACATTCTGCTGGCCCCGCCAAGCTACTTCAAGAATGTCGGCGACGACGGCCTTTTCGGCTGGTTCTCCGCCGTCTTTGCCGCGCTCGGCCCCCTCGCCCGTGACGTGCTGCTCTACAACATCCCTTCGGTTACCATGGTGCAGCTTTCGCTTGGCCTGATCGGCCGGTTGCGCACTGCTTTTCCCGACGTGGTCGCCGGGGTGAAGGATTCCGGTGGAAATTGGAGCTACAGCGAGGCGCTGCTTGCCGCCCATGGCGATCTGGTGATCCTGATCGGCGATGAAAGGCATCTGGCGCGTGCGGTGCGAATGGGTGCTCAAGGCGCAATCTCGGGCATGGCCAATTTCGTCCCGGGCGAAATCCGCGCCATGGCCGAGGACGGGCGCGACGATCCTCGCGTCGAGAGTTTTGTGCTCGAATTGCTCAAACATCCGGTCACCCCGGCGGTAAAGGTGATGGTGGCGCGCAAGACCGGCGACGAGCGCTGGCTGGCGGTCCGTCCGCCGCTGGAGCCGATCGCGTTGCAAGGGCAGCAGCAGCTTGCCGCAGCCTATGACAGCTTGTTTACCAGGGAACCGGCCTGACCGGCAAAGAGAAGCGCGCCGATATGGAAGACGGCAACGAACCGACCACCCTCAGGGAGAAGGCCTATGCCAGCTTCACGCGGCATTTGCTGGCGCGCGACTTCAAGCCAGGCCAGTTCGTGTCGCAGCGTGAGCTGGTTGCCTTCACCGGACTGCCGCTCGGCGCCATTCGCGAGATCGTGCCGCGTCTCGAGGCGGAAGGACTGCTGACGACCATTCCGCAGCGCGGCATGCAGATCGCCCATATAGACATCAGCCTGATCCGCGAGGCCTTTCAGTTCCGCCTGTTCATGGAGCGTGAAGCGGTGGCGCTGTTTACGGTCAGCGCCTCCGACGCCGAGCTTGCCCGCTTGCGGCGCGAGCATGAGGACATGCTTGCCCGGGCGCTGGAGCAGACCCCGACGCCGGAGATGGAGGCCAAGGCGCAGACCATCGACTGGGCCATGCACGACACGTTCATCGATGCGCTGGGCAACGAGATCATCGCCAAGGCCTATCTGGTCAATTCGGTGAAGATCCGCCTGATCCACCAGGAACGGTTCCGTATCGACGGGCGCGTCGTGCCGGTCATGCGCGAGCACCTGGCGGTGATCGATGCGATGCAGAGCCGCGACCCTGGCAAGGCGGTCGAGGCCATTAGCCAGCATATCGATAAGGCGCGCCGGCTGGCGCTGCAAATCTGAGGAAGCATGAGCCGCGCCGCGGTCGCTGCGGCGCAATCGACAACGACAACAACCGGGAGGAAGAAAATGTCGTCCAATCTGTTCAACCCAACCAGGAGGCAACTCCTCCAGGGAACCGCCGCCCTTGCCGCCGCCGGCTTTGCCGGTGTTCGCCCAAGCTTTGCCGCCGGCGTCGACTGGAAGCGCTTTGCGGGAACGACGCTTGACGTCAATCTGGTGAAAAGCCCGCGCAGCGACACGCTGATAAAATACATCGCCGAGTTCGAGGAACTGACCGGGATCAAGGTCAATGCCGAAGCGACGCCGGAACAGCAGCAGCGCCAGAAGACGGTGATCGAACTGAGCTCCGGCAAACCGAGCTTCGACGTCGTGCATCTGAGCTACCACGTGCAGAAGCGCCAGTTCGAAAAGGGCGACTGGCTGGCCGACATATCAGGCTATCTCGCTGACCCGACCCTGACCGATCCTGCGCTGGTGGAAACCGATTTCGCCGATGCCGGCATGCTGTTTGCCAAGGACGGCCAGGGCGTGTTGCGCTCGCTGCCGTTCTCAGTCGACTACTGGATCGTCTACTGGAACAAGGAATTGTTCGAGGCCAAGGGCCTCAAATACCCTGAAACCTTCGAGCAACTGGTGGCGGCCGCCGAAGCGCTGACCGACCCATCGACCAACACCTACGGCTTTGTCGCCCGCGGCCTCAAGAACGCCAACACGCCGGTGTGGACGTCGCTTATGCTCGGCTACGACATGACGCCGCTCGACGACAAGGGCAAGCTGCGTACGACCTCGCCCGAGGCGGTCGAGGCGGCCAGCCTCTACCAGCGGCTGATGACCAAGTCGGCGCCTCCAGGCGTCACCGGATTCAACTGGGCCGAAGCCCAGTCCGCCTTCCTGCAAGGCAAGATCGGGATGTGGTTCGATGGCGTCGGCTTTGCCCCGCCAATGGAAAATCCGGAAAAGTCACGAGTGGTCGGCAAGGTCGGCTACGGCGTCATGCCCAAGGGGCCCAAGGCGCATGCCGCCGGCACCTTTGGCGACGGCCTCGGCGTGACGGCCGCCAGCGAGAAGAAGGAGGCCGCCTACCTCTTCTGCCAGTGGGCGATTTCGCCCGCCATGGGCGCGCGCCTGCTGCAGGCGGGTGCCGGCGTGCCGTTCCGCAAGTCGGTGCTGGAAGATCCCAAGGTGCGCGAAGGCGTCACCATGCCGGCGAGTTGGCTCGATGCCGTGGTCGGCTCGGGCAATGTCAGCCGGCTGTCGCTGCCGGTCATCATTCCGGTCACCGAGTTCCGCGATATCTATGGCGTGGCGCTGACCAATCTGATCGCCGGCGCCGATCCGGCAGAGGAACTGAAGCAGGCCACCGAGCAGTTCCAGCCGGTGCTCGACCGGAGCGAGCAAGGCTGATGTCCGCCATCACCCCAGAACGCGCCGGGGTGACGACGCAAGCCATCGAAGGGAACCAGACCATCCGTCTGGCTCCCAACTACTGGCCTTTCGTCGTCCCGGCGCTCGTCGTCGTCGGCGCCGTGATCGTCTTTCCCTGGGCCTTCACGCTGTGGATGAGCGTCAACCGCTGGACCCTCGGCCAGGCGCGAAGCTTTGCCGGGATGGAAAATTACCTGCGGCTGGCCGTCGACCAACGCTTCTGGGAATCGCTTTTCCATACGCTGACCTACACGGCGCTTTCGGTCGCGGCACCGATGTTCCTCGGCACTCTTGCCGCGCTGATCTTCGACGCCAAATTTCCGCTGCGCGGCCTGTTGCGCGGCGTCTTCGTCATGCCGATGATGGCAACGCCAGTCGCCGTGGCGCTGGTCTGGACGATGATGTTCCATCCCCAGCTTGGCGTGCTCAACTATCTGTTGTCGCTGGTCGGCATCCCGGCGCAGGAATGGATCTTTAATGCCAGGACGGTCATCCCGTCCCTGGTTGCGGTCGAGACCTGGCAGTGGACGCCGCTGGTGATGCTGATCGTGCTGGGCGGCTTGGCCTCCGTGCCGCGCGAGCCCTTCGAGAGCGCCGAGATCGATGGCGCCAACGCCTGGCAGCAATTCCGCTATCTCACCTTGCCGATGATCGCGCCGTTCCTGATGATCGCGATGATCATCCGCACCATCGATGCGCTGAAGAGTTTTGACATCATCTACGCGATGACCCAGGGCGGACCGGGCACGGCCTCGGAAACCATCAACATCTATCTCTACAACACCGCCTTCTCCTACTACGACATCGGCTATGGCTCGGCCATGGCCGTGGTGTTCTTCATCGTCATCGTCGCGCTGTCCTTCATCCTGCTGATGCTGCGCCAGCGCTCCCAATGGATCGGGGTGGAGGGCAAATAGATGAGTTCACGGCTGCTCAACCGGATCGGGCTGTTTTTCGCGGCTCTGGTCTTCGTCTCGCCGGCGATCCTGTTCTTCCTCTGGATGGTCTCGCTGTCGCTGAAGTTCGAGATCGACAACGGTGCCTACCCGCCGATTCTGATCCCGGAACATCTCGCCTGGTCGAACTATGTGAAGGTATTCGAGGAGAACAATTTCCTGCTCTATTTCTGGAATTCGGTTCTGGTGACGGGCACGGCAACGTTGCTGGCGCTGCTGATCGGCGTGCCGGCGGGCTATGGCATCGCGCGGCTCAAGGCCGAACGCTCGGCGGTGGTCATCATGATCGCCCGCATGACGCCGGGGCTTTCCTATCTCATTCCGCTGTTCCTGCTGTTCCAGTGGGTCGGCATTCTCGGCACGCTGTGGCCGCAGATCATCATCCATCTGGTGGTGACGGTGCCGATCGTGGTCTGGGTGATGATCGGCTATTTCGAGACCACGCCGATGGAGCTGGAAGAAGCGGCCAACATCGATGGCGCCAGTTCCTGGCAGGTGTTCCGGCTGGTCGCCTTGCCCATCGCCAAGCCGGGCATTGTCGTCGCCTTCATCCTGTCGATCATCTTCTCATGGAACAATTTCGTCTTCGGCATTGTGCTCGCCAGCCGCGAGACTCGCACGCTGCCGGTCGCCGTCTACAACATGCTTTCCTACGAGCAGGTGAGCTGGGGTCCGCTCGCCGCCGCAGCACTTGTGGTGACGCTGCCGGTGCTGGTGCTGACCCTGTTCGCGCAAAGGCAGATCGTCGCCGGGCTGACCGCAGGCGCCGTCAAGGGCGGCTGAGGCACGGCCCCGACATCACTCATTTCCGGGAGAAATCCAATGGCATCGGTAACAATCAACAACGTTCAGAAGGCTTTCGGAGCCGCCAAGATCATCCACGATGTCAGCGTCGACATCGCCGATGGCGAATTCGTCATCCTGGTCGGGCCGTCGGGCTGCGGAAAGTCGACGCTGCTGCGCATGATTGCCGGACTGGAAACGATCTCGGGCGGCAGGATCGCCATTGGCGATCGCCTCGTCAACAATCTCAGGGCGCGCGACCGAAACATCGCCATGGTGTTCCAGAACTACGCGCTCTATCCGCATATGACGGTGGCCGACAATATGGGCTTTGCCCTGAAGATCAAGAAAGCCGATCCGGCCGACACCGCCGGCCGCGTCGGCAGGGCCGCCAGCATTCTCGGCCTGGACAAGCTGCTCGACCGCTATCCGCGTCAGCTTTCCGGCGGCCAGCGCCAGCGCGTCGCCATGGGCCGCGCCATCGTGCGCGACCCGCAGGTGTTCCTGTTCGACGAGCCGCTGTCCAATCTCGACGCCAAATTGCGCGTGCAGATGCGCGGCGAGATCAAGGCGCTGCACCAGCGGCTGGGAACCACCACCATCTACGTTACCCACGACCAGATCGAGGCCATGACCATGGCCGACAAGATCGTCGTGCTGCATGACGGCCTTGTCGAGCAGATCGGCGCGCCGCTCGATCTCTACGATCGCCCGGCCAACCTCTTCGTTGCCGGGTTCATCGGCTCGCCGGCGATGAATTTCATTCGAGGCCATGTCGAGGAAGGTGTTTTCCGCAGCGCCGGTGGACTGATCTTGCCGCTGCCAGAAGGCATCGACCTGACCAACATACCCGGCCGCGACCTCATCTACGGCATCCGCCCCGAACACATCCGAGCGACGACCGCCAAAGGAATCCCCGGCACGATCGTGCTTCTGGAAGCAACGGGTTCGGAAATCTTTGCCCGGGTCGACTGCGCCGGAGAAGAAATCTCCTGCCTTTTCCGCGAGCGGCTGGCACTGAAACAGGGCGAGCAGATGCGCATCGAGATCGACCGCGCCTGCGCTCATCTGTTCGACGTCAAGACCGGGCGGCGATTGTAGGGGGCGATGGGGGCTGCTGACAGGGCAACTTCCGCACGAAATATTTCTGGTGAGCGCGTCGGGGTTCGAACCCGAGACCTACTGATTAAAAGTCAGTTGCTCTACCGGCTGAGCTACGCGCTCCCGCGGGCTCTAAAGGCCGCCCTCGAAATTGCGCGGAACATAGGGAGAGTGCCGCGACCGGTCAACCGGAAAAAGATGGCCCTTCGACCGGGGTTTCAGCCATCGCCAGACGCGCCGCAAATTGCGTCGTCACCAGCCCGGTGAGCCGCTCCCGCAACGTGGTCGCCGCTTCGATCTGTTGGCGCGCGAGACGCGCCTTTTCTCACGCGCCGAATTCGAGAAACATTACAAATCAGCAACTTACTGTTTTGGTGGGAACCATCGCACGAGCGGGCCGTTTTCGTCTCACAAGGGACGTCAACCACCCTTCAAGGAGAAGATCATGAACAAGATCGCAACGGGTCTACTGGCGACCACCCTGTCAATTTCGTTTGCCGCGGCCGCCGCTATGCCGGCCAATGCCGCCCAGATGTTCGTGCCCCAGTCATCAGCAACTTCGTCCGACATCGTGAATGTGAGCGATTCTCGTCATGACAACTGGCGGTGGATGCGCCATGGCAACCGCAATTCCGGCAATCGCGATTTCCGCGTAGGCCGCCAGTTCTCCCGCAACAATGATGGCGGCAGCTATTGGAATGGCCATCGCGGCTATCGCGAATATCACCGCGGCTATCGCCGTCACGGCGACTACTGGTTCCCGCTGGCTGCCTTCGCCACCGGCGCCTTGATCACCGGTGCGATCGTCAACAGCGAGAACAACCGCGGCGATGCCCATGTGCAGTGGTGCTACGACCGCTATCGGTCGTACCGCGCTTCGGACAACACATTCCAGCCCAATTACGGCCCGCGTCAACAGTGCAATTCGCCCTATTGAGCTGAGTTGGTACCAAGTGTTGAGTAGAAAAGCCTGCGCCGGCAACGGCGCGGGCTTTTCCGTAGGTTGCTTGGGTACGGGCGCGGCGGATTAGCTGGCCCAATTGACGCTCTTGAAGATCAGATACAGGGCTCCGCCTTCACCACGCGGAGAACGGTATGCGCCGAGGCCGTTGCAGATTCGAACCGCAGCTGCGGTCATTTTCCAGCCGAGCACTTCCAAGTCGTTGTTCAAATCTATCGCATAGGGTTGAGCCAGCTCATCAATGGAATGCTCCTGTCCGAAAGACCGAACCAGCTCTGCGTCGGCAAGCAGGTCGCCAGGCAGGTTTGAATTTGCCCAAGCCCAGAGCCAGTTGCTGGCCTTGGCACTCGTCGATCCGGCGATTTGGATTTCGGCGACGACCTTGGTGATGCCGTTGTCCGAGAACAGAAGCTTTCCTTCTGTCAGATCATAGTCATAGCGAGGCCAACTGCCGAGTCGGAACTCCTGCTGCAAGCGTGCATTCTTTGCATCCAATTGTTCGACAGCCTCGTCGCGCCAGGCCCCATACCAGTGTGGATTCATCCCCTTCCCCCGCCATGATTTACTACCGCGCGCTCAGCGTCCGGCGCACCGCATTGCGCCAGCCCGCGAGCTTTGCCGAGCGCACCGTGGCATCCATGTCCGGCTTGAAGCGGCGCTCGAGCGCCCAGCTCTTGGCAAAATCCTTCGCCTTCGGCCACACGCCTGCTTTCGAGCCGGCAAGCCACGCCGCACCCAGCGCCGTCGTCTCCAGAATGGTCGGGCGATCGACCGGCGCATCGAGGATATCGGCCAGCCGCTGCATGGTCCAGTCGGAGGCCACCATGCCGCCGTCGACGCGAAGCACGGTTTTGGCCGACGCCCCCTTCCAGTCCTTGCGCATGGCGTCGAGGAGATCGCGCGTCTGGTAGGCGACGGATTCCAGCGCCGCGCGGGCGAACTCCGCCGGGCCAGAGTTGCGGGTCAGCCCGAAGATCGCGCCACGCGCCTCGGCGTCCCAATGCGGCGCGCCGAGACCGACGAAAGCCGGCACCAGATAGACGTTCTGCGTGGGGTCGGCGGTTGCCGCCAAAACGCCGCTATGCTCGGCCTTGCCGATCACCTTGATGCCGTCGCGCAGCCATTGCACGGCGGCACCCGCGATGAAGATCGAGCCTTCCAAGGCATAGGTAGTCTTGCCGTTCAGCCGATAGGCGATGGTGGTCAACAGCCGGTTCTTCGAGCGCACTAGATCGGCGCCGGTGTTGAGCAGCGCAAAGCAGCCGGTGCCATAGGTCGATTTCATCATGCCTGGCTCGAAACAGGCCTGGCCTATGGTCGCTGCGTGCTGATCGCCGGCCACGCCAAGGATTTTGATTTCGGCGCCAAACAGGCTTTTTTCCGTCACGCCGTAGTCGTCGGCGCAATCCTTGACCTCAGGCAGCATCGCCACCGGGATGCGCAGGATGGAGAGCAGCTCGTCGTCCCAGACATTTTTCTCGATGTTATAGACCAGCGTGCGCGAGGCGTTGGTCGCATCCGTCGCATGCACCTTGCCGCCGGTCAGCCGCCAGATCAAAAAACTGTCGATAGTGCCGGCGAGCAGTTCGCCCTTTTCGGCGCGCTTTCTCGCACCGTTTACCTTGTCCAGCATCCAGGCGATCTTGGTGCCGGAGAAATAGGGATCGAGCAGCAGGCCGGTCTTTTTGGTGAACTTTTTCTCCAGGCCGTGTTTTTTCAGCTTCTGGCACAGCGGCGCGGTGCGGCGGTCCTGCCAGACGATGGCATTGTGGATCGGCTTGCCGGTCGCCTTGTCCCAGATGACGACGGTTTCGCGCTGGTTGGTGATGCCGATCGCCGCCACATCCGAGGCCTCGCGGCCGGCGGCCTTCAGCGCGCCTTTGACCGTCGCGACGACGCTTGCCCAGATCTCTTCCGGATCATGCTCGACCCAGCCGGAGGCAGGATAATGCTGCGTGAATTCCTGCTGCTTGCTGCCGGCGACCTTCATCGCGCCGTCGAACAGGATCGCCCTGGTCGATGTCGTACCCTGGTCGATTGCAAGGATGTATCCGGTCATTAGTCCTCCCGGTAGCTCGCCTATACAAACAGGGGAGACGGCAAGATGCCGCCTCCCCGTTCACTATGATCCTGGCGCGTACGCCAAGATTACTTCTGCCAGCTCTTCACCAGTTCGTCGTAGTTGATGGTGATCGGCTTTTCCTTCTCGTTCTCGATCTTCAGCTGAGGCGCGAGATTGCCGTTCTTGACCGCGTCGGCGTTCCAGTAGGCGAGGTCATGCTCTTCGGCCATCTTCGGGCCGATATCGCCCTGGACGCCCGACTTCTCGATGCGGGTCATGACTTTTTCCTGCTCGGCGCAGAGCGAGTCCATGGCTTCCTGCGCCGTCTTGGCGCCGGACGAGGCATCGCCGATCGCCTGCCACCAGAGCTGTGCCAGCTTCGGATAATCGGGCACGTTGGTGCCGGTCGGCGACCACTGAACGCGGGCCGGCGAGCGGTAGAACTCGATCAGACCACCGAGCTTCGGCGCACGTTCGGTGAAGCTCTTGTCGTGGATCGTGCTTTCGCGGATGAAGGTCAAGCCGACATGGCTCTTCTTCACGTCGACCGTCTTCGAGGTCACGAACTGCGCGTAGAGCCAGGCGGCCTTGGCGCGGTCGGTCGGCGTCGACTTCATCAGCGTCCAGGAACCCACGTCCTGATAGCCGAGCTTCATGCCGTCCTTCCAGTAGACGCCATGCGGCGACGGGGCCATGCGCCACTTCGGCGTTCCGTCGTCGTTCAGCACCGCCTTGGCGCCGGCGTCGACCATCGAAGCGGTGAAGGCGGTGTACCAGAATATCTGCTGCGCGACCGCACCCTGTGCCGGCACCGGGCCGGATTCGGAGAAGGTCATGCCCTGGGCTTCGGCCGGAGCGTAGGCCTTCAGCCAGTCGAGGTATTTCTGGATCGAGTAGACGGCAGCCGGGCCGTTGGTGTCGCCGCCGCGCGCCGTGCAGGAGCCGACCGGCTGTGATTTCTCGTTGACCTTGATGCCCCATTCGTCGACCGGCAGGCCGTTCGGCAGGCCCTTGTCGCCGTTGCCGGCCATCGACAGCCAGGCATCAGTGAACCGCCAGCCGAGCGACGGGTCCTTCTTGCCGTAGTCCATGTGGCCATAGACCTTCTTGCCGTCGATCTCGCGGCCGGTGAAGAACTCCGCGATGTCCTCATAGGCCGACCAGTTGACGGGAACGCCGAGGTCGTAGCCGTATTTCGCCTTGAAGTCGGCCTTGTTCTTCTCGTCGTTGAACCAGTCGTAACGGAACCAGTAGAGGTTGGCGAACTGCTGGTCGGGCAGCTGATAGAGCTTCTTGTCCGGCGCGGTGGTGAAGGAGGTGCCGATAAAATCCTTCAGGTCGAGGTTCGGATTGGTAACGTCCTTGCCCTCGCCCGCCATCCAGTCGGTCAGGTTGCGGACCTGCTGGTAGCGCCAGTGGGTGCCGATCAGGTCGGAATCGTTGACCCAGCCGTCATAAAGGTTCTGGCCGGTCTGCATCTGGGTCTGGATCTTCTCGACGACGTCGCCTTCCTGGATGACGTCATGCGTGATCTTGATGCCAGTGATGGCGGTAAAGGCCGGCGCCAGCACCTGCGATTCATACTGGTGGGTGGCGATGGTTTCGGACACGACCTTGATGTCCATGCCGGCGAAAGGCTTCGCGGCATCGATGAACCACTGCATTTCTGCTTCCTGGCCGGCCCGGTCGAGCGTCGACAGCGGGCCGATTTCCTTGTCCAGAAACGCCTTGGCCTCATCCATTCCGGCGTAGGCGTTGCCTACCCCGAGCAACAGGACAAGGGCAGTTGTTGATGTTAAAAATTGCCGTCGCATAGGTTTCCTCCACATTTAGGTTTCAAGTGCGATCTGGAACGGCCACCGGCACGCGGTCGATCCAACAGTTTCCCCCTCTATACGTAGCGGAACACGCCGACGGCGTAGACCACGGAGAGAGCGAGAGCCCACCACAGGTTGGATCCGACAAGACCCAGCCAAGCGAGATGGATAAAGGCGCTGCCAAGCAGCGACAGAAAAAGACGGTCGCCGCGCGTCGTCTCGAAGCGCAGGATGCCGACGCGCGGATTGCCGCCCGGCGAGGCAAATTCCCAAAACGCCATGCCGCACAGCAGCAGAAGAATGGTGCCGAAGAACGCCGCCGTCGGCCACGTCCACGCCATCCAGGTGAGGTCGAGATTCATGGTGACACCCTCCCCAGGGCAAAGCCCTTGGCGGTGGTGGTGAGGATGAACCCGTGCTTTTGTTTCATCACACCCTCCCCAGGGCGAAGCCCTTGGCGATGTAGTTGCGGACAAACCAGATGACGAGCGCGCCGGGGATCAGCGTCAGCACGCCGGCGGCAGCGAGCAGGCCCCAATCCATGCCGGCGGCCGAAACGGTGCGGGTCATGGTGGCGGCGATGGGCTTGGCATCGGTGGTCGTCAGCGTGCGAGCGATCAAAAGCTCGACCCATGAGAACATGAAGCAGAAGAAGCAGGCGACACCGATGCCACTGGCGATCAGCGGCATGAATATCCTGACGAAGAAGCGCGGGAAGGAGTAGCCGTCAATATAGGCTGTTTCGTCGATCTCTTTGGGCACGCCCGACATGAAGCCTTCGAGGATCCACACCGCCAGCGGCACGTTGAACAGGCAGTGCGCCAGCGCCACCGCGATGTGGGTGTCGATCAGGCCGAAGGCCGAATAGAGCTGGAAGAACGGCAGCGCGAACACCGCCGGCGGCGCCATGCGGTTGGTCAGCAGCCAGAAGAACAGATGCTTGTCGCCGAGGAAGCGGTAGCGCGAAAAGGCGTAGGCCGCCGGCAGCGCCGCAGCCACGGAAATCACCATGTTCATGACAACATAGGTGATCGAGTTGATGTAGCCCGAATACCAGGACGCATCGGTGAAGATAGTGACGTAGTTGGCGATCGTAGGCTGATGCGGATAGAGCGTCAGCGAGGAGACGATCTCGGCATTGGTCTTGAAGCTCATGTTGATGAGCCAGTAGATCGGCAGCAGANAGCAGAAGCACGATGATGTAGATCGTCGGCACGATCCACCACCAGCGCGATTCCTCGCCGCGCTTGCGCATCAGCCGGGCGACCTGATCCTGCGAAAGCGTGCTCGCCAATTTTCCCGAAGCGGTGGTTTCGCTCACTCTGTCGGCTCTTTCGTTGGCGCCGCTCATCTCAGCGCTCCGCGTCGTAGTTGGTCATCACGGTGTAGAACACCCACGACAACAACAGGATGATCAGGAAGTAGACCAGCGACATGGCGGCCGCCGGACCGAGGTCGAACTGGCCGAGCGCGGTCTTGACGAGGTCGATCGACAGGAACGTGGTCGAGTTGCCGGGGCCGCCGCCGGTGACGACGAAGGGCTCGGTGTAGATCATGAAGCTATCCATGAAGCGCAACAGCACGGCGATCAAAAGCACACGCTGCATCTTCGGCAGCTGGATATAACGGAACACCGCCCAGCGCGAGGCGCCGTCGATCTTGGCCGCCTGGTAGAAGGCATCCGGGATCGAAACCAGGCCGGCATAGCAGAGCAGCACGACAAGGCTGGTCCAGTGCCAGACGTCCATGATGATGATGGTGACCCAAGCGTCGAACGAATCCTGCACGTAATTGTAGTCGATGCCGAGCGCGTTGACGTAGTAGCCGAGCAGGCCGATGTCGTTGCGGCCGAAGACCTGCCAGATGGTGCCGACGACGTTCCACGGAATGAGCAGCGGCAACGACATAAGCACTAGGCAGACCGGCACGCCCCAGCCCTTCTTCGGCATGTTGAGCGCGATGAAGATGCCGAGCGGCACTTCGATGGCCAGGATGATGAAGGAGAAGATCAGGTTGCGCACCATCGCTTCCCAGAAGCGGCTGGACGACAGCAGTTCCTCGAACCACTGGGTGCCTGCCCAGAAGAAGACGTTGTTGCCGAAGGTGTCCTGCACCGAATAGTTGACGACCGTCATCAGCGGAATGACGGCCGAGAACGCCACCAGCACCAGCACCGGAAGCACCAGGAACCAGGCCTTGTTGTTCCAGGTCTTTTCCATCTATGCCCCCATCTCGACACGCCCCATCTCAACCAGCCAGGAATCGGCATAGATGTTGATGCCGGCCGGATCGAAACGAACCTTTGGGTCGGCCGGCACGCTCTCGTCCTCGCCGATGACGGCAGCGATCTCGCGGCCTTCGAGGCTGGCGCGCACCACCTTGTGGCGGCCGAGATCCTCGACCTTGCTGATTTTAACCGCCATGCCGTCACGGCCGAGCCTGACATATTCGGGGCGGATGCCGAGTTCGATGGCGCCGGAGCTCCCAGCGGCGGTCTTTGGCGCGCCGGGCAGCTCGATCCGCTGGCTGCCAATGGTCGCGGTCTTGCCGTCGATCGCCACCGGCATGACGTTCATGCCGGGCGAGCCGATGAAGTAACCGACGAATGTGTGGCGCGGGCGCTCGAACAATTCGGCCGGCGTGCCGATCTGGACGATGCCG
Source organism: Mesorhizobium sp. L103C119B0 (assembly GCF_000502235.1). Taxonomy (NCBI): domain Bacteria; kingdom Pseudomonadati; phylum Pseudomonadota; class Alphaproteobacteria; order Hyphomicrobiales; family Phyllobacteriaceae; genus Mesorhizobium; species Mesorhizobium sp. L103C119B0. The sequence goes on along the minus strand of NZ_AYXE01000011.1, from coordinate 56,679 downwards.
CCATCATACATGACGACGACCTGGTCGGCGAAGGTCAGCGCCTCGGTCTGGTCATGGGTGACATAGACCATGGTGTAGCCGAAGCGGCGGTGCAGTTGCTTCAACTGCGAGCGCAGCACCCACTTCATGTGCGGATCGATAACCGTCAGCGGTTCGTCGAACAGGATGGCATTGACATCCGAGCGCACCAGGCCGCGGCCGAGCGAGATCTTCTGCTTCTGGTCGGCGGTCAGGCCCCTCGCCTTCTTCTTCGCCCACGACTCCAGGTCGATCATCTCCAGCGTCTCCCGCACCTTGCGGTCGACATCGGCCTCCGGCACGCCGCGGTTGCGCAGCGGGAAGGCCAGATTGTCGTAGACGGTCATGGTGTCGTAGATGACCGGGAACTGGAACACCTGCGCGATGTTGCGCTCCTGCGTCGACAGATTGGTGACGTCCTTGCCGTTGAACAGCAACTCACCGTGCGAGGGGTGCAGAAGTCCCGAAATGATGTTGAGCAGCGTGGTCTTGCCGCAACCCGAAGGCCCAAGCAGCGCATAGGCGCCGCCATCCTCGAATGTGTGGTGCACTTCCCGCAGCGCAAAATCGGCATCCTTCTGCGGATTGGGCAGGTAGGAGTGCCTGACATGGTTGACGTCGATGCGCGCCATCTCTTCCCCCTCAGGCCGCAAGCTTCGGCGCGGCGACGGCGCTGCCGTTGCTGTCGAAGACCATGATGTGGCGCGGATCGATAAACACCTCGATCTCGGCGTCGGGCTCGAAATCGCGGATGCCGTGGGTCAGCATGACCCAGCGCGCATCGGCAAAATCGAGATGGATGAAGCTTTCCGAGCCGGTGATCTCGGTGATCGTCACCTTGGCGCGCACAGGCACCGCGGCAGCGTTGGGCCGCTCGAGCGACAGATGATGCGGCTGGAAGCCGATCGTGTAGTTGGCGTCGGAAATGCCGGCGAGTTCGGCCGGTACCGGCAGCTTGACGCCGCCCTCGAGAAGGAAATCGGGACCTTTCTTGGCCAGCACGATGGTGTTGAGCGGCGGATCGGCAAAGGTTTTCGCCGTCACCAGGTCGATCGGCTTGCGGAAGACGTCGATGGTCGGCCCGAATTGGGTGATCCGCCCCTCGGACAGCGTCGCCGTATTGCCGCCGAGCAGCAAGGCTTCATGCGGCTCGGTCGTGGCGTAGACGAAAATAGTGCCGGCGGCGGCAAATATCTTGGGCAGTTCGGCGCGCAGCTCCTCGCGCAATTTGTAGTCGAGATTGGCGAGCGGCTCGTCGAGCAGCACCAGGCTGGCATTCTTGACGATGGCGCGGGCCAGCGCCGTACGCTGCTGCTGGCCGCCGGACAGGCTGAGCGGCGTGCGGTCGAGATAGGGTGTGAGCTTCAAAAGCCCTGCCGCGTTGCGGACTTCCTTGTCGATCTTGGCCTGGTCGTTGCCGGCGACGCGCAACGGCGAGGCGATGTTCTCGTAGACGGTCATCGCGGGGTAGTTGATGAACTGCTGATAGACCATGGCGATCTTGCGCTGCTGCACCGGCATGCCGGTGACATTCTGGCCGTCGAACCAGACTGAACCGGTGGTCGGCACGTCGAGTCCGGCCATCAGCCGCATCAGACTGGTCTTGCCCGACAGTGTCGGCCCGAGCAAAACGTTGAGCGAGCCGTGCTGAAGCGTCAGCGACACGTCGCGGATATGCTCCACCGCGCCGACCATCTTCGTCACGTTTCTCAGTTCCAGCATGATGCCTCCTCCCAGGCTTTGTGCATCAATCGCCTTCCCTATTCCGCTGCCGCGACATGGCGCCGGCTGATGCCGCGCATGAATTCGTCAAGCGCCGAGGCCTGTTCGCGGCTGAGATGCAGACCCCGCTTGGTGCGACGCCACAATACATCTTCGGCGGTCAGCGCCCATTCGTTTTCGCTGAGGTAGCGTACCTCGGCCTCATAGAGATCGGCGCCGAAATTGCGGCCGAGATCGGCGTTCGACTTGGCAAGGCCGAGCAGCACTTGCGCGCGCGTGCCGTAAAGCCTGGTCAACCGACGCGCCAGGCGCTGGTCGAGGAAAGGATAGGCGCTCTTCAGCTTCGCCACCTGGACGTCGAAACCGGTGGCCGGGAAATCGCCGCCCGGCAAGGGCGCGTTCGCCGTCCACGGCTTGCCGCGCTTGCCGAGAAAACCTTCGACCTTTTCCAGCATCGATTCCGACAACCGGCGGTAGGTGGTGATCTTGCCGCCGAAAGCGTTGACGATCGGCGCCTTGCCCCCGCCGCCATCGGCTTTCAGCACATAGTCGCGGGTCGCTTCCTGCGCCTTCGAAGCGCCGTCGTCATAGAGCGGGCGCACGGCAGAATAGGTCCAGACGATATCGGGACGCGTCACGGCTTCAGCAAAATATTCGCTCGCCGCCGCGCAGAGATAGTCGATCTCGGTGTCGCTGATCTTCACGTCATGCGGATCGCCGGGATAGTCGCGATCGGTGGTGCCGATCAGCGTAAATTCTTCCTCGTAAGGGATGGCGAAGATGATGCGCCCGTCCTTGTTCTGGAAGAAGTAGGCGCGCGGATCATCGAACTTCTTTTTGATGACGATATGACTGCCCTGCACCAGGCGCACATTGTGCACGTCGTTCTGGCCCACGGTGGTCGACAGGACGTGGTCGACCCACGGACCGGCGGCATTGACCAGCAGCCGGGCCTTGACCTCCTCTGCCTCTCCCGTCTGCACGTCTTCCACGCGGATCGCCCACAGATCGCCTTCGCGCCGCGCCCCGACGACTTTCGTGCGGGTGCGGATGGTGGCGCCGCGGTCGGCGGCGTCACGCGCGTTCAATGCCACCAGCCGGGCATCGTTGACCCAGCCGTCCGAGTACTCGAAAGCCTTGTGAAACAGCGGCTTCAGCGGCTTGCCCGCCGGATCCTTGGACATGTCCAGTGTCCGGGTCGCCGGCAGCAATTTGCGGCCACCAATATGATCGTAGAGGAACAGGCCGAGCCGGATCAGCCAGGCCGGGCGCAGGCCCTTGGCGTAGGGCAGCACGAAGCGCATCGGCCAGATGATGTGCGGCGCGTTCTTCCACAGAACCTCGCGCTCCATCAGCGCCTCGCGCACCAGCCGGAACTCGTAGAATTCGAGGTAGCGCAGACCGCCGTGGATCAGCTTGGTCGAGCCGGAGGAGGTTCCGCTGGCAAGATCGTTCATCTCGGCCAGAAATACCGAAAAGCCCCGCCCAACGGCGTCGCGGGCGATGCCGCAGCCATTGATGCCGCCACCGATGACGAAGATGTCACGGACTGCGTCCACAAATCCCTCCCGCGATTTCGCATTGCAGCATTTTTGAGTTGTTACGAAACCGTATCGGGATTATTTCGAAATAAGAACGAATGTCAAACGAAATGTAACGGGACCGTGATCGATAGCCTAGCCGAGCGACGTTTCGATCAATTGAACCTCCGCTTCCTCGCAGATCTTACGCACCGACGGGATGTCGCAACGGTCGGTGATGAAGGTGTTGACTTGCGAGAGATGGCCGATGCGAACCGGCGCGGTGCGTTCGAACTTGGTCTGGTCGGAGACCAGGATGACATGCCTGGCATTGGCGATAATGGCTTGCGCCACTTTCACTTCGCGAAAGTCGAAATCGAGCAACGCGCCGTCATGGTCGATGGCCGAGGCGCCGATCACTGCATAGTCGACCTTGAACTGCCTGATGAAATCGACCGCGGCCTCGCCGACAACGCCGCCGTCGGAGCCACGCACGACGCCGCCGGCGATTACCACCTCGATCGAAGGATAGATGCGCATCCTGTTGGCAACATTGATATTATTGGTGATGACCATCAGCCCGGTATGGTCGAGCAGCGCCTTGCTGACCGACTCGGTCGTGGTGCCGATGTTGATGAACAGGGAGGCGTTGTCGGGTATCAGCCTGGCCGCCGCGCGGCCGATGGCCTCCTTCTCGTCGGCGGCAATCTTGCGGCGCGCCTCATACTCCATGTTCTCGATGCCGGACGGGAACAGGGCCCCGCCATGGATGCGCGTCAGCAGCCGCTGGTCGCAGAGATCGTTGAGGTCCTTGCGGATGGTCTGTGGCGTCACGTTGAAATGCGTGGCGAGGTCATCGACCAGCACACGGCCATGGTCCTTCGCCATCTGGATGATTTCGGCATGGCGCGGCGACAAATACACTGAGAACCTCCCGTTTTCGTTTTTCTTGTTTGTAGCTGAAAACGAAAGCAATGAAAAGGGAGACGCCGGCTAATGAAATATCGATGATTGCAAAGGCGAACCGGGCAGATACGGCTCAGACCCGCTCCGCCACCTTGCGGGTGACAGCCGCGACTTTACCTGGCGAGCGGATCATCAGGAAATTGCCGGACCAGTATCCCGGGATTCGCCAAGTGCCTTTGATCTCGGTTGCATCACCGTTGATGATGCCGCTGTAGTGAATCGGGTGCGCCTTCAATTGGGCCTTGTCGTATGTCTTGGTAAAGGAGACGGCGTTGCCCTCTCGCTGCCCCTGCAGGCTTGCGTATCTTGCCGTGCTGGTCGCCGCCGGTTCGTGGGTCATGCCCGTCAAGCTGGTTGCCGTTTCGATCAGCGTTGCAACGAAGGAAACCGGCGGCAGTTCGCGCGGATAGAAATAGCGCCCGCTCCAGACGCCCGTCAGATTCTGGCTAACCCCTTCAGCCCTTCCGGCCATATGCTTGCTCGCAGGTCCTTGCTGGCTTGCCCCGGCGGCGGCAACCACCCGGGCAATCCCTGTCAGTCCTTCGGGGATCTTGCACACTCGCAGATGACAGTGAAGGCGGTATCGACATCGGCCGCGGTTGTCTCGAACTGGCCTGCCTGGAAGCGGATGGCGACCCGCCCATCGACACGCGTCTGCGTCAGGTAGATACGGCCGTCATTGTTGATGGCGTCGACCAGACGCAGATTGTGCTCGTCGCAGTCAGCGCCGGATACGGCGCGATGCCGGAACGAGAACAGCGACAGCATCGGCTGGCTGGCGAGCTCGAAATCCTCCTCCTCGGCCAGGCGCGCTGCTATGCCTTCGCTCCAGGCGACGTGATTGCGGATCATGGTGCGCAGCGCCTCGAGGCCATGGGCGCGCAGCAGGAACCACAGCTTCAGCGCCCGGAAGCGACGGCCGAGAGGCACCGACCATTCGGAGTAGTTGATGATGCCGTCATGGCCGCGAGTTTTCAGATAGTCCGGCTTGATCGCCAGCGTGCGCACGAGATCCTCCGGCTGGCGGACGAACTGGATCGAGCAGTCGAATTGCGCGCCCAGCCATTTGTGCGGGTTGAAGACGATCGAGTCCGCGCCCTCGACACCGGTCCAGAAATGCCGGTATTCCGGACAGATCATCGCCGATCCGGCCCAGGCGGCGTCGATATGCAGATAGAGCCCCTGGCGTTTGGCCACCGCGGCCACTTCAGCGATGTCGTCGGTGCCGCCGGTGCTGGTGCCGCCGACGCACGCGATGATGCCGGCCGGCAATAGGCCGGCCGCGCGGTCGGCAACAATCGCCGCTTCCAAAGCCGCGGTATCCATGGCGCGGTAGGTGCCGGCGACGGGAATGCGGACGAGGTTGTCCTCGCCAATGCCGGCGACCCAGATGGCGCGGTCGATCGAGGTGTGCACCTGGTCGGAGGAATAGACGCGCAGCCTGCCCTGCCCGGAAAGGCCCTTCTTGTTGCCCTGCCAGTCGAGCGTGCGCTCGCGCATGGTCAGCACGGCGGCCAGCGTCGCCGACGACGCCGAATCCTGGATGACGCCGGAAAAGCCCTCGGGCAGGCCGAGCGCCTGGCGCATCCAGTCGACGATGCGTGTCTCAAGCTCTGTCGCCGCCGGCGAGGTCTGCCACAGCATGCACTGCGCGGCCATCGCAGAGACCAGATATTCGGCCACCACCGAGACGGGTGCTGCATTGGCCGGGAAATAAGCAAAGAAACGCGGATGCTGCCAATGCGTCATGCCGGGCACGATCTTGGCTTCGAAATCGGCGAAGATCGTCTCCATCGATTCCGCGGCCTCCGGCGGAGAAGCTTCGATGCTCCTGAAGATCTCGCCCGGCGCTATGGCAGGTCGTACGGGCCGATCGCGAAGGCCGGCGCGGTAATCAGCGCCCCAGTCGGCGGCGCGCGTCGACCAGTCGCGGAATTGCTCGTTGTCCATGGATCCTCCCGACGCGCCGATCAGCCAGCCGTGATTTTTATTAACATGTTAAATAGAGACAGGCAACCGCGACGAAGGTTCCCGCGCTACCCCGGAAAATCCGGCAGGCTGGCAAAGGCCGTCTTCAACGCGTTCGACCAGCCTTCGGAAATAGCACGATAATATCGATCGTCCTGGCCGATGCGCTTTTTCAAACCCACCGTGAACGTGTCCTCCTCCAGGAACAGCAGGTCGAGAGGCAGGCCGACGGACAGGTTCGATTTCAGCGTCGAATCGAACGATACCAGCAAGAGCTTGACCGTTTCAGCCAGGCTCATCGTCCTTTCATAGGCACGGATGATGATCGGCTTGCCGTATTTGGTCTCGCCGATCTGGAAGAACGGCGTGTCGTCGGTCGATTCGATGAAATTGCCCTCGGGATAGATCATGAACAGCCGTGGTGGGCTGCCCTTGATCTGGCCGCCGAGGATGAAGGAGGCGTTGAAATAGGAATCCGCCTTTTCGCCGGCAGGCGACGAGCTGGCGATGACTTCCTTGACGGTGTCGCCGACCAGCCGCACCGTCTGGTACATGGATGGGGTCTCGAGCAGCGTCGCGTGGCGTTCCGCCACCGCCTTGGTGCGCTCGTCGAGCAGGCTGACCACGGCCTGCGTCGTGGCCAGATTGCCGGCCGACATCAGTACGATGACGCGCTCGCCTGGCTCTTCCCAGACATGCATCTTCTTGAAAGTAGAGATCGAATCCATCCCGGCATTGGTGCGCGTGTCCGACATGAACACGAGCCCACGATCGATCTTGAGGCCGACGCAATAAGTCATGGAATCTCTTCAGGCAGCAATCTTGCCGGAGACTACTGCTCTACCGTGACGGTGACTGCAAGCTGTTCCTCCGCCTGTCCCAGTCGAATTCCCGACACCGGCGAGGCGTCGCGATAATCACGGCCGGTGGCTACCCTGACATAGCGTTCATCGGGGGAAATGCCGTTGGCGGCGTCGAAGGCGACCCAGCCGAGACCCTGAACATGGGCTTCGGCCCAGGCATGGCTTGCCGCCTGCTCGATCGCCGCATCCACCATCAGATAGCCACTGACATAGCGGGCCGGAAAACCCATGACGCGGGCTGCGGTGACAAAGATGTGGCTGTGATCCTGGCAAACGCCGGTCTTCAGCGCCAATGCCTCTTCCGCCGGGGTCGTCACGCTGGTGGTGCCCGGCGTGTAGGCGACGCGCTCGACGATCAGCGCCATCAGCCGATGCAGCCTTTCGATGTCGGTACCTTTGCCGACCGCCGCGGCAAGCTCGCTTATGCCCTCGCCCGGGATGGTCAAAGCTGTCTCCTGGCTGAACAGCCACAGCGGCGCAAAGCCTTGATGCGGACCCGAGACGCCCGCTGTGTCGCGCGTGACAACCTCGCCGGAGGCCTCGACGGTGATGAAGTCGCGCTCGCCCTCGACGCTCAACAGCCTGTTATCGTTGCCGAAATGGTCGTTAAAGCGGACTTCCTCGCGCGCGCCCTCGATCTTCAGCGCCCAGGACAGCACGGTCTGCGTCGGGCCACTGACCGGTAACAGGCGTAGCCGCTGCAACAGATAGTGCACCGGCGCGTCGTAGCGGTATTCGGTACGGTGGGTGATCTTGAGCCGCATGCCTATTTTCCGTTTGTAAGCATGATCTTATCCGAAAACCGGGTCTCACTCGTCGCTAGCGCGGTCCTCCGGTTCGCGATCATGCTCAATTGAACCGGTAATCTTGTGCGATCTCTTCGCCAAGCTTGGTGTTGTCTTGAATGAATCTGGCCAGGAATTCGTGCAGGCCGGTGTCGAATATGTCCTTGATCGACCCTGCCTGCAGCATCGCCTGTGTCCTGTCGACGGTGGCGTGGCAGGCATGACGGTCGCCATAATCGTCGCCGAGGAACTTCAGATGCTCGGCGAGAAAACGATAACAGAAGGTCAGCGAGCGCGGCATGCGCACATTGAGGATCAGATAGTCGGCAATGTTAGTCGGTTTGTAGTCGGCCTCATAGACCCAGCGATAGGAACGGTGCGCCGACACCGAGCGCAGGATCGATTCCCATTGGTAGTTGTCGAGGCTCGAGCCGACCCAGGAGATCGAGGGCAGCAGCACGTAGTATTTCACGTCGAGGATGCGTGCCGTGTTGTCGGCCCGCTCGACATAGGTGCCGAGTTGTGAGAAGTCGAAGATCTCGTTGCGCAGCATCGTGCCGTAGAACGAGCCGCGGATCAGCGCCGTCTCGCGTTTGATGGCGTCGAGCACACTCGGCAGGTCGCGCTCGTCGATCGGCTTTGCCAGCATGCGCTTCAGGGCCATCCAGGCTTCGTTGATGCTCTCCCAGGTCTCGCGCGTCAGCGCGGTGCGCACCATGCGGGCATTGTTGCGAGCGGTCTCGATCGCCGACATCGTGCTCGACGGGTTCGAGGTGTCGCGCAGCAGGAAGTCGGCGACATTGGCGGCGGTGTAGTCCTTGTATTTCTGCGTGAAGGTGACGTCGGAGCCGGCGCTGAGCAGCACCGAATTCCACTCTTCCGACGCGCTCTGGGTGCGGGTCAGCGCCATGCGAAGGCCGGCATCGACCAGACGCGCCATGTTTTCCGCCCGCTCGATATAACGGTTCATCCAGTAGAGCCCGTTGGCGGTGCGGCCGAGAAGCATGGCAAGACCCTTCGGACTAGTGAGTAGGGAATAGTGAGTAGGGATTAGTAAGCATTTGATTCTCTGTGGAATATGGCATTTCTTGTCCCTCTACTGCCTACTGCCTACTGCCTACTGCCTACTGCCTACTGCCTACTGTCTACTGTCTACCTAATCGTCCAACACCCACGTATCCTTCGTCCCGCCGCCTTGCGAGGAATTCACGACCAACGACCCCTCCTTCAGCGCCACCCGCGTCAAGCCGCCGGGAACGATCTGGATTCGGTCGGAGACCAGAACATAGGGCCTGAGATCGACATGGCGCGGCGACAGGCCTTTTTCGGTCAGGATCGGGCAAGTCGACAGCGCCAGCGTCGGCTGGGCGATGTAGTTGGAGGGCTTCGCCTGCAGCTTCTTGGCGAAATCCTGGCATTCCTTCTTGGTCGCAGCCGGGCCGACCAGCATGCCGTAGCCGCCGGAGCCGTGCACTTCCTTGATGACCAGCTCATGGATGTGTTCGAGCACGTATTTCAGGCTGTCGGGCTCCGAGCAGCGCCAGGTCGGGATGTTGCCGAGGATGGCTTTGCGGCCGGTGTAGAACTCGACGATGTCGGGCATGTAGGAATAAATCGCCTTGTCGTCGGCGATGCCGGTTCCCGGCGCGTTGGCGATGGTGATGTTGCCGGCGCGGTAGACGTCCATGATGCCGGGCACGCCAAGGGCCGAGTCCGGCCGGAAGGTCAGCGGATCGAGGAAGGAATCGTCGACGCGCCGGTAAAGCACGTCGATCTGCTTGTAGCCTTCGGTCGTGCGCATAGAGACGTGGCCGTCTACAACGCGCAGATCCTGGCCTTCGACCAGTTGCACGCCCATCTGGTCGGCGAGGAAGGCATGTTCGAAATAGGCTGAGTTGAAGCTGCCCGGTGTCAGCACGGCAATGGTCGGTGCACCCTTGGTGCTTTGCGGCCGCACTGCCGCCAGCGACTGGCGCAGCAATTGCGGATAATTCTCCACCGGCCGCACCTTGATCTGCTGGAACAGCTCGGGAAAGAGCTGCATCATCGTCTCGCGGTTCTCCAGCATGTAGGAGACGCCCGACGGCGTGCGCGCATTGTCCTCCAGCACGTAGAACTCGTTCTCGGAGATGCGGACGATATCGACGCCGATAATGTGGGTGTAGACGCCGGCCGGTGGCCGCACTCCGATCATTTCCGGCAGGAACGCCTCGTTCCTGGCGATCAGCTCCCTCGGCACGCGGCCGGCGCGCAGGATTTCCTGGCGGTGGTAAATGTCGTCGAGGAAAGCGTTCAGCGCCTGCACGCGCTGCTCGATGCCTTGCGTCAGCCTTCGCCATTCATTGCCGGAGATGATGCGCGGCACGATGTCGAAGGGGATCAGCCGCTCGGAGGCTTCCTGCTCGCCATAGACGGCGAAGGTAATGCCGGTCTTGCGGAAGACGCGCTCGGCGTCCTGCATCTTTTCGGTAAGCCTGGCCGGGTCCTGCTCCTTCAGCCAGCGGTCGTAAGCCGTATACGGTTGTCTAAGCCCGGAAACTTCCGGAAGCATTTCATCGAACGCTGCCAATCGCATACTCCCCTGTGACGCCATTTCACTGGCGTCGCCGGAGAAAATCAAGCGCAATCGGTGATTTGGAGGATATCGGCGATCAGTATGTTCCGACTGCCCAAAATTCGGGCAGTCGGAACAGGACCTTAATCAGGCTCTGCCTTGTCGCCGGGCAAGTGCCTGATGCGCTCTAGCAGTTCACCGTTTCATGGAAACGGCGACCTGCCATGGCTTTTTGCTTGACGCAATTCCGGACGGAAAACCGCTTCACATTTTTTTCCTGGAATTGCTTTAGAAAGCGCGGAAAGTGACGACCGTGAAGGTGTCCTTGATTCCGGGAATAATCTGCACCTTCTCGTTGACGAAGTGGCCGACATCTTCCTCGTCGTCGACGTAGAATTTGGCAAGCAGGTCGTAATTGCCGGCGGTCGAGTAGATTTCCGAGGCGATTTCGGCATCGGCGAGCGCGCTGGCGACCTCATAGGACTTGCCCAGATCGCACTTTATCTGCATGAAAAACGTCTTCATTGCCGGTCCCGATCAAGCTTCAGCACACAAGCGGCCCTTGTGGCAGACTGCCGCCCGGCTTTCAAGCATCAGGCCGAGCGCGCCTTGGCGACGGCTTGTCTCAGTTCGGACACCGGCATGCCGCGCCGATACAAGTTGCCGCCGATGACCAGGGCTGGCGTGCCGCGCAGCTTGAAAGCCGTCGCCTGGGCTTCGGTGCGGACAAGGGCAGCGTCGATGTCGGGTTCACGGATGGCGAGGTCGGCACGCACCATCGCCACATCGACACCGACGGAAGAAAGGATGTCGTTGGTGCGGCGTTCCGAAAGGCCGCGCTGGTTGGTCATCAGCGCATCGACCGCCGCGGCATATTGTTCGCCGCTCAGCAGCGTCACCCGCGCCGCGTCGCGCGACACGTCGCCGAAGATCGGCCAGTCCTTCATCACAAGCCGGACGCCGTTGTCCGCTTCCATCAACTTCTTCAGTTCGACGAAGACGAGCTTGCAGATCGGGCATTGATAGTCGACGAATTCGGCGATGGTGACGTCGCCATCGGGGTTGCCGAGCGCTGGAATGGCGGGATCGAAGGCGACTTCCGTGACGGTCGGCCCGGTGCTTGCCCAGGCGGGCAAGGGAGCCAAAACTGCGAGGCTTGCCGCGCCCTTCAGCAAAAGGCGCCGGTCGATCGGCTGCTTGAACATGGTCGTCCCCTGGTTGCGCGAACGGGTCCCCACCCGTCCCTACGATGCGCGCCCCGCGTTAAAGGAGGCTTAAGCATGATCATGTGGCACTTGCGTGGCGAATATTGCGGTTGCTGAAACCGTGAGGCTCCGCAAACCGTATGGTATGATGCGTCCCGGGACAGGTTTTGTTGGGGGACAATGGAGACAGGCCATGCGCCGCACCGCATTCGCAGTTGTTTCATTGCTGTTCGCGTTGTTCGTCTCGGCAGCCCTTGCCGGCGACGCCGAAGTCAAGGCCGGCCAGGCCGTCATCGATGGTCAGTTGAAGGCGCTCATCGCCAATGATGGCGCCAAGGCGTACAGTTTCGCCGCTCCAAATGTGAAGCGCATCTTTCCGACCGTCGACACCTTCATGAACATGGTGACCAACGGCTATCCGCCGGTGCGCCAGCCGCAGAGCTATTCCTTCGGCAAGGTCGAGCAGATGGGGCCAACTTCTCTAATCCAGCAAGTGCTGATCGTTGGGCCCGACGGCAAGGACTATGAGGCGGTCTACACGCTGGAACAGCAGCCCGACGGCAGCTTTCAAATCACCGGCTGCAGCTTGCGCGCAGCGAATTCGCTCAGTACCTGAGGCCCGGCTACAGCACCGGAATATCACCCCTCGCCCATGCCTCGGAAATCTCAGCCGTGCGCGCCTCAAAGGCCCGGGCCTCGATCGCGGCGCGAATGTCCTGCATCAGCTTCTGATAGTAGGACAGGTTGTTCCAGGTCAGAAGCATCGCCCCCAGCGCCTCTTGCGAGCGCACGAGATGGTGCAGATAGGCGCGTGAGTAGTCGCGCGCGGCCGGGCAGTCGCTCTCCTCATCCAGCGGCCGCGGATCGTCCGCGTGGCGGGCATTCCTGAGATTGACCTTGCCGCGCCTGGTATAAGCCAGGCCATGGCGGCCGGCGCGGGTCGGCATGACGCAGTCGAACATGTCGATGCCGCGCGCCACCGATTTCACGATGTCGTCCGGCGTGCCGACGCCCATGAGATATCGAGGCTTGTCGTCAGGCAATTCCGGACAGGTGATCTCCAGCATATCCAGCATCACCGCTTGCGGTTCGCCGACGGCCAGGCCGCCGACCGCATAGCCCTTCAGCTCCATCGCGCTCAGCGCCTGCGCCGAACGCACCCTGAGAGCTGCGTTGTCGCCACCCTGGACGATGCCGAACATCGCCTTGCCGGGCTGATCGCCGAACGCTGTCTTGCAGCGCTCGGCCCAGCGCAGCGACAGCTCCATCGCGCGCTCGATCTGCTTGAGGTCGGCCGGCAGCGCTGTGCATTCGTCGAGCTGCATCTGGATGTCGGAATCGAGCAGGCCCTGGATCTCGATCGAGCGCTCCGGCGACATCTCGTAGGCAGCGCCGTCAATGTGCGAGCGAAAGGTGACGCCCTTCTCGGTCAATTTTCTGAGCTTCGACAGCGACATGACCTGAAAACCGCCACTGTCGGTCAGGATCGGCTGCGGCCAGCGGGCGAATTCATGCAACCCACCAAGCCGCGCCACGCGCTCGGCGCCGGGGCGCAGCATCAGATGATAGGTATTGCCCAGGATGATGTCGGCGCCGACGCCGCGCACCTGGTCCATATACATGGCCTTGACCGTGCCGCCGGTGCCGACCGGCATGAAGGCCGGCGTGCGGATTTCGCCGCGCGGCATGGTGATGGAACCGCGCCGCGCCTTGCCGTCAGTGGCGAGGATCTTGAAGGTGAATGTCTCAGCCATTGAATTCCTTGTCATGGCCGGGCGCGCCTGGCGCCTGCCTGTCGAGCGACTGCCGGTAGTGGATGCAGCCGCGCATAAATCTCGGCCAGGGCGGCACGGCAATCGATGGATCGGTCCTTTCCGGCAGCAGATCCCACAGGTTGGGGTGATGCCAGCACAAATCGTGGCCGTTGGCATCGCGATGCTGGCGAATGCCGGCACGCAATTTCTTCACTTCGGCGATCAGGCTCTCGCGATCAAAAGCTTGCAGGTCATCGTCCATCGCTCATCTCCGCTCGATAAAGCAGGCTTGCGTCTCCGTAGGAGTAGAATCTGTAATCGTTCCCGATGGCATGCGCATAGGCCGCGCGCATTGTATCGAGGCCGCTGAAGGCCGTAACCAGCATGAACAGCGTCGAACGCGGCAGATGGAAATTGGTCATCAGCAGGTCGGCGGTCTTGAACCGATAGCCCGGCGTGATGAAGATGTCGGTCGGGCCGGACCAGGCGGTCAGCGAGCCATCAGGCCGTGCCGCGCTCTCCAGCAGGCGCAGCGAGGTCGTGCCGACAGCGATGATGCGCCCGCCCCGCGCCTTGGCGCCATTCAGAGCGTCGGCTGTTGCTTCGCTGACCGAGCCGGTCTCGGCATGCATCTTGTGGTCAGCGGTGTCGTCCGCCTTGACCGGCAGGAAGGTGCCGGCGCCGACATGCAAGGTGACGAAGCGGCGTTCGATGCCTTTAGCGTCGAGTGCTGCAAACAGTTCCGGCGTGAAATGCAGGCCGGCGGTGGGCGCTGCCACAGCACCTTCCTCTTTGGCATAGATGGTCTGGTAATCGGTCAGGTCGCGCGCGTCGTCGTCGCGCTTCGACGCGATATAGGGCGGCAGCGGGATGTGGCCGACGGCATGCAGCGCCTCGTCGAGAAACGGCCCCGACAGGTCGAAACCGAGCAGCACCTCGCCGGCCTCGCCCTTCTCGATCACCGTGGCGTCGAGTTGGCCGAGAAAACAGGAATTGCCGTCATGGCCGAAATGGATGCGGTCGCCGGCGGCGATGCGCTTGCCAGGCCGCATGAAGGCCAGCCAGCGGTCCGGCGCCATGCGCATATGCAGCGTGGCGTCGACCTGCGCCTGCGCTTCGCCGCGCCGCCTGATGCCTCTTAACTGGGCAGGAATGACCTTGGTGTCGTTGAAGACCAGAACATCGCCAGCCCTGAGCAAGGACGGAAGGTCGCCAACCGTGCGATCCGAAAGACCCTCGCCCGGCCTGACCACCAGCATTCTGGCGCTGTCGCGCGGCTCGGCCGGGCGAAGCGCGATGCGCTCCTCAGGCAGGTCGAAGTCGAAGAGGTCGACGCGCATCAGTAGAGCCGGACGAGCAGCGCTCCGGCCAAGAGCAGCAACGCGCCGGCGATGCGGCCGAGCGAAATCTCGCGCACCGCCACGCCGAGGAAGCCGACGCGATCGATCAGCATGCCGGCCAGCAACTGGCCGGCAACCAGGAACGCCATCAGCGCGGCCGCACCAATGCGCGGCGTAAGAATGGTCGACAGCGTGACATAGAAACCGCCGAGCATGCCGCCGGCGATGAACAGCCAAGGCGCCGGCGCCTTCCAGTCGAGCGAGATGTCCTGCAGCCGCACAACGGCAATGGAGATGATACCAAGCACGATCGCGCCCGACAGGAACGAAAACGCAGCAGCCGCGACCGGGAGCCCCAGGCCGCGCGCCAGCTGCGAGTTGATCGGCGCCTGGACGGCGATGAAGGCGCCTGACAGGATGCCGAGCAGCGACCAGACCACGCCCATCATCGTCGTTTGTCCTTACTTGACGTCGGCCGCGACCTTCAGCGACACGATCTTGTCGGGATCGACCACCGGCTCGCCGCGCTTGATCTTGTCGACATTGTCCATGCCTTCGATGACCTGGCCCCAGACCGTGTACTGGCGGTTGAGGAAAGCGGCATCGTCGAAGCAGATGAAGAACTGCGAATTGGCGGAGTTCGGGTTCTGCGAACGGGCCATCGAGCAGGTGCCGCGGCCATGGTTGGCGTTGGAGAATTCAGCCTTCAGGTCAGGCTTCTCGGAACCGCCCATGCCCGCGCGGGAGGGGGCAAAAGTGGGCTTGGTCGAATTGCCGAACTTGACGTCACCGGTCTGCGCCATGAAGCCTTCGATGACGCGGTGGAAGACCACGCCGTCATAGGCGCCTTCGCGGGCCAGTTCCTTGATGCGGGCGACGTGGCCGGGAGCCAAATCGGGGAACAGTTCGATGACGACCTTGCCCTTGGTCGTTTCCAGGATGAGCGCGTTCTCGCGGTCCTTGATCTCAGCCATGTCGTATATCCTTTATCTCAGAAAACAGATTGATTTGATTGGTTTACTTGTCGGCGGCGATGCGTACCTTGATCATGCGGTCGGGCCCGCTGACCGTGCCGTTGTCGGCCTCGTTGCCCTTCTTGATCTTGTCCACCAACTCCATGCCGCTGACGACACTGCCAACGATGGTGTACTGGCCATCGAGGTTCGGCGCCGGCGCGAACATGATGAAGAACTGCGAATTGGCGGAGTTCGGGTCCTGCGAGCGGGCCATGCCGAGCGTGCCGCGCTTGAAATGTTCGCTCTGCGAGAATTCGGCCGGCAGGTCGGCCAGGTCTGAACCGCCGGTGCCGACGGCCTCGGGGCTGAACCCCTTCTTCATGTTGCCGAACTTGACGTCGCCGGTCTGCGCCATAAAGCCGTTGATGACGCGGTGGAATGCGACATCGTTATAAGCGCCTTCGCGCACCAGCTTCTTGATCTGGGCGACATGCTTGGGTGCCAGGTCGGGGCGTAGCGCGACGGTGACGTCGCCGTTCTTCAAGGTGATGACCATGGTGTTTTCCGGTTCGGCGGCGAAGGCCGAAACGGATGCGGTCACGAGACCGGCAAGCACGACGAGGAACGAGGCGAGCTTTTTCAGCTGCATAAGGGATCTCCGAAGGTCTTTGTTAGGGTGCATGTCGTTGCCCCAAAACCGGCATCCACTTTGGGGTGACATGCACTATTTCGCGAATTTGGCGGTGAGCGCGCCGGCAACGGCGGCCGGTACGAAGGGACGGATGTCTCCGCCCATCGAGGCTATCTGGCGCACAAGTGTGGCGGTAATGGTGCGTACCGATGGGCTGGCGGGCAGAAAAACCGTCTGCAGTTCCGGCGCCATGGTCTCGTTCATGCCGGCCATCTGCATCTCGTAATCGAGATCGGTGCCGTCGCGCAGGCCGCGGATCATGATCGAGGCGCCATGCTTGCGGGCCGCGTCGATGACCAGCCCGTCAAAGGCGACGACCTTGATACGGTCGCCGTCGCGGCCAAATTCGGCCTTGGTCGCGGCCTCGATCAGCTTCACCCGTTCGTCGAAGGAAAACAGCGGCGTCTTGCCGGGGTGAGTGCCGATCGCCGCATAAACCGTGTCGGCGACAGCCAGCGATGCCTTCAGGACATCGAGATGGCCGTTGGTCAGCGGGTCGAAGGAGCCGGCATAAAGGGCGATGCGATCGGTCATGGGAGGTGCTTCTAGCGGGGCATTGGGCGGAAGGCAAATGCGATTGGGAACATCTGCGTGAACCTTTTCGCAGACATGAACGACAGATGAATGCCTTGATCACGAAGACTTCACGCCGCGTTCGCTAGTTTGCACTTCGGAAGATGAAACCAAAACCCGATCTAACCGTTGGATAGGCGCAGGAGAACACGCACATGCTGATCTACATGCTCGCCACCGCAATGACCGTCGCCATGCTGATCGCCACCGCATTCGGATTGCATAGCGAGGCAGAGCGCGTCCGTGTCCGCACAAAGCGGTTCGAAGGTTTCGGCGCTCGCTGGCCCCACCGTCGCCCCTGATTTATTGCTAGTTTCTTGTTTGCGCCGGCCCATCGGGCCGGCGTTGTTGCTCAAACCTATTCGGTGCTGTCCGGTACGGCATCTCCGGCGCCGGCCTCAATGACACCCTCTTCGACATCCTCGTCGGCCTGCGGCTCCGAGATCCGTTCGACCGAAACCACCTTCTCGCCTTCGGCGGTGTTGAAGATGGTCACGCCCTTGGTGGCGCGGCTGGCGAAACGGATACCGTTGACCGGCACCCGGATGACCGTGCCGCCATCCGAAACCAGCATGATCTGGTCGTCATTGCCGACCGGGAAAGTCGCCACCAGCTGGCCGATCTCGGCCACCTTCGACACGTCGGTGGCGCGGATGCCTTTGCCGCCGCGTCCGGTCAGGCGGAAATCGTAGGATGACGAGCGCTTGCCGTAGCCATATTCGGTCACCGTCAGCACATACTGCTCATGCGCCTTGAGCTCTTCGTAACGGCTGTCGGAAAGCTCGGTCTCCTCGCCAATCTCCTCATTGGTGAGTGCAATCTCTTCTTCCTCGCCGGTCACCTCGGCGGCAAGCCGCCGCTCCAGTGCTGCCCGCTTGAGGTAGGCGGAGCGTTCCGCCGGTGAAGCATCGACATGCTCGATCACCGACATGGAGATGATGCGGTCGGTCTCGGCCATGCTTATGCCGCGCACGCCGACCGAATTGCGGCTCTGGAAGACGCGCACATCGCCAACGCGGAAGCGGATGCACTGGCCGGAGCTGGCGGTCAAAAGCACATCGTCATTGTCTGTGCAGGTCTCGACGCCGAGAATCTCGTCGCCCTCCTCCTCCAGCTTCATGGCGATCTTGCCGTTGCGGTTGACCTGGACGAATTCGGACAGCTTGTTGCGGCGCACGGTGCCGCGCGTGGTGGCGAACATGACGTCGAGTTCGCCCCAGCTGGTCTCGTCCTCGGGCAGCGGCATGATGGTGGTGATGCGCTCGCCCTGCTCCAGCGGCAGCATGTTGATCAGCGCCTTGCCGCGCGACTGCGGATTGCCGATTGGCAGCCGCCAGACCTTTTCCTTGTAGACGATGCCGCGCGAGGAGAAGAACAGCACCGGCGTATGCGTGTTGGCCACAAACAGCCGGGTGACGAAATCCTCTTCCTTGGTCGACATACCGGAGCGGCCCTTGCCGCCGCGGCGTTGCGCCCGGTAGAGCGACAGCGGCACGCGCTTGATGTAGCCGGAATGGCTGACGGTGACGACCATGTCCTCGCGCTGGATCAGGTCCTCGTCTTCCATGTCGGCGCCGCCGTCGGTGAGCTCGGTGCGGCGCGGCGTGCCGAACTCGTCGCGCACGGCGGCAAGCTCGTCCTTGACGATCTGTTGGATGCGGGCGCGGGACGACAGAATGTCGAGGTAATCCTTGATCTCGTCGCCGATGGTGTTCAGCTCGTCGGCGATTTCGTCACGGCCGAGCGCGGTCAGGCGCTGCAGGCGCAGTTCGAGGATTGCGCGCGCCTGTTCCTCGGAGAGGTTGTAGGTGCCATCCTCATTGATGCGATGGCGCGGATCGTCGATAAGCAGAATCAATGACTCGACGTCGCCGGAGGGCCAGCGCCGCTCCATCAACTGCTCGCGCGCCGTCTGCGGATCGGGCGCGGTGCGGATCAGCTTGATCACTTCGTCGATGTTGGCGACGGCTATGGCGAGGCCGACCAGCACGTGGGCGCGGTCGCGCGCCTTGCGCAGCAGGAATTTCGTGCGTCGGCTAATCACCTCTTCGCGGAAGCTGACAAACGCCTTCAGCATGTCGGTCAGGTTCATCACTTCCGGCTTGCCGCCGTTCAGCGCCACCATATTGGCGCCGAAGGAGGTCTGCAGCGGCGTGAAGCGGTAAAGCTGGTTGAGAATGACGTCGGCGACAGCGTCGCGCTTCAGCTCGATGACGACGCGGTAGCCCTGGCGGTCGCTTTCGTCGCGAATGTCGGAAATGCCTTCGATGCGCTTGTCGCGCACCAGCTCGGCCATTTTCTCGATCATCGAGGCCTTGTTCACCTGGTACGGGACTTCCGTGATGATGATCGATTCACGGTCGTTGCCGCGCTGTTCGACATTGACCTTGCCGCGCATGACGATGGAGCCACGGCCCGTCGCATAGGCGCTGTAGATGNGCTGTAGATGCCGGAACGGCCGAGCACGATGCCGCCGGTCGGGAAATCGGGACCCGGAATGATCTCCATCAGCGCCGGCAAATCGATCGCCGGATTGTCGATGATGGCGATGGCGCCGTTGCAGATCTCGGCCAGATTGTGCGGCGGGATGTTGGTGGCCATGCCGACGGCGATGCCGCCGGAACCGTTGACCAGAAGATTGGGGAAGCGCGCCGGCAGCACCTTCGGCTCGGTGTCGGAGGCGTCATAAGTCTCCTGGAAATCGACGGTTTCCTTGTCGATGTCCTCCAGCAGCTCATGTGCGACCTTGGTCAGCCGCGATTCCGTGTAGCGCATCGCCGCCGGCGGATCGCCGTCGATGGAGCCGAAATTGCCCTGCCCGTCGATCAGCGGAACGCGCAGCGACCAGTCCTGCGCCATGCGCACCAAGGCATCGTAGATCGAGGCGTCGCCATGCGGATGGTATTTACCCATCACGTCCGCGACCGGGCGGGCCGATTTCACATATTTGCGGTTCCAGTGGTAGCCGCTCTCATGCGCCGCATAGAGAATGCGGCGGTGCACCGGCTTCAGGCCGTCGCGCACATCGGGCAGCGCACGGCTGACGATGACGCTCATGGCGTAAGAAAGATAGGAGCTCTGCATCTCCTCGATGATGGAGATGGGCTCGATGCCGGTGGGGCCGCCGTCGGCGCCGCGCGGGGGTTTTTGGTCGGTCAAATCGGATCACAATCTAATCAGGAATCACTGACCGCTTATATAGGAAGCACGGCCGAAACTCCAATATTCGTGGTGGTTTTCCAACGACAATTTTGGCGGCAATTTCAAATGGATACCGTTGATTGCGACGATTTGGCCATAACGCATTTCGCCGCCGCAAGGGCAAAAGCCTGCGATGGACCGTTTTCAAAGCAAAGAGCGTATCAGGAGGCAGGCGGACGCATCAGCGGGTAGCCACCCGCCGGGCGCGATAGTGGCCAGGCGTCTCACCCATGACGCGCCGGAAACGGCGGTTGAACGTCGACAAATCGTTGAAACCGGCCTCGAAGGCGATTGCCGAGATGGCATCGCCTGACATGCGCAGCCGCACCGCCGCGCGGTGCAGCCGGGTTCTCAGCAGAAACTGATAGGGCGTCATGCCGGCGACCTGCCGGAAGGTGCGCAGGAAATGATACGGGCTGGTCGCCGTCGCGCAGGCAAGCTCGGAAAGCGAGACCGGCCTGTCGGCATTGAGCTCGATCTGCCGCACCGCCTCGGCAACCCGTTTCTGGTCGCGGCGGCTCGGCGGTCGGACGCCAGGCACCGCATCGCTGGCGACGGGCAGTGCTGCGCCGGCAACTGCCAGTGCTGCGCCGGCAATTCGCAGGCCAAGCTCCTCAAAGGCGTCGATGTCGACCATCTCGCGCGCCGCTTCCGCCTCGGCCAGCAGCGATGCGAGCGCCGGCAAAGGCGGCATATGCGGCACGCCGAAGGCGAGCTTGCTCGCGCCGGGCACGTCGCTGGCGATGCGGTCGAGATAGGCCGGAGCGAAGTGGAAGGACAGGCAACGGTCGCCGGCGCCATGCTCATGCCCGCATTCATAGCAGGCGCCGACATTGCCGAGCAGGATCGCGCCCGGCGCCAGCATGGCGGCGCCTTGCCTGGTGCGGTAGCGGAAGGTGCCGCTGGTGACAGCGGCAACGCAGAAGGTGTCGTGCGCCTCCTCGAACGGGCGGTCGCCGGCGCCGGCCGTGCACAGCACGTCACAGACATACCAACCCTGCCCCGATGCCAGGTTTTGTTCGCTCGTCGTCATGGCTTGAAAGATAGCAATTTTTCCCAAGCGCGACACCCGGTCGGGGCCTATCGCTTGCAGCCTCCTGACACTACGAAGGCAGCAAGTATGATCGGTACATCCTCCTTTGCCGAAGCGCTCCACAGCGACGGCCCCAATTCCGGCCTGGCTGAAAAGCTGGATCTCTACGGCCGCTTCGTCGGCGCCTGGACATTCGATGCCACGCGCCATCTCGAGGACGGCACGGTTCTCACCGGACGCGGCGAGGTGCATTTCGGCTGGGTCCTGGAAGGCAGGGCGATCCAGGACGTATGGATCCTGCCCGCACGGGATGCCGGCCCCTCGCCCTCGCTCGGCAAATGGACTTTCTATGGCACAACGCTTCGGGCCTATGATCCCGGCTCGGATGCCTGGCACATCTTCTGGAGCGACCCGCGCAACCAATACTACAGCCGCCAGCTTGGTCGCGCCGGAGGCGACACGATTGTGCAGGTCGGCGCCGACGGCACTGGTTCCTCGGTCCGCTGGAGCTTTTCGCGCATCACCAAAGACAGCTTCCGCTGGCTCGGCGAGCGTTCGCACGACGATGGCAAGACATGGCGTCTCGAAGTCGAGTTCCTGGCGCGCCGCGTCGCCCACGACTGATGACGCAACATATTGCAAAAAGGTGAAAAAACATGCTTGACCATGTCTCGATCGGCGTCCGCGACACCAACGTTTCGAAGCCCTTCTACGATGCCGCGCTAAAGCCGCTCGGTTATTCCTGCCTCGGCCAGTCGCCAGGCTCACTGGGTTATGGTGCGCAAGCCGTCGCGCTGTGGGTGAACGACGCGGAGCGGCCAGTGCCATCGGACGAGAAGTCCGGTCTGCATTTCTGCTTTGCCGCGCCGACGAGGCAGAGTGTCGTCGCCTTCCATGCCGCCGCCTTGCGTGCAGGCGGCAGCGACAATGGCGCGCCGGGGCTGCGCGCCGACTATGGCGAGAACTATTACGCTGCCTTCGTCGTCGATCCCGACGGCTATCGTCTGGAGGCCTATTGCAACGCTGCCGCCTAACATAGCCGGCGTCTCCGGTAGCGGCATCTCAGACGGTTCCCACCGGCCAGGCTTTGCTCTACCACTATCGTGGCGCAGGGGTCCGGCCCGGCGGGAGGGGTCAGCGATGCCGAGTTTCGACAGCCTGTTCAACGCCTTCGTCACCATTCTGGTGACCATCGACCCGCCAGGTCTCGCGCCGCTCTTCCTCGCGGTGACACGCGGCATGAACCGCGAGGAACGTCAGCAGGTTTCGGTGCGCGCCTCGATCATCGGCTTCCTGGTGATGGCGCTGTTTGCGGTGGCCGGGGCGTCCATCCTGTCGGTGTTCGGCATCACGCTGCCGGCTTTCCGCGTCGCCGGCGGGTTTTTGCTGTTCTTCATCGCGTTCGAAATGGTGTTTGAGCGCCGCCAGGACCGCAAGGAGAAGATCGGCGACGTCGCCATCACCAAGGACATGATCCACAATATCGCGGCCTTCCCGCTGGCGATCCCGCTGATCGCCGGCCCCGGTGCGATTTCGGCGACCGTGCTACTGTCGGGCTCTTTCCAGGGTTTTGCCGCACAAGCGGCGCTGGTCGGCATCATCTTCGTCTGTCTTGCCATCACCTATCTGGTGTTCGTGCTGTCGGAGCGCATCGACCGCATCCTCGGCCAGACCGGCCGCTCGATCCTGACCCGCCTGCTCGGCGTCATCCTGGCCGCGCTTGCGGTTCAGTTCGTCGCGGATG
This sequence comes from Mesorhizobium sp. L103C119B0, assembly GCF_000502235.1. Classification (NCBI taxonomy): domain Bacteria; kingdom Pseudomonadati; phylum Pseudomonadota; class Alphaproteobacteria; order Hyphomicrobiales; family Phyllobacteriaceae; genus Mesorhizobium; species Mesorhizobium sp. L103C119B0. The sequence goes on along the minus strand of NZ_AYXE01000011.1, from coordinate 33,786 downwards.
GCATCAAGGCGCTGATGGCGGGGTAAACGGCAGCCCTACTCCACCGCCGTATCGACGACCTTGAAATCGTGGGTGATGACAGCCGTCTTGGCCAGCATGGCCGAGGCCGAGCAGTATTTCTCGATCGATAGGTTGATGGCGCGCTGGACCTTGTCGCGCGACAGCGCGTGGCCCGTGACGATGAAATGCATGTGGATGCGGGTGAAGACTTTCGGGTCGGTTTCGGCCCGGTCGGCGTCGAGTTCGACAACACAGTCCTCGATCGCCTCGCGGCCTTTTTCGAGGATGTGGACGACATCATAGGCCGAGCAGCCGCCGGTGCCGATCAGCACCAGTTCCATCGGGCTCGGACCTGGCGTCTTGCCTTCCGGCCCGGGGGCGGTCCCCAGCACCAGTTTGTGGCCGCTGCCGGACTCGCCGACGAAGGTGCGCTCCTCGACCCATTTGATCCGTGCTTTCACGGCAATCTTCCTTTCAGAAAGCGTCACTGGCCGAAGACGACCGTGTGCATGATCCGCCCCGGCAGCAGCGTGAACACGCCGGCGCCGATCAGGGCGAAAACATACAGCGATATCATGACCGTGCGATGTTTGGCGACCCGATGCATATGCGCGTGCCAGACCGCAAGCGGCACGGCGATCAACACTAAAATCGACAAGAGATGGATCGGGCTGAACGGACCGACGAGGCGTATCTGCTGGATCCAGAAACTGGAGATGGCGACGACCATCATCAGCGCCGCCCAGGCATAGCCGACGACACGATGACGCGTCGTGCCTTTCGGCAGCGCCAGTTGCGTAGCGCCAACGGCCAGCGCGGCAAGGGCCGCGAAGGCGTGCCATGGAATGGGAGGGCGCGCCGATAGAAGCGGTCCGAGCGACATCGCACCCTCTCCTCAGATATCGCTGACTATCGTCAGCTCAGAACGGGATTTCGTCGTCCAGTTCGCGCGACGAGCCGCCGCCACCGCCGCCCTTGGAACCGCCGCCACCGCTATTGCCGCCGCGGTTGAAGCTCTCATTGGGGCCAGACTGGCCGAAATCCGAGCCACGGCTCGCGCCGCCGCCGCCGGCATAGTTGCCGACCTGACCGCCGCCCTCGCCGCGAGAATCGAGCATCTGCAGCTCGCCGCGGAATTTCTGCAGCACGACTTCGGTCGTGTACTTGTCGGCGCCGGTCTGGTCTTGCCATTTGCGTGTCTGCAGCTGGCCTTCGACGTAAACCTTCATGCCCTTCTTCAGGTACTGCTCGGCGACCTTGGCGATCTGGTCATTGAAAATGACCACGTTGTGCCATTCGGTCTTTTCCTTGCGCTCGCCGGAGTTCTTGTCGCGCCAGCTTTCCGACGTGGCGATGCGGATGTTGACGACCGGATCACCGGAATTCAGGCGGCGGATTTCAGGGTCCGCGCCGAGGTTACCGACCAGAATGACCTTGTTGACGCTACCCGCCATGACACTTCTCCGTGCTCATCCGAAACAAATTTCAAGTCGTTCACCTTACAGGCCGCGCACAATCCTGGCTTGCCGCGGCTGGCTTTTCCCACAAGGTTTTTGTTCCCTTTTCGTTCCTATACTGTTAACCACGGATTGTCAAGGAATGGCAGCAATCGCGGACGCGGGCGCGTGGATTTAGCTGACACGCAGGGGCGAGAAGCGGTGTCGTCAGCGCCGTTTTTTAGCTGGTCGCAACGGACCGAAAAAGCCGCTCCACTCCATGCCCATGCCATGGGCGCGCTGCGCGATCACGGTTGGCGCCGACATCAGCCCGACTGCAGGTTCAGATTTCAGAGCCGGGTCATTCAGCAATTTCCCGATCGCGCGCCCGTGCCACCACACCTGAGCGACGAGCGCCGCTACCACCGCGATTAGGCCCCAGGTCCCCAATCCTTCGCCGAAGATGTAAATCCCGTATGGCGGCGATAGCGCCGTACCCAGCTTGGCCAACAAGATCACGGCCACGAAACCGATGACGGCGATCGCTCCTATACCGAGTACGAGGCGGCGATAGAGCCTCAGAGCCTCGTTGAGGTTCTCGGCGGACGAAAGATCGACGTTGGAATTCATAAATACTACTCCTGCCTCGCGATGATCGGCCCATCTTGTTCCCCACGGCTTAGAGGCCCGGCAGGATCCAATCAATACGCGGCATTCAAAACACCCCTTGCCAAATCGATAAGTATCGACTTATGCTTTTGCCATGATCGAAGCAGAGATTTTTCGCGCCCTGGCCGACCCGACGCGACGCGCCGTCTACGAGCGGCTGACTTCCGGCGAGATGAGCGTGTCGGAGTTGCGCACCGGCATGAGCGTGTCGCAGCCGGCGGTGTCGCAGCACCTTGCCGTGCTGCGCGGCGCAGGCCTAGTCAGCGAAAGACGCGCCGGCCGCAACGCCTACTATCGCGCCGATCCGCAAGGGCTCGAGCCGCTGCTCGGCTGGATCGAACGCTACCGCGCATTCTGGCCGGAGCGCATCGAAAGACTGAAGGTCGTTTTGAAGGACATGGACCAATGACCGACGAAAAGCAGACGCAGACCGCCAAAGATGCCCTCGCCTTCGAATGCGATCTGCCGGACGCACCGGAAAAAGTGTGGCGGGCACTGACCGTGCCGGACCTCTTGGCGGAATGGATGATGCCGAACGACATCAATCCGGAAACCGGCAGCCGCTTTGCCTTTGCCGGGCCTGAGAAGCCGATCGAGTGCGAAGTGCTCGATGCCGAACCGGGGCGCCTGCTGCGCTATTCCTGGCGCGAGCGTTCCGGCGACGCCGACCGCGAGGAGCTGGGGAGCATCGTCACCTTCACACTCGCCCGCACCGTTTCCGGCGGCACGCATCTGCGCATCGTCCACGACGGGTTTGTCCTGACGCCTGCGGTCGCGATGGCCGGCGCCGGCTGCCGGCTCTGGCTGCGCGCATACAAGCCCAAGCGGCCTGTCGCCGCCAACGCGCCACGCCTGTTGCTGCGCGCCGCCTGAACCGGAAAAATCAAAACGGAGACAATGAGATGAGCGGCTTTGCCAATCTGGTGCCGATGGTGATCGAGCAATCGAGCCGCGGCGAACGCGCCTTCGACATTTTCTCGCGGCTGCTGCGCGAGCGCATCATCTTCGTCAATGGCGAGATCAATGACGGCATGTCGGCGCTGGTCTGCGCCCAGCTCCTGTCGCTGGAATCGGACAATCCCGACAAGGAGATCTCGCTCTACATCAACTCGCCGGGCGGCGTGGTGACCAGCGGTTTCGCCATCTACGACACGATGCAATATGTCAGCTGCCCGGTGTCGACGGTGTGCATGGGCTTTGCCGCGTCGATGGCCTCCTTCCTGCTGATGGCGGGAACGCCGGGGCGGCGCATCGCGCTGCCCAATGCCAGCATCGTGCTGCATCAGCCTTTGGGCGGCTTCCAGGGCCAGGCCTCCGACATCCAGCGTCACGCCGAAGGCATTTTGCGCACCAAGCGGCACATGGCCGACCTCTACGCTCACCATTGCGGCCGCACCCACGAAGAGGTCGAACGCACGCTCGACCGCGATTTCTTCATGACCGCGAAGGAGGCCAAGGACTGGGGCCTCGTCGACCACGTCTTCGACACCCGCAAGCAGGCAGCGGCCTGATCGGCGGATTGAATGCAGGCCGGTGTTCCCTCAATTTCAACGCCGCTGGTCTGGCCTCGCCTTGAGCGCGGCACTATAGTCTTGCCATGCGCTACCACCTGAACAGACTGACCATAGCCTTTGCCATCACGGCGGCGACATCGAGCATGGCCTTTGCCGGGGGCAGCACCAGCACGTCGCGGAAAGGCGCCCTGCCCGGCGTGACCGGCGACTACCGCATCGCCAAGCCCGCGCCGCAGCCGGAGCCGGACGACGCGCTGCCTGCCGGCGAGAACGGCACGTTCAAGATCGGCGACACCGATGTCAGAATTTCCGGCAGCATCACTGTCGATGTCGGCACGGGTGGGATCAAGCCGCCGCGCCGGTAGCCCCTTCTCCCAGCTACTATACGGGAGAGAAAGCCTGCGCCGACGACTTCCTCGCAAACGAACAGCCCCGCCGTTGCTTCCGCAAACGGTCGGGGCTTTTTTTGGATTTCAAATCCAAACTGCCGGTAGTGTTATACCGACTTTGATTTCGGATGCTTCGCGGCATTCAGCCGACGATCCGACTAGCCGTCTCTGATTTTTGTGGGATTCGGCAGGTCACGGTTTGTCTGGTGGTTTGTTGGACTGACGCGATGCGTTCGTTTGGACGCATACACTCCAATGCCTTGAAACTACCTGGCACTTATGCCCGCCGCGGCTCCACTAGCAGGTGGAGCCTCAAGGGACTATCCGGTGGCGTCATGCTCCGCTCCTATGTCCGTTGCGACTGGTGTCAATCCGAAGCACAAATCGCAAAAACCTGCGGCGTCTCGCAGGCCGCTATGGGCGGCGAGGCCATCACAGACGGCCGGCTCCGTTGACTCCGGCAGAGTGCGCCCCTGATTCGACGGCGTCAACCTTGAATAGCCGGTTACGGAAAATGTGATCGCCGGGAGCTTACGTCAGGGTCAGTTTCTGAAACACCCTTGTCAGTTTCTGCACAGCTTTGTCAGGAGCGTGTTCGGTCTTTGTTCTTTCCGCTTGCCCGTTCGCGCGAAAGACGGTTAAACGGCTTTGGTCGAGAAGTGTGGCGTCTCTCGACGTGGCGGCAAAAATACCTACATAGGGAATGGCCGGGAAAACCCGCCGATCCCACTGACACCAGACCTGAGGCGGCGACCGGCGATGGCCGACCATAAATACCTTTCCATTCGCGGGGCACGCGAACACAACCTAAAGAATGTCGATCTCGACCTGCCGCGTGACAGCCTGATCGTCATGACCGGCCTGTCGGGCTCCGGCAAATCGTCGCTTGCTTTCGACACCATCTATGCCGAGGGCCAGCGCCGTTACGTCGAGAGCCTGTCGGCTTATGCGCGCCAGTTCCTCGAAATGATGCAGAAGCCGGATGTCGACCAGATCGACGGCCTGTCGCCGGCCATCTCGATCGAGCAGAAGACCACGTCGAAGAACCCGCGTTCGACGGTCGGCACCGTCACCGAGATCTACGACTACATGCGCTTGCTGTTCGCGCGCGTCGGCATCCCCTATTCGCCGGCGACCGGCCTGCCGATCGAGAGCCAGACGGTTTCACAGATGGTCGACCGGGTGCTGGCGGTCGAGGAAGGCACGCGCCTTTTCCTGCTGGCGCCGATCGTGCGCGGCCGCAAGGGCGAGTATCGCAAGGAACTACTGGAGCTGCAGAAGAAGGGCTTTCAGCGCGTCAAGGTCGACGGCGTCTTCTATGAGATCGCCGATGTGCCGGCGTTTGACAAGAAGTACAAGCACGACATCGACGTCGTCGTCGACCGCATCGTTGTGCGCGGCGACCTGGCGACACGGCTTGCCGATTCCATCGAAACGGCGCTGAAGCTCGCCGAAGGGCTGGCGGTGGCCGAGTTCGCCGACCGGCCGCTCGACGCCAGCCAGACCGGCGAGGACTCGGTCAACAAATCGAAGAACGAGACGCATGAGCGCATCCTGTTCTCGGAAAAATTCGCCTGCCCGGTTTCCGGCTTCACCATTCCGGAGATCGAGCCCAGGCTGTTCTCGTTCAACAACCCGTTCGGCGCCTGCCCGACCTGCGACGGCCTCGGCAATCAGCGCGCCATCGACGCCAGCCTGATCGTGCCGGACGAAAACGTCTCGCTGCGCGACGGCGCCGTCAGCCCGTGGGCGAAATCGACCTCGCCCTATTATGCGCAGACGCTGGAAGCGCTGGGCAAGGCATACGGCTTCAAGCTCGGCGACAAGTTCAAAGACCTGACCGAAGAGGCCAAGGAAGCCGTCCTGCGCGGCACCGGCGAGCGCGAGGTCACCTTCCAATATGATGACGGCCTGCGCTCCTACAAGACCACCAAGACGTTCGAGGGCGTCATTCCCAATCTCGAACGGCGGTGGAAGGAAACCGAATCCGCCTGGATGCGCGAGGAGATCGAGCGCTTCATGTCGGCGACGCCCTGCCCGGTCTGCAAGGGATACCGGCTGAAGCCGGAAGCGCTGGCGGTGAAGATCGCCGGCAAGCATATCGGCGAAGTCACAGAGCTGTCGATCCGCAAGGCCGACCAGTGGTTCACCGAACTGCCGCCACATCTCAACGACCAGCAGAACGAGATCGCGGTGCGCGTTCTCAAGGAAATCCGTGACCGCCTGCGCTTCCTCAACGATGTCGGCCTCGACTATCTGACGCTGTCGCGCAATTCCGGCACGCTGTCGGGCGGCGAGAGCCAGCGCATAAGGCTGGCGTCGCAGATCGGCTCCGGCCTCACCGGCGTGCTCTATGTGCTGGACGAGCCGTCGATCGGCCTGCACCAGCGCGACAATGCCCGCCTGCTCGACACGCTCAAGCATCTGCGCGACATCGGCAACACGGTGATCGTCGTCGAGCATGACGAGGACGCCATCCTGCATGCCGATTATGTCGTAGACATGGGTCCGGCCGCCGGCATTCATGGCGGCGAGATCATCGCCCAGGGCACGCCGCAGCAGGTGATGGCCAATCCCAACTCGATCACCGGTAAATATCTGTCGGGCGCGCTCGAAGTCGCCACGCCCGGTGTCAGGCGCGAGGCCAAGAAAAACCGCCGGCTGAAGATCGTCGGCGCGCGCGGCAACAATCTCAAGAACGTCACTGCCGAAATCCCGCTCGGCACTTTTACCGCCGTCACCGGCGTGTCTGGCGGCGGCAAATCGACCTTCCTGATCGAGACGCTGTTCAAGGCGGCGTCGCGCCGCATCATGGGCTCGCGCGAGCATCCGGCCGATCACGACCGCATCGAGGGCCTCGAATTCCTCGACAAGGTCATCGACATCGACCAGTCGCCGATCGGCCGCACACCGCGTTCGAACCCGGCCACCTACACCGGCGCCTTCACACCGATCCGCGACTGGTTTGCCGGGTTGCCCGAGGCCAAGGCCCGCGGCTATCAGCCGGGCCGCTTCTCCTTCAACGTGAAGGGCGGCCGCTGCGAGGCCTGCCAGGGCGACGGCGTCATCAAGATCGAGATGCACTTCCTGCCCGACGTCTACGTCACGTGCGACGTCTGCCACGGCAAGCGCTACAACCGCGAGACGCTCGACGTCCTGTTCAAAGGCAAGTCGATCGCCGACGTCCTGGACATGACGGTCGAGGAAGGCGTCGATTTCTTTGCCGCCGTGCCCGGGGTGCGCGACAAGCTGGAGACGCTGAAGCAGGTCGGCCTCGGCTACATCCATATCGGCCAGCAGGCGACGACGCTGTCGGGCGGCGAGGCGCAGCGCATCAAGCTCGCCAAGGAATTGTCGCGCAAGGCGACCGGCAAGACGCTCTACATCCTCGACGAGCCGACCACCGGCCTGCACTTCCACGACGTCGCCAAGTTGCTGGAAGTGCTGCACGAGCTGGTCGACCAAGGCAACACGGTGGTGGTCATCGAGCACAATCTCGAAGTCATCAAGACCGCCGACTGGGTGCTCGACCTCGGCCCCGAAGGCGGCGATGGCGGTGGCGAACTGGTGGCACAAGGCACACCGGAAGCGATCGTGCGCGAAAAGCGCAGCTACACCGGCCAGTTCCTGAAGGAGCTTTTGGAGCGGCGGCCCGGAGGCAAGCGCGAAGCGGCGGAGTAACTGACAGACCGGTCGGGCGCCTGGAGAGCTTTGAATGACAGTCCGACAGGCGCTTGCCGGTGATCTCGACGGAGTCGTCTCGCTGACGCAGACCGCCTATGAGCACTACACGCCCCTGTTAGGCGCGCCGCCGCTCCCAGTCACCGAGGACTATGCGCCACGCATCGAGCGTGGCGAGGTCTGGCTCTTGGAGAGCGGCGCGGAACTCGCCGGGCTGATCGTTATTGAGCGCCACCCCGATCATGCGATGATCTTCAGCGTCGCGGTCTCCCCCGCTTTTCAGGGGAGGAAACTCGGTACCGCGCTGCTCGACTTCGCCCAGGAACAGGCGCGGCTATGGGGTGTGCCGGAGGTGCGGCTCTACACCAATTCGCGCATGGAGGGGAACATCGAGATCTATACGGCCTATGGCTTCCACGAAACGGGCCGCCGAGCCAATCCCCACCGTCCCGGATGGACCGTGGTCGACATGATCAAACCGGTTGGAAAAATAGCCTGACCGCATTTTTAGAACTGGGAGGAAGACGATGATCAGCCAAGGAACAATCCGCGCCGGGATGGGCGGCTGGACTTTCGAACCCTGGGATACGTCTTTCTACCCGGACAAGCTTTCCAAGGCCAAGCAGCTGAGTTACGCCAGCCGCCAGGTGCCGAGCATCGAGGTCAACGGCACCTACTATTCCAGCTTCAAGGAGCCGACCTTCGTCAAATGGGCTGGCGAGGCGCCGGACGGTTTCGTCTATTCGCTGAAGGGCAATCGCTTCGTCACCAACCGGCGCGTGCTTGGCGAAGCCGGCGAGTCCATGACGCGCTTCCTCGGCTCCGGCATTGCCGCGCTGGGCGACAAGCTGGGCCCGATCCTGTGGCAGTTCGCGCCGACGAAAAAGTTCGACGCCGACGATTTCGAGGCCTTCCTGAAGCTGCTGCCGGAAAAGCAGGATGGCGTCGCGCTGCGCCATGCGCTGGAAGTGCGCAACGACAGTTTCAGCGTGCCGGAATTTGTGAGCCTGGCGCGCAAATACAAGGCGGCGATCGTCTATGCCGATCATGCCAAATATCCTGGTATCGCCGACATCACCGGCGATTTTATCTATGCGCGGCTGCAGACCGGCAGCGACGACAATCCGGATTGCTATACGCCGAAGGGCCTGGACGAATGGGCAGCGCGGGTGAAGACCTGGGCGCAAGGCAAGCAGCCGGCAGATCTGCGGCGCGCCGATCCGACTTTCGACGCGCCGGTGAAACCGCGCGACGTGTTCGTCTACTTCATCACCGAGGGCAAGGTGCGCGCGCCGTTCGGCGCCATGGCGCTGATGAAGCGGGTGAGCTGATCGGTTAAAGCGCGTCGCGCTGAACCGGATTCATACGTCGCGATTTAAGTCTTTGTCCTGATGCATGCCGTTGTCCCAGAACCGCGGCACACTTCTGGGCGACATGCATTAGGAGCAATTCCAGGAAAAGTGTGGAACGGTTTTCCCGGGAAAGCGGGCAGCGCTTTCCCTTGAAAAGGGTTTCAACCCAGAATTGCTACGATGAACCGAAGCGTGATAGCTTATGCGCATCGTAACCTTATCGATACCTCCTTCCTGCATAAATCCGGTGCGGGTCCTTTCTATAGGCCGGCCGCCGCGCGCAAGGACGAGGGCATGTCGCTCGACTACAGTTCCCTTCTGTTGGCTGTCGGGTTTTCCGCCGCTTGCCTCGGCCTGACGCTGTTCGGCATCTGGCTTACCGCGCGCTCGGAAAAATTCCTGCTGACATGGGCCGTCAGCGTGCTTCTGATCGTTGCCGACGTCTTCGCCTACCAGGCCTATATCGACGCGCCCGGGCGCCTGCTCGGCCTCGCCAGCTTCACGTTCCTGCTGCTCGGCTTCGCGACCATGCTGGGCGCGGCCCATCAGTTCACGACAGGGAGGTCACCGCTGCCCCGCATTGCTGTCGGCGCCGGCGTCTCGCTGGCAGTCGCCTTGCCGCCGATGGCGCTTGGCTATGACGGGCTGGGCTTCATGCTGGAGAATGCCTTTGCCGCGCTGCTCCTGTTTGCGACGGCCTATGAATACTGGAAGGGTCGTACGGAATTCCCTGCCCCTATCCTCGGCATTGCCGGGCTCTACACCGCTACCGGAATTTCCTTCGTGCTGTGCTCCGGTGCACTTGTCTGGGATGGCAGGCTGGTGCTTGGCCATGCTCCGAGCAACTGGGCCGAGGATTTCAGCCTCATCGTCGTCATCGCCTGCATGACCGGCATCGGCGCGCTCTCGCTGGCGCTCAACCAGGGACGCCTGGCGCAGCATCATCGCCGCGAAGCGCTGACCGATCCGCTGACCGGACTGCTCAACCGGCGCGCTTTGTTCGACCTTCACGGCAAAACACCGGTCCGGTCCTTCACCGCCGTGATCGTGTTCGATCTCGACGGCTTCAAGGCCATCAATGACGAGTTCGGCCATGCCACCGGCGATGAGGTGCTGAAACTGTTCGCCAAGGATTTGACCGCCAATCTCCAGCCAGGCGATGTCGCCGCGCGCATGGGCGGAGAGGAATTTGCATTGGTGCTCGATCGCACCTTGCCTGAAAAGGTGGAATTCATAGCCGAGCGCATCCGGGCCAGTTTTGCCATGCGCCGGATCGATACCGAGACCCGCCTGCTCTCCTGCACGGTCAGCGCCGGCTACGCCTTCGGCAGCGAGGGCGGCACCAAATTCGACAAGGTGCTCAGCGCCGCCGACAAGGCGCTTTACGGCGCCAAGCGCGGCGGCCGCAACCGTGTGCTCGCCTTCCGGCGCGCCGGGTAGGTTGGGCTGATATTCAGCCGGCCTGAACCTCACCACACGTAAAACAACACCCCAAAGCGCGTCGCATGAGGCCGTTCAGGCGCGACGCGCTTTTAGGCCGCTATGACGATCTCGTTGTAAGTGTCGAGGTCGACGTAGAAAACCTTGGTGATTTCGCCGATCAGCTCATCCTGCTGGTAGCCTTGCGAGCGCAGAATGTTGATGGCGGTAATGATGTCGACACGCTCTGTCAGCCGTCGTTTCTGGTGGTCCTCGACGAACCGTTCCATAGCCCTATTCTCCTGGCAAGATTATCTGAACGCATTGACCGACAATCAGAACTGCGAGGGAAGCTAGGGTGGCTTGCTTGCGTGGAACTTGCAGGCTGAGCCAGCATATTCCCTCGATCTGCTACAGAACCAGACTGATACGGAAGCGGCCGACTCACCGAGGCCTAGGAAAGACTAGCATGCAGTATTCGGCGTGCCAGAGTGTGGCGGCCTCGGACGAAAGTCCGACGCAACGGGTGCGGACCTTCGCGACTTCATCATCCTTGGGCGTAGCGACGCGAAGCGGAGCGAAGACCCAGGGATCCATGCCGGGACGAAGAAGCGTCATTAACGGTGCAGAATGTGGAATGCCAATGTGCCGCAGAAGCGATCTTGTTCTGCATCGCGGCACTCTTTGGCTGATGTCGCGGCATGGATTCTAGGGTCTGCGCGCGTCGCTCCGCTCCTTGGCTCCGCCCTAGAATGACGAAGTGATTGTGGGCATTTCAGCCAATCTTCGACGTGTACGATCCGTGCAGCCGTCGACCTGCGTTAAACCGTCAGAAACTTCCTGACGTCCGCCCGGTCGAGATCTTCGGCCGGGCCGGTGTGGACGATCTGGCCGCGGTCCATGATGTTGACCTCGTCAGCGAGCTCGCGGCAGAAATCCAGATATTGCTCGACCAGCAGAACGGCGATACCGGCCTGGTCGCGCAGATAGCGGATGGCGCGGCCGATGTCCTTGATGATCGAGGGCTGGATGCCTTCGGTCGGCTCGTCGAGCACCAGCAGTTTCGGCCGCATGACGAGCGCCCGGCCGATGGCGAGCTGCTGCTGCTGGCCGCCTGAGAGATCGCCGCCGCGGCGCCCCAGCATCTGCTTCAGCACCGGAAACAGTTCGAAGACATGCGCCGGCACGTTGCGGTCGGCGCGCTTCAAGGGCGCAAAGCCGGACGCCAGATTTTCGCGCACCGTCAGCAGCGGAAAGATCTCCCTGCCCTGCGGTACGAATGCGATGCCCGACCGGGCGCGATCATACGCCGCGCTCCGGTCGAGCGCCTTCCCCTCGAAGGCAACGCTTCCGCTCGTCAGCCGGTGGTGGCCGACGATCGATCTCATCAAACTGGTCTTGCCGACGCCGTTGCGGCCGAGCACGCAGGTGATCTTGCCGGCACCCGCCGTCAGCGACACACCGCGCAGCGCCTGAGCAGCGCCGTAATGGAGCGTGGCGTTGGAAACTTCGAGCATGTCAGCGCCTTCTCCAGAAGCGGAGGAACGGAAAGTCGAAGCGATGGAATTGCACCCGCCAGACCATGCTCATCTCCCGAGATAAACTTCGACAACCCGCTCGTCGGCCGAGACGAAATCGAGCGAGCCTTCCGACAGCACCGAGCCCTCATGCAGGCAGGTGACCTTGACGCCGAGTTCGCGCACGAAATGCATGTCGTGCTCGACGACGATGACCGAATGGTCGCGCGCTATGTCCTTGAGCAGCCGCGCGGTTTCCTCGGTCTCGGCATCGGTCATCCCTGCGACCGGCTCGTCAACCAAAAGCAGCTTCGGGTCCTGCGCCAGCAGCATGCCGATCTCCAGCCACTGTTTCTGGCCATGGCTGAGATTGGCTGCCAGATCGTGGCGCTTGTCGCCCAGCCGGATGATGCCGAGGATGTCGTCGATCTGTCTGGCTTCGGCGGCCGAGCGGCGATGGAACAGCGCCGGAAAGATCGAGCGCGGGCCCTTCAGCGCCAGCATCAGATTGTCTTCGACGCTGTGGCTTTCGAAGACGGTCGGCTTCTGGAATTTGCGGCCGATGCCCATCATGGCGATCTCCGCCTCGTCGTGCCGGGTCAGATCGACCTGGCCGTCGAAGAACACTTCGCCCTCGTCGGGCCGGGTCTTGCCGGTGACGATGTCCATCATCGTCGTCTTGCCGGCGCCGTTGGGACCGATGATGGCGCGCATCTCGCCCTTGTCGAGCACCAGCGACAGATTGTTGATGGCGCGGAAACCGTCGAAGGAGACCGAGACGCCGTCGAGATAGAGGATGGTGTTGGACTTCGACATCGCTCTATTCCGCCGGCTGCGGTTCAGGCCCGGACGCGGACCAGGCACCGGGCGTTGTTGCTGCGTTGCGCACGATCTTCAATGGCGGCGCGGCATCAGGGTCTGTGCCCGCTTCCTCTGCAATCGCTGCAGCCCGCATCGCCCGAGCGTTACCGCGCCAGGAATCCCACATGCCGACGATGCCCTTGGGCAGGAACAGGGTTACGGCGACGAACAGGCCGCCGAGCGCAAACAGCCAGAACTCCGGCAGCAGGCCGGTGAACCAGGATTTGCCGGCGTTGACCAGCAGCGCGCCGACGATCGGGCCGACAATGGTGCCGCGCCCACCGACGGCTGCCCAGATCACGACTTCGATGGAATTGGACGGCTCGAATTCGCCGGGATTGATGATACCGACCTGCGGCACATAGAGCGCGCCGGCGATGCCGGCCATGACAGCCGAGACGGTGAAGGCAAACAGCTTCACGTTCTCCGCCCGCCAGCCGAGGAAGCGGGTGCGGCTCTCGGCGTCGCGCACCGCCATCAGCAGCTTGCCGTATTTGGAGCCGACGATCGCCCAGGTGATGAAGACGGCGAGCGCGAGTATGATGGCGCTGGCGGCAAACAGGGCCGAGCGGGTGGCGTCGGCCTGCACGTTGAAGCCCAGAATATCCTTGAAATCGGTCAAGCCGTTGTTGCCGCCGAAACCCATGTCGTTGCGGAAGAAGGCGAGCAGCAGCGCGTAGGTCATCGCCTGGGTGATGATGGAGAGATAGACGCCGGTGACGCGGCTGCGGAAGGCGAACCAGCCGAAGACGAAGGCGAGCAGGCCGGGCACCGCCAGCACCATGATGGCGGCGAACCAGAAGTGGTCGAAACCGGTCCAGAACCAGGGCAATTCCTTGTAGTTCAGGAACACCATGAAATCGGGCAGGATCGGATTGCCGTAAACGCCGCGCGAGCCGATCTGGCGCATGAGGTACATGCCCATCGCATAGCCGCCGAGGGCGAAGAAGGCGCCATGGCCGAGCGAGAGGATGCCGCAATAGCCCCAGACGAGATCGAGCGCCAAGGCAAGCAATGCATAGCAGAGGTACTTGCCCGTCAACGCGACGATGTAGGACGGAATATAGAACGCGCTTTGCGGCGACACTGCGAGGTTGAGCAGCGGCACGATAATGGCGGCCGTCAGCAGGATGAAAATAGTGATGGCGATGCGACGGTCGGCACCCGCGGCGAAGAAGCGTCCCGTGATCATGTTTCCACCGCCCTGCCCTTGAGCGCGAACAGGCCGCGCGGGCGCTTCTGGATGAACAGGATGATCAGCACCAGCACGACGATCTTGCCGAGCACCGCGCCAGCATAGGGTTCGAGAACCTTGTTGACGATGCCGAGCGAGAAGGCGCCGACCAGCGTGCCCCAGAGATTGCCGACGCCGCCGAAGACCACGACCATGAAGCTGTCGATGATGTAGCCGCGGCCGAGATTGGGCGAGACATTGTCGATCTGGCTGAGCGCGACGCCGGCGATGCCGGCAATGCCGGAGCCGAGCGCAAAGGTCAGCGCATCGACCCAAGGCGTCCTGATGCCCATCGAGGCGGCCATGCGGCGGTTGGCGGTGACGGCGCGCATCTGCAGGCCCCAAGGCGTGCGCTTCATGACAAAGAGCAGCACGCCGAAGACGGTGAGCGCGAAGACCAGGATCCAGAGGCGGTTCCAGGTGACGGCGAGTTGGCCGACATCGAACGATCCCGACATCCAGGAGGGGTTGCCGACCTCCTGGTTGGTCGGTCCGAAGATCGAGCGCACCGCCTGCTGCAGGACAAGCGAGACGCCCCAGGTTGCGAGCAGCGTTTCCAGCGGCCGGCCGTAGAGGAAACGGATGACGCCGCGCTCGATGATCAGGCCGACGGAAGCGGCAACCAGGAAGGCGAGCGGCAGCGCGATCACCAGCGACCAGTCGAACAGGCCGGGGAATGAGGTTCGGATCACCTGCTGGACGACGAAGGTGGTGTAGGCGCCGAGCATCACCATCTCGCCATGCGCCATGTTGATGACGCCCATGACGCCGAAGGTGATGGCGAGGCCGATGGCGGCCAGCAGCAGCACCGAGCCAAGCGAGATGCCGTACCATATGTTCTGGCCGGCATCCCACAGCGCCAGGCTCGAATTGATGCTGGCGATTGCCGCCGTCGCGGCATCCTTGACCGCGCCTTGCGCATTGGCCTCGACCGGGGTGAGCAGCGAGACCGCGTCGCGGTCGCCGCGCGCGTCGATCAGGGCAATGGCGGCAAGCTTGTCGGCCTCCGGCTTGTCGGAGACCAGCACCGATGCCGCGCGCGCCTGTTCCAACAATGCCTTGACCTTGGCGTCGGTCTCGGCGGCGATGGCTGCATCGAGCGGCTCGATATTGGCGGCATCGGGGGTCTTGAACATGGTGTCGGCGGCGGCGATGCGGACAGAAGGATCTTTCGCGCGCAACGTCAGCGTTCCCAGCGCATCTCGGATGACACGGCGCAGCGTGTTGTTGACCTTGATCTTCGTGATGTCGGCCTTGGCGGCGTCGCCGGCTTTCTCGCCACTCAGCGGGTCGAGCAGCGTGACGCTGTCGGCGGCCTCACTGCCGACGAAGACGGCTGAATCGGCTTTACGGATGTAAAGGTTGCCTTCGGCGAGCGCTGCAAGCGGGCGCTCGACCAGCGGATCGCCGGTGGCGGCAAGCTCGCGCACGACGGCCTCCGTGGCGGAAAAGCCGGTGCCGGTGGCGAATTTGGCGACGATGGCGCGCAGATCGGCTTCGGCTGCGTTCGACGGCAACAGGCTTGCCACCAGGAACACCAGCATGAGGCCGAGAGTGCGCGACAGGATCATCCGTTCAGATACTTTCCGGGAGGGTGGAATTTGGCGTCCGGGCGGGCTGAGCGCCCGGACGCTTGGCGGTACCGATCGTGGACGCGTCCACGATCGGTCAGTCCGGGAGGGATCAGTTCGTGCCCTTGCCGCCGCATTTGCCGGTGGCAACGTTGAAGTTGCCGCAGGACAGAGGCGCGCGCCAATCCGAAATCAGGTCCTTGGAATCGGGCAGATAGTCGGACCATTCGTCGCCCATCACGAGGCCGGGCGTCTGCGACACGGTCTCGAACTGGCCGTCGGCCTGGATCTCGCCGATCAGCACCGGCTTGGTGATGTGATGGTTCGGCATCATGGTCGAATAGCCGCCGGTGAGGTTCGGCACGGACACGCCGACCATGGCGTCGATGACCTTGTCGGGATCGGTGGTGCCGGCCTTTTCGACCGCCTTCACCCACATGTTGAAGCCGATATAGTGAGCTTCCATCGGGTCGTTGGTGGTGCGCTTGTCATTCTTGATGAACTTGTGCCAGTCGGCGATGAACTTCTTGTTTTCGGGTGTGTCGACGCTCTCGAAATAGTTCCAGGCAGCGAGATGGCCGACCAGCGGCGCGGTATCGAGACCGGCCAGTTCTTCTTCGCCGACCGAGAAGGCCATGACCGGGATGTCCTCGGCCTTGACGCCCTGGTTGCCGAGTTCCTTGTAGAACGGAACGTTGGCGTCGCCATTGACGGTCGAGACGACGGCGGTCTTCTTGCCGGCCGAGCCGAATTTCTTGATTGCGGAGACTTCGGTCTGCCAGTCGGAGAAGCCGAACGGCGTGTAGTTGACCATGATGTCTTCGGCGGCGACGCCCTTGGCCTTCAGATAGGCCTCGAGGATTTTGTTGGTGGTGCGGGGATAGACGTAGTCGGTGCCTTCCAGCACCCAGCGCTTCACCGAGCCACCGTCCTCGCTCATGAGATAATCGACGGCAGGAATCGCCTGCTGGTTTGGGGCGGCGCCGGTGTAGAACACGTTGCGCTCGCTTTCCTCGCCCTCATACTGGACGGGGTAGAACAGGATGTTGTCCAGTTCCGAGAACACCGGCAGCACCGACTTGCGCGACACCGAGGTCCAGCATCCGAACACGGCGGCGACCTTGTCCTTGGAGATCAGCTCGCGCGCCTTCTCGGCGAAGAGCGGCCAATTGGATGCCGGATCGACGACGACCGCCTCAAGCTTCTTGCCGAGCAGGCCGCCCTTGGCGTTCTGCTCTTCGATGAGCATCAGCATGGCGTCTTTCAGCGTCGTCTCCGAAATCGCCATGGTCCCCGACAGCGAATGCAGAATGCCGACCTTGATCGTGTCTTCGGCGGCCTTGGCCGGAGACGACATCGACAGGCCGGCGGCGACCACGCCGGCCGAAAACATTTTTGTTATTGTGGAGAAATTACCCCTCATACCGAAGACTCCCAGCTGTTTGATTGCACCGCGATAATGCAATGCAACTGCCGTGCCAAACGCAAAGGCGCCGCTCGCAAGAATGGAATAGCCGAGCGTTATCAGCCGGTTGGTATATTAGCCTGGAGCAAAACAATGGCAGCCAATGAAAATTGATTGAGCCAAATTTGCGCAGCGCACACGGCTTTTGCCTAATTTTTGCCCAATTGAGACAAATGCCTAGTTTTTGATCTCCGGCCGTGGGTTCCGGGCGAACAATGTTGCGGCGCCGCGCAAAAATAGGGCAAGCTCGCCCTTCAAAAGAGAGACGTCATGACATCTCGCATCTCACGCATTTCCGGCATCCTGCTGCTGATGGCAACGAGCTGCGCCGCGCGCGCCGATTTCAGCGAGGGCAAACTTCCTGACGGCACCTATCATTGCGAGGTCTATTTGCTCGGCGCCTTCCTCAACCTCGGCGACATCACTATCAAGGGCAATGTCTATACCGGCCCGGTGACGTTCGGAACGGCGCTGCAAGGCTACAACTATCAGATGAACGCCAATGGCGAGATCACCTGGCTCGGGCCGCTGGGCGGCTATACCACCGGTGGCAACTCCGTCTCCATGACACAGGCAACACTGGACGGCGAGACCGCCCCGTCATTCGACATCATTCTGAAGCAGCCCGACGGCGCCTTCACCGCCTCGACCTGCACCAAGGGCTGAGCGATGCGTAGTGCCGCGCCCAGTTGGGGCAAAACCTTCCTCTTATGTCATGTGAATGTTGCCTAAGCAGACTAGGGCAACGGTGCGCCGTAACATCCACCCTGAGAGGCAGACACCATGGCCAATGCACCGTCTTCATCCTCCCCCGTCATCCGCGAAATCATCGCCGAGCGCGTCTCGCGCCGGTCTCTTTTGAAAGGCAGCCTCGCCTCCGGCGCGCTGATTGCCGGCGGCAGCTTTGTCGGCTCCTTGTTTGCCGGCGAAACGCATGCCGCCACAGCGCAGTCGACGCTCGGCTTTCCCGAGCTGAAACGGGTCTACGGCAAGACCCATGCCGCCGCCGAAGGCTATGAGACGACCATCGTCGCGCGCTGGGGCGACCCGCTTGCAGCCGGCCTCGCCGAATTCGACGGCAACAAGGTCGCGGCGGAGGAACAGGAAAAGCGCTTCGGCTACAATTGCGACTACATCGCCTTCATGCCGCTGCCCAAGGGCACGGTGAATTCCGATCATGGCCTGCTCTGCGTCAACAACGAATACATCTCGCCCAATGTGATGTTTCCGGGGATGACCGAGGGCGATGCCGGCAAGACGATGACCAGGGAACAGGTCGATCTCGGCATGGCCGCGATGGGCCATTCGATCCTCGAGGTGCAGGTGAAGGACGGCAAGTGGGAAACCGTGGCGGACAGTCCGCTGAACCGCCGCATCACCGCCAACACCGAAATGACCGTTTCCGGACCGGTTGCCGGCCATGCGCTGATGAAAACCTCGGCCGACGCGACTGGCACGAAAGTGCTCGGCACCAGCTATAATTGCAGCGGCGGTGTTACCCCGTGGGGCACGGTGCTGACCTGCGAGGAAGGCGTGTCCGACATTTTCGGCGGCGACCCGAAGAAGGCGCCGACCGCCGAGCTTCTGGACCGTTACGGCTTCGACGGCTCCGACATCTATGGCCGCGGCCGCTTCCATGACCGCTTCAACCTCGACAAGGAACCGAACGAGGCTAACCGCTTCGACTGGGTGGTCGAGATCGACCCTTACGATCCTCAGTCCAGGCCGGTGAAGCGCACGGCACTTGGCCGCATGTCGCATGAGGCCTCGACCGTGGTCCTCAACAAGGACGGCCGCGTTGTCGTCTATATGGGTGACGACGACTATTTCGAATATATGTACCGCTTCGTCTCGGCCAAGGCCTATGACAAGGCCAACCCGGCCTCCGGCGCCGATCTGCTCGACGATGGCGTGCTGTCGGTCGCCCGCTTCGATGCCGATGGCTCGATGACGTGGCTGCCGTTGGTGCACGGCCAGGGCAAGCTTACCGTCGAGAACGGTTTTGCCGACCAGGCCGAGGTGCTGTTGAAGACGCGGTTTGCGGCAGATGCGCTCGGCGCCACGCCGATGGACCGGCCCGAGGACATCGAGACCAATCCGGTGACCGGCCGCGTCTATGCGGTGATGACCAAGAACAAGAAGCGCGACCAGTCAAAGGTCAATCCGGCCAACACGCGGCCGGAAAATCTCTGGGGCCATATTGTCGAACTGATCCCGCCCGGCGGCCGCGGCGCGGATGCCGACCACACGGCGGAAAAGTATGCCTGGGACCTGTTCGTGCTCTGCGGCAACCCGAAAGATGCCAAGGTCGGCGCCACTTTTCATCCGGACACGTCGGACAATGGCTGGTTCGTCTGCCCCGACAACATCACCTTCGACCCGGCGGGGCGGCTGTGGGTGGCGACGGACGGCGCCAATGATTTCGACCTGCCGGACGGCGTCTATGGCGTCGACACCGAAGGTGCGGCGCGCGGCCTGCCGAAGCTGCTGTTCACCTGCCCGCACGGCGCCGAAGCGACCGGCCCGTGCTTCACGCCGGACGGCACGACTTTGTTCCTGTCGGTGCAGCACCCTGCGGAAGATGCCGAGACGCTCGACAAGGCGCAGACGCTATGGCCCGATTTCAAAGACGGCCAGTTGCCGCGACCTTCCGTCGTCGCCATCCGCCGCAGGGACGGACAGCCGGTCGGCGCATAGTGAGTCCTAGTGAAAAAGGCGGAACGCGCCATGCGCGTTCCGCGTAGCGATCCGGGAGGACGGCTCAGATCGTCTTGGCCGACATTTGCGAAGCGATGTATTCGGCCTGGCGGATAGCCAGCGACACGATCGTCAGCGTCGGATTTTCAGCCGCACCGGTCGTGAACTGGCTGCCGTCCGACACGAACAGGTTCTTGATGTCGTGCGCCTGGCCGTGCTTGTTGACGACGCCGTCTTCCGCCTTTTCGCTCATCCGGTTGGTGCCGAGATTGTGGGTTGAGGGATAGGGCGGCGTCGGGAAGGAGCGCGTCGCGCCGACCGCATCGTAAAGCGCTGTGGCCTGCTTGTAGGCATGGTTGCGCATCGCCGTGTCGTTGGGATGATCATCGAAATGCACGTCGGCGATCGGCATGCCGTGCGCGTCCTTCTCGTCCTTGTGCAGCGTGACGCGGTTTTCCGCGCGCGGCATGTCCTCGCCGACGATCCACAGGCCAGCCATGTGATCATAGTGGTCGAGCGCGGTGGTGAAGGAACGGCCCCAGCCGCCGGGATTGAGGAAGGCGGCCATGAAGGGCAAGCCGAGCGACAGCGTCTCGAATTCATAGCCGCCGACAAAGCCGCGTGAGGGATCGTGCCGCGCCTCGTCGCGGATAATGCCGGCCATGGTGGTGCCGCGATACATTCGCACCGGTTGGTCGAAAATGGCGTAGACCGAACCGGTGGTGTGGCGCATGTAGTTCTTGCCGACCTGCCCCGACGAATTGGCAAGCCCTTGCGGAAACTTCGCTGACTCGGAGTTCAGCAGCAGGCGCGGGCTTTCGATCGAGTTGCCGGCGACGGCAACGATGCGGGCCTTCTGCTCCTGCAGCTTGCCGTCCTTGTCGGCATAGACGACGCCGGTCACTTTTCCGCTAGCGTCATGGTTGATCTTGATCGCCATGGCGTTTGGCCGGACCTCGAGATGGCCGGTCGCCTCACCCTTGGGAATTTCGGTGTAGAGCGTCGACCATTTGGCGCCCCATTTGCAGCCCTGGAAGCAGAAGCCGGTCTGTTGGCAGGAGTTGCGGTCGTCCCGCTCGACCGAATTGATTGCCATGTTGCCGGTATGACATTCCTTATAGCCGAGCTTGTCGGCGCCGGCCTTGAGCACCTTGAAGTTGTTGTTGCCGGGCAGCCGCGGCCAGCCATTGGTGCCGGTGACGCCCATCTTGGCTTCCGCCTTGGCGTAGTAAGGCTCCATCTCGGCCAATGTGACCGGCCAGTCCAGCAGGTTGGCGCCTTCCAGCTTGCCGTAGGTCGAGAGCGTCTTGAACTCATGCTCCTGGAAGCGCAGCGAGGCGCCGGCCCAGTGCGTGGTCGAGCCGCCGACCGATTTGACGATCCAGGCCGGCAAATTGGGGAAATCCTTCGACACCCGCCAGTCGCCTGAGGTTGTGCGCTTGTCCGTCCAGGCGAGTTGGCTGAAGGAACCCCACTCGTCATTGATGAAATCCTCGTATTCGTGGCGCGCGCCGGCCTCGAGGATGACGACATCGACGCCTTTCTGGGCGAGTTCGTTGCCGAGCGTGCCGCCGCCGGCGCCGGAGCCGATGATCACGACCACGCCGTCGTTGTTGAGATCAAATGAAGCTGCCATGGTTTCCTCCCATGAATTCCTGTTTGCCGGGTTTCAGAACGACGGAAGGGCTCAGAGCCACTCTATGTCGTCGAAACCGCGCGCGATGTAGCCGCCCTTGGAGTAGGATTCGCCCTCGTAGCCGAAGATCGGCCACACCTCCTGCTGGTTGTAGAGGCTGACGACGACGCCGCCGCGGATGGACTGGAAGAACGGCGTCGCCTCGATCTGCTGCAGCACGGCAACGCGCTGCTCCTCCCAGCCGAGGCCGCGATAGCCGCCCTCGCCCGACTTCTTGTCGAGGTCGGCGATGCCGTCTTCGATCATCGCCTTGTAGGCAGCGTCCTTGCCGGCCTGCTCGTCATGCCCTTTTACGGCGATGGCGTAGTATTTGTCGGGCACCTGATCGTGCGGATAGATGTCGCGCGCCATCTGGATCAGCGTCGCCATGGTTTCGGGCTTGAGCGCCGATGTCTCGAGCCCCCAGGCATTTTCAGGGCTGATGACGGCGCTGCCGGAAATGACGAGCAACGCGCCGATGCCGCCGCGTTTGAGAAGTTCACGACGTGAGAGCCTCGCGTCATAGATCGTGACCATTTGTTCCTCCCTGCTTGCTGTTTGCGCCCTTGAACAGCGCCGTTGCTGGCGCCGCGCGGCTGAATGCGGCTGATAATCCCCTACTGGAAGCGCCCTCCACGCTGCAGAACCTCGATCTTGTAGCCGTCGGGGTCCTCGATGAAGAAAAAGCGGGCGATCAGCGATCCGTCGCGGTTGAATTCGACGATCTTCTTGGGGTTGAGGCCGAGCGCGCCGATCCGGTCGTGTTCGCTGTCGAGATCGGACACCGAGACCGCCAGATGGCCGTAACCGTCGCCAAGCCCATAAGGCTCGGTGCGGCCCTTGTTCACGGTGAGTTCGAGCTCGAACCCCGTTTCGGCGTTGGCAAGGTAAATCAGCGTGAATGTCTCGAAATCCAGCCTGTCGGCGACGTCGAGCCCGAAAGCGTTTCTGTAGAAATCGACGGATCTGGCCTCTTGGAGAACCCGGATCATGGAATGGATTGCCTTCGCCAAATCAGTCTCCGCCGCTGCATGTTGGAGGCGATTATGGGCGGCACGCGCGAAAGGTGGTGGCAGCCGGTTACCACGGCTAAATTTGCAATCGCTGCTATGCCTGCGCCTAAAGACGAAAGTCCGATTGCCGATTCGGCCCACAAGGCCGAACATGCAGGGACAACCACAACTTGAAGGCGCGACACGCTGCGCCCAAAACCAACAATATCGGGAGGTAAGGATGTGCAGGGTTTTTGCCGGGCAGGATCCGGAAGGCTATCGACAGATCAACCGGTCGATCCGCATCGACGGTCACTCTACGAGTATCCAGCTTGAAGGAACGTTCTGGGCGCTGCTTGACGAAATTGCCGACAGCCAGGGCCTGACGACGCCGAAGTTCATCTCAAAACTCTATGACGAGGCGATCGAGATCAACGGCGCCATTCCCAACTTCGCGTCGATGCTGCGTACCACCTGCGCGCTCTATCTGCGCGGTCACCGGCCAGACATGGATGAGCTGACGCCGAAGCGCGAAGCGGCCTGAGGAAGCTAGCCTTCCGCCGCAACGTCGAGCCCGAGCCGCGCCATATCGGTGAACAGCGCCTGACGTTCGGAATAGGCAGTCTGTTCGCCGGTCACGATGTTGTCGACGACGGTCAGCAGCGACAGCGCGCGGGCGCCGAAATGCGCCGCGATTCGGTAGAGTGCGCTGGTTTCCATATCGACAGCGAGAGCGCCAAGCGCCTGCGCTTCGGCAAAGCGGTCGCGCCCTTCAGGGTGGTAGAAGACATCGCTGCAGATGGTCAGCCCGGCCTGGTGGTCGATGCCGAGCTGGGCGGCGCAGGCCAAAGCGTGGGCGAACAGGCCGGGATCGGGCCCGGCGGCAGCATCGTAGAGGCCGAAGACCTGGCCGCTTTGGTCGCTTTCGGCGCGCACCGACTGCGAGATCACCAAGGAGCGCAGCGGCACGCGGGGTGTCAGGCCGCCGCAGGTACCTGTGCGGATCAGCGTTTTGACGCCGTGAACATCCAGGAGTTCATGCACATAGACCAGGAAAGACGGGACACCGATGCCGGTGGCCTGGATGCTGATGGGACGGCCGCGATAGAGACCAGTGAAGCCGAGTGCGCCCCGGCGGCGGTTGACGCAGCGCGGTGCCTCAAGAAATGTCTTTGCCATCCACTCGGCGCGTTGCGGATCGCCCGGTAACAGCACCGTTGCGGCATAGTCGCCCCTGGCAGCCTCGTTGTGCGGCGTCACGACATGCTCCCCAATACCCGCCGCCCGTTTCGCCTGCAATCATGGCAGCGTCACGTCATTGCGCAAGCTTTGAATTAGGGCGCCCTAAGACTCCAACACATCCTTGACCACGGTGGCCAGCTGCTTGAGGGAGAACGGCTTCGGCAGGAAGCCGAATTGCGCGTCCGGCGGCAGGTTTCTGGCGAAAGCGTCTTCCGCATAGCCGGACACGAAGACGAACTTGATGTCGGGCTGGCGCTTGCGCAGTTCGCCGAGCAGCGTCGGTCCGTCCATTTCCGGCATCACCACGTCGGACACGACGATATCGACTTTGCCGCCGAGCGCCTCGAAGACTTCCAGCGCCTCGACGCCCGAGGAGGCCTCATGGACGGTATAGCCGCGCGAGGTCAGCGCCCGCGAGCCGCCCATGCGCACGGCGTCTTCGTCCTCGACGAGGAGCACAGTGGCCGAGCCCGACAGGTCCTTGGCGCTGTCGGCGGCTTTCACCGGCGCAGCCGGCGCCTCGCTGACGTCGCCGGGCTTCTTCGCCTCCACGATATGGCGCGGCAGGAAGATGCGGAAGGTCGAACCCTTGCCGACTTCGGAATCGCAGAAGATGAAACCGCCGGTCTGCTTGATGATGCCATAGACCATCGACAGGCCAAGGCCGGTGCCTTTGCCGACTTCCTTGGTGGTGAAGAACGGCTCAAAAATCTTCTTCAGCACGTCCGGCGCAATGCCCGAGCCGCTATCCTCGACCTCGACCACGACATAGTCGGCAGGCGTGAGCTCGCGGTAGGAGAAGCTCTTGCATTGTTCGGCGGTGACGTTGCGGGTGCGCACGGTGAGGTCGCCGCCGGCCGGCATGGCGTCGCGCGCGTTGACGGCCAGGTTGACCACCACCTGCTCGAACTGGCCGATATCGACCTTGACCGGCCACAAATCGCGGCCGTGGTCGACCTTCAGCTTGATCTCGTTGCCAACCAGGCGGGCAAGCAGCATCCGGAGATCGGCAAGCACGTCGGTCAGGTTCAGCACTTCCGGCCGCAATGTCTGCTTGCGCGAGAAGGCGAGCAACTGCCGCACCAGCGAGGCCGCCCGGTTGGCATTCTGCTTGATGTTCATGATGTCGGGGAAGGACGGGTCCGACGGCCGGTGATTGGTCAGCAAAAGATCCGACGCCATGATGATGGCGGTCAGCACATTGTTGAAGTCGTGGGCGATGCCGCCGGCGAGCTGTCCGACCGCCTGCATCTTCTGGCTCTGCGCCATCTGGCCCTCGAGCGCCTTCTGCTCGGTGGTCTCGACGGCATAGACGATGGCCGATTCCTCGGCGCCCTCGCCGGTGCCGTCGGCGACGGCGTTGACGTAGAAGCGGATGTGACGCTCCTCATTGCCTGGCAGCAGCGTGTCGATCGGCTCGATGTCGGCCTGCCTCAGCCGCGCCTTTTCGAACGCGGCGGCAAAGGCCGGCCGGTCGCGCTCATGGATCACGGTGTCCAGCCGCACGCGGCGGTCAACCGCGTCGCCGTCGACGACGGAGGAAAACAGCGACAGGAACGGCGCGTTGGTGCGCAGGATGCGGCCGCCATTGTCGACGGCAGCAATGGCCATCGGCGTCGAATTGAAGAAACGGGTGAAGCGCACTTCCGAAGCCCGAAGGTCGGCCGATGCGTCCTCGCCCTGGGTGCGGTTGAGCACAATGGTGCGGGTCGGACCGTTGGTCCCCTCGCGGCTGGCCGAGACCCGATGCATGAAGCGCACCGGCACCGCCTCGCCGGTTGTCGTCGTCAGATCGAGATCGATGACGGCGTTGCGGGTGGTGCCGGGATCGGCCTTGACCGAGCGCACCAGCGCCATGCCGTCGCCGGCGACGATTTCCGGGAGTGTCACGGCGCCAGGGGTGAAGCTCGCCAGATCGATGCCCAGCCATTCGGCGAGCGTGGCGTTGATGTAGGTGACACGGCCTTCCTGGTCGGCCGAGAAGAAACCGGCCGGCGCATGGTCGAGATGGTCGATAGCCTTTTGCAGGTCGAGGAAGAAACGCTCCTGCTCGGCCCGTTCCTGCGAGATGTCGGCGAGTTGCCAGGCAAGCATCGGCAGGCGCTGACCGGGAACGCTGAAGGTACGGGCTCGCGCCCGGTACCAGCGCGCGCCGGGTTCGGCGCCCGGCCGGATCGACTGTGCCAGCCGGAACTCACCGTCGCCGGCCTGGCCATCGCGCAAGCCCGAGGCCAGCCGGTATATGGTCACCGAAGCTTCGGGGACATCGGAAAGCAGGCCTTCGACCGTCTTCAGATCGGCGGCCGACGCAGCCCCGGTCATCTCGGCATAGGCCCGGTTGGCGTAGACCACGCGGCCCTTCGTGTCGGTGACGATCAGGCCCTGCGACATGGAATCGACGAAGGCCTTCGACAGTTCATCCCCGGTCGAACGCGGCGCGATCTGCACGAAGCCGATGGCCGTGGCGAACAGGAAGCCGACGCCGATCATGGCAAGCACGCCCAGCATGCCGAGCAGGAACGGATCGCCAAGACGCTCGCGGAAAATGCCGAAAACGATCGCGGCCCCGGTCAGGACGATGATGAACACGATGAGCCGGGTAACCGCGCCTGGCCGCGTGTTCTGATCGACGATCGGTACCGGATAGAAATCGCCGCGCGTTTCCCTGGCCATATGCCCCCTGCTCGTGAGTTGTCCGACACCGCCCCCGGCCGGTTGAATCACATTCTCCTAATCCGGAAAAGGCCCTGGCGGCAAATGTCGGATAAAAATGACGCGTCGGTGTTTTCAAGCTGTTCACGAAGCGTGATGGCAACTTGCGGTGGCTGGCCGCAACGGTCTAGTGTCCCTCCACTTCAAAAGCCGATTGGGGGCACCGATGCAGTGGCTGGATAATGTGGCGGGTCCCGGATATGCCGCAGCGCTGCTGTGGACGTTTGCTGCCCTTGTCCTGCTGGTCATCGTGCTCATCATCATCAGGCTGGTCCGCAACCTGACCTTCGGCACCTTCGTTGCCGGCGGCAGGAACCGCAAGACACGGCTGGCGGTCATGGACGCGACGGCGGTCGACAGCCACCGCCGGCTGGTGCTCATCCGTCGCGACGACATCGAACACCTGCTTTTGATCGGCGGCCCGACCGACGTTGTCGTCGAGCGCGATATCAGACTTGCAGCGCCACGCCGTCCGGCATTGACCGGCGATGGCGGTGTTGGCCAGCAGCAACAGGCGCCGCGGCCGCGCGCAGCACAACCCGCTCCCACCGCGCCCGCAAGGCAGGCGCCACCGCCGCAACCGGTAAGGGCTGCTCCAGCCGCCGTTCCGCCGCGCCAGGCCGCGCCGGCGCCGAAACCGGCTCAAATCTACCAGGCGAGCAATGTGACACCGCTGCCGGCCTATGGCTCCGCCGCCAATACTGCCCGGCAGGCCCCGCCACCGAAGCATGAGTCCATCGACGATACCCTGATGCGGGAGCTCGAGGTCTCGCTCGACGATTCGCACCCCAAACCGGCAAGCAAGCCGGCTGCGAAGGCACCGCAGTCTCTCGACGACGAGATGACCAAGCTGCTCGGCGAACTCGCCAGCCAGAAACGGTAAAGCCCGGCGAACCGTCACATCTTGCCGATTCCCGATCGAACGCCGCTTAAGCGTGTCGTCCGTTTCAGCGCGACGCGCTTTAACTTGGGGGCGGACTAAACCCTTCGGCCAAAAACAGAAATGGCCGGGAAACCCGGCCATTTCTGATGAAACAGTCCTGCCTGACGGCAGCGGCTCAATCGTCGCGATAGACCTTCTCGCGGCGTTCGTGGCGCTCCTGCGCTTCGATCGACAAGGTCGCGATCGGACGCGCATCCAGCCGCTTCAGCGCGATCGGCTCGCCGGTTTCCTCGCAAAAGCCGTATGTGCCTTCATCGATGCGCTGCAGCGCCGAATCGATCTTTGAAATGAGCTTGCGCTGGCGGTCGCGGGCCCGAAGCTCGATGGCGCGGTCGGTTTCCGAGGAAGCGCGATCGGCGAGATCGGGATGGTTGGCGTTTTCCTGCTGCAGGATTTCGAGGGTTTCGCGCGCTTCGCGCAGTATGTCGGTCTTCCAGGTGACGAGCTTCAGGCGAAAGTAGGATTTCTGCCGTTCGTTCATGAACGGCTCGTCTTCGGAGGGTACGTAATTGGCTGTAACGATATCGTTCATTCGACTCACCCAACAACCCCAAATTTGGCGCCTATATATTCGCGCAGAGAAGGCTGCACAAGCGTAATCCGCGCGCGTTTCACGCAATTGTTAATGCCGCGCGGGCGATCCTCAGCAAAGCCTTCCATAGCAAGGGCGCGGGCGAATTCGCACATGATTCGCTGCGCTTGGGCGTCGCCGCCCATTGTGCCTCAGGCCTTTCTCGTGGCTAATCCAGTTGTGTCATTGGTGGGCAGCACACCATTGGGGGTCCGGTGAGCAGACTGTATCTGTTGAGGCATGCGAAGGCTGGCTGGGCCCTTCCCGGCGTGCGCGACTTCGATCGCCCGCTCGACGCATCCGGCATTGCCGATGCCGAAATGATGGGGACTGCGATGCGTGCCCGCAACTACATCCCCGATATCACGCTCTGCTCCAACGCCAAGCGGGCGCGCCAGACGCTGGAAGGCATCGCCGGCCACACCGATACCGGCCGGGTGCTGTTCTTCGACACGCTCTACAGCGAGGATGCCGCCGGCTACCTCGCCATCATCCGCAGCAATGGCGGCCCCGGCTCGCTGCTGGTCATCGGCCACAATCCGATGACGGAAGACCTTGCCATGGCGGTCTCGGGCGATGGCGACGAGGCCGCGCGGGCCATCATGAACCATGGTTTCCCGACCTCCGGCCTTGCGGTCGTGCGCTTCGACGGTACCCTCACCGACGCCGCGCAAGGTTCGGGCTATCTCGAAGCCTTCCTGACGCCCGCCGATCTCTGAGCGGAAACCGGCCAGGTCCAGGCGCCATTTCAAACTGGAGATGCAAAGCCTATATCGGGCGAACGGAAGCCTCGAGAGAACAGATTTTGGCATCATCGCTGACCACTTTCACCGACGAAGCGAGAATTGCCCTGGATACGCTGTCGGGGCGTGCGAGCGGGCTTTTTTCGCCGTCGCTTCGGCTGGGCGTTACCGGCCTTTCGCGCGCCGGCAAGACAGTGTTCATCTCCGCCCTTGTCCACAATCTCATCCATGGTGGGCGCCTGCCGCTGTTCGAGGCGCAGAAGTCGGGACGGATCGCTCGCGCCTTCCTCGAGGAACAGCCGGACGATGCCGTGCCGCGTTTTCAGTACGAGGACCATATCTCCGCCCTGGTCAACGACCGTGTCTGGCCGGACTCGACGCGCGCCATTTCGGAACTCAGGCTCACCATCGAATATGAGTCTGCCTCCGGTTGGAACCGGATGTTTTCCAGCGGCCGATTGTCGGTCGACATCGTCGACTACCCCGGCGAATGGCTGCTCGACCTGCCGCTGCTCGGCAAATCCTTCGCCGATTTTTCGCGCGAGGCGTTCGAGATGGCGATGCTGCCGGTGCGGGCCGACCTGTCGCAGGACTGGCGGGCGCTGTCGGCGAGGATCGAACCCAATGCCGAAGCCGACGAGATGACGGCGCGGCGCCTCGCCGAGAGTTTTGCCGCCTACCTCAAGGCCTGCAAGCTCGACGAGCGGGCGCTTTCGACCTTGCCGCCCGGCCGTTTCCTGATGCCTGGCGACCTCGAGGGATCGCCGGCGCTGACCTTCGCGCCCTTGCTGCTCAAGGGTGAGAAACGGCCGCGCTCCGGCTCGCTGCAAGCGATGATGGAGCGCCGCTACGAGGCCTACAAGACGCATGTGGTGAAACCGTTCTTCCGCGAACACATCACCCGCCTCGACCGCCAGATCGTGGTGATCGACGCCATGCAGGCGTTGAACGCCGGCCCCGGCGCGATGGCCGACCTGGAACGCGCGGTGACCGAAATCCTCTCCTGTTTCCGTCCTGGCCGAGGCAATTTCCTCACCGACCTGTTTTCACGCCGCATCGACCGCATCCTGGTTGCCGCGACCAAGGCCGACCATTTGCATCACGAAAGCCATGACCGGCTGCAGGCAATCGTGCGGCGGCTTGCCGACCGCGCCGTGGCGCGGGCAAATTTCACCGGCGCCGATGTCGATGTGGTCGCCATGGCGGCGGTGCGCGCGACGCGCGAAGGCACGGTCAAGCAAGGCCGCGACACCCTGCCGGTGATCATCGGCACGCCGCTGAAGGGCGAGAAGATCAACGGCGAAACCTTTGATGGTAAAGCCGAAACCGCCATATTTCCCGGGGACTTGCCGGAGAAAATTGATGCGGTTTTCGACGTTTCGGAAGCCGACCACCGGCAGAGCAGCGACGATCCGGCGATCCGTTTCGTGCGCTTTCGCCCGCCAAAGCTCGAACGCACCGCTGAAGGCGTCACGCTGTCGCTGCCGCATATCAGGCTCGACCGCGCCTTGCAGTTCCTGATCGGAGACCATCTGGCATGACCGCGCCCCGCAGACCGGCAGCTTTCCGCATCGAGCCGGAGGCCGAACCGAAGCAGGAAACGCGCAGCCCCCATGCCGAGCCGCCGCGCAAGCCGCGCACCGTCGTCGTGCCGGCCGAGATCGATGTCTTCGATGAGCCGGACATTGTCGCCGCCGAACCGCCGCCGGCGACCGCGCCGCGCAGGCGCTCGCTGTTTGCCAGCCTGTTTTTCGGCGCGGTCGGCGTGCTGGTTTCGCTCGCCGTCGGCCTGTGGACCGACCAGCTCATCCGCGACCTGTTCGAGCGCGCAGAGTGGCTGGGGTGGCTGGCAGCGGGAATGGCCGCAATTGCCGTGTTGGCCCTCGCAGTCGTGCTGGTGCGCGAATTCCTGGCTATCGCCCGGCTGGCCGAGGTCGAAAAACTGCAAAAGCGGGCGCTCGATGCCGTGGCCCGCGACGATCCGAAGGCTGCAAGGGCCGTCGTCGAAGAGCTTTCGGCCTTTGTCGCTGCGAAACCCGAAACCGCGGCCGGCAGGCGCTCCCTGGCCGAATTGCGCGGCGAGATCATCGATGGCGGCAATCTGGTGCGACTGGCCGAGACCGAAATTCTCGGGCCGCTCGATGCGAGAGCCAAGGTGATGATCCTCGAAGCAGCCAAACGCGTGTCGCTGGTCACCGCCGTCAGCCCCCGCGCACTCGTAGACGTTGCCTATGTCGTGTTCGAGGCCGGGCGCCTGATCCGCCGCTTGTCCGAACTCTACGGCGGCAGGCCGGGCACGCTGGGCTTTTTCCGGCTGGCGCGCAGCGTTCTTGCCCATCTGGCGGTGACCGGCTCGATCGCCGTCGGCGACAGCTTTGTCCAGCAGATCGTCGGCCATGGCCTTGCCGCACGGCTTTCGGCGAAACTCGGCGAAGGCGTGGTCAACGGCATGATGACGGCGCGTATCGGCATTGCTGCCATGGAGACGGCGCGGCCCCTGCCCTTCATTGCCGGCAGGCGGCCGGGTATGGGCGATTTCCTGTCGGCGCTGACCTCGTTTGCGGCCAGAAAAGAGAATGAAGCACCCGCCTCGACCAAGTGAACGCCCTCTCGCGGTCACCAAGCATTAACCAATCTTGTTCATGGTCGTCCAACAACAGCCTCCTTGTTGCCGGGTGTCGTCTATGAAAAGCGTAATCTTGTCCTGCGTCCTGCCCCTGGTCGCGCTTGCAGCACCTCTGGGCCCGACCGGGAAAGCCTTTGCAGCGGAGCCCGACAAGCAGTTCTTCCGCACCGTTGAAGGCAAATGGGTCGGCCCGGGCGAAATCATCGCCGGCAAATACAAGGGCACGAAGTTCACCTGCAGCTTCGACGGCTCGACGCCGGACAACAAGACCGGCATGACGCTCGATGGCGACTGCCGCGTCGGTGTCTTCACCCAGAAAATGTCGGCGACCGTCGAGCGCAAGGGCCGCGACTACAAGGGCAATTTCATGGGCGGCGCCGCGGGGTCGGGCCTGGACATCATCGGCGGCAACGTGGTCGATGCCCGCAAAGTCGTCTTCACCATCAACCGCAACCAGCTGCGCGGCGTCATGCAGGCCCGCATTCCCGACGACAATTCGATGACGGTGACCATCGCCGTGCGCGTCGACCAGCAGCTGGTGCCGGTCATCGGCATGAGCCTCAAGCGCGTCGACGCCGTCGAAGTCGGCTCCATCGCCAAAAACTGACTCTCAAGCGGTTCCCCGAAAAAAGCGCGGAACGGGGTTGCACTGCGCGTTAGCTGAGCTGTTCCGCTCAGCTCGATGTCGGGAAGGACACGCCACCTTGCGGCCAGGTTGGCGCTCCTCAAGCACGGGCCGCTCGGGCGGCACCTTTCTGCCGCGACCGGACATGTGGCGCGCAACCGACGATGTCAGCGTCTCCGATGGCCCAAGCCACAGCAAGGCCAACGTGTCATGGTCCTGTGCGTGCCGGCGGTCCTCCGTGTCAGCGCGATGCGCTTTAAGAACACCAGCAAAAAAGGCGGCGGCTACTCGAGCCACCGCCTTCCTCAATTTCCGAACGAAGAATCAGCCCTTGATGGCGGCCGTCAGATCGTCATAGGCCTTGCAGGCGTCGGCCGGCGTGGTGGCGCCCTGATATTTGGTCGTCACAGCCTGCACCTTGGCGGTCAGGTCGGCGGCCTTGGTCGGATCCTTGGTGATCGCTTCCTGCAGCGCGGCGGTCATTTCCTGCGCCTTCTTGGCCGCGATTTCCTGCGTGCATTCAGGCGCCTTCGAACAGGCCGATGCGGCAAGCATGGCGACACCCACGCCGACGAGCAAAAACTTCTTCATGTCAGTCATTCTCCTCACGAAGGCAGAACTTGATCGTCGCTGCCTTCCAACGGCCGAAGCCTGGCGTCCCATAGCCGCCGATTGCGGCAAAACGCAACGTGTGCGGCGCATAAACCTGTGCAGCGCTGCTGCAACGGCGCGGACGGCCTGATTGAGGCCGCCCGTGTCAGACGAAGCGAGGTTTCAGCCACGAGGCTGCAGCAGCGCCAGTGCGGCCGTCGCCGCGGCAAGGACGGCGGTTAGGGTCAAAGGTCCCGTAGCGCCATAGGTGTCCACGACATAGCCGCCGACAACCGCACCGACGGTGATGGCAACCTGGAAGGAAGTGACCATCAGGCTGCCTGCTGCTTCCAGCGCATCAGGTGCCGCGCGAGACATATTGGTCGGCAGCACCACCGGCGCCATGCCGAAGGCGAAGCCCCACAGCGTAACAAAGCCGAAGGCAACGCCGGTTTGCGCGCCCCAAAGCACCAAAGCGAGTGCCGCAAACGCCATCAACGCGGCGGTAACTGCGAGGGCCATGTGGATGTTGGTGTCGGCCAGGCGGCCACCGGCAATATTGCCGATCACAGCGGCGATGCCGAACCCGAGCAGCGCCAGGGCAATCGGCCCGGTTGTGAGGAGCGTCACCTGTTCGAGGAACGGGCGCACATAGACCGAGCCGGCAAAATGCCCGGTCATCAGCAGAACAATGGCAAGCATGCCGAGTTGGATGCCACGCCGCCGTGTCAGCCGAAAGACGTCTGCAAGGCTGTTGCTTGCCGCCGCAGGCAAGGTCGGCAGGCTGAGAAGCTGCAGCAGCATGGCAAGCGCGGCCAGCCCCGCCGTCATGGCCATCGCGCTGCGCCATCCCAGCCAGTCACTGATCAACGCACCCATCGACGGCGCGGCAATGGTCGCGAGCGAGACGCCGAGGGTCACGATCGCCATGCCGCGACCTGTCGCATTGGCGCCGACCAGCCGCGCCACGACGGCAACGGAAAGTGCCCAGAAAGCGCTAAGAGCGATCCCCAACCCGGCCCGGCCCAGCAACAGCAGCCAGAAATTGGGCGCCAGCGCCGCAAGAATATTGGAACCGACCGCCAGGGCCATGAGGCCAACCAGCACCGCCTTGCGGTTCAATCGGCCGATGAGAACATTGCTGGTAGTGTGCTGAGAGTTCTGCAAATTCGCTGAGAGGGGGCGGTCATGGCAGGCTGGTGATTGTTCACGTCACCTGATTTCCCGCGAAGGAACGCCACCGTGACCAAGACTGACTAAG
>NZ_AYXE01000010.1:0-189120 GCF_000502235.1 Mesorhizobium sp. L103C119B0 | reverse complement strand
CGCGGCCGGCACGCCGCCCGCTGCGCCGGCGGCCGCCGCTCCCGCGCCGACCGTTGCGGTCGGCCAGAAGGCGATCTTCTACGAGGAACGCACCTCGACCGCGCAAGGTTCGGCCGAACCCGGCAGCATCGTCTGGTCGCTGGTGCAGGAATCGCCCGGCGGCGACCTGCCGCCCGAGCCGGCGATCCGCGCCGAGGCGACCATTCCCGGCAAGGACATCCAGCTGCGCATGACCATCCGCCGCAATACCGACCAGACGCTGCCGGCCAGCCACATCATCGAGATGATCTTCCTGACGCCCGAGGGCTTTGACGGCGGTGGCGTCGACAACATCCTGCGCGTCGCCATGAAGAGTTCGGAACAGGATGCCGGCAGCCCGCTGATCGGCATTCCGGCCAAGATCGCCGACGGCTTCTTCCTGGTGGCGCTCAACGACACCAAGGCCGACGAGGACGCCAATATGACCTTGCTTCGAGGCCAGGACTGGATCGACGTGCCGGTGGTCTACAAGACCGGACGCCGGGCGCTGCTGACCATGGAAAAGGGCATTCCGGGCGAGAAGGTGTTCGACGAGGCGCTGAAGGCCTGGCAGGCCAAGACGGCAGGTTGACGGGCGGCAGTAGCGGCTGCCTTCGCTCAGAAGCCCTGGAACAGCATGTCGAGGGCGGCGACGATGTCGTCGTGATGTCTAGAAAGGTTTCCCTCTGGCATCCGCAATTCGGACGCGCTGAAGGCCGACACAAACTGTGTGACCATCACAAGATCTTTGCCGTTTATAGCGAAGGTCGGGTTCAGGCGGCGGCCAGGAAGCGGGGCAATCTCGGGCGGCATCAAAGGAACGACCACCCTCGTGCTCAGCCCTTCAAGCATATCTGACTGCACGTCGAGAAGATAACCGTCGCTCTCGGTACTCCGATAGAAATCGTAACGCGCCATCAGAACGGCCGGTGTTTAGCCAATGGCAGTCCGTTCTTTCGGACATATTCGTTGGAGCTTTCGATGGCTTCCCTGTTTTCTTCTTGCCATCGACGCGTTTTCTCCGCCGCAATCGCTTTCGCGATCCCTGCTTCGGCAGCGCGGGAGATGTTGATGCCCAACGCTTTGGCGTCCTTGATCAACTGAGAGTCAATGGACGTGTTGACAGAGGTCCGCTGAGTTTTTGGCGTCGATTGAAGCACGGAGATGCCTCCTTTCATGCGCACAATATACGCGCATAAAAGACCGCAGGCAATGCTACCCCTCCATCTCCTCACGCAGCATTTCCAGTTCCAGCCACTCTTCCTCGAGTGCGGCCAGCGTGGCGCGTTCCTTGTCGAGGGCGGCGATGGTCTTTTGGAACGAGGCCGGGTCGCGCTCGTAATAGGCGGGATCGGCGATGTTGTTTTCCAAACGCGAGATCGAGGCCATTACCGCCTCGATCTTCTTGGGCAGCGATTCCAGGGCGAATTTCTGCTTGAACGACAGTTTCTTCGACGGCCCTTTTGGCGCTGCCGGCTCGCTCTTGCCCGGCGCCGGCGCATCGCTGGCTTCGGCCTTGGCGCGCGCCTTGCGGTCGTCGAGCCGGGTGCCGCCGCGCTGCGCCAGCATGTCGGAATAGCCACCGGCATATTCGATCCAGCGGCCGCCTCCGTCCGGGGCGATGATGCTGGTGACGGTGCGGTCGAGGAAGTCGCGGTCGTGGCTGACCAGGATGACCGTGCCGGCAAAGCCGGCGACAAGTTCCTGCAACAGTTCCAGCGTCTCCATGTCGAGATCGTTGGTCGGCTCGTCGAGCACCAGAAGGTTGGCCGGCCGCGCCAGAACACGCGCCAGGAGCAGCCGCGCCCGTTCGCCGCCGGACAGCTCGCGCACCGGGGTGCGCGCCTGTTCCGGCTTGAACAGGAAATCCTTCATGTAGGACACGACATGGCGCTGCTCGCCATTGATGACGAGGTTTTCGCCGCGCCCGTCCGTGAGATACTGCGCCAGGGTCTCGGCCGGATCGACCGCCTCGCGCTTCTGGTCGAGCGTGGCGATTTCCAGATTGGTGCCGAGCCGCACCGAGCCGGCATCGGGCTTCATCTCGCCGGTGAGCATCTTCAACAGCGTCGTCTTGCCGGCGCCGTTCGGCCCGACAAGGCCGACGCGATCGCCGCGCTGGATGCGGGTCGAGAAGCCCTTGACCACGGTCAGGTCGCCAAAACTCTTCTCGATGTTCTTGGCCTCGATCACCAGCTTGCCGGATTCGGCGGCGTCGCTGGCCACCATGGTCGCCGAGCCCTCGGCGCCGCGATGGCCGCGAAAACGCTGGCGCATGGTCTGCAGTTCGCCCAGGCGGCGCATGTTGCGTTTGCGGCGAGCCGTCACGCCATAGCGCAGCCAATGCTCCTCGCGCACGATCTGGCGGCCGAGCTTGTGCTGTTCGCGCTCTTCCTCTTCCAGCACAAGGTCGCGCCATTCCTCGAAATGGCCAAAGCCCTTGTCGAGGCGGCGGGTCTGGCCACGGTCGAGCCAGACAGTGGCGCGCGAGACGCGTTCGAGGAAGCGACGGTCGTGCGAGATGACGATCAGCGCCGAAGACGTCCGGACAAGCTCTTCTTCCAGCCATTCGATGACCGACAAATCGAGATGGTTCGTCGGCTCATCAAGCAGCAGAATATCGGGTTCGGGCGCCATGACGCGGGCAAGTGCTGCGCGGCGCGCCTCGCCGCCGGAGAGATCGTTGGGGTTCTCCGTGCCGGCGAGGCCGAGATGCTCCATCAGATATGTGGCGCGGTAGGGATCGTCGGCAGGCCCAAGCCCGGCCTCGACATAGGCGCGCACATTGGCAAAGCCGTCCATGTCGGGCATTTGCGGGAGATAGCGCACCGTTGCCGAAGGCTGGCGGAAGACCTCGCCGTCTTGCGGCTCGATCAGACCAGCAGCAATCTTCAGGAGCGTCGACTTGCCGGAGCCGTTGCGGCCGACGAGCGCGATCTTGTCACCGGCGGACGCCGTCAGTTCGGCGCCATCGAGCAGCGGCGTGCCGCCAAAGGTCAGTCTTATGCCGTCGAGGTTGAGAAGGGGCGGGGCCATGTCAGCTTTCAGGCAAGGGGTAGGGGTGGGCGAGCAGCAGCGCGCGGCCATGGCCGAGCGCGATTTCGAGGCCGCCCCCGGTCGTGTTGGACTTGACCTCGTTCGAGATGGTCAGCGACGAGCCGAACACGACCTCGACATGGTCGAGCGGCCACTTCGCGCCGGACACGGTGAGGCCCGAAAGATCGGAAAAGCCGAGCACCGAAAACAGCGTTCCGTCGGCATAGTCGAAGCCGGCCTTGCCAGGCAGCAGAGGGGCGCCTTCCTGCGCTCCGCTGGTCAACAGCAATTTTGTGCCGGCCTCGGCCAGCCGCAGGCTGAGCGCCAGATGGAGGAAGGCGTGGTCGGCGCGCTTGCCGCCGAAAGCGCCGGCCAGCACCAGGCTGGTGGCGCCGCGTTCCAATGCCGCCGCGATCGCCAGTTCGCCATCGGTCTTGTCCTTTTCGGGAGGAAACACCTCCCGCGGCACGGCGGCGAGATCGGCAGGCAGGTCCGCCGGCACGGAATCGAAATCGCCGACCCACAGCTCCGGCATCACGCCGAGCAGGCGGGCATGATCGATGCCGGCGTCGGCGGCGATGACGCGCGTGCCCGCGACCTGGCGGTCGAGCCGCGGCGTGCGGACGAGATCGCCGCCAAGCAGGATGGTGAATGTGCTCATATCCGCTGGCCCTTACCAGCCCCGCCGACGAAACGGAAGGCCGAGCGGCACCGTCACTCTTTGTTGGAGCATGATCTTTTTCCGGAAACGGATTCCACTTTCCGGGATCACGCTCGGGCAAACTTCCACTTGCGTGGCACCTTGGCCGGGCCTATGTGTCGAAACGCTCTAACGGGGTGCCGGACGCGATCTTCGCGGACCGGCTGAGAGGCAGTCTCGCCAACCCGCTGAACCTGATCCGGTTTGTACCGGCGGAGGGATTAGACGCTTCGGACAGCCCGACGCCTCAATTCCTTTCAACACGAATGAAGGAGGCGCCGATGCGCATTTTTTTGTCCCGTCTTGTCCCAGCGCTTGGGCTTGCTGTTTCGCTACTGGCAAGCCCTGCGTGCGCGCAGGAAAAACTCACGATCTATACCTATGAGAGTTTCACTGCCGACTGGGGTCCAGGCCCCCAGGTGAAGAAGGAATTCGAGGCCGAGTGTGGCTGCAGCGTCGACTTCGTCTCGGTGGCCGACGGCGTCGCGCTGCTCAATCGCGTCAAGCTCGAAGGTGCGTCGACCAAAGCCGATATCGTGCTTGGCCTCGACACCAACCTCACCGCGGAAGCCAAGGCTTCCGGCCTGTTTGTCCCACATGGCGCGGTGGCTGAAAACAACGTGCCGGGCGGCTGGAGCGACGACACTTTCGTGCCCTACGATTATGGCTATTTCGCCGTCGTCTACGACACCGAGAAGCTGAAGAACCCACCGAAGAGCCTGAAGGAATTGGTCGAGGGCGATGCCGCCGACAAGATCGTCATCCAGGATCCGAGGACGTCGACGCCGGGCCTTGGCCTGCTGCTGTGGGTTAAGTCGGTCTATGGCGACAAGGCGCCGGAAGCCTGGGCGAAACTCAAGGGCAAAGTGCTGACGGTGACGCCGGGCTGGAGCGAGGCCTACGGCCTGTTCACCAAGGGCGAGGCGCCGATGGTGCTTTCCTATACGACGTCGCCGGCCTACCACATGGTGGCGGAGAACACCGGGCGCTACCAGGCGGCCTCGTTCGAGGAAGGCGAGTATCTGCAGATCGAGGTCGCCGGCATCACCACCACGGGCGCGAAGAATCCGCTGGCGGCGAAGTTCCTGGCCTTCATGACCGGGCCGAAATTCCAGGATGTCATTCCGGAGACCAACTGGATGTTCCCGGCCGGGAAAACCGACAAGCCGCTCAATCCGGCTTTTGATAGGCTGGTCAAGCCGGCGAAGACCTTGCTGTTCAGCCCGGAAGAGGTCGCGGCAAATCGCAAGGCCTGGGTGGATGAATGGCTGGCGGTGATGAGCAAGTAGGAATTCAGGATGGCGCTTGAACACCCCCCTCTGGCCTGCCGGCCATCTCCCCCGCAAGGGGGGAGATCAAGCGCTCGGAAGCTTTCGCCAACCTCCAACGCTGCGAGGATGGGGCGGGGAGCGAAGCTGCTAATCTCCCCCCTTGCGGGGGAGATGGCCGGCAGGCCAGAGAGGGGTGGGCGGGAACTCGACTTCCGTGAAATATTTGCGTCAGCAGCGAACGTGCGCCGTAGGGTTGGATAGCGCGAAATGCGTGCGCACTATCCCTCTGACCCCCGCATCACGGCCGGCATTGTCGCGCTTGCGGCAATCGCGCTGCTGATCGGTGGCGCCTTCGCCGGCCTTATCCGCGAAGGCGCGCACGACCTTTCCGGCGCCGCGTCCGCCTTTGACCTCTATCTCCTGCGCGTTGTCCGCTTCACGCTCTGGCAGGCTGCGCTCTCGACTCTGCTTTCCGCCGTACCGGCGCTCTTCGTCGCCCGGTCGCTGTCGCGGCATCCGCGCTTCTTCGGACGCGGCTTCATCCTGCAGCTGTTCACTGTGCCCCTTGCCTTGCCGGCGATTGTCGGAGCGCTGGGCATACTGGCGCTCTATGGCCGCGCCGGTTATTTCGCCGCGATCGGTGGCCAGAGCTGGCCCGACATCTATGGGCTGTCGGGCATCCTCGTCGCCCACGTCTTCTTCAACCTGCCGCTGGCGACCCGGCTGTTCCTCGAAGCGCTGGGAACGGTGCCGGCCGATCAATGGCGGCTGGCGAGCCAGCTCGGCATGGGGGCGAGGCCAGCCTTCCGGCTGATCGAGTGGCCGGTGCTGCGCGCCGCGCTGCCGGGCGTCGCCGGGCTTGTCTTCATGCTTTGCATCACCTCCTTCACCATCGTGCTGATCCTCGGCGGCGGGCCGGCGGCGACGACGCTGGAAGTCGCCATCTATCAGGCGCTGCGTTTCGACTTCGATCCGGCGCGAGCGGTGACGCTGACCGTGCTGCAGATCGCGCTGACTTTTGCCGTCATGCTGGCGCTGACGCGGCTTGGCGCCAATATGACCGGCGACGCCAATTTGCCTGTCGCGCCGCGCCGCTATCACTTGGCCGGCAAAGCAGAAACAGCGTTCAACGCCGTCCTGATCGTGCTCGCCTTGCTGTTCGTCGCCGGACCGATGGCGGCCACCGTTGCCTCCGGCCTCGGCGCCGATCTCGGCCGGCTGGCGGGCGAGAGTGCCGTGCGTCAGGCGACGCTGACCAGCGCCGGTCTCGCCTTCTCGGCGGCGCTACTTTCGGTGGCGCTGTCGCTGTCGCTGATCATGGCGCGGCGGGCACTGTCGCTGCGCCGCCGGTCCAGTGCCCGTTCATTGCTCGAACATGCCACCGACACCGGCGCCGGCTTCGTCCTCGTCGTGCCGCCCATCGTCATCGGCGCCGGCTGGTTTCTCCTGCTGCGCACGGTCAGCGATGTCTTTGCCATCGCGCCGGTCATGGTCGTCACCGTCAATGCGGTGATGGCGATGCCCTTTGCCATCCGCGCGATGCGCCCGGCCTATGATGCGGCGAGCGAGCGCCACGAAAAGCTGTGCGCGCAGCTCGGCATTGCGGGCTGGAACCGGCTGCTTCTGGTCGACTGGCCATCGCTCCGGCGGCCGCTGGCCACCGGCTTTGCCTTCGCCATGGCGCTGTCGCTCGGCGATCTCGGCGTCATCGCGCTGTTCGGCAGCGATTCGGTGCAGACCTTGCCCTATCTCCTGCTGGCGCGCATGGGCAGCTATCGCACGGCCGATGCTGCCGGGCTGGCCTTGCTGCTTGGACTGGTCTGCCTTGCGCTGGTGGTGGCCGCGGATTGGCTGGGACGAGGAGAAAGATCGTGACTTCCGCCATGGAAAAAGGCGCGGCCGTGCGACTGGACAAGGTCTCGTTCAGCTATGGCGAAGTGCCGTTCCTGTTCGATGTCGAATTCACTACCTCGAAGATCACCGCCATCATGGGGGCGAGCGGTTCGGGCAAATCGACCTTGCTCAATCTGGTGGCCGGTTTCGAGACGCCGCAGTCCGGTCGTGTGCTGATCGGCGGCGCCGATGTCGGCGCTTCTGCCCCTTCGGCACGGCCGGTCTCGATGGTGTTCCAGGAGAACAATCTGTTTGCTCATCTTTCGGTGGAGAAGAATGTCGGGCTCGGCCGCTCGCCATCGCTCAACCTGACCGGGACCGATCACGCGGCAATCGCCGAGGCGCTTGACCGCGTTGGCCTCGCCGGCAAGGAAAAGCGCCCGCCGCGCGAACTCTCCGGCGGCGAAAGGCAGCGCGTGGCGCTCGCCCGCGTTCTGGTGCGCGACCGGCCGGTGCTGCTGCTCGACGAGCCGTTCGCTTCGCTCGGGCCAGCACTGCGCGACGACATGCTCGACCTGGTGGCCGGCGTTCATGCCGAGCGGGCGATGACGGTGCTGTTCGTCACGCATCAGCCGGAAGACGCTCGCCGTATCGGCGAGCAGATGGTTTTTCTGGACAATGGCAGGGTTGCCGCGACGGGACCTGCCGCCGATTTTTTCGACGGCACTGGCCCTGAAGCGTTTCGGCGCTATATCGGCGCAAGTTCGGGCGGATCACGCGATATTGCCCGGAAGCGGACATAATTTACGACCAAACCGGCTACAGGTGATGTGGCGCTTGCTTGCCATGGTCCAGTCGATGTGGCTAGGTCCGCTTAGTACTGGTCCGGCACGAGCCGTGATTTGCCCCTACAGCGCCGCACCCGGCCGGATGCGTAAACGCTGTAGGTTTTTTGATGTGTGCAGGATTGCCAACGAAGACCGATTTTTCGCTGGCGCGGACCCCGGTCCAAATCATGCGCCGAGAGCTGAAGGAACGCCGTGCTGCCGACCGGCACTGACACTTTGAAACGCAGACCGCTGGTGCGCTTCCTCGCGCTGGCCGGCCTTGCCGTGGCGCTGGCCAGCTGCCAGATGTTCACGCCTCCCGAAGTGCAGGAATCCGGCTTCCAGCCTTCCGACAAGCCGATCACGGTCGACAATGTCGCCGCCAACAGCAAGCTTGCCGAACTGGCGAAGGCGCAACATCCGCGCATCCTTGCCACCTATGGCGGCGAATATTCCGATCCTAAGCTCGAGCGCATGGTGGCCAAGGTTGTCGGCAGCCTGACCGTGGTGTCGGCCAATCCGACCCAGACCTATCGCATCACCATCCTCAATTCGCCCAACGTCAACGCTTTCGCGCTGCCGGGTGGCTATCTCTACGTCACCCGCGGCCTGCTGGCGCTGGCCAATGATTCGGCCGAACTCGCCGCCGTCATCGCGCATGAGATGGGCCACGTCACCGCCAATCATGGTCTGCAGCGACAGCAGCTCGAGGCCGAGGAAGGCCTGGCGACCAAGGTGGTCTCCGATGTGCTGGGCGACAGCCCGACCGCCAAGCAGGCATTGATCCGCGGCAAGCTGAGGCTGGCGCAGTTCTCGCGCAACCAGGAGCTGGAGGCAGACGCCATCGGCATCAAGTCGATCGGCGAGGCGGGTTACGATCCCTATGCCGCCGGGCGTTTCCTGCAGTCGATGTCGGCCTATACAGATTTCCGCTCGATCAGCGGCGCCACCGACGCCAGCCTCGACTTCCTGGCTACGCACCCCAACACGCCGCAGCGAATTGATCTGGCGCAGCGTCACGCCCGCCAGTTCGGCGCGCCGGGCATCGGCACGCGCGACCGCGATTCCTTCCTGGCCGGGATAGACGGCCTGCTCTATGGCGACACGCCGGAAGAGGGCTATGTGCGCGGCCAGACCTTCCTGCATCCGGGCCTCGGCGTATCGTTCACGGTGCCCGACGGCTTCATCATCGACAATTCGGCAGCGGCGGTGACGGCGACCGGTCCCGGCGACATGGCGATCCGCTTCGACGGTGTGTCGATCGACAAGGATCGTGCGCTGACCGACTACATCAGAAGCGGCTGGGTGGCCGGTCTCGACGAGACCAGTGTGCGCCAGGAGA
Organism: Mesorhizobium sp. L103C119B0; assembly: GCF_000502235.1. NCBI lineage: Bacteria > Pseudomonadati > Pseudomonadota > Alphaproteobacteria > Hyphomicrobiales > Phyllobacteriaceae > Mesorhizobium > Mesorhizobium sp. L103C119B0. Next base: position 180,093 of record NZ_AYXE01000010.1, on the reverse strand, counting down.
CGATCGACGGCAACGAGGCGGCGACAGCTCACGCCGGCGCCGATGGCTGGCAGTTCGACATTGCGGTGATCCGCGCCGGCGGCCAAGTCTACCGGCTTTTGACAGCGGCCCCCTCGGCCAGCACGACACTCGATCCGGTGGCACGCTCGGTCAGCAGTTCGTTCCGCGTGCTCAGCCCCGCCGAGAAAGCGGCACTGAAGCCGCTGCATATCCGCGTCGTCACGGTACAGGCCGGGCAGACGATGGGCACACTTTCGGCGCAGATGGTCGGCGTCGACCGCAAGCTCGATCTGTTCCGCGTGCTCAACGCGATGTCGCCGGGCGCCTCGGTTTCGGCCGGCGACAAGGTCAAGATCGTCACGGACAGATAGCGCCGGTCTTCGTCAGAAACCCCAGCCTTCGTAGTGCTTTTTTCTGAGATAACTTTTCTGAGATAACTCGGGGCGGTACCCCTGTTCCTGGCAATCTCACGCTGCCATGAATTCGGGGTTCTGCTTGACCAGCGCGAGCTTGAGCTTTTCCATGGCGCGGGCCTCGATCTGGCGGACACGCTCCTTGGAAATGCCGAGCGTCTCGCCGAGCGCCTCAAGCGTCGCACCTTCGTCGGTCAGCCGACGCTCCTCGATGATCCTGAGTTCGCGGGCATTGAGCGCGCGGAGCGCCGTCTTCAGCCACATCAGGCGCCGTTCGACGTCGATGGTGTCGCCGGCGACCTCGTCAGGCAATGGATCGTCCGAAATCAGGAAGTCCATCCGCTCGGTGGTACCGGCCTCATCGGCGAGGGGTGCGTTGAGCGAAGAGTCAGGTGCTGAAAGCCTGGAATCCATCTTCTCGACATCGGCCTCGGAGACGCCGAGGGCTACCGAGACTTCGCGGTAGAGCGTGGCGTTAGAGATCGGCTCGGCGCCGTTGGCAAGACGGGCGCGCAGGCGCCGCAGGTTGAAGAACAGCGCCTTTTGCGCCGAAGAGGTGCCGCCGCGAACGATCGACCAGTTGCGCAGGATGTAGTCCTGCATCGAAGCGCGGATCCACCATGTCGCATAGGTCGAGAAGCGCACCTCGCGCTCCGGCTCGAAACGCGCGGCTGCTTCCAGCAGCCCGACATGGCCCTCCTGGACCAGATCGCCGAGCGGCAGGCCGTAATGTCGGAATTTCGAAGCCATGGAGATGACCAGCCGCATATGGGCGACGGTAATCTGATGCAGCGCCTGCTGATCCTGGTCTTCCTTCCAGCGCAAGGCGAGAACATGTTCCTCATCGCGCTCGAGGTAAGGGGCTTTCATTGCCGTGCGGACCATGGTCCGTCCTGCCGTGTCTTCGATCATGCCGCGCTCCTGCTCCCGGACATTTTCGGACGGCCTGGCGGCCGTTATCTCTGTTTGACGCAATTCCGAGGGAAACCGCTTTCCCACTTTCCTGGAATTGCTTCGGGCCTAGCGCAGCCAAGGGTTCTTGAAATGGAAACGCGGCGCCCTACAACAAGCCATGAACGTGCCACACCGGGGATTGGTTCCGCCGCCGATGGCGGTTGTTTTGTGCGGTCCGACAGGGCGCATCGACACCGCAGATCGGGACTATTGGCACCGATCCGAGCTGCTTTGAGAATCTGATTTCTGGATCGTCGTTTTTTTGAAATCTGGTTCCTTATTTTGCTGCGCTGTATCTGTCAGTTTCCGGCTCTCACAAGCGCCGGACACCGGCCAAGGACGGGATCACACAGAAATGAAATGGCTCAAGTCGCTCATCGTCGCCGGAACGCTTCAGGTTCTGGCTGTTACATCAGGCCATGCCGGCGCCAATCTTGACCAGATCAAGCAGGCCGGCACCCTCAAAGTCGGCACCGAAGGCACCTATGCGCCCTTCACCTATCATGATGCTTCCGGCGCGCTGGTCGGCTTCGACGTCGAGATCGCCAAGGCGATCGGCGACAAGCTCGGCGTCAAGGTCGAGTTCCTCGAAGGCAAATGGGACGGGCTGATCGCCGGCCTCGACGCCAACCGCTACGACGCCGTGATCAACGAGGTCGGCATCACCGACGCGCGCAAGGCCAAGTACGATTTCTCCGATCCTTACATCGCCTCCAAGGCCGTGCTGATCGTGCGCGGCGACAACACCGACATCAAGACCTTCGCCGACCTCAAGGGCAAGAAGTCGGCACAGTCGTTGACATCGAATTTCGGCAAGCTCGCCGAGACCAACGGCGCCGAACTCGTCGGCACCGAAGGCTTCGACCAGTCGATCCAACTGCTGCTCACCGGCCGCGCCGACGCCACCATCAATGACAGCCTGTCTTTCCTCGACTTCAAGAAGCAGAAGCCGGACGCCAATGTGAAGATCGCCGCGCAGGAAGAGAACGCCGACTATTCCGGCGTCATCGTGCGCAAGGGTGATCCGGAGCTGGTCGCGGCGATCAACAAGGCGCTGGCCGACATCAAGGCCGACGGCACCTACAAGAAGATCGCCGACACTTATTTCGGCCAGGATGTCTCGCAGTAAAGACCATCTCCCGGCGGTTTGCCGGCAATGACAAATAGCGGCGGGCCGTCTTTGACGGCTCGCCGTTTTTCGCATGATATGAGAAGCACACAATCGCACTGCCGTCACCGCGGCGGTCTGTGAAGGAGGAGCCGTTCGTGCCGCACTGGCTACACCTGATGCTGGATTCGTTGCCGACACTGCTGTGGGCGGCGTTGATCTTCACCGTACCGCTGACATTGCTATCGTTCGCACTCGGCCTGTTCGTCGGCCTCGTTGTCGCCCTGGTGCGGCTGTTCGGTCCCAAGCCTCTGGTTGCCGTGGTCCGCTTCTATGTCTGGATCTTTCGCGGCACGCCGCTTCTGGTGCAGCTGTTCCTGATCTTTTACGGCCTGCCTTCGGTCGGCATATTGCTGGACGCTTTTCCGGCGGCGCTGATTGGCTTCACCCTCAACATAGGCGCCTACAGTTCGGAAATTATCCGCGCCGTGATCGGCTCGGTGCCGAAGGGCCAGTGGGAGGCGGCCTATTCGATCGGCATGACCTGGAGCCAGGCGATGCGGCGTACCATCCTGCCGCAAGCCGGCCGCGTCGCCGTGCCGCCGCTGTCCAACACCTTCATCTCGCTGGTCAAGGATACCTCGCTGGCCGCCGCCATCACTGTGCCGGAGATGTTCCAGGCGGCGCAGCGCATCGTCGCCACCACCTATGAGCCGCTGATCCTCTATGTCGAGGCGGCGATCCTTTATCTGGCGATGAGCTCGGTGCTTTCGGCCTTGCAGACGCGGCTGGAGGAGCGGCTCAACCGTTATGGCGGCTTCCTGGAGGCGCGCTCATGATCGGCCTCACCGACATCGAAAAGCGCTTCGGCGACAATCTGGTGCTGAAGGGCGTGACGGTCACCATTGCCGAAGGCAACGTCACCGCGCTCGTCGGCCCCTCCGGCGGCGGCAAGAGCACACTGCTGCGCTGCATCAACCTGTTGGAGATCCCGACCTCGGGCATGGTGCGCATCGGCGACGAGACGCTGGAATTCCGTCCCGGCGTCAAGATCCCCAGCCGCGACATCCAGCGCCTGCGGCTGCAGACCGGCATGGTGTTCCAGAATTTCCAGCTGTTCCCGCATCGCACCGCGATCGAGAACGTCATGGAAGGCCTGGTGACGGTGCTGAAATGGCCGACGGCAAAGGCGCGCGAGCGGGCACTGGCGCTGCTCGAGAAGGTCGGCATGGCGCACAAGGCGGACGATTGGCCGGCAACGCTGTCGGGCGGCCAGCAGCAGCGTGTGGCGATCGCCCGCGCCTTGGCGCCGTCGCCGAAAGTGCTGCTTTGCGACGAGCCGACCTCGGCGCTCGATCCGGAACTGGCGCAGGAAGTGGTCGACGTGCTCGGAAAACTCGCCAGCGAAGGCACCACCATGGTGATGGCCACGCACGACCTTCGCCTTGCCTCCAAGATCGCGCAGGAGGTGGTGTTCCTCGATGCTGGCGTCGTCGTCGAGAAGGGGCCGTCCACCGTGGTGTTCAGCAATCCGGAGCGTGAACGGACGAAGCGTTTTATTGCGACGCTGAAGCAGGAGGCGGAGAAGGAAGCCGGCGGCTGAGCCTTCTACCTCCCCCTTGTGGGGAGGTCGGACGGAAGGTCCGGGTGCGGTCTGGGGTCGTCCCCATCCTCGCTGCTTCGCAGCGACCCTGCCTGGGCGAGCCACGGGTCCCGCCCGTCCTTGGAACCCCACAAGGGGGTAAAAAAACCCGGCACAAGGCCGGGTTTTTCATGATTTCGACGGTGAAAGCGATCAGGCAGCTTCTTCCTGCTCGGCTTCCTCATTGTCGGCCTTGGCGCCGCGCTTCGGGCCCTTGTTGAGGTTGACCTCGATCAGGCGCACGGCTTCGGTTTCCGACATGCGGTTGACTGCCGCGATCTCGCGCGCCATGCGGTCGAGTGCCGCCTCATAGAGCTGACGCTCGGAATAGGACTGTTCCGGCTGGTTGTCGGCACGGTAGAGGTCGCGCACGACTTCCGAGATCGAGATCAGGTCGCCCGAATTGATCTTGGCATCATATTCCTGCGCACGGCGCGACCACATGGTGCGCTTGACGCGGGCGCGGCCCTGCACGACCTTCAGCGCGCGCTCGACATAATCCTCTTCCGACAGCTTGCGCATGCCGATGGAGGTCGCCTTGGCGACCGGAACCTTCAGGCGCATCTTGTCCTTCTGGAAGTCGATGACGAACAGTTCCAGCTTGTGGCCCGCAACTTCCTGCTCGTCGATCGAGACGATCTGGCCGACGCCGTGTGCCGGATAGACGATGTACTCGCCGGTCTTGAAACCGTGGCGTGCCGAGGTGGACTTCTTCTGCGGGGTGATCGTTGCCATTACGCCCTGAACTCCTTGTTGTGGCACCGGCGGCCTGCCGGTCCGAACGCATGCGACCGGGGACACCGATCGTTAGCCGCACAACAGATGAACCCATCGGAAAAAGCCGGGACCGGCAAACCGCATACATAGCGACTGCCTGGCCCAGATCGCTCTGGTCCGATTGGGGATTTCACCTTTCAGTGATTTGGGGCGCTTGCGCCATAAATCGACGTTGTGTCACCGGCATGTTTCAACTGGTGTAGCACAAAAAGTCGGAAGAATCAAGGTTTTGCTGCAAACGCGAAGGTCGAGCGCCATCGCCGCCTGTCAAGGCAGTTAATGTATGATGCGCGTTACGCAGCGTTATGACGATCCAATAGGCCGCACTTTTTTGCTTTGCGCATCACCCTTTCCGAAATCGATTCCGATTCCAGCGTCATGTGCTCAGTCGCCTTCGCCGGGCTCGGCGGAGAAATATTTCTCGAACTTGCCGGCCTCGCCGTCGAAGCTCTTGGCATCTGCCGGAGGCTCCTTCTTGGCGGTGATGTTGGGCCATTTCTCGGCGTATTCGGTGTTGACCTGCAGCCATTTGTCGAGGCCCGGCTCGGTGTCGGGCTTGATTGCATCGGCCGGGCATTCCGGTTCGCAGACGCCGCAGTCGATGCACTCGTCGGGATGTATGACAAGCATGTTCTCGCCCTCGTAAAAGCAGTCGACCGGACAGACCTCGATGCAGTCCATGTACTTGCATTTGATGCAGTTGTCGGTCACGACATAGGTCATTGGTCGGCTCCGGGACGTCCCGTTCTTGCTAGAGCGACGTGCGTCCACTTGGACGCATAAAGTACGCTCTAACACTTTGAATCTGCGCATCGTGCCTTCCGAAAAATCGATTTCCGATTTTCGCGCCGATGCGGCGGCTTTTTTGGTGAGGTAACGCCTTTGCCTGCCGCTTGCAAGGGCAGCCATTGCAGGCGGGGCCCGCGTGTCCGGAATGAAATTCCAGACCGCCGGCATGGCGCAGACGGCCAAGGCTTCAGTCTTCGCCGAACAGCCGGTCGGTTTGCCTGCGCTCTTTCTTGGTCGGCCGGCCGCTGCCGGCGTCGCGCAGCGCCGGAATGGCATCGGCAACAGCCTCGCCTTTTGGGACCGGCGGCGGGGACATGTCCTCGTAGAGCGTGCGCGCTTCCTCGGCCGGACCGCGACGCACGCCGGTGCCAAGCACCTTCCAAACGAAGATGCGGCGCTCGTGCGTAATGGTCAAAACGTCGCCAGGCTTGACCAGATCGGAGGCCTGCGCTGCTTTGTCGCTGTTGATGCGGACGCGTCCGGCGACGACCAGCTTGGCCGCCAGCGAGCGCGATTTTATCGCGCGCGAAAAGAACAGCCACTTGTCGATGCGCTGACGACCTTCAGCAACCATCGCAGCGAGTTATCTCTTGTTGGAGCATGATCTTGTCCGAAAACCGATTCCACTTTTCGGGATCATGCTCAGAGCCTACTTCTTCAGCTGGTCGCGCAAGGCGGCGAGCTTGGCGAAGGGCGAGTCCGGATCGAAGCGCGCCGGGCGTTCCTCGCGTGGCTTGGCCTGGAAAGCCGGCTTGGCGCCTTGCGGTCCGCCTTTGCCTTCCGGCCTGCCGCCTTTCCAGTCAGGCCGGCCCTCGCGCGGACGCTCGCCTTGCGGCTTGCCGTCGCGGCGCTGTTCGCCCTCGGCCTGCGGCTTGGGCTTGAACTTCGAACGGTCGAAGCGTGGCTTGGCGGCACCGTCGCGCTGGTCGCGCCGGCCTTGGTAGGCCGGCCGCTCGCCCGTTGCGGGCTGTCCGCCGGCAGCGTCGGCCGGCGCGTCGGCGCGGGCAGCCTGGCCGTTACGCGGGCGATTGTCCCGGCCTTGACGATGGCGCGGGCGCTGCTCGAAACGACCCTGCCGCCACAGCAAGATGGGCTTTGGCGCTTCGGCTTCGGGGACAGACTCAGCGCTTCCACCCTCCCCCTCGTGGGGAGGGTCGGCGCGCAGCGCCGGGGTGGGGGCAGCGCCGGTTTCGGCGGTTGCACTTGCATCGTTTGCACTATCTGCTTCGTCAGCGCTGTCACCCGCGTCGCTTCGCGCCGCGGCCTCCGCCATCGAGGGGGAGGTAAGGGCGTCGGCGTTTTCGGCGACGGTGGCGTCGGCAGTGTCGTCAGCTTCCGCAACAGCCGGAGCTTCTTCCGCGATTTCTGCGCGAGCTTCGACTTGCTCGTCCGCGACAGGCTCTGCCGTTGCTTCCGCGATGGCTGGAGCTTCGGCGGTGGCTTCAGCGGCCGGAGTTGGCTCCGAACCCTCGGGAGGCGCGCCCGGCTGAGCGTCCGCAGCAACAGCCTCCGCTGCGGCTTCGGCGACGGGCTGCTCAGCCGCAGGCTCAGCGGCGGCAACCGCATCCGGCTCCGATCCAACGGCCGGCGCTTCAGCGGCGGCTTCTCTTGCAGCGGCTTCCGCCGCCTTGGCCTGTTCGGCTTTTGCAGCCGCGTCCGCAGCCAGCTTGGCGGCAGCCGCTTCCCGCGCCGCATTGTCCTGTGCTTCGAGCCGCGCCTTGACCTCTGCCGGCGGCTTCGGCTCGGCGCGGTAGCCAAGGCCTTTCAGGATCTCTTCCATGTCGTCGGCGGTTGCGCCGAGGATGGACATCATCGGCGGCGTCACCATGAAGGACTGGCCGTCATAGGCGCCGTCCGGGCGCTGTCCCAGACCGGGCTTCCAGTTGGTCGCAGGCCGGATCAGGTCGGCCAGCCGTTCCAGAATGTCGATGCGCACGGCGCGGCGGCCGAGATTGCGGTAGCCGGCGAGCTTGTAGAAGCTCTTGTCGAAAGCCGGATCGATGACCACCGAGGTGCGGCCGGAGGCCAGCGCGTGCACCACGTCGCCAAAGCCGGGCTTGTCCTTGCCGTCGTTCTTCAGCGCCCACAAAAGCGTGATCAGTCCGGCGGGCGCCGGCTTGATCAGCGCCGGCACGAAGACGTGGTAGGCGCCGAAGCGCACACCGAGCCGGCGCAAGGCGGCGCGACCCTCCTGGTCGAGCGACTTCATTTCCTCGGCGATGTCGCGGCGGTTGATGAGGCCGAAATGCTCGACGAGCTGGAAGGCGATGCCACGGCCGATGCCGGCGATCTGCTCGGCATTCTTCAAGTCGACCAGCGGCTTCAGCAAGGATTCGATCTGGAAATTGACGAAGCGCTCGGCGCGCGCGGCGACCTTGTCGCGGGCGGGACCGGTCAACTGCTCGTCGGCCAAAAGCACCAGGCGCGGCTTCAGCGCGTCCTCGCCGGCAACCAGCGTGCCGATCGGCGCGCCGATCCAGCGCAGCGTGCCGTCGGAGCCGAGCGCAAGGTCGCCATTGGCGCAGGCGCCGAAGCGTTCGGCACGTGCCTCGAACTCGGCGGCCAGCGCTTTTTGCGCTGCCGTACGCACGGCCTTGGCGTCTTCGCCGCCGGCGCTCTGATCGGCGGTGAAGCGGAACCCTTGCAACTCGCCGACATGATGGCCTTCGACAAGGACGGTTCCGGTAGGACTGATTTCGGCTTCAGGCATTGTATTTTCTCTAAGGCGCCGCATGAGGACGGAAGTCCTGCGGTCTACAAACCGTTTCGTCAACCGCTCATGCAGCGCATCCGACAATCTGTCTTCGATTTCGCGCGTCTTTTCCCGCCAGTGTGCCTGATCGGCCAGCCAGCCCGGCCGGTTGGACACGAATGTCCAGGTGCGGATCTGCGCAATGCGGTGCGACAGCGTGTCGATGTCCCCCTCGGTCGTATCGGCGCGGCGCACCTGCTCGGCCATGTAGTTCTCGTCGACATGGCCGTGTTTGGCGAGGTCGGTGTAGATAGAAGCGATCAGGTCGGAGTGCTGGGCCGGCGCGATCTTGCGGTAGTCCGGCAACGCGCAGGCTTCCCACAGCAGCGCGACGCGCTTGGCATTGGTAGCCAGCGCGCGGATGTCCTCGTCGCGGGAGAGATGTTCGAGCGCCAGCGCATCGACCGCCGGCAGCGCGCGCGTCAGGCCTTCGACCGGCGCGTTGGCCTCGATCGAGCGCTTCAGCGCGTCGAGGCTGGCGAAGTCGAAATGCGCGGTGCGCCATTGCAGCACCTTCACCGGATCGAACTCGTGCCCCTCGATGCGCTTGACCAGTTCCTCGTCCAGCGGATCGACCTGGCCGGTGACGCCGAAGGTGCCGTCGCGCAGATGCCGGCCGGCGCGGCCGGCGATCTGGCCGAGCTCGGCCGCCGTCAGGTTGCGGTACTGGTAGCCGTCGAATTTGCGGTTCTGGGCGAAGGCGACATGATCGAGATCAAGGTTGAGGCCCATGCCGATGGCGTCGGTGGCGACGAGATAGTCGACGTCGCCTGCCTGGAACATTGCCACCTGGGCGTTGCGGGTGCGGGGCGACAGCGCGCCGAGCACGACCGCCGCTCCTCCTTGCTGGCGGCGGATCAGCTCAGCGATGGCATAGACCTCGTCGGCGGAGAAAGCGACGATCGCCGTACGCCGCGGCAGGCGGGTCAATTTCTTCGAACCGGCATAGGCCAGGTGCGATAGGCGAGGGCGCGTCACCACCGAGACGCCTCTTAGCAGCTTTTGCAGGATGCCATGCATGGTGGCCGCGCCGAGCAGCAGCGTTTCCTGGCGGCCGCGCAGGTGCAGGATACGGTCGGTGAAGATGTGGCCGCGCTCGAGGTCGCCGGCGAGCTGCACCTCGTCGATGGCGACGAAGGCAACGTCGGTCTCGCGCGGCATGGCTTCGACGGTGCAGACCGAATATTTCGCGCCGGGCGGCTGGATTTTTTCCTCGCCGGTGACGAGCGCCACCTTGTGGGCGCCGACCTTTTCGCAGACGCGGGCATAGACCTCGCGCGCCAGAAGGCGGAGCGGCAGGCCGATAATGCCGCTCTCATGCGCCACCATGCGCTCGATGGCGAGATGGGTCTTGCCGGTGTTGGTCGGACCCAGCACGGCAGTCACGTCGCGGCCCGACAGGATCAGCGGCTCGGTGTGTTTCGGCTGGATGTTCATCGGCCTGGAGATGAGGCTTTCTGCATCGTGTTGTCGGGAGCGCGCCTCGCATGGCGCGTATGACAGGCGACACATAGGGATTTCAGGCGCGAAGCGAAAGCGGAATGTTCCGGCCGGCAGTCCCACGGTTCGTCTTTGAGGTCTCAATTAACAGTTGGAACGAGTCTGGAACGAATCGGCGACGAATCAGTGACTCCGGCAGATTCAGCTTTTGTTCACGGCTACATGTTGATTTTGCGAGCCTGAGTCTCACCATATGCTGAATCGCGGAAACTGGCCCGATTCCTGCAAGGCGACCATTGGCGTTAACCTTTGCCGGCGGGGCATCGTCGTGATCCGATACGCCTCGGCCAACATTATGAAATTGTTGAATTTTCTTAATCGGCCTTAACCATTTGCCGGTGATTTTCGGCCTTGGTCGTTAACGTTGCGCTCAAAGCCGGAACGAATCGGCGATGAATCAGCGATGGCGGGATTTTCCTTGTTTGTTCACCCCAACATGTTGTGTTATCCACAGCTTGTCCACCGAGAATTCACAGCTTGCGAACCGGGTTTTGCACAGGGCGCCTGGAAATCGTTAATCTTTGCGTGCCGGAACGGGTCAATGTCTAGCGCAGCCCGGGAACACCGCCGGCCGGCGATGAAAAAACGGGCCATAAGCCGGCCCGTCCTACCGGGCGAAATGCTGTCGTTCAGGCGAAATACTGGCCGCCATTGGCTGTAATGGTCGAACCGGTGATGAAGCCGGCGTCTTCGGAAGCGAGGAAGACGACGCAACGCGCGATCTCTTCCGGTTCGCCGAGGCGGCCGACCGGAATCTGCGGGATGATGCGTTCATGCAGCACCTTCTCGTCGATCGCCTTGACCATCTCGGTGGCGATGTAGCCGGGGCAGATGACATTGACGGTGATGCCCGCGCGCGCGCCCTCCTGCGCCAGCGCCTTCGAGAAGCCGATGTCGCCGGCCTTTGCGGCGGAATAGTTGACCTGGCCGGCCTGGCCTTTCTGGCCGTTGATGGAGGAGATGGTGATGACGCGGCCGAATTTGCGGTCGCGCATGCCGCCCCACAGCGGATGCGTCATGTTGAAGACGCCAGACAGATTGGTGTCGATGACTTCCTTCCACTGCTCGCGCGTCAGCTTGTGGAACATGGCGTCACGGGTAATGCCGGCATTGTTGACCAGCACTGAGACCGGGCCGAGATCGGCCTCGACCTGTTTGATTCCGGCGGCACAGGCGTCATAGTCGGCGACCGACCATTTGTAGGCCTTGATGCCGGTTTGTGCGCTGAACTTCCCCGCTGCCTCGTCATTGCCGGCATAGTTGGCTGCAACGGTGTAACCGGCATTCTTCAGGCCGATCGATATGGCGGCGCCGATGCCGCGCGATCCACCGGTGACGAGCGCTACTTTGGTCATTGAAAGTTCTTCCTCCCTTTGGTCGGAAGAAGGGAATAGGGAGTAGGGAGTAGCGAGTAGGGATCGATATCCCGCCGCGCTGCTCCTTCTTCCCCATTCACTACTCCCTATTCACTACTCACTTCTCTTTCACAGCGCTTCCACGCACAGAGCGACGCCCATGCCGCCGCCGATGCACAGCGTGGCAAGGCCCTTCTTGGCGCCGCGGCGGCGCATCTCGAAAACCAGCGTGTTGAAGACGCGGGCGCCCGACGCGCCGATCGGATGGCCGATGGCGATGGCGCCGCCATTGACGTTGACGATCGACGTATCCCAGCCCATGCCCTTGTTGACGGCGCAGGCCTGCGCGGCGAAGGCTTCATTGGCCTCGACAAGGTCGAGGTCCTTGACCGACCAGCCGGCCTTCTCGAGCGCCCGCTTCGAGGCGGGAATAGGTCCGGTTCCCATGATCGCCGGATCGACGCCGGCCGTCGCCCAGGATGCGATGCGCACCAGCGGGGTGATGCCGCGCCTTGTGGCTTCAGCCTCGCTCATCAGCAGCGCGCCGGCGGCGCCGTCATTGATGCCCGACGCGTTCGCGGCGGTCACGGTGCCGTCCTTGTCGAAAGCCGGCTTCAGCTTGGACATGGCGTCGATGGTGGCGCCGTGGCGGATGTACTCGTCCTGGTCGACGACAGTGTCGCCTTTCCTGCCCTTGATCGTGAAGGCGACGATCTCGTCCTTGAACTTGCCGGCCTTCTGCGCGGCCTCGGCCTTGTTTTGCGAGGCGAGCGCAAACTGGTCCTGGTCGTCGCGGGTGATCTGGAACTGGCGGGCGACGTTCTCGGCGGTGTTGCCCATGTGGTAGCCGTTGAAGGCGTCCCACAACCCGTCCTTGATCATGGTGTCGATCATCTTGTAGTCGCCCATCTTGACGCCGGCGCGCAGGTGCTCGGCATGCGGCGACAGCGACATCGATTCCTGGCCGCCGGCGATGATCACCGTGGCGTCGCCGGCGGCGATCTGCTGCATGCCGAGCGCTATGGCGCGCAGGCCCGAGCCGCAAACCTGGTTGAGGCCCCAGGCGGTCGTCTCCTTGGGCAGGCCGGCATTGATCGACGCCTGGCGGGCGGGGTTCTGGCCCTGCGCGGCGGTCAGCACCTGGCCGAGAATGACCTCGTCGACTTCGCCCGGCTCGACGCCGGCGCGCGCCAAAAGCTCCCTGATGACGACGGCCCCAAGTTCATGCGCCGGGGTGGCGGCGAAGGCGCCGTTGAAAGAGCCGACAGCCGTGCGTGCGGCGCTGGCAACGACGATTGAATTGGAAGCGGACATTTTTCTCTCCAGACTTCGAGGTGTCGTGTTCTTGGGGGCTTGTTGGGACTTTTCTTGCCCGTTCCACACCCCAAGTCAAACCGGAAATGGGCATGCCGGCCAAGCGCTGCAGGCAGGGCGCGAGCGGCCGGCGCGATCGCCCGACCTTTGCTGCGCAGCATAATTAGCCCGCCATGCAGCAATAAATGATGCCGCACTGCACAAAGCGCTTGGAATTATAGAGCTTTTGCGCATATCCTTAAAAATGGCGCAATCGTTACCGGCGGCTTACTCAGGCGCGCCGGTGTCCCGGGAGGATGCTGATGGCCGCGAAAGACGACCCTATCATTATCAAGAAATATGCCAATCGCCGGCTCTACAACACCGGCACCAGCACCTATGTGACGCTCGAGGATCTGGCCGAGATGGTCAAGAAGGGCGAGGAGTTCACCGTCCAGGACGCCAAGACCGGTGACGACATTACCCATCCGGTGCTGACGCAGATCATCTTCGAACTGGAGAACAAGGATGGGCAGAACATGCTGCCGATCCCGTTCCTGCGCCAACTGATCGCTTTCTATGGCGACCAGATGCAGCAGATCGTGCCGAGCTTCCTCGAACAGTCGATGATGGCCTTCTCCAAGGAACAGGAGCGGTTCCGCGAGCAGATGAAGGGCGCGATCGGCAAGTCGCCGCTGGATGTGATGAAGATCGCCACTCCGATCAAGGCGCTGGAAGAGCAGACACGCCGCAACATGGAAATGTTCCAGAACGCGATGCGCCTGTTCACGCCGTTCCCGACCGCCGCCACAAATGCTGCGGCCGCGGCTGCACCCGAGCCGGCCCGCAAGGACGTCCCGGAAAAGAGCGGCGACGACCTTCAGGAACTGAAGCAACAGATCGCCGCCATGCAGCGCAAGCTCGACACCATGTCGTAAGCGACCGCCGCATGATCGACCGCCTCAGTTGGTCGAGGCGGCTGTCACGGGTCGATTTTCAGCTGCCACGGTTCCCAGATATCGTCGGGCTGGCCGTCGAGCGAGCGGTAGAAGGCTTTGGCCGGCGAGTTGGATTTCAGCACCGTCCATTTGATGGCGGAGGCGCCAATGCTCAAAGCGTGTTGGCGAAGCTGTTCAACAAGCGCATGGCCGACCCCCATGCCGCGCGTCGCTTCAGTGACGTAGAGTTCCTTCAGCCAGACAACCGGCTTCAGGTCGTAGGTCCAGGGGGATGAGGTAGTGGACGGCGATGCCGACGATCACGCCCTCTCGCTCCGCCACCAACACGCCGAACCGGGGCGATGGCCCCAGCCCGTGCTCGATGAGGTTCGCTTCGGTGACGCGAAGCTTGTCGTCATAACCCTCGAAGACAGCTAGCGCCCGCATGAGGGCGAGCACCGCACCGACATCCTGGCGCTCGAATGGACGAATTCTAACCATCGCCTTCTGCATGCTTGCTCAGTCTTCAAGGCCGACCATATCGCGTGGCCTCACGCGTGCAAGACACCGGGCTCCTTGCCTGAAGCGAAAGGAAGGTCCTCGTCCTGCCAACCGGTTATGCCGCCGATCATGATCTTCACGGGACGACCGAGGCTGGCCAGCTTGAAGGCCGCCTGATCCGCGCCATTGCAATGCGGTCCCGCGCAATAGACGACGAACAGCGTCTTTTCGGGCCATTGCGCCATCCGCTCGGCCGATATTTCGCGGTGCGGCAGATGCAGCGCGCCCGGCACATGGCGGCGTCCATAGGCTTCCGGCGAACCGACCACATGCAGGAGAACAAAGTCCGGCTCCCCGGCAGGCAGTGCGGCGGCGACGTCGGAACAGTCGGTCTCGACGGAAAGCCGGCGCAGAAAATGGTCGCGGGCGATATCCGGCGATGCCGCCGGAATGTCTGTCACGTGGCTCATCCTCGTATCTCCATTGCTGATGCGACGGAGAGATATGACAGGAAGCAGGGCGATTGCAGCTGGCAGCTTTGCCATATATCGTCAAGATCATGCCATCCTCTGCCAATCCGCGCCCTGCCAACCCTCTTGTCGTTGCCGTTGCCTATGACGGGCTGTGCACGTTCGAGTTTGGCGTGGCGGTTGAGATCTTCGCCTTGCCCCGGCCGGAAATGGGTGAGGATTGGTACCGTTTTGCGGTTGCCGGTATTGATACCGGTGAAATGCGCGCGCTGGGCGGCGTGCGTATTGTTGCCGACGGCGGGATCGATCTGATCGGCCAGGCCGGCACGGTGATCGTACCGGGATGGCGCGGAACGGAGGCTCCGGTGCCGCCGGCGCTGATCGAGGCGCTGCGGAAGGCGAGCGAGCGCGGCGCTCGCATTCTTTCGATCTGTTCGGGCGTGTTCGTGCTTGCGGCGGCCGGCCTGCTTGCGGGCAAAAGAGCGACGACGCACTGGCGCTATAGCGAGAAGCTGACGGAACTCTACCCTGACATCACCGTGGTTCCGGATGTCCTGTACATCGATGAGGGAAATGTCCTGACTTCCGCCGGCAGTGCCGCGGGCATCGATCTTTGCCTGCATCTGGTTCGGCGCGACTTCGGCACCAAGGCGGCAAACATGGTGGCGCGTCGCCTGGTGGTGCCGCCGCATCGCGACGGCGGCCAGGCGCAGTATGTCGAGAGCTCCGTTCCCGAGCCGCATGAGCGCAGCCGGCTTGGCCCTTTGATCGACAGGATGCGCGCCAATATTTCCGCCGACTATCCCGTCGCCATCTTGGCCGAGCTTGCCGGGATGAGCGAGCGGACGTTTCTGCGCCGCTTTGCGGCCGCAACCGGCGTCACGCCGGCGCGCTGGCTGCTGTCGGAACGGCTTTCGCGGGCGCGCACGCTGCTGGAAGACACCGCCATGCCGATCGAACGGATTGCCGAGACTGCCGGCTTTGGCGCGGCAGGCACGCTGCGGCATCATTTTCGTCAGCAGTTCGCCACGACGCCCGTCGCGTACCGTGCGCGGTTCGGGAACACGGCCAGGTCGGCTTAAGTCACGCGTCCCTCATAGCGGCCACGCGGCCTGATGATGCTGCCGCTAATGATCTGTTCGACCATATGCGCGGCCCAGCCGACACTGCGTCCGAGCGCAAACAGCTGGAACGGTGCATCGCGCGGCAAGCCAAGACCGCGCGTCAGCGCGGCCAAGGCAAAGTCGATGTTGGGGTGCGCGCCGGTCGCCGCCATGGCGGCTTTTTGCAGCTGTTGCAGTGTCTCGTCGACAGGGATGACTGCCAGAAGTGCGGTGGCACGGGGATCGCCGTCGGGATAGAGCGGATGGCCGAACGCCGGCAAGGGCCGGTCATGGCCGAGCCAGCGCCGGATCGCCGCATCCGAGCCGTGGGCTGCTGCATCTTCAGCCAGTTGCATCACCGCTTCGCCGGCACCACCGTGGCGCGGGCCGGACAGCGTTGCCAGGCCGGCCAGCAGGCATGCGGCAGGCGAGGCGCCTGTGGACGCTGCGACGCGGGCGGCGAAGGTCGATGCGTTGAGTTCATGATCGGCGAGCAGGACGAGGGCGCAGCGGATCGCTTCCGCGCCGGCATCATCCACCGACCAGCCCTGCGCCAGGCGCTTATGGACGGGCGCTGTGCCGGCTTCAGCGCCCAGCGACTGCGCCAGCGCTCCGACTGTGCGCGCGGCCTCGGTGCACAGCGAGGCGGCGCTGCGTCCTAGCGAAGGTCGCCCGTGGCCGGCAAGCATGGCAAGCTGCGCAAAGGCCGAGGCGCGGCCGACTGGATGAGGCGCTTCAGATGACGGAGCTTTGAACGTCACCGGTTCGGCCGAGGCCCACAGCAGAGCGGCGGTTTCCTCCAGCGTCGCCGATTTGGATAGCGCAACAGCGTCTTGTCCTCGATAGATGAGGCGACCGTGCAGAACGGTCGAAATTGCAGTTGCGATCGACGGCTCTCCCCAGGCGATCGCGCTCTCGGCGATGGCCGAGGGACTGCGGCCCCGCGCCCGGCGGGTCGCCAATGCCGCGATGTCGTCGGCGCGGTACTGGCTGCGGCGCGGGTCGCTCTCATCCGGCCGCATGCCGATGCGGCCACGGCTGACATAGGCGTAGAGCGTCTGCGGCCGGACCTTGAGCCTTTCCAGCGCCTCTTCCCGCGACAGCCATTCGGACATTTTAGCTCACATATTGATTATATTGATCAAGATTGATCAAGGCGCAGCCCAACCCTTATCTCCCATGCAGAAAAGCTGCAAGGAGATGAGATATGGCGAACGGGCTCGATGATGTGGTGGCGGCGGAGACCGTGCTCTCCGATGTCGATGGCCTTGGCGGCCGCCTGACGATCCGCGGTCATTCGCTGCCGGAATTGGCGGGACGCTGGCGCTATGCGCAAGTGGTTCGCCTGTTGCTCGACGGCTTCTTCGACGGCCTTCCCGGCGATGCCGAACTGGCAGCGAGGCTGGGCAAGGCTCGCGTCGAGGTGTTCGAGCGGCTTGCGCCCTCGCTGCCGCTGCTCGCACCGCTTGAGATCTATAGCGCCATGCGCGCCGGCATGGCGCTGCTGCCGGATGGCGAGACACCGACGGACGCCTTGCGGCTGATCGCGGCGCCCGCTGTGCTGACGCCGGCTCTGCTGCGGCTGGCGCGCGGCGAGCAGCCGACCGCACCTGACGCTAAGGCCGATCATGCCGCCGACATGCTGAGGATGCTCGAGGGATCCGTCCCGTCGCCGGCGCTGGCAAGGGCACTCGACACCTATCTGGTGACCGTCTGCGATCACGGCCTCAACGCCTCGACCTTTGCCACCCGCGTCGTCGCATCGACGCTGGCAGGGCTGACATCGTCGGTGCTGGCCGGGCTCGGCGCGCTCAAGGGGCCGCTGCACGGCGGCGCGCCCGGCCCGGTGATCGAGATGCTCGATGCAATCCAGGCGCATGGCGACGCGGCCGGCTGGCTGCGCGAGAAGGTCGCGCATGGCGAGCGCATCATGGGTTTCGGCCATCGTATTTACCGCGTGCGCGATCCGCGCGCCGATGTACTGAAAGCCGTCGTGCGGCAGCTCGGCAGCGAGGGCGAAGCCGGCCGCCGCCTGGCCTTCGCCGAACAGGTCGAGCACACGGCGCTCGAAGTGCTGCGGATCGCCAAGCCGCAGCGCTCGCTGCAGACCAATGTCGAGTTTTACACAGCGCTTGTGCTTGAGGCGGCTGGCTTTCCGCCACAGGCGTTCAGCAATGTCTTTGCCGCCGGACGTGTCGCCGGCTGGATCGCGCATGCGCGCGAACAGCAGACGACGGGGCGGCTGATCCGTCCACAGTCGCGCTATGTCGGGCCGGTGCCGAAGCTTGTTGCTTGAGGTTTTTGCAAGAGGACCCCCACCCTAGCTTGCCGGGGCGAGCCACGGGTCTCGCCCGTCCTTCGGACCCCACAAGGGGGAGGTAAGCTGCCCCGCGCCGTCGAAACGTCGAGGGTTTGCTGAGATCAGCGTCTACCAAGTCTCCCTCCCCCTTGTGGGGAGGGATCAAGGGTGGGGGTATTCGTAGGGCGAAGACCTCGGCGTGGAGGGCCATTCCCCATGACCAAAATTTCATGTGATCACGCGACCGTGTTCGTGTTCTTGCCTTGGTCATCCTTTATATGCTGCACTGCAATATAAGTCCGCTGCAGTCGAACCCGCCCGATTTCCGGGCGGAATGAGGCAGCAGCGACCAAACCGAACAGGAACGCCATGACCAAAAACGGCAAGGCGGAGGAAACGAAAAAGATCAACATTGCGCTGCAGGGCGGCGGCTCGCACGGGGCTTTCTCCTGGGGCGTACTCGACCGGCTGCTGGAGGATGGCAGGCTCGATATTTCAGCCGTGTCCGGCACCAGCGCCGGCGCCATGAATGCGGTGGCGCTGGCCGATGGGTTTGTGCGCGCCGGCGTCGAGGGTGCACGGCAAAAGCTCGACGATTTCTGGCGCGCGGTGGCGGCCAAGGGCCGCTTCAGCCCGGTGCAGCGCATGCCGTGGGACGTCGCCTGGGGCAACTGGTCGATCGAGAACACGCCCGGCTATTTCTTCTTCGACACCATGTCGCGAGTGTTTTCGCCCTATGTCGCCAATCCGCTGGGCTTGAACCCGCTGCGCGACGTGGTCGAGCAGGAGATCGATTTCAAAAATGTCCACGCCTGCAAGTCGATGGAGCTGTTCATTTCGGCGACCAATGTCGAGACCGGCCAGCTGCGCGTCTTTTCCGACGGCGAGATCGACCTCGACACGGTGATGGCCTCGGCCTGCCTGCCGCAATTGTTCCGCGCCGTCGAGATCAAGGGCGTGCCCTATTGGGATGGCGGCTATGGCGGCAATCCGGCGCTGTTTCCGTTCTTCAAGACGGCGGCGACGGAGGATGTGCTGCTGGTGCAGATCAATCCGGTGGTGCGCGAGGGCACGCCGAAAAGCGCCAACGAAATCCAGAACCGCATCGACGAGATCACCTTCAATGCCGGGCTGCTGAACGAATTCCGCTCGATCGCCTTCGTCAAGGAGCTGATCGCCGCCGGCCGGCTGCCGCCTGGCGAATACCGCGACATCCGCATGCACCGCATCGATGCCGACGAAGCGTTCAAGGATCTGTCGGCGTCATCCAAGGTCAACGCCGAATGGGCTTTTTTGACCTATTTGCGCGACCTTGGCCGCATAGCGGCGAGCGACTGGCTGGAGGAGAATTACGACGCCGTCGGCAAGCGGCCGACGCTCGATCTTTCCGGCGAACTAGATGACGGCTTCAAACCGGTGCGCGGGCCGGCACCGGGACGGCGGGTGAAGGAATTTCTCGCCGCCCGCAAGAAGCCGGACGCGGAACGCCGGCGGGCCTGAGTCCGCCCGGATCGATCAAGACGATCAGCGAAGTGTTCGGAAATCGGAGTAGCGCCGATGACTTTCCGTCCCGGAACAACCGTTGCGTGTGACGGTATACAAAATCATACTGACGCCTGCTGCCATTCTGAGTGGCTACGCAGGTCGCGCCCACATTTGAGCGTCAAAAACTAGTGCGGGCACAGGGGGTATCAGTGCTCAAAACGCCTTGAAAACAAAGCGCCTCCAACATCCGTATGGTTCCGAGACTGTCGTTCCGCCGCCTGACGGGGCGCCGATAAAACCGTTTTCGTTGGCCACACTACATCGCCTGGCACAATGTTCCTGCAACTTTTCGACTGTATTGCGATGCTACTTTGATGTAGAAGCCCGGCTTCGCCGTTCACGGCAAATTGAACACGGCCTGGCGCGCACCCATATCGGCGACGCGCCCGAGTTGGAAGACACGGTAGCTGTTAGACGACGGACTCCTGTTGGATAACGACTTGGCCGAACCCCGCAGTGGAAAAACAATGATGCCGAAGATCAGGTTTCACAAGCTTGCCGCTATTGTCGTGCTCATCGGCTTCGCCGCCTGGATGGGAACAGGCGCGTTCTCGTCCGTCGGCAGCGCCGCTGTCGAAGGTGCTGGCAAGGCAGGCGATCAGGCCAAGCCGGGCGATCAGGCCAAGGCACCGGATGCAACCAAGACCGCCGAGGCCGAACCGAAGGCGCCGCTGCGCACCGTCGCTGTGGTGACGCCGCCGCGCAAGACCTATGCCCGCGCCATCCGCATTTCCGGGCTGACCGAGGCCGACAAGCGCGCCGTGCTGGCGACGCGCGTCGCCGGCGTCATCGAAAAGCTGCCGGTCAAGCAGGGCGATCACGTCAAGACCGGCGACCTGGTGCTGATGCTGGCGGCCGAAGAAAAGATCTCGATGGTCGACAGTGCCAGGCAGCTCGTCGCGCAGCGCCAGGCTGAACTCGACGCATCGCTGCGGCTCATGAAGACCGGCAATCTGCCCAAGCTGCAGCTCGACACGGCGCGTTCGAACCTGACCGCTGCGCAGTCGCAGCTGGAAACGGCGCAGGCCGAACTCGAGCGCAATCTGGTCAAGGCGCCCTTCGACGGCGTCATCGACCGGGTGCCGGTGGAGCTCGGCAGTTCCATCATGCAGGGCGGCGAGGTGGCAACCATCCTCAAGCTCGATCCGGTGATTGCGCGCGGCGAAGTCAGCGAACGCGACCTCGGCTATCTCAAGCTCGGCGACAAGGCTGCTGTGCGGCTGGTCAGCGGCCAGACCGTCGAAGGCACGGTGCGCTACATCAGCCGCGACGCCTCGTCGGCGACCCGCACCTTCCGCGTCGAGATTGCCGTGCCCAATGCCGATGGCTCCGTGCCGGCGGGCATGACGGCCGAGATTTCGCTCAGCGCGCAGCCGACCGATGCCGTCATGTTGCCGCGCTCCGTGGTGACGCTGGGCGACAAGGGCGACCTTGGCATCCGTGCCGTCGACAAGGACAACAAGGTGGTGTTCTTCCCGATCGACATCGTTGACGACTCGCCGAAGGGCCTGGTGCTTGGCGGCATTCCAGCCGATGCCCGCGTCATCGTCGCCGGCCAGGAACTCGTCAAGGAAGGCGACGTCGTCAAGCCGGTCGAGGCCGACCAGGCGACCATCCAGAAGCTGTTGGGCGAAGCGACAACGCAGTAGCGCCGGAGCGGCCCCGGCCGGGGACAGCCGGGGCGGGGACAACCGGCGGCAATGCGGCTCCTGAAATCTTGAGAACAGGCCATGGATATCGTCAAACTCGCGATCAACAATGCCCGGCTGACCATTGCGGTGCTGGTGTTCCTGCTGCTGGCGGGCTGGGTCGCCTATCAGTCGACGCCGAAGGAAGCGGAACCCGACGTTCCGATTCCGATGATGTATGTCAGCCTGATCTATCAGGGCATTTCGCCTGAGGATTCCGAGCGCCTTCTGCTGCGGCCGATGGAAAGCAAGCTGAAGAGCCTCAAGGGCCTCAAGGAAATGCGCTCGGCCGCCTTCCAGGGCGGCGGCTATGTGCTGGTCGAGTTCCAGCCGCAGACCAATCTGGCGACAGCACTTCAGGACACGCGCTCCAAGGTGCAGGACGGCAAGGCCGACCTGCCGCAGGCGGCCGAAGAACCCGTCGTCACCGAGGTCAACATCTCCGAATTCCCCGTGCTGGTGGTGACGTTGTCGGGCGAATTGCCCGAGCGCGTGCTGACGGCTGCCGCGCGCGAATTGCGCGACCGCATCGAGGAAGTGCCCGGCGTTCTCGAAGGCTCGCTGCAGGGCGCGCGCGACGATCTTGTCGAGGTCGTCATCGACCCGATGAAGCTGTCCTCCTACGGGCTGCAGCTCGACCAGCTGATCGGCGCCGTCGGCGCTTCCAACAGCCTGGTCGCCGCCGGCAACATCGAGGGTTCGGAAGGCAAATACGCGGTCAAGGTGCCGTCGCTGATCGAGACACCCGAGGATGTGGCTTCGCTTCCGGTGGTCGCCGGGCCTAATGCCGTGGTGCAGGCGAAGGACATCGCCACGGTGCGTTCGACCTTCGCCGACGCCGAGACCATCACCCGCCTCAACGGTAAGCCGGCCATCGCCATCGAAGTCAAGAAGCGCATCGGCGCCAATCTGATCGACACGCTGGCCAAGGTGCGGGAAGTGTCCGACGCCTATGTCAAGACCATGCCGGAAGGCATGAACATCACCTACACGCAGGACAAGTCTGTCTTCGTCAACCAGTTGCTGGGCGACCTGCAGAACCACGTGATGATAGCCGTCATCCTGGTGTTCATCGTCATCCTCTATGCGCTGTCCGGCCGCGCCTCGCTGCTGATCGGGCTTGCCATTCCGTCATCCTTCCTGATCGGCATCCTGCTCTTGGCGATGATGGGCTACACCATCAACATGATCGTGCTGTTCAGCCTTATCCTGGCGGTCGGCATGCTGGTCGACGACGCCATCATCGTCACCGAATTCGCCGAACGGCGCATGGGCGAAGGCATGCCGAAGGCGGAAGCCTTCACGCTTGCCGCCAAGCGCATGGCCGGTCCGGTCATCGCCGCGACCATGACGCGCATCGCAGCGTTCTCGCCGCTGCTGTTCTGGCCCGGCATTATCGGCGACTTCATGAAATACATGCCGATCACGCTGATCGTCACGCTGTCGGCCTCGATGCTTTATGCGCTGGTGTTCGCGCCGACGCTGGGCGCGCTCTTCGCCAAGGCGCCGAAGCATCACGAGGAACAAAATCGCGACGGCTGGTACATGGCGCTGGTCAAGCAGGCGGTGCGCTTCCCGATCACCGTGCTGGTGCTCACCGCCGTCTTGCTGACCGGCGTCGGCTTCGCCTATTCGAAATATGGCGCCGGCGTCGAGTTCTTCCCCAGCGTCGAGCCCGATTACGGCCTGCTCTATGTGCATGCCCGCGGCAATCTCTCGCTGGCCGAAATGGATACGGCAACCAAGATCGCCGAAAACCGGCTGCTCGGCTGGCCCGGCGTGAAATCGGTCTACACCCGCGTCGGCAAGACGCAAGGCGGCGGCCAGGATGTGCCGGAGGACGTCGTCGGCGTCATCCAGTATGAGTTCATCGACTGGCGCGAGCGCAAATCGGCGAACCACATCCTGGATGAGTTGCGCACTGTCATGGCCGGCATTCCCGGCGTCGATGTCGAGGTGCGCGTGCCGGAGGCCGGTCCTCCGACAGGCAAGGCGGTGCAGCTCCGGCTTTCGGCCATCGATCCCAAAGGGCTCGACGACCAGGCCCGTGCGGTTGCGGCGCGCATCGCCAAGGTGCCCGGCGTCATCGACGTTTCCGACGGTCTGCCGCCGCCCGGCGTGGACTGGGCGCTCGAGGTCGACCGCGCCAAGGCGGCGCAGTATGGCATCAGCCCGACGGCCGTCGGCACGGTGGTGCAATTGGTGACCAATGGGTTGAAGCTGTCGGAATACCGGCCGGCCGGCGCCGACGATGCCGTCGACATCAGGCTGCGCCTGCCCGAAGATCGGCGCACGCTGTCGACGCTCGACGAGCTCAGGGTGCAGACCGCGCAAGGCTCGGTGCCGATCTCGAACTTCGTCGTGCGCAAGCCGGAGCCGACCGTCGGCATCCTCAACCGCATCGACGGCGCCCGCACCGTGGTCGTTCAGGCCAACGTCGCCGCCGGTAGCCAGGTTGCGGCGGTGCAGGCCGAGGTGACCAAGGCGGTCACCGACATGAAGCTCGACAGCGGCATACGCTGGAAGCTCGCGGGCTCCAACGAGGACAGCGCCGAAGCCAGCGCCTTCCTCGGCAAGGCCTTCGGTGCGGCGATCTTCCTGATCTTCCTGGTGCTCTTGATGCAGTTCAACAAGTTCACCAGCGTGCTTCTGGTGCTGTCCTGCGTGGTCATGGCGACGATCGGCGTGTTCCTCGGGCTGCTGCTGACAGGCGAAGCCTTCGGCATCGTCATGTCGGGCATCGGCGTCATCGCGCTGGCCGGCGTGGTGGTGAACAACAACATCGTCTTGATCGACACCTATGACCGGCTGCGCGAAGAAGGCTGGGACAAGATGGAAGCGGTGCTGCAGACCTGCCGCGAGCGCGCCCGCCCGGTGGTGCTGACGGCGGTCTCGGCCATTCTCGGCGTGCTGCCGATCGCCTTTGGTCTTGGGTTGGAAATCTTCCATCACGAGACGACGATCAACGCGCCGTCGACGCAATGGTGGATTTCGCTGTCCTCGGCAATCGTCTTCGGCCTGTCCTTCGCCACCCTGCTGACGCTGGTGGTGACGCCGTCCATGCTGATGATCTTCACGCGCAGCAAGAACAGCCGCTTCTACGCCTTCTTCCGCAGAATTTTCGGCCGCGACAAGAAGCCCGATGCGCCTGTGGGGCCGAGACCGGGTCCACTCGACGAACCGGCAATCGCCTTCCCGAAAGCCGCGGAATAGGCCAGCTTTCCCCAGGCAGACAAAAGGCCGTCCGGAACAACCGGGCGGCCTTTTGCATTGTCCCCTCGCATCTGAAGAGCAAAGCGAGGGACTCTTATGACCGTCAGCACCATTCTCATCATAGTTCTGATCCTGATCCTGATCGGCGCCGTACCGGCCTGGCCGCATTCGCGCTCCTGGGGCTATGGGCCGTCCGGAATAGCCGGCGCTGTGCTGGTGGTGCTGCTGATCCTGGTGCTGATGGGCAGGGTTTGATCGGGGCAAGAGACCTCTGCGATCAGCGTTTCCTCGCCCGATGAAGTGCTGGCAATAGGCATACGGCGGCGCCCGCCCCCACTCCGGCCGCTGCGCGGCCACCTCTCCCCCATGTCCAAGGGGGAGAGGAAATACCAAGCTTTTCAAGGCCGCAACCTCGGCGATTAGCATTTCCTCTCCCCCCGAATGTGGGGGTAGAGGTGGCTCGGCGAAGCCGAGACGGAGTGGGGGAGCGCCTTATGCGATTACTCTACCCTAAAGGGCCAGGGTTAGGGTGGCGTGTCTCTTCGCAGAGCCGCGATAGCCGTACACCATAGCCCTCTTGGCCGAACCGCTCCCTTGCGTATACGCTTGCCCGCACCACAATCATCGAGGGAGCCACCAGGTGAACGCAGCCCCCGTCAACTCGCCAAGACCGCTCGCCGAGATCGCCAGCTACCACGCCCACATCTACTACGACGGACAAACCGAACGGCAGCACGCCGAATGGCTGCGCCTGCGCATCGGCGAACGTTTCCGCGTGCGCCTGGGCAACTGGCGCGACGAGCCGGTCGGCCCGCACGAGCAGGCCATGTACCAGGTCTCCTTCGCCACCGAGATCTTCGCCACGCTGGTCCCATGGCTGATGCTGAACCACGGCGGCCTGAGCATTCTCATCCACCCCAACACCACCAACCCCAAACGCGACCATCTCGTCGATCCGATCTGGATCGGCCGGCCGCTGGGGGTGCATGGGGAGGTGCTCGGCGAGGAAGATGAGGCGGAAGAGGCGCTGGAGGTGAATACGGAGCCGACGTTGGGGGCGTAGGGAGGCGTTCTGCAAAGTAGAGACTTGGCCTTGGAGACGCGTTCACCAGTAGCCTAGCTCAGGCATGCATGACAGGCCGCTTTGCGCCTCAAGCCGTATCCTATGCCTTCATCATTACTTCGTCGAAGGTGCCGAACCAGCGCGGGGCCGTTGGAGCGATGGACCGTCAATTGATGGCAAGGGAGAGTTCTCCTTGGTCGCCGGTACGCCGAGGCGGGGTCGCCGAATAGGCAAAGATTGCAATAGAGGAGGCAGCCGGCACTCGTTCCCGCAGGGTCGGGCGCACCCGTTCGTACGGAGCAACTGGCGCTCCGCACGAGGGACAGGGCAACTCACTGGTGACTGGGTGCGTGCCTGACGAAGCTCTTCGTTTCGGCTGAGATAAATGCTCTCACTTACGGAACATCGCAGGTTCGTCGAAGTTGGAAAGCTACGGAGGACGTGCACATGAACAGTGTCATCTATCTTATCGGCCTTATCGTTGTCGTGCTCGCGGTCCTCTCCTTCCTCGGTTTTCACTAGGTGGCCTCATGCAGCATGAGAACGATCAGGGCGGACAGCCCACCGATTTCGACAAGGCGAAAAGCGACGTCTCCGAAAGACTTCGCCAGGAAAATGAGCGTGCCAGCGAGTTGCTTCACGACGCGCGGGACGAGGTGACCCGTAAGGCTGGCGACTATGCATCTGAAGCCACGCAGGTCATCTCCGACAAGGCGAAGGAGGCGCAGCGCGACATCGGATCGAGCTTGGCGGCGTTGGGTGGTGCACTGCGAGCGGCCAGCGATCACCTTGCCAGCAACGATGAAAGGAACGCATCGAAGTTCGCTTTGGATGCTGCCAGTGGCCTTGAGCGGCTTTCATCGTCCTTGAAACAGAAGCCCTTTAGCCAAGTCCTTGATGACGTGCAGTCCTTCGGCCGGCAAAATCCCGGTGTCCTGCTTGCGGGATCGGTGTTGGCCGGATTGGCTCTCGGGCGGTTCATCAAGGCTTCTCCGCCGGCAACGCCCGATTCTGAGGCCGCTCCGGGAGGCCTCAGATCACACACCGATCAGCCACAGGGTTGGTCCGCTGATCGTCCACAAGATTTTGGCGTGGTCGGCGATGATGGGGCCACGCAGATCGCGGAGCAGGACAGATGAACAACCAGGACAATCCCAGCCTTGCCGGGCTAGTCACCGATTTGGCCCAGAATGTCACCACTCTGGTGCAAACCGAGGCGAGGCTGTTTCGGGCCGAGCTCTCTGAAAAGCTTACCAAAGCCGGAGCAGGTGCCGCGGAAGTGCTGGGCGGCGCGATTTGCCTGCTCGCCGCGCTCTTGGTGTTGCTGCAGGCGCTCATTATCGCGCTGACGCGGGCAGGGCTTGGCGCGGGGTGGTCTTCCCTGCTGGTCGGTGTGGTCGTGGCGGTCCTCGGCGTCATCCTGCTGCGGACCGGGACGGCCAGCATGGCGCCTTCGGAACTTACCCCCGACCGGACCCAGGGACAGCTCAAGCGCGACGCGAGCGCGATTAAGGAACAGGTGAGATGAACGAGAAATCCGCAGCCGAACTTGAACGCGAGGCCGAGGCTGCTCGCGCTCGGGTGATGGAGACCGCCGAATCCATTCGAGGCAAGATGACGCCGGGACAATTGCTGGATGAGTTCACCGGGCTGTTCTCGGGAGGGGAGAGCGCGGCCATGCTCAGCAATCTCAGAACGCAGGTCCGAGACAATCCTTTGCCGGTCACCATGGTGGGCGCAGGTCTGGCCTGGCTGATGTTCGGCAGCGGTACCTCAAACACCGCCCACCGTTCGGCTGGCTATCCATTGCCTTCAGCGCCGGGACGACATGATGTAGCAGGGGAGCGCGGCGGCTTGGGCGGCACGCTCTCCGACGCCGCGGAATCGCTCTCCTCGAGCGCTGCCAGCGTCGGCGACACCATATCGAGCACCGCAAGAGCCGCTGCGGCGGGTCTGACGGGAAGCGCTGCCAATGCAAGCTCGACGACTGGGGACATGGCGGCGAAAGCCAGCCGCTCCGCGCAAGATCTGTTGGAGGATCAACCCTTGGCCGTAGCGGCCGTCGGTCTCGCCATCGGCGCCGCTATAGGTGCAATGCTGCCCCATACCGCAACGGAGGACGAGCAACTAGGCGCCTATGGCGACAAGCTTCGCGATTCCGCCGAAACTTTGCTCGACAGGGGCCTCGATGAGGCCAAGCAGGTCGCCGCCGACGCCTATGAGACCATCAAGCAGGAAGCTGGCCGGCAAGATATGGAAGCAGACACGATAGCCGATCAGCTCGGCGAGATCGTGAAGTCCACAGCAGACAAGACCGAGCATGCCGTGCGTGAACGAATTTCCGATACGTCTCAGCGCCAAACCTAGCTTAATGATCCTGGATCAACGATAGCCGGCCTCTCCAGAAAGGGGCCGGTGTTGTCCGTCAAACGGTGACCCGCTCGAGTCACTTCAGAGCCGTGTGCGGACTGATGTCCCTTGCCGATAGTAATCCAGCGGATCAGGTTCTCTGGATTGTTGGCCAACCCGCCGCCGATAAGACGCGGTCAGCAAAACTGGCATCTAGGCGAGGACCGACATTGCACTTGAAGTTCGCAGACCGAGGATGCCGGTCCGCTCTGGGACGTAGGGCGACACCCCACTTCACCCCCCAGCCAGCCGCGGCAGCAGAAAAATCTCCGCCCCCGGCGGCAGTTCCTTCGACCACGTATCGCGATAGATCGTCCCGTCGATGGCCACCGCGATGCCCTTCTCGATCCAGGGCTCGATGCCGGGATACTGTTCAGCCAGTTTCCTGAACAGCTCCCTTATGTCCTTGGCCTCGACCTCGACCTTGCTCTGGCCGCCGGCGAGCTGGCCCAGCGCGCCCCAGAGCGTCACTTCGACCATTAGGGCAAGAACCTCATTTTTGCCCTAGCCTCCCCGTTCCGCCTCGATCGCGGCGAGAACCCGTGGCGGCGACATCGGGATGTGGGTCATGCGCACGCCGGCTGCGTTCGAGACGGCATTGGCGATGGCCGCCAGCGGCGGGACGATCGAGGTTTCGCCGACGCCGCGCACGCCATAGGGGTGGTTGGGGTTGGGTATCTCGAGGATCTGCGTGTCGATCATCGGCAGGTCCGAGCAGACCGGGATGCGGTAGTCGAGGAAGCCGGCGTTCTGGAGACGCCCGTCCTTGCCGTAGATATACTCCTCGTTGAGCGCCCAGCCGATGCCTTGCGCGGCGCCGCCCTGGTACTGGCCCTCGACATAGGTCGGGTGCACCGCCTTGCCGGCATCCTGGATCACCGTGTAGCGGATCACCCTGGTCGAGCCGGTATCGGGGTCGACCTCGATGTCGCATATATGGGTGGCGAAGGAGACGCCGGCGCCGTCGGCGACGAGTTCGCTGTGGCCGGCGATCGGCCCGCCGGTCTTGCCGGAAGCGGCGGCGATCTCCTTCAGCGACAGGGCTGCAAGATTGCCGTACTTCTCGCCCTTGGCGATGGCGTGGCCGTTTTCCCAGACCACGTCGTCGACGGGGATGTCCCACGTCTGGGCGGCGCGCTCACGCAGGATCTTGATGGCGTTGCGGGCGGCCGAGATGGTCGCCATCGAGGACGAGAAGGTGCCGCGGCTGCCGTCGGTCATGTCGTTGTAGCCGAGCGAGGATGTGTCGGCGACCACCGCCTTGAGCTGGGCATAGTCGATGCCGAGCTCCTCCGCCGCCACCAGCGACAGCGAGGCGCGCGAACCGCCGACGTCCACCGTGCCGACGGCCAGCGACACCGAGCCGTCCATGCCGATGTTCAGGTCCACGCAGGTCTGACCGCCGAAGTTGAACCAGAAGCCGCAGGCCATGCCGCGGCCCTGGTTCTTGCCCAGCGGGGCCTTCATGTGCGGATGGTGCTTGGCCGCCTCCAGCGTCGGGCCGATGCCGATCGGGCCGTAGACGGGGCCATAGGAAGAGCGGGTGCCTTCCTGCGCGGCGTTCTTGATGCGGAACTCGACCGGGTCCATGCCGAGTTCCTTGGCCAGCTCATCCACAGCGCTTTCCACCGCGAACGCCGCCATCGGTGCGGAGGGTGCGCGATAGGCCGCGGTCTTCGGCCGGTTGACCAGCACTTCGAAGCCGACCGTCTTGACGTTATCGAGCTTGTAGCAGGCGAAGGCCGTCATGGCGCCGATCTCGGCCCATGTGCCGGCATAGGGGCCGCTGGTGTAGCGCAGCGTCGCTTCGGCGGCGGTGATGGTGCCGTCCTTGCGGGCGCCGATCTTGACGTCGATCGAGGTGGCGCTGGTCGGGCCCGAGGCGCGGAACACCTCGTCGCGAGTCATCACCAGCTTCACCGGCCGTCCTGCCTTGCGCGACAGAGCGAGTGCCACCGGCTCGGCCCAGACATGGGTCTTGCCGCCGAAGCCGCCGCCGATCTCCGAGGAGGTGACGCGCAGCTTCGAGGCTTCCAGCCCGAGCAGTTGCGCACAATGCTGGCGGTAGACGAAATGGCCCTGCGTGCAGACCCAGAGGTCGGCGGTGCCGTCGGACGAGACGCTCGCAACGCAGGCGTGCGGCTCGATATAGCCCTGATGCGTCTGTTCGGTCTTGAAGGAGCGCTCGACGATGACATCGGCGTGCCCAAAGCCCTGATGGACATCGCCATGGCCGAACTGGCTGCGCTTGGTGACGTTGGACGGCTTTACCGGCTTTTCCTCGAGACCCTCGGTGAAGATCGTGTCGTTGATCAACGGCGCGGTGTGCTTCATCGCCTCGTCGACATCGGTCACATGCGGCAACAGCTCGTACTCGACCTCGATGAGCTTCAGCGCCTGCCTGGCCGTGCGGGCATCGACGGCGGCGACCGCGGCCACGGCGTGGCCGTCATAGAGCGCCTTGCCGCGCGCCATGCAATTGTCGAGGACGTCGTACATGGCGGCATCGCCATCGGTGAGATCGGGCAGGTCGGCGGCGGTGATCACCGCTTTCACGCCGGCCAGCTTTTCCGCTTTCGAAGTGTCGATCTTGAGGATTCTGGCATGCGCATGCGGGCTGCGCAGGACACGCCCGACCAGCTGTCCCGCCATGTTGAAGTCGGCGCCGTAACGGGCGCGTCCGGTCACCTTGTCGACGCCGTCGGGACGGATAGGCCGCGTGCCGACGGAGGAGAATTTGCGGCCCGAAAAGCGTGGATCGAAGTTCATGCGTGCGCTCCCTTCATCACATTGGCCGCATCCTGGACCGCGCGCACGATCTTGTCGTAGCCGGTGCAGCGGCAGAGGTTGCCGGCGAGGCCGAAGCGGATTTCTTCCTCGGTAGGATCGGGGTTCTTGGCCAAAAGGTCCTTCGCCGCGATGAGGAAGCCCGGCGTGCAGATGCCGCATTGCAGCGCTGCATGCTCGAGGAACTTCTGCTGCAGCGGATGCAACTGATCGCCATGCGCCATGCCCTCGACGGTTTCGATATGCCGGCCTTCGGCTTCAGCGCCGAGCACCAGGCACGAGCAGACCAGCCGGTTGTCGAGGATGATCGAGCAGGCGCCGCAGTCGCCGGTGCCGCAGCCTTCCTTGGCGCCGGTCAGGCCGAGCCGATCGCGCAGGACGTCGAGCAACGTCTCGTCGGGCTGGCAAAGGTATTCGACGTGATCGCCGTTGATTGTCGTTGAAACTGCTACACCGGCCATCATTTGCCTCCTGCGCGTGCGTAGGCGGTCGTCGCGGCCCGTCCGGCCAGCACGCCCGCAACTTTTCGTCTGAACTCGATGGTGCCGCGCTTGTCGTCGATGGGGCGGCAGGCCCCAGCGCAGATCTTGGCGAGCCGCTCAAGTGCCGCCTCATCCAGCTTCCTGCCGATGAGAGCCTCGGCTGCTTCTTCCACCAGAAGCACGGTCGGGGCCGCGGCGCCCAGCGCCACGCGGGCGGCTGTTATGACGCCATGCTCGTCGAGCGACAGCTTCACGCCGGCGCTCACCACCGCGATGTCCATCTCGGTGCGCGGAATGAATCTGAGATAGGCGTCGCCCGAACGCGGCGCGCGCTTGTCGAGCAGGATCGCCTCGACGATCTCACCCTTGGTGAGCGAGGTCTTGCCAGGCCCGATCGGCACAGCCTCGACCGGAATGGTGCGCTTGCCCGACGGACCGGCAACCACGGCCTTTGCGGCGGCGGCCACCAAGGCCGGGACGCTGTCGGCGGCCGGCGATGCGTTGCACAGATTGCCAACGATGGTGCAGCGGCCCTGGACCTGTTTCGAGCCGATCAGCTTCGACGCTTCGACGACACCGGGCCAGGCCTTCTTCAGAACCGAGCTCTCGCCCAGGACGGCGCAGGGGACGGTGGCGCCGATGCTGAAGCCGTCGGCCGTCTCCCTGATCTCGCTCAAGCCCTCGATCGCCTTGATGTCGACGATCAGGTCGGGATCGACAAACCCGCCCTTCATCCGAACGAGGAGGTCACTGCCTCCAGCGAGAATGGTTGATGTGCCGGAAGCGTCGGCCAGCAGGCCAACGGCGTCTTCGATTGAAAGCGGACGTATGTAACGCATCGTCTCCCCTTGGTGATGGTGATCTCGCCGACCGTTATAAACAGTCTCCTCATAATGACCATCCGGTTGCTGATTTCCAGCGATTGGGCCAGCACCGCGAGAGAGATTTTTGTCTAAAGTCTTTGTTTTGATGCATGTCGTTGTCCCAGAACCGCGCACACTTCTGGGCGACATGCATTTAAGCGGCGTCTTTTGCATTGTCGAGGCTGATGCCGATGTCCTTCAATGCCTCGGCCACGGCCTCGTCCAGCGGCGTGTGCGGGACTTCGCCGATGATGCTTGCCAGCCGGTCGGACACGAGCCGGTGCGGTTCGAAGCGCAGATAGGACATCGAGACGATCTCGCGCCACATCGCCACGAACGGGCTGCCGGCGCGCAGCACCCACCAAGGCATGAAGGTCAGTTTCAGCGGACGGCCCAGCGCCTTCTCGGCGGCGGCCTTTATGTCCATGTCGGTGACGGCGTGGCCGGGGAAGTTGAGCGCCTCAAAGAAGCCGAGCTTGCCCTGATTGCGCGCCAGGCCGACGAAGCCGATGGCGAAGTCCGGCAAATAGGCCCATTCGTGCACGAGGTTGGCAGGGCCAGGCGCTGTGTAGACGCCCTTGTTCATCTTGGCGGCGACGACGAGGTCGAACCATGATCCGCTGCCGGTGCCGCCGAAGAAATCGCCGGCGCGCAGGATGATGGTGCGGACGCGACCGGCATCGGCCTCGCGGCGAAACAGCGCTTCCATGGCGGAGCGGATGCGGCCCTTCTCGGTGGTCGGACGAAATGGCGTGTCTTCGGTGACCACCTCAGGCATCGGCGAGCCGTAATTGTAGACAGTGCCGGGGAAAAGATGCAGCGCGCCATTGGCATGGCAGGCGGCCATGACGTTCTCCGCCATCGGCAGGCATTTGCCCCAGTCGGTGTAGATCGGGTTGAGACCGTTGAAGACGATGTCGACACCCTGCGTGGCGCGGATCAGCGCCTCGCGGTCGAGCGCATCGCCGGCGACGGCGGTGGCGCCCTTGAGTTCGGCTGGGACCTTGCCGCTGCGGGTGACGGCGCGGACGTCGAAACCGGCGTCGATGAAGGCTTTCCCAACCACGCGGCCGAGCCGGCCATTGGCGCCTAGAATTGCGATCTTGGTCATTTTTCTTCTCCGTGTCTGTGTTTGCACGGCGAATATGATGCGTTCATACGCGAATGAAAATTGACTATGGATGCAGATTTGTTATTCATAAATGAATGGAAGACATCGACTGGAACCTGATCAAGAGTTTCGTCACCGTGGCGGAGACCGGCAGCCTGTCGGCCGCAGCGCGCAAACTGTCGGCCAGCCAACCGACGCTCGGGCGTCACATCGGTGAGCTCGAACAGGCGTTGGGCGTCACCTTGTTCCGGCGCGGGCGGCGCGGCTATGCGCTGACGGAAGCAGGCGCCACGCTGTTCGAACGCGGCAAGGCCGTGAGCGAGCAGGCGAGCGCGTTCTCACTATTGGCATTGGGCTCGGTCGAGGCGATCGAAGGCACGGTGCGCATTGCCGCCAGCGAGGTGGTGGCGGCCTATGTGCTGCCGAGGATGACGGCGCGGCTCGGCATCGAGGAATCCGGCATCGAGGTCGAGATCGTCGCCTCGAACCAGGTCGAGAACCTGCTGCGAAGGGATGCCGATATCGCCATCCGCATGGTCAAGCCGGCGCAGAACGAGCTGACGGCGCGCAAGGTCTGCGATATCAAGCTCTGCTGCTGCGCGGCGAAATCCTATCTCGACCAGCACGGCCGCCCGCTCAAGCCCGCCGATCTTCTCGACCATCCGCTGATCGGCTTCGACCGCAGCGACGAGATGATCCGGGGCTTTACCCAGGCCGGCATCCCCGTCACCCGAAGCAGCTTCCGCTTCAGGGCCGACAACCAGATCGTGCTGTGGGAAGCGCTGCGGGCGGGAAACGGCGTCGGTCTTGGCCAGGAGCCGCTGACGGACAGCGACCCGTCGCTGGAGAAACTGCTGCCCGGCCTGCCACTGCCCAGCCTGCCGGTGTGGCTGGCCATGCATCGCGACGTGCGCACCAGCGTGCGCATCCGCCGCGTCGCGGATTTCCTCTATGAGGAGCTGAAGCGCTATTCGGCGGGGGCGGCCGCGAATTCGGCGCGGTGAGCGAGCCCGGCCATCAAAAGCACGACGATCAACAGCCCCGACATGGCGACGAAGATCGGCCCGAAGCTGGAATGCTCGGCGACGAAGCCGATCGCCGACGGCGCCACCAATATGCCGGAATAGCCCATGGTGGTGACGACGCTCATGCCGGTGCCCGACGACATGCCTTCCTGGTTGCCGCCGGCCGAGAAGATGATCGGCACCATATTGGCGATGCCGAAGCCGCACAGGGCAAAAGCCGCGATGGCGATCCAGGGCGAAGGCGACAGGCCGGCGACCAGCATGCCGGCGGCGGCGACCACCGCCGAGCCGCGCAGCGTCGCCACCGCGCCGAAGCGGTTGCGCACGCCGTCGCCGAAAAAGCGCATGACAGCCATGACGCCGGAGAAGGCGGCGTAGGCAAGGCCGGCGATGGCGAGGTCGGCGCCGAGCTCCTGCCGGAGATAAAGCGCTGCCCAGTCGAGCACGGCGCCCTCGGAAATCATCGTCAGCAGCGCCATCAGCCCGACAAGATAGACCAGCGGGTTGGCCGGCAGCGTTAATCTGTGATGCTCGGCGGCCTGCGGCTTGTCCTCGGCGATGAGGTAGCCGACCGCCACGGCAATGACGGCAAAAGCTATGACCGTGACCACAGCCGCATGGGCGAGGTGGCCGTAAGTCTGGATGGCGTAACCGCCCAGACCGCCACCGGCGAAACCGCCGAGGCTCCAGAAGCCGTGCGAGGACGACATGATGGCGCGGGACAGCCGGCGCTCGACCACCACCGCATTGGCGTTCATCGCGACATCCATGCCGCCGATCGAGCCGCCGAAGATGATCATGGCGATCGCCGCCAGCGGCACGTTGGGCGCCAGCGCCACGATCAGCAGGCCGAGGCTGCCGCAAAGGCCGAACCAGCGCAACACGGTGCGCGAGCCATGCCTGGAGATCAGATGGCCGCACCAGCTCATGGCCGCGACCGCGCCGACGCCGAACAGAAGGATCAGCAGACCGAGGGTGAATTTCGAGATGTCGAGCCGGGTCAGGAACACCGGAATCTGCGGCGCCCAGCTGCCGGTGAGGAATCCGTTGGCGAGGAAGATCGCGGCTACGGCCCATCGCCCGCGAATGGCGCTCTGCATGGTGTCTTGCGCGTCCATGGTTCGAATCCGGTCAAGGAATGGCTTTGCGCGGCAAATTAGATCGATTCAATTTCTCGTCAAGCGCTTGGCTGCGAAAAGCTTGTGGGCCACATCTAAGGGGAAACCGTTAGGCGCTGTCCCGCCGACGTCAATCTGAACCGCGCGCTACTTCAGCGATCCCTCGGCCGTCTTGCCTCGAACTCCGCTTTCTTGGCGTCCGAAGCCTCGGTCTGGTTCAGCGCCTGCCATTGCGCATAGGGCATGCCGTAGACGATTTCGCGCGACTGATCCTTGCCGAGATCGACGCCCTCAGCCTCGGCCGCTTCGCGATACCAGTTCGACAGGCAGTTGCGGCAGAAGCCGGCGAGGTTCATCAGGTCGATGTTTTGCACATCGCTGCGCTCGCGCAGATGATCGACCAGCCGGCGGAAGGCCGCGGCCTCGAAATCGCGTTTCTGGTCATCGCTGAGTTCGGTCATTGCCTTGGATCCTCACAGCGGCCCGGTGCGCGAGCCGAACATCTTCACCTGATGTATATCGGGACGGCGGTCGATGGCGTCAACGATCGGCGCCAGCCGTTGCGCCCAGGCCAGCGCCCCGTTGCTGTCTGATATCAGGTCCTGGCGGATCTCGATCAGCGCATGGGCAAAGCCGTTGACGATGGCGTGCTTGAACATGGTGTCGCCGCGCAACGCGCCGTCATAGGGTTCATTGTCGCCAACGACGAGGTTTTTATCCTGCGCCAGCATGTCGATCAGCGGCCGCGCCACGCGGTCGTCGAGGTCCCACAATATGCCGACATGCCAAGGGCGGATGAAGCCCTGCATGACAGGGGTGAAGGAGTGTACGGAGAAGATGAACGGCGCTTTGCCTGAGGCGTGCGCCACCGACGCGATCATGGCGCCGACCGCGTCCTGATAGGGCCGGTAGAAGCCGTCGAGCCGCCTTTCGCGTTCGGCCGGCGCCATAGGGTAGTTTCCCGGCACGACAGTGCCGTCATAGAGCTGGCGGATCAGCGTCGGGTCGTCCTCGCCGCGATTGGGATCGATCAGCAGCCGCGAAAAATTGGCAATCACCGCCGGCACGTCGAGCGCTGCCGCCAGTTCGCGCGTCACCGTCTCGACACCGATGTCGTAGGCGATATGGCGATCGAGTTCCGCCGCCGGCAGGCCTAGACTGCCATACTCCTCCGGCAGGTCGCGGCGGGCATGGTCAGCGACAAGCACGATGCCTCGCTTGCGGTCGCCTTCGACCATATCGAAAGGCGCAAAAACTGTGGATCGGGTCATTGGCTGGAAAGGTCTGTTCGCTGGCTTCCGGGGAGGGTGGTATCGTCATTCCCACGAAGAGGACTGTTGCGCAATGCCGTTGTTTGGCCACGGTTTCTGCGAAAATCCTGTGACGCGCGGCAGATCGCGTGTCGGGGGCCTTTCTAAATCGATTGGAATTGGACAGAACGGCGCGTTGACATGCGCCCGGACTTTTCCGAAAAGGGGCGTTGAGAGATGCAGATGACGTTATTGAGGGGTTTCGGGATGGGTTCCGCCGGCAGGCCGCGTGCGTGCACCGCCTTTGCCGTGCCGCTCCTGACCCTGACGCTAGGGCTCACCGCGCTGGTCGCGGCCTCGCCTGCCCGCGCCGATTTCCGCGTCTGCAACGCCACGCAGAACCTGGTCGGCGTCGGCATCGGCTACCGCGCCAAGGCAGGCTGGATCACCGAGGGGTGGTGGCACATCGAAGGATCGAGCTGCAAGACGCTGATCGAAGGTCCGCTGTCATCGAGGTTTTACTATCTTTATGCAGAAGACGCCGAGCGCGGCGGGCGCTGGGATGGCCCGATCAACATGTGCGTGGCCGAAAAAGAATTCAAGATTGCCGGCGTTACCGATTGCGTCGCCCGGGGCTTCCAGCGCGCCGGATTCCAGGAATATGACACGGGCGAGCAGGCAAGCTGGATGGTCCAGCTGACCGATGAGTCCACAACGGGAGGCGCTCCAGCCGCCCCGGGAACAAACAGTCAATGAGACGTAGCCGCAAGGTCAAGATCCTCGCCACCATCGGTCCTGCCTCCTCGTCCGAGGAGATGCTGCAGAAGCTGTTCGAAGCCGGCGCCGATGTCTTCCGCATCAATATGAGCCACACCGATCACGAGTTGATGCGCACGCTGGTCGGCCGCATCCGCGCGGTCGAGGAGAAAGTTGGCCGTCCGATCGGCATCCTGGCCGATTTGCAGGGACCGAAGCTGCGCGTCGGCAAGTTCGCCAACGGCAAGGAGGTTCTGACGCCGGGCCAGACCTTCACCCTCGACAACAATCCCGAGCCCGGCACGTCGACCCGGGTCTACCTGCCGCATCCCGAAATCCTGAGCTCGGTCGAGGCCGGCCACCGTCTGTTGATCGATGACGGCAAGCTGGAGCTCAGGGCGGTGAAGAGCGACGGCAAGTCTATCACCTGCACCGTCGTCGCCGGCACCACCATTTCCGACAAGAAGGGCGTCAGCCTGCCCGACACCGACCTGCCGGTCGGTGCGCTGACCGAAAAGGACCGCAAGGACCTCGATGCGGTGCTGGCGGAAAGCGTCGACTGGGTGGCGCTGTCCTTCGTGCAGCGGCCGGAGGATTTGGCGGAAGCCCGCAAGATCGCGCGCGGCCGGGCACTGATCATGGCCAAGATTGAAAAGCCGCAGGCCGTCGCCCGGCTGGCCGAAATCATCGAACTCTCCGACGCGCTGATGGTCGCCCGCGGCGATCTCGGTGTGGAAATGCCGCTGGAAGCGGTGCCCGGCATCCAGAAGCAGATCACGCGCGCCGCGCGCCGCGCCGGCAAGCCGGTGGTGGTCGCCACGCAGATGCTGGAATCGATGATCACCGCGCCGGTGCCGACCCGCGCCGAGGTGTCCGACGTGTCGATCGCCGTGTTCGAGGGCGCCGACGCCATCATGCTTTCAGCCGAATCCGCTGCCGGCGCCTATCCGGTCGAGGCGGTGGCGATGATGAACCGCATCGCCACCAAGGTCGAAACCGACCCGACCTATGCCGGCATCATCAACGCGCAGCGCTCGGAACCGGAAGCAACCGGCGCCGACGCCATTTCGCTCGCCGCCCGCGAGATTGCCGAGACTCTGAAACTGTCGGCGATCATAACCTATACGGCGTCGGGCACCACGGGCCTGCGCGCCGCGCGCGAGCGGCCGCAAGTGCCGATCATCGCGCTGTCGCCGATCCTCAACACGGCGCGGCGGCTGTCGCTCTTGTGGGGCACGCATTGCGTCGTCTCGCCCGACGCCAGCGACCTCGACGACATGGTCGACCGCGCCTGCCGCATCGCTTTCGAAGAGGGGTTCGGTCAGCCGGGCGACCGCGTCATCATCACGGCGGGCGTGCCGCTGAGGACGCCGGGTTCGACCAACATGCTGCGCATCGCCTATGTCGGGTCGGACGTGCAGGCCACCCGCAACATAGGTTGACAGAGGCTTCAACTCATCACAGTTCGCAGCGCTCTTGCCGCACCTTCGGCGTGATCGATACGCTGAAGGAAGCGGTGTGCGCGAGGGATTGGGTCATAGAGATACTGATCCGGGCCGCGCATCTTTCGCCGGTTGAGGTCGGCGGTGTCGNGTGCGCGAGGGATTGGGTCATAGAGATACTGATCCGGGCCGCGCATCTTTCGCCGGTTGAGGTCGGCGGTGTCGAGCAGGTCGAAATCGACCCTTTCCAGCGTGCAGTGCCAGCCTGCGCTATGCGAAGCCCATCCCCTTCCGTGGTGCTGCAGAAGCCGCTCTCGGCTGGAATAGCCGTGATAGTCGAAGGCGATCACGCCGTTCGTCATGTAGATATGGTTGCCGTAGAAATCCTCGCCCGGAATGATCCGTTCGCCGTAGAATCCGTCCAGGGGAGGATGGCTGAGGAAGGTGCCCGCAAGGATGTGGCAGGCGCCGTAGCCGAAGAAGATGCTATCCGGTAGCGCCCAGAACGCTTCGGGGTTTTTCTTGATTCCGTACTTCAGGACATACATGCGGCCGTCACGTCGGGGCGAGTTGCGCGTCGGGCACCGTAATGTCGGGGCACTGTGCATCGTTGTACGCATCGCCGGCGATGCGTGCTTCCACGGTTTTTGCCATTGCCTGCAGGTCGACGACCTTGCCGGCGACTTTCTCGATCGCGCCGACGACGAGGTCGGAGGCGATCCAATCCGGCTTGTGGCCGAGATTGTGGACCCAGATCAGTTCGGCGCCGGGGATGTCCCTGACCAGGCCGACCGAATGGATCGAGGCATAGACCACCTTGTCGCGGTCGCCCGAGATGACGATGGTCGGCGCTGTGATGTCGCGGTAATGCGGCGCGGCCTTCAGCGTATAGTCGTAGAGGCCGGCGACATCGATGGCGTTGGCGCGGAAAGCGCCGGGACGCAGCACCAGCGGAATCGAGGCATTGCCGACATAGCCTTCCGGCACCTTGTTGGGAGAAAACACGCAGGCCGTGGCGCCGTCCATCTGCAGCGTGCCTGCCGGATAGGTCAATGTCTCCGAGAACAGCCAGCCGATGATGGGGGTGGCGGTCAGCTTGTAGTACCAGGCGGTCGCGCCGCCCGGCCAGGGGTGGCTGACCGGCGACAGAAAGACCAGCCCGAGCGTCTTCTCCGGGTGTTCGCGGCCAAAGGCGGCGGTGATCACGCCGCCAAACGAATGGCCGACGATGATCGCCTTGTGGATGCCGAGACGGTCCATCAGCCTGGCGATGGTGTCGGCCTGCCCCGACGGGCTCTCATTGCCGGGGCCGCGCGCCGACCAGCCGAAGCCCGGCCGGTCGAGGAAGACCATCTCGGCGCGGCCTTCGAGCAAAGGCCTGATCGGCAGCATCTGATCCCTGAGGTTGGCGCTGGCGCCATGGATGAAGACGATCGCCGGCAGCTCGGCATTTTGAGGCGCCGGTACGTGGACATAGTGGATGCGGGTGGCGTCGATGTCGGCAAATTCGCCGGCCGGCGGGTTCCGCCACTCGATCAGCCACGTGCCGGCGCGGGTGACACCGGCCAGGGCAAAGACGAGCGCGAGGAGCAAAGCACAGGCGGCGTAAATGAGGTTCATGCGCGGAGATACGGGGGTGGAGGGGGATAAGTTCTAGGGAGTAGGGAGTAGGGAGTAGGGAGTAGGGAGTAGGGAGTAGGGAGTAGGGAGTAGGGAGTAGGGAGTAGGGAGTAGGGAGTAGGGAGTAGGGAGGTGGCGTCTCGACCAATCTTCTCTACTGACTACTCACTAATCCCTAATTCCTACTGCCTAATCAAATTCCTTCGCCGGCAAGCTCTTCCGAAATTGCCGCGACCTGGTCCTGGGCGCTGCGCATCATCGGATAGATGGTAAGCACCTTCTGCCAGGCTTCGAGCGCCGATTGCTTGTGGCCGGTGGCGGCCATGATCTGGGCCAGGCCGGAAAGCGCGCCGAAATGGCGTGGTTCAAGCTGCAGCGTCTGGTCGATGTCGGACATCGATTTCCCGAAATTCTTCATCATGTAATGGACGGTGGCGCGCCGGTTCCAGCCTTCGGCATATTTTGGCTGAAGGATGACGACCTGGTCGAGGAAGTCGAGGGCGACGTCGAACTTCTGGTCGTCAATCGCCTTTTGCGACCATTGCATCATCAGGTCGATCGAGGCGCTGCCGGACTGGAACCATTCGCCCCAGATGCGCCCGGCGATGCGCTCGGCCGCCTTTTCGTTGCGCTCGCGCTTCAGCTCGGCAAACAGTTGGTCGAGCCTGGCTTCCCTGGTCAGGGCAACCGGCGGCTTTGCCGGCGGATCGTCCGCCGACGCCGGAGTGACGCCGAAAAGAAAGAGGGTGGCCAAAAATGCAAAAAGAATCCGCATCGCCGGAATCTAACCCCGGACGGCGGATCGTCAAACTGAAATTAGCGTGAAAGTGCCTGGAACCAGGCAATTACCATCGTATGGACGGAGGCAACGAGCCTCCGGCCGAACACTCAGCCCTGGCGCGCCTTGTAGCGTGGAGCGGTCTTGTTGATGATGTAGACGCGGCCCTTGCGGCGAACCAGCTGGTTGTCGCGGTGACGCGCCTTCAGCGCCTTGAGCGAATTCTTGATCTTCATGGTCTTGCCCGTCGGTCTGGGCCCTGTCCGGGCCGAATTATTAAGGCGCGCCTGAAAAGCGCGCCTTTGAACTTGCGGTGGCTCATAAACGAGGAGCCTTGCCCGTGTCAACCGCAAGCGTGCTGGATAGAGGCCGAGAATGGCTTTGGCCATCAAATATCCGCCATCTCGGCTCCACGCCATTGCGCGGCCGAAGGCGGGCTGGAATGGTGCGGCACCCGCAAGCCGATTTGGAGACCTCCATGCGCCTGTTGTTTGTGTCCGCGAGCCTTGCCGTTCTGGCAGCCGCCTCCATCGCGCAGGCGCAGGAATGCGACCGCAACGACGACAGCCAGCAGATGATGAACATCTGCGCCGGCGAGGACTATCGGGCCGCCGATGCCAAGCTCAACCAGGCCTACAAGGATCTCGTCGGTCGCAACGACGACAAGGGCAGGAAGCTGCTGCAGGTCGCGCAACGCGCCTGGATCGCCTTCCGCGACGCCGAATGCGCCTATACGACGACAGACAGCGAGGGCGGCTCCATCCATCCGATGGAGGTTTCACAATGCCTGACCGAACTGACGGACCAGCGCATCAAACAGCTCACCGCGGGCGCCAATTGTAGGGAAGGCGATGCGAGTTGCGCCAGCCCCGACGAGGACGGAGATCTGAACGACGAGCTGCAATAGGGCTCGAGCCACGCCCTCGCGCAAAGTGCCGGAATGGCTTAGCTACGGCGGCTGATGCGCGTGAAATGGCCCATCTTGCGGCCTGGGCGCGCTTCCGCCTTGCCGTAG
Organism: Mesorhizobium sp. L103C119B0; assembly: GCF_000502235.1. NCBI lineage: Bacteria > Pseudomonadati > Pseudomonadota > Alphaproteobacteria > Hyphomicrobiales > Phyllobacteriaceae > Mesorhizobium > Mesorhizobium sp. L103C119B0. Next base: position 138,034 of record NZ_AYXE01000010.1, on the reverse strand, counting down.
AGATGCAGCATCAGATCGGGCTCGGCGAGCAAAGCGGGTACGCGCAGCACATCGTCGCCGATCAGGTTTTCCATGACGCAGTTTGAATGCCGGCCAGGGTTGCCCAGCGGCAGGCCGGCAATGGCGCGGATATGCTGCTCGAATTGCGAAACGATGCAGGCGGCTTCCGTCCAGTGGCCGGAATTGTGCACGCGCGGCGCCATTTCGTTGGCCAGCAGCGTGCCATCGGCAAGAACGAAGAACTCGACGCCGATGACGCCGACATAGTCGAGGGCCGACAGGATTTTCGCTGCCGACCCCTGTGCCGTCGCCGCCGTCTCCAGCCTGATCTTGGCCGGCAGGGTCGAGGTATGCAGGATGCCGTCGCGGTGGACGTTCTCAGCCGGATCGTAGGCGGCGACCGCGCCGTCCAACCCGCGCGCGGCGATGACCGAGATTTCGCGCTCGAAAGCGACGAAGGATTCGAGGATCAGCGGCACATTGCCCATGGTCTCGCATGTGCCGGCAAAGCCGCCCGTCTCCATGTTGCGGAAGACGCGCTGGCCCTTGCCGTCATAGCCCATGCGGCGGGTTTTCAAGATGCCGCTGCCACCGAACTCTCTCAGCGCCGCCGTCAGCTCGTCGTCATTGTCGACGGAGCGGAAATCCGCTGTCCTGATGCCGATGCCGTTCAGGAATAGCTTCTCCGCCACCCGGTCCTGGGCGACTTCCAGCGCCCTGGGTGGCGGATAGACCGGGACCTTGGCGGCGAGCGCGCCGGCAGCCGCTACCGGCACATTCTCGAATTCGTAGGTGACGACGGCGCTGACTGCCGCCAGTTCGGCAAGGGCGTCCGCATCGTCATAGGCGGCGGTGATCTGGCGGTTGGCGACCTGAGCCGCCGGGCAATCGGCCTGCGGTTCGAGGATAATTGTGCGGTAGCCGAGGCGCGCTGCGGCAACAGCCAGCATGCGGCCGAGCTGGCCGCCGCCGATGATGCCGATGCTCGATCCCGCGGGCAGGCTCACGGCGCGTCCGTCGGTTCGGTGGCGACCCTGGCGGTTTGGGCGGTGCGCCAGGCATCCAGGCGGGCGGCAAGTTCTTCGTCGTTCAGCGCCAGCACGGCGGCCGCCAGAAGGGCGGCGTTGGCCGCACCCGCCTTGCCGATGGCAAGCGTGCCGACCGGAATGCCGGCCGGCATCTGGACGATGGAGAGCAGCGAATCCTGGCCTGACAGCGCCTTCGATTCGACCGGCACGCCGAACACCGGCAGCGGCGTCAGAGCCGCCGTCATGCCGGGCAGGTGGGCGGCGCCGCCGGCCCCGGCGATGATCACCTTGTAGCCGGCCGCCTTGGCGCCTTTGGCGAAATCATAGAGGCGGTCCGGGGTGCGGTGGGCGGAGACGATCAGCCGCTTGTGCGGAATGCTCAGCGCCTCCAGCGTTTCGGCGGCGTGGCGCATCGTCGCCCAGTCGGACTGGCTGCCCATGATGATGGCGACGTCGGCGCGGTGGTCGGTCAAGCGCATGCTCCCGGCGGTAAAGGCGCGCCTTAGCGGAATTCGGGCTGGCCCGCAAGGATGGCGGCCGCCGCAGCCTAGTCCGGCCAGCGCAGGGCGCCGGATGAATCCTTTCGCGGCTGTCTCATCGCATCCGTCGGCCTGTCGGCCGCGGTGAGCACGGCGCGCAGCTGCTCGGCGACGATCTCGGCCTCGCCGGGGTGCAGATTGCACGGGTCGAGGAAGAAATGGCCGCGCTCGGCCTCGTGGTTGCGCACGATGATGGGCGGCGATCCGGCCGCCAATGCCGAGGCGAGGCCGGCGGCGGTGAAGCGGCTTTTGGGCAAGACAAAGATTTGCAGCCGGTCGAGCGGATTGGCGGTCGGGTCGGGAATGATGTTTGCGACGATGCCGGGTATTCCCTGTAGCGAATCCCTCCACAGATTGAGCGCCGCTTCCTCGCGCCGGCGGATGCCGGCATGGTCGCGCTTTTCCCAGGCTTCGAGCGCCGCCATGGTGCCGGCGATGCTTTCCTTGCCGACCTTCATGGCGCGGGCGACGCCGCGGTTCTGCAGATAGGCGGCGCGGACAAGATCCTTGCGTCCCGTAACGATGCCGCTGGTTGGCCCCGAAAGGAATTTGTGGCCGCTGTAGACGACGATGTCGGCGCCGCGCGCCAGGAAGCTGCGCAGGTCATATTCGGAAGCCGCGTCGACGATCACCGGCACGCCCCTGGCGTGGCAGATTTCGCAGAATTCCTCGAGGGAAAGCATGCCGTACTGCACGGTGTGGTGCGCGACGACATAGAGTGCTGCCGCCGTGCGCTCATTGATCGCTTCGCGCAGGTGATAGTCCTGGGTGACGCTGACGGTACCGGCTGGAATGACCTTGGCGCCGGCGACGCGGATCGACTGGTCGATCGGCGCGCCGTAATTGACGATATGGCCAAGCTGGATGACGACTTCGGACTTCAGGCCTTCGGTGTCGTCGGGCAGCCGTTCGATCGCCAGCAAATTGGTGCCGGTCATCGCCCCGGCGATCGCCATTGTGATGCCTGAGGCGCAGCAGGCGGTGATGAAGCCGGCCTCGCCGCCGGTGAGGCGGGCGGTGATCACGCTTGCGGCGCGCTGCAGATCGTCCATCTCCACCCATTGCGAGGCGATCTCGGCCATGGCGCTGATCGCCTCGGGAACGATGATCGAGGCGCCGAGGGTCGTCATCGTGCCGGAGACGTTGATGATCGGCCTCAGTCCCAGCCGTTCACGGATCGTGGTGTTGGAGCCGGTGTCGGAATAGGTTTTCATGTTCAGCAATCCCTTGACGGTCAGGCGGCGATCTCGACGACCGCTTCGATTTCGACGGTGATGTTTCCAGGCAGCGAGCCGACCCCGATCGCCGAGCGTGCATGGCCGCCGATCTTGTCGAAGACGCTGGCGAACAGGTCCGAGCAGCCATTGACCACTTTCGGGTGGTCGCTGAAGGTCGGCGTCGCATTGACGAAGCCGAGCAATTTGACGACGCGCACGATGCGGCCGAGATCGCCGGCGGCGGCGTGCATGACGGCGAGCAGGTTGAGGCCGGTGAGGCGGGCATGCTCATAGGCCTGCTCGACGGTGACGTCCTCGCCGACCTTGCCGGTGCACAGCGTGCCGTCGGCGCGCAGCGGCCCTTGACCCGAAAGAAAGATCAGCCGGCCGCTTTCCGCATGGGTGACGAAATTGGCGATCGGCGTCGGCGGCTCGGGCAGCGTCAGGCCGAGCTCGGCGAGCCGGATGTAAGGCGTCATGGAAGAATTCTCCTTGGGCCGGCCTGTTGTTTTACGCAATTCCCAAGGGAAAGCGCTTCGCGCTTTTCCCGGGAAAACCGCTTACACTTTTCCTGGAATTGCTTCGGGCCGCCCATGTCAGAAATGCGAGGCGCGGAACCGCGCCAGGAAAGAGCGCAGGCGCTCATTGGTGGTCTCTTCGGCAAGGATCTCCTTCGGCGGGCCAACAGCGCTGACACCGCCATCGGCCATGAAGACAATGCGGCTCGAAGCGTCGCGGGCAAAGGCCATCTCGTGCGTGACCATCACCATTGTCATGCCGTCTTCGGCCAGGCTGCGCACAACGGCCAGCACCTCGCCGACCAATTCGGGATCGAGCGCGGAGGTGATCTCGTCGAGCAGCAGGATCTTTGGCTCCATGGCGACTGCCCGCGCTATGCCGACGCGCTGCTGCTGGCCCCCGGAGAGTTCCGCCGGCAGGCTGTCGGCCTTGTGGGCGAGGCCGACGCGGCTCAGCCAATGCTCGGCGATCTGGCGCGCCTCGGCCTTGCTCTTGCCGCGCACCTTGGTGAGGCCGAGCATGATGTTGCCGGCGGCGGTGAGGTGCGGAAACAGGTTGAAGCTCTGGAACACCATGCCGGTTTCGGCGCGCATATTGGCAAGGTCGCGCTCGCTGCGCCGCTGGCGCGCGCCGGCCTCACGAAAACCGACCTCCTTGCCGTCGATGCGGATCGAACCTGAGTCGTAGCTTTCGAGAAAGTTGACGCAGCGCAGCAGGGTGGTTTTGCCGCTGCCGGAAGGGCCGATGACGGTGACCACCTCGCCCCTGTCCACCTTGAGGCTGACCGAGCGAAGCACCTCGACCGAACCAAAGGCTTTCGAGACCCCGGCAATGTCGAGAAGGGCAGCATTGTCGTTCGAGCTTGTGGCCATCGTGCTAGTCCCGGATGAAGGCAAAGCGCCGTTCCAGCCGCCGGCTGGCGTAGGAAAGCGCATAGTTGACGGCGAAATAGATCAAGGCGCCGAGGATGTAGAGCGGCATCGCCTCATAGGTGCGGCCGATGACCTGGTTGATCGCCTGCATCAGGTCGGTGATGCCGAGCAGCGAGACCAGGGCGCTGCCCTTGACCGCATCGGTGACGCCGTTGATCCAGGGCGGCAGGAAGCGCCGGAAGGCCTGCGGAAAGATGACGTAGGTGAGCCGCTGGCGAAAAGTCAGCCCAATGGCCATCGCCGCTTCTGACTGGCCCTTGGGAATAGAGCCGACGGCGCCCCGGAGATACTCAATGACCTGCGCCGTCTTGAACAAGGTCAGCGCCAGCACCGCCGCCGAGAAGGATTGCAGATGCAGGCCGATGGCCGGCAGGCCGTAATAGACGAAGAACATCAGCACCAGGATCGGGATGCCGCGGATGGTGTCGGAGAAGATGCGCACGGCCCAGCGCAGCGGCGCCGGGCCGTAGACCAGGCCGACGCCGAGCGCGACGCCGGCAATCAGCGACAGCACCACGACCAGCAGCGACACCCACAAAGTGATGGCGAAGCCCTGGGCGAGGAACGGTACGGCGTAGAGGATCTGGCTCAGCATGTCAGCGCGCAGCCCTGAACCGGCGTTCGACCAGCCGCAGCCCGAAGAGCAGGGTGTAACCGGTCACCAGGTACATCGCCGTCGTCACCAGATAGACCTCGACGATGCGGAAGGTGTTGAAGTTGATCCACTGGGCGCCGAAGGTGAGCTCGGGCACCGAGATCACCGAGGCGATCGACGTGTCCTTGAACAGCGAGATGAAGGTGTTGGACAGCGCCGGCAGCGTGATGCGCAGCATGGTCGGCAGGCGCACATGAACCAGCCGCTGCCAAGGCGTGAGCCCGATCGCCTTGCCGGCATCGAGCTGGCCGCGCGGCACGGCTTCGAGGCCGGAGCGGAACACCTCGACCAGATAGGCGCCGCTATAGACCGACAGCGTCAGCGCGAACGAGGTCGGCGCGTCGTAGGCGACGTCGATCACCGTCGGCAGGCCGTAGAAGACAAGATAGACGAGCAGGATCAGCGGCACGTTGCGGATGAATTCGACGTAAGCCGCAATGATGGCGCGCACCACGCGTCCGGCCGAGACATACCAGACCGCCAGCACCAGGCCGATGACGACGCCGATGGCAATCGAAATCACGGCAAGCTCGAGGCTGAGCAGAAGGCCGCCCCACAGCTTGTCGAAATGGCGCCAGATCAGGTTGAAGTTGAGCGTATAGCCCATGCGTCTCCGGCAATAACCAAGGGGATGCGAACTAGAAGGCGGAAGGGCTAACCCTTCCGCCAGCACTTGTCAGACAACCGGGAAACCGGGATGGCGGGCCGGCGGCTCTTGGCCGAAATAGTCCTTGAAGGCGGCGTCGTAGAGTGTGGTCTCATGGCCGAACATGGCGATGGTGAAGGTCTGGTTGACGAAGGTCAGCCAGTCCAGGTCGCCCTGCCTGACCGCCGCGCCGTAGAGCATCGAGTACCAGCTCTTGCCGGCATCGAAATATTTGTCGGGGTTGCGCGAGGCCAGCCAGCGCACGGTTGAAAGATCGACAGCGGCGGCATCGGCGCGTTTCGATTCCAGTGCCTGCAGCACATTGGCCTGAGTGTCGATCTGCAGCACCTGCGCCTCCGGCAGGGCGTAATGGACCGAGCTTTCGGCATCGACATTCTGCAGGATCGAGATGCGCGTCGCCGAACCACCGGCGAGCAGCTTGTCGAAGGTCTTGTTTTCCGCCGTCGGCAGCGTCAGCAGGGCGACGCCCTCGACATAGTATGGCCTGGAGAAGTGGATCAGCTGCGAGCGCTGCGCGGTCATGGTCATGAACTGGATGGTAATGTCGACCTTGTTGGTGGTGACATTGGGGATGCGCTGCGCCGGATCCTGCATGACGAACTCGACCTTGCTCGGATCGTCGAACAGGCCCTTGGCCAGAATGCGGCCCATGGTGATGTCCATGCCGACTAGCTCGCCGGCATCGTTTTCGAAATGCCATGGCGCGTTGGTGCTGCCGGTGCCGACGATCAGCTTGCCGCGGTCAAGCGCGGTGCGCAGAACGCTGTCGGATGCGGCTTGTGCCGCCGCCTTTTCGGCGCTGACAGCGGTCATCACGCCCGCCGTTGCAAGCCCGGCCATGCCCAGTTTCAGAAAATCTCGCTTGGATGCGTCGTTCACTGCGACCTCCTGTTGTTTGAGTTCCCCTACAGACACACGTGTCGCCGACCTGAATTGTCTCTTACAATAGACATATGTATCCTATACAAGACAGATACTAACATCAGGAATCAGTTATGCAAGATAGCAATGGACTCACGGATCGGGCGGAGCTTGGTCCAGCCGAGAGCCCGACGCCCGACAAGACCTCCGGCTCGCGCGAGAAGGGCCTCAACCGGGTGCTGGAGATCCTGGACTTCCTGCATGCTACGCAGCGCGCCATCGGCATTGGCGATCTCGCCAAGGGGGTGAATGCGCCGCGCTCCACCACCTATACGCTGGTGCGTTCGCTGGTCGATGCGGGTCTCCTGGAGATGGAGGGCGACGGCAACCGGGTCTATTTCGGCAAGAAGCTCTACCTCTATGGAATGGACTATGTGAGGGGCAACGACCTGCTTAGGCGGGGCCGGCAGGAGGTCGACAATCTGTCGCGCGAGACCAGCGAGACCTCCGAATTGTGCATGCTGCAAAGCGGGCGCTATACCATCGTCCATTCCAGCCCCGGCACCAGGCCGTTCCGCATCAGCTCGGCCACCGGCCTGCAGATCCCGCTGCCATGGACGGCATCGGGGCGGCTGCTTCTGGCCGGATTGGAAAGGGCCGCCATCCAGGACATGGTCTCGGAAGACGACCTTTTGCTGCCCGACGGCCGCAGGCTGCAGTTCGACGACTTCATTGCCGATATCGCGACGGCCAGAACGACCGGCTATTGCATCACTTCGGGGCTGGTCGACGCCTACACCAAATGCCTGGCCGCCCCTGTCTTCGCGGCCGCCGGCAAGGTCGAGGCGACGCTGTGCCTGGTGGTGCCGATCGACACTTCAGCGGAGAAGACCGACGAATTGCTGACGTTGCTGCGCCATCGCGCGGCGCGGCTGTCGATAGCGGGGTGAGCAGTTAGGCCCCGAGGCCGTCGGCTAAGCGATGATGTCCGGAATGATCTTGTCTTCCAGCGCCATCAGCCGGTCCTTGAGGAAAAGCTTCTTCTTCTTCATGCGCTGGATCTGCAAGGGGTCGCAGCCCATGGCGATCATCGCATTGATGGCCGCGTCGAAATCGGCATGCTCCTGCTTCAGGCGGGAAAATTCGAGGCGGACATCGGCCTTTTCCTGGTCGGACATTCTCTACCGTCTGCATGTCTGCGGCGCCCGGCAATGGGCATGATTGGGCGGGGGCGGCATCAATTGCCGCCGGCGCGCAGCCAATATCACATATCACAATGTCGTGGAATGCTACCACGCAGCATTCGACATCGCAGCCGGATGGTGGCAGACTGTCATGGTGCCGTCACAGATGCGACCTGCGGTGGACGTGCCTTTGACGGCTGCAATCGAGGAAACCATGAAAGGGAGAACCAATCATGTCTCTTGCATCCCATCTTGATGAGTTGCAGCGGAAACACGGTGATATCGAACGCGAGATCGACGATGCGATGAACCATCCATCGGTCGACGACCTCGAAATCGTGAATCTGAAGCGACGCAAGCTGGCACTCAAGGACGAGATTGAAAAACTGAAGGCGAAACCGACGAGACACTGACGCCCTTCCAGGATTAGACGCGCCGCCTTGGCGCGTGACTATCGCTCCGGTGGCGACATGCCGCCGGAGGCCTGTTTTTGCTACTGATTCCGATACTGTTGGCTGGCGAAACCCGTCTGTGGGGTCACCGCGCTGCTGCGATTTGGCGGCTCTGCTTGTCTGTCGCCATTGACAAGCCATCTTTGCTCCTCCACCTCATGCCCGAACCTCAGCGCTATGCGCTGATAGCTGATTGAGCGTGCGTCGACGTGGACGTATGTCGCTCGGGTGATCAAGAGGCTGCCGGCATGACCGGGTATTTTTCCTCCCCCTTTGCGCGCCGGACATCGGTCGGCGTCGATGTCGGCGGCGTGGTCGTCGGCGGCGGCGCGCCGGTCGTCGTGCAGTCGATGACCAACACCGACACGGCCGATATCGACCAGACCGTCGCGCAGGTTGCGGCTTTGCATCGCGCTGGCTCCGAGATCGTGCGCATCACCGTCGATCGTGACGAGAGCGCCGCCGCCGTGCCGCGCATCCGCGAACGGCTCGAGCGGCTCGGCATCAATGTGCCGCTGGTCGGCGACTTCCACTATATCGGCCACAAACTGCTGGCCGATCATCCGGCCTGTGCCGAGGCGCTGGCCAAATACCGCATCAATCCTGGCAATGTCGGCTTCAAGGACAAGAAGGACCGCCAGTTCGCCGCGATCGTCGAAATGGCGATCAGGCATGACAAGCCGGTGCGCATCGGCGTCAATTGGGGGTCGCTCGATCAGGAGCTGCTCACCCGGCTGATGGACGAAAACCAGCGCCAAGGCTTTCCGCTGACGGCGCAGGAAGTAACCCGCGAAGCGATCGTGCAGTCGGCCATCCTGTCGGCCGAAATGGCCGAAGAGATAGGCCTCGCCCGCGAAAAGATCATCCTGTCGGCCAAGGTCAGCGGCGTGCAGGATTTGATCGCCGTCTATGCCGAGCTTGCCACGCGCTCCAACCATGCGCTGCATCTTGGCCTCACCGAAGCCGGCATGGGATCCAAGGGCATCGTCGCCTCGTCGGCTGCCATGGGCATCCTCTTGCAGCAAGGCATTGGCGACACCATCCGCATCTCGCTGACGCCGGAGCCGAATGGCGACCGCACGCGCGAGGTGCAGGTCTCGCAGGAACTGCTGCAGACCATGGGCTTCCGTCAGTTCGTGCCGATCGTCGCCGCTTGCCCCGGCTGCGGTCGCACGACCTCCACCGTGTTCCAGGAGCTCGCCCAGAACATCCAGGCCGATTTGCGCAAGAACATGCCGGTCTGGCGGGAGAAATATCCCGGCGTCGAGAACCTCAAGGTCGCGGTGATGGGCTGCATCGTCAACGGCCCCGGCGAATCCAAGCACGCCGATATCGGCATATCGCTGCCCGGCACCGGCGAGATGCCGACCGCACCCGTCTTCGTCGACGGCAAGAAGTCGGCGACGCTGCGCGGTCCGTCGATCGCCGCCGATTTCGAAAAAATGGTTGCCGACTATATCGAGCAGCGGTTTGGACAGCACGGCAAAGCCGCGGCCGAATGAGCCATGCGGGGGCTGCTCAAAGCCGGGGTGATCCTGTTCTGCGGGCTGAGTGCCGGACAGGCGCTTGCCGATCCACCGCAATCGCGCTCGGCGGCGAAACGATTGATCGGCCATGTCTGTGACCTGATCGAGACGCATGCCGAGCGGAACGGCCTGCCGAAGGATTACTTCGCCCGGCTGATCTGGAAAGAAAGCCGCTTCGATCCCAATGCGGTTAGCCCGGTCGGTGCCGAAGGGATCGCCCAGTTCATGCCGAGCACCGCCAAGATGCGCGGGCTGGCCGATCCTTTCGACATCGACCAGGCGATCCCGGCTTCGGCGAAATATCTCGCCGAAATGAAGACCGGCTTCGGCAATCTCGGCCTGGCGGCGGCTGCCTACAATGCCGGCGAGAGCCGCGTTTCGCGCTGGCTGGGTTCGGGCGGCTTCTTGCCCATGGAGACCGAGAGCTACGTCTTCGACATCATGGGCGAACCGGCCGACAAGTTCTCCGACAGCGCCTACGCCGGAACGATCGAGCCGCTCGACGCGAAAACCAGCTTTCCCGTCGCCTGCCGCAAGCTGCCGGTGATCATGTCCAGAACCGTGGCGATGGCCTCGATCAATGTGAAGCCATGGGGCGTCCAGGTGGCCGGCAATTTCCGCAGGGGAGCTGCGATCAATCAGTGGCTGAGGGTCAGGAGCCGGTTTCCGGCGCTGCTTTCCGGTCGTGACCCGGTGGTCAGCCGGGTGCGCACGCCGATCGGCCGACGCGGCATCTACGCCGTCAGGATCGGCGTCGACGACCGTGCCGCCGCCAACGTCATCTGCCAGAAACTGCAAAGCGTCGGCGGCGCCTGTATCGTCGTGCGCAACCGATAGGGGGCGACATGACGGCCAAAATCGTCCTGCTTAATGGCGTCGGCAGCGCCGGCAAAAGCTCGATCGCCAGGGCGCTGCAAACAATCGCCACCGAGCCCTTCCTGCATGTCCAGATGGATGCTTTCATCGACATGCTGCCGCCGGCGCTGCAGGATCATGCCGACGGGTTTTCCTTTGAGACCGTGCTGGAAGACGGCAAGCCGTCGGTGGTGATCAGGAGCGGGCCGGTCGGCGCGCGAGCCATGCGCGGCATGCGCCATGCCATCGCCGCCATGGCCGGGCAAGGCAACAATCTCATTGTCGACGACGTGATCTTCAATGACGAGATAGCGGAGCACCGCAAGTTGCTGTCGAGCTTTGACCTGCATCTGGTCGGCGTCATGGCGCCGCTGGAGGTGCTGGAAGCGCGCGAGGCCGCGCGCGCCGACAGGCTGCCTGGCCTGGCGCGCTGGCAATATGGACGCGTCCACAAGGGCATGGACTACGACCTCGAAGTCGACACCAGCCGGCTGACGCCGCTTGAATGCGCCCGTCGCATCCAGGAAAGATTCCGACTATAGTGGCCGGTGTTCTTTTGTTGCAATCATGGCTCTTCCAATCGCCCAAAAGCGATAGTCACCCGTCATGTGCAGGGTCGTGGCGATTAAATATTAATGAGCCCTGCTGTAGCAAAAGAGGTCGATATCTCCGACGAGAGCTTTTTTGCGATCGTCAAAAAGGCGGGGCATAGGGGGCGGTGGCAAATTTCCTTAGACGCGTTGTAAGTGAACTTGAAACGCCGCGCGCCAAACGGCCGTTCGGTTCTGGCTGGCTGTCCGGCTCGATTGGCTTGCTTGCCGGGGTCACCGCCCTGCTGATGGTCATCGTGCTGCGCTACCCGTCGCTTACATCGATGCCGGATCTGGCCCCCATCCACCAGATGCTGTTCTTCAAGCCGGTGCTCTATTTCGTCCTCATCTCCGGCTATATCCTGGCGATCCTCAGCATGACGCTGCGCAGGCAAAAGACGCTCGGCGCGGCAGCGATGTTCACTGTGCTGCTGGCGTCGCTGGTCGGCATGCTTCCGGTGCGCCATCAACTGCACATCGACGGGGTGTTCTTCGGGCTCGATTTCTTCATCCTGAACGCCTTGTTCATGGGTGTGCTGTTCGTCCCGCTCGAACGTCTTTTCGCGCGCAACAAGGATCAGACCGTGTTCCGCGACGAATGGCGCGAGGACCTGTTCTACTATCTGGTCTCGTCGCTGCTGGTGCAGATTTTGACCTACCTGACCTTGGCGCCGTCCAACTTCGTCAATTCACAGGGCGCCCTTGGTTCGGTGCGCGCCTGGGTCCACGGCTTGCCGTGGCTGGTGCAACTGCTGGCGGTGATGTTCCTGACCGACCTTGCCCAGTATTGGGTGCATCGGGCCTTTCATCGCATTCCCTGGCTGTGGAAGTTCCATGCCGTGCACCATTCCGCCAAGTCGATGGACTGGATTGCCGGTGCGCGCATGCATTTCCTGGAAATCATCGTGCTGCGCAGCCTGACGGCCACCCCGATGTTCGTGCTGGGGTTCGATGAATCGGCTATCCAGACGTATATATTGATCGTCTACGTCTATTCGTCGTTCATCCATTCCAACATCGGAACCAGTTTCGGTCCAGTCGAAAAGGTGCTGGTGTCGCCGCGTTACCACCACTGGCATCACGGCCTCGAAAAAGAAGCGATCGACGTAAATTTCGCCATCCATTTCCCGCTGCTCGACCGGCTGTTCGGCACCCATCATATGCCCGAAGGGCGCTGGCCGAACGGCTACGGCATTCACGGACATCCCGTTCCGAACGGATACTGGCAGCAATTCCTCTATCCCTTCCGGCGCGGCTAGACTGGAGCCTTTCGCGAAGCGCGCGTGTCACCGCGCCCTGGCGGGGTTAGCCCAATCCATGACAAGCGACAGAGTCCCAGATGCTTGACGGCTACATAATCTGCGGCACGCCGAGAACCGGAAGCACTTTGCTGTGCGGCCTTCTGGCCTCGACGAAAACAGCCGGCGATCCGCACTCATTCTACCGGCGGCAGGACAAAGCGGAATGGGCCGAAGAGTGGAAATTGCCGCATCCCGAGACGATGAGCGCGCATGATTTCGACGTCGCCTATCTCGGTGCGGCAATCAGCGCGGGAAGGGGCGGAACAGGCGTCTTCGGCTTGCGCCTGATGCGGGAAAACCTGGGTGAACTCTCGGCCATCCTCGACCGGATCTACCCAGACCTGCCATCGGACAAAGCACGCTTTGAAAAGGCCTTCGGCCGGATCCTCTACATCCATCTTTCGCGCGAAAACAAGCTGGCGCAGGCGGTGTCGCTGATCAAGGCCGAGCAGACTGGGCTTTGGCACATCGCGCCCGACGGAACCGAGATCGAACGGGTCGCACCGCCGCAGGAACCCCGCTACGATTTCAAGCGGATCCAGCGCGAGCTTGCCGAACTCGAAGCCTATGACGCGGGCTGGAATGTCTGGTTCGCGGAGCAGGGGATCGTCCCGCTGCGCATCGGCTATGAGCGCCTGTCAGCCGATCCGGCAGCGGCATTGTCATCCATCTGCAAGGCCCTGGGCGTTCCGGCGCCGAATGCCGCCGACGTAAAGCCGGGCGTCGCCAAGCTCTCCGACGAGACCAGTCTCGACTGGATGCACCGCTATCGTCTGGACGCGGCGATTTGATCAAGCCCTCTTTACCGTGACCGTTTCGCTGAGCCATGTGCCGATCTTACTGCCGAGGCGGTCGGGCGACACCGGCTTGGGCAGATAGTCGTCCATTCCGGACTCGATACATTTGTCGCGGTCGCCCTTCAGTGCGTGAGCGGTGACGCCGATGATTGGTGTGTGATTGCCACTCGCTGCCTCCGCCGCCCGGATGGCGCGGGTCGCCTCGTAGCCGTTCATCTCCGGCATGGAGACGTCCATGAGGATCAGCTTCGGCCGCAGCGCCCGGTACATCTCAACGGCCGTGCGGCCATTGCTGGCGATGCGGTAGCTGAGGCCAAGCCCATTGAGGATTTGGCCGAACACCAGCTGGTTCACGTCATTGTCCTCGGCGATCAGAATATCGATCGGGCCGTTTGGCGTGGCGATCGATTCAGGCACTGTGGCCGCCGGAATTGCCGGGCCGCGAATGACGGTGAAGGCGGGTGGCGTCACGGGTGCCGCCTGCGGAACAACAGGCTCGCGAACGAACTGGGCCTTGCCGATCTGGGCCCGCGCTTTCTGGATGGCCGAGATGACGGTGCCGAGCAGGATGGCCGAGCGCGCCGGCTTGGTGAGATGCGCGGCGATGCCGAAATCGATGACCATCTTGCCGAAATCGACCTGATCGACCGAGGTCAGCAGCACCACCGGGATGGCGGAGAGACGGCTGTCGGCGGAAATCGCCTTGGCGACATCGGCGCCGTTCATGCCGGGCATCTGGTAGTCGAGGATGATGCAGTCGACCGCAGCACCGAGTTGGCTGGCCCGGTCTAGAAAGGCGAGGCCGACGGCGCCGCTTTCGGCGGCCGCGCAGTCGAAGCTCCAGCTTCTGAGCTGCTCCAGCAAGATCTCGCGGTTGACCGGGTTGTCGTCGATGACCAGCACGCGGGCGCCGGTGACATCGACCGGCACGATCTCGTTGCGCGTGTCCTGCTGATGCGCCGGCAGCGGCACGGCGAACCAGAACACCGAGCCGCGGCCGATCTCGCTTTCGACGCCGATCTTGCCGCCCATCAGGTCGATGAGGCGGGCGGCGATGGCAAGGCCGAGGCCGGTGCCTTCATGGCGGCGCGTCGACGAGCCGTCGACCTGCGCGAATTTCTCGAACACGTTCTCGAGCTTCTCGGCAGGAATGCCGATGCCTGTGTCCTCGACGCGGACCTTGAGCTGGACCATGCCGTCGACCACCTCGCCGCCGACATCGATCAGCACATGGCCCTTCTCGGTGAACTTCACCGCATTGCCGAGCAGATTGGTGACGATCTGACGGAACCGTCCGGCATCGCCGACGACATGGGCAGGCAGGCGCGGGTCGACACGCACGATCAGCTCGAGGTTCTTTTCGGCGACGCGCGCCGACACCAGTGTGGCCACGTCCTCGACCGCTTCGGCAAGCCGGAAGGGTGCAGGATCGAGCGTCAGCTGACCGGCATTGATCTTGGAGAAATCGAGGATGTCGTTGATGATGGTGAGCAGCGCATTGCCGGACTTGACGATGACTTCGGTGAAGGTTTTCTGGCGCGCGTTAAGCTCGGTCTTGGCGAGCAGTTCGGCCATGCCCAGCACGCCATTCATCGGCGTGCGGATCTCATGGCTCATATTGGCCAGGAATTCCGATTTGGCGCGGTCGGCCGCTTCGGCCTTGAACAAGGATGCGGCGGATTCGGTGAAGGCGCGGCGAATCGCATTTTCCATCGGCCGGAAGATCCAGAGGGCAACGATGGCAAGAACCGCGAACAGAAGGCCGCTTGCCCACAACAGCAGCCTGTCGCTGGAGGCGTCGGCCAGATGGCGTTCGCCATCCATGGCGGTACGCACACGCACCAGCATCGGCTGGACGAACAGGTCGTTCTGGTTGAGGATTTCGCGCGAACTCCATTCGTCGGTCTGTTGCGCCGCCGACATCAGGTTGAAGTTGCGCACGATGTCGCGCGACGACCAGAACAGGTCGCCGTTGACGGCGGCCGACGAGAGTTCGTCCAGCGTTTTGGCCGACAGGCTCGGCTTGATCGCGGCCAACTCCGCGGACAGTGTTTCGATCTCGCTGGTCAGGCGTTGCGAATGGCCGCGCGCTGCGGCGGCAAGGCCGTCACGGGTTTCGGTGCGCCAGGTCGTGCTGGCGGTTTCGGCAAAGCTGGAGGCGTTGCGCAGGTCGCGGGTGAAGACGACGAGATTGCTGCTCAGCGCGTCGATGTCGTGGCGGAAGGAATTGACGCGATTGAGCGCAAACATCACCGCGGTGGAAGCCAGCGCAAAGATGAGCAATCCCGAGATGTAGCGGATCCGGATCGAGCGGATGAAGAAAGAATATTCCGGCATGCGCAACCCCAACACATACGCATCATTTTAACGGTCGGGATTACGCTTGATTTACATTAAAATTCCGTTCGCGCCTGGCGGGCCGTCAAGATCCTGGCTGCACGTGCCCGGAGTTGGCGCCATAGAGGGTGGCATCGCATTCGCGCATCATGCGCAGTGCTTCTTCCTCGGTCAGGCCGAACTTGCGCATCATGCTCCGGATTTCGGGGCCTACAGCTATCTCCACCGGTCTTGCCGCCTGGCGGGTCTTCCTGGCCTTTTTCTTGGACATCAGTACGTTTCCCGTCTTGACCGACACATGTTTCGCATCAGCCCTGGCCCGGCCTCACCGTGCTGCGCCAGACCATGGGCGCATGGCAGATCAGGCGGCTGCCAGCCTCCTCCCGCGCGCCGGTCGCGAGCCGCACGGCGCGCCTGGCGATCTCCTCGATCGGCGGCGAGAACGTCGTCAGCCGGTAAGAGGCCCAGTCGGCCTGTTCAATGTCGTCAAAGCCGATGACGCAGAGATCGCGGGGTACGTTGATGCCGAACTCGTGGCGGGCCGCATCGAGAAAGCCGCACGCAATCAGGTCGGTCACGCAGAACGCCGCATCCGGCCGCTGCCGGCCGGAAAAGAGTCGCCTGGCGCCATCGGCTCCGGTGGCATAGCCGGTGCGGCCCTCGCGCCACACGGTCACCTCCAGCCCTTCCTTCTGCGCGGCGGTAAGGAAGGCGGTTTCGCGGGAGAGCAGGCTGGGCGTGCCGGCAGCCGAGGTCACCAAAGCGGGGCGGGTACAGCCGGCCCGGATGAAGGCATGCAGCGCTGCCTCTGCGGCTGCAGCGTTGTCGACACCGATATTGTGCGGGCCGTCGAAGCGGTCATCGCGATTGATCAGCACCAGCCGCTGGCCGTTCTCAAGACAGGTGCGGATCAGCAACTGCGGCGGCGAGCCGGACAGAACGATGCTCGCATCGGCGCGATAGTTCAGCGTGTTGCGCAGCGCCTGGTCGACATGGTGGCTGGGGCCGGAGGTGTTGAACACCATGGCCATTTTGCCGGCGTCCCGCAGATGTTGGGTCAGCGCCTTCTGCAGGCGGGCATGATAGGGCGTGTCGCCGTCGGCAACGATGAGGCAGACGATGCCGGTCGAAGCCCGCATCAGGCCGCGAGCCAGATGGTTGACGTGATAGCCGAGTTGCTCGGCCGCCAGCATCACCCGCTCGCGGGTTTCCCCGGAAACGGAAGCGCCGGGCGTGAAGGTACGTGACACGGCCGAGCGCGAAACCCCGGCGAGGTCGGCAACCTGCTGGGCGCTGGAAAAACCGGTGCGGATTCTCGGAACCGTCAAGCGAACGCTCTCGCTGCTGTTTTCGTAATTCTTTGCACGCCCGTGCAATGTAATGCAACTCTTCTGCCATTGCCACCCACCGCACTTGACAGGCATGGCGGAATGCAACAGCTTTGCACAGCCGTGCAATACAAGCCGGCTCAAGAGTGGCATCGGAGGAATACCCTGTCCATTTCGCCGAAGACGGCATTGAGGGCGCGACTGTCCGGACCGGCTGCATGAGCAGGGCGGCGGCGCATCCGAAGGCGGACCGGCTGTCCGAGGCCGAGATGGACAGGCGTGCCGAGGTCTGCCGGAAACTGCTTGTCACGGCCGGGCAACTGGCGATGGAAGGCTATGCCCGGCAGGGCGCCGTCCAGCCGGTGGCGATGAAAGGCCCGCAGGATTTTCTCACTGAAACCGACGGTAAGGTCGAGGAGCACATCCGCGCGACGCTGGCAGACGCTTTTCCGCAGGACGGGTTTTTGGGCGAGGAAGGCGGTGGCATCGGCTCTGCCCGCATGTGGGTCGTCGACCCCATCGACGGCACCGCCAATTTCATGCGCGGTATTCCGCATTTCTGCATTTCGATAGCTTTCGTCGAGGACGGCCGCAGCGAGATCGGCGGCATTGCCAATCCGGCCATCGGCGAAACGTATTTTGCCCGTCGCGGGCAAGGCGCGACACGCAATGGCGCGCCGATCCATGTTTCGCCGACGCAAGCGTTCGACCGTGCCTTTGTGGAGTTCGGCTGGTCGCCGAGGATTCCGAACCGTGAGTATCTCGACAAGGTGAGCCTGGTGTGGGCGCTCGGCGCCAATGTACGCCGCTCCGGCTCCGGAGCGCTTGGGCTGGCCTATGTGGCCGACGGCCGCTCGGATGCCTATGCCGAGCTGCACATCAATTCGTGGGACTGCCTGGCCGGATTGCTGCTGGTGGAGGAGGCCGGCGGCCGGGTGAACCGGTTCCTCGACGGCGACGGCATGGCGAAGGGCAATCCCGTGCTTGCGGCAGCACCCGGTGTCGCGGCGACATTGTCCCAGGTGATCGGAGTGCCGCTCGACGACGGGTAGATCGTTTCCAGTGAGAAGACAGGGAGGAATATCGATGAAGACATTTGACAGTAAGCAAGGCTTGCGCGCCGCCTGGCTTGGCCTTGGCGCGGCGCTGGCCATGTTCGGATTGGCGGGTGCCGCCCAGGCGGCCGACCGCAGCCTCACAATGTATTGCGCCGTCGACGAGGCCTGGTGCCGGGCGATGGCGACCACCTACCAGAAGGAGACGGGCGTCAGCGTCGACATGACCCGCATGAGCGCCGGCGAAATCTACGCCCGCCTCCGGGCCGAGAAGGACAATCCGCAAGCCGATATCTGGTGGGGCGGCACCGGCGACCCGCATCTGCAGGCGGCGGAAGAGGGCCTCACCCAGGAATACAAGTCGCCGCAACTGGCAAACTTGCGCGACTGGGCGCTGAAGCAGGCCGACAGGTCGAAGAACCGCACGGTCGGCATTTATCTCGGTGCGCTCGGCTATGGCTACAATGAGGAAGATCTGAAGCAGCGCGGGCTGACCGCGCCGGCGTGCTGGGCCGATCTGGTCAAGCCGGAATTCCAGGGCGAGATCGAGATGGCCGACCCGAATTCATCGGGCACGGCCTGGACCATGCTTGCCACCATCGTCCAGCTGATGGGCGAGGACAAGGCATTCGACTATCTCAAGCAGCTCAACAAGAACATCGCCGAATACACCAAGGCAGGGGCTGCGCCGGCGCTCGCCGTCGGCAAGGGCGAGACGCTGATCGGCATCTCCTTCCAGCACGACGTGATCAATGCCGCGAAACAGAACCCTGCCGTGAAGGTGGTGTCGCCTTGCGAAGGCACCGGCTTCGAGATCGGTTCGATGAGCATCGTGACGGGCGCCAAGCATGCCGAAGAGGCGCAGAAATTCTACGACTGGGCGCTGAGCCCGGACGCGCAGAAGCTCGCGGCGCCGAACGGCAGCTTCCAGATCCCGTCGAACACCGCCACGCCGGTGCCGCCCGAGGCGCCGGACCTCTCGAAGATCAAGCTGATCGACTACGACTTCGCCAAATACGGCTCGTCGGCCGAACGCAAGCGGCTGTTGAAGAAGTTCACCGACGAGGTCCGCAATGGCGGCTGAGCGCGTTCTTTCGCGCTCACTCTAGCATCTGATCGCCGGCTGCCCTTCGCGGCAGCTGGCGCACCGTCCTTTGGCAACAGAAAGACATTGAATGGCCGCGGCCGGTTCCATGGTCAGTTCCGCTCCTGGACGCAGCGCGCTCCCCTGGGTAATGGCCGCGTGGGCGAGCTTCGTGCTCTTGCCTTGGTACAAGGTCGAAGGCGGCTTCCTTTCGTTCGACTGGCTGGCACAGCCGGCGGATGCGACGCCGGCCATCATGCTGGCGCTCGGTGGCCGGCCCTGGCTGTTGCCGATTATCCTGCCGCTTCTGCTGGCGAGCTGGCTGGTGGCGCGCAACAACCCCAAGAGCCTGGCGGTTGCAGGCGCGGCGGGCCTGCTGTGGCTGGCCATCGAAGGCTTTTCCATCATCCATTCGGGCTGGGGATTTGGCTTGCTTACCCAGGTCGCCGGCACGCCGGGACCGATACAGCCGGGGCTCGGCTGGGGTGCGGCGCTCTATGCCGTGGCGATGCTGATGTTCATCGCCGAGGCGCTCGCTGCGCGGGGATGGTGCAAGGGCGACCGTTTCGTCGTCGGCTCGCTCTCAATCGTGATTGCTTCGCTGATCCTGTTCGTCGCCTATCCGCTGCTGTCGATCCTCACCTCGGCCATCAAGGACAATGACGGCAATGTCGTGCCGGCGCTGTTCTTCGATAAGATCTTTAGCGCCAACATATGGAGCCTGCGCTGCCTCTATGGCGAGGGCTCCTGCGGCGTGGCGTGGAACACGGTGGCGATCGCAGTCCTCGTCGGCTTTTTCTGCACGGCGCTCGGCCTAGCGCTGGCGCTGATCGCGCTACGCACCAAGCTGCCGGCCAAATGGTTGCTGCGCGGCCTGTCCATCCTGCCGATCATCACGCCGCCCTTCGTCATCGGCCTGGCGCTGATCCTGCTGTTCGGCCGCGCCGGCATCGTCACCAACCTCATGTCGGTGCATCTCGGCATTCCGCGCAGCCGCTGGATCTATGGCATGGCCGGCATCACCATCGCGCAGGTGCTGGCCTTCACGCCGATCGCCTTCCTGGTTTTGGTCGGCGTGCTGCAAGGGGTCAGCCCGAGCATGGAGGAGGCGTCGCAGACCTTGCGCGCCAGCCGCTGGCGGACGTTTCGCACCGTCACCTGGCCGTTGATCCGGCCGGGCCTGGCCAGCGCCTTCCTGATCTCGTTCATCGAGAGCATGGCCGATTTCGCCAATCCGCTGGTGCTGGGAGGCAATTTCAACGTGCTGTCGACCGATATATTCTTCGCGGTGGTTGGCGCGGCGCACGACCAGGGTCGCGCGGCGGTGCTGGCGATCGTGCTGTTGATGTTCACGCTGGCAGCCTTCGTCATCCAGCGCCGCTGGATCGGCAGCCGCAGCTACGTCACCGTCGCAGGCAAGGGCGATGGCGGCGTACCGGCGACGCTGCCCAAGGCCTTGCGGATCGGCTGCTACGCCGCCGTCGTTCCGTGGCTGGTTCTGACCATCGTGGTCTACGGCATCATCCTGGGCGGCGGTTTCGTGCAATCGATCGGGCGCGACAACACGCCGACGCTCCAATATTTCCTCACCGCCTTTTCGATCGAGAAAGGCGTCAATGGCTGGTTTTTCAGCGGCTCGGCCTGGCCGTCGCTGCTGATGACCATCGGCCTTGCGCTGGTGGCGATGCCGTTCACCGCGGCGCTCGGCATCCTGACGGCCTATCTGCTCGACCGGCAGCGTTTCGCCGGGCGTACCATGTTCGAGTTCCTGGCCATGATGAGTTTCGCCATTCCCGGCACGGTGATCGGCGTCAGCTATATCCTTGCCTTCAACGTGCCGCCGGTGCAGTTGACCGGTACCGGGTTGATCATCGTCATCTCCTTCATCTTCCGTAACATGCCAGTGGCGATCCGTGCCGGGCTCGCCAATCTGGGCCAGATCGACAAGAGCCTGGACGAGGCATCGCTGACGCTTGGGGCGCGGTCTTTTGCTACCTTGCGGCGGGTGATCCTGCCGATCCTGAAGCCGGCGATCGTGACCGCGATGATCTACAGTTTCGTGCGCGCGGTGACGGCGGTCAGCGCCGTCATCTTCCTGGCGAGCGGCCGGTTCAACCTTGCCACGGTCTACATTGTCGGGCGCGCAGATGTCGGCGAATACGGCATCGCGATTGTCTATTCGGCGGTGATGATCGTCGTCATGATGGTCATCCTGATCGGCATCCAGCTGCTGGTCGGCGAACGCCGGCTCGGCCGGCGCCGGCCTGGTCCGGAAGCCGTTGTGGCAGCAATCTGATGGGGAGAAGCGGCGTGGATCAGACGGCGAAGAATGCTGCCCCGGTTGTCACGGACAGGCCGGCCGTGCGGTTCGAGGGCGTCACCAAGAAATACGGCGCGGTGATCGCCGTCGACAATGTCAGCTTCGACATCGCGCCGGCCAGCCTGGTGACGCTGCTCGGGCCCTCGGGTTGCGGCAAGACGACGACGCTGCGGCTGATCGCCGGACTGGAACAGACCAGCACCGGGCGCATCCTGATCGACGACAAGGACGTCACCTTGCTGTCCGCCGCTGAGCGCGATGTCTCCATGGTGTTCCAGTCCTATGCGCTGTTTCCGCATATGAACGTGATGGAGAATGTTAGCTACGGCCTGCGGGCGATGGGGCTTGGCAAGGCGCAGGCAGCCGAGCGCGCCGCCGAAAAGCTGTCGCTTGTCGGCCTGTCCGGCTACGAGAAGCGCCAGCCGAGCGAATTGTCCGGCGGCCAGCAGCAGCGCGTCGCGGTGGCGCGCGCTATCGTGCTGGAGCCGAAGGTGCTGTTGTTCGACGAGCCGCTGTCCAATCTCGACGCCAAGCTGCGCCGGCGGGTGCGCGACGAAATCCGCGGCCTGCAGCAAGATCTGGCGCTGACCATGGTCTATGTCACGCATGACCAGGAAGAGGCGCTCGCCGTCTCCGACCGCATCATCGTCATGAACGCCGCTCGCGTCGCCCAGGACGGTACGCCGCGCGACCTCTACAACGAGCCGGCCAACCGTTTCATCGCCGACTTCATGGGCGACGCCAATCTGCTCGACGTCGAGGTGCTTTCCAGCAATGCGACCAGTGCAAGGGTCAAGGTCGGACCCTTGCTGCTCGACATGCCGGGTCGCGGTAACGCTCCGGGACCGGCGATGCTCGCTGTGCGCCCGAATGCCGTGCGAATCTTGCCCGGCCAGCCAGCGGGCACCATGAAGGGCCAGGTGGTCAAGAGCTCGTATCTCGGCGACCACATGGAATACCGGATCGCGATCAGCGATCCGGCGGTCGAACTGTTCGCGACATCGCCTGATGTCACACCCGCCGTGGCGGAAGGGACGATGGTCGGGATCGATTTCGATCCGGCGAAGATCGTGCTGATCAAAGACGATTGAACGCGCCGGGAAAACCGTTGCACACTTTCCCGGCGTTGCTTGGTGACGTTACAACAGGCGGCGACCAGGGATTAGCGACCCAGTTTTGCCTTGGGTTTAGAATCGTTGTTTTTGCATGCTCGCCTATTTGCGAGCCTGAGGGTCACCAGAGCGCATCGACCGAACTCAAACGAGCTTTTCCAGCGTGATCGGAAGGCTTCGAATGCGTTTGCCGGTCGCGTGGAAGACGGCATTACCGATCGCAGGTGCGACCCCTACGACACCGATCTCGCCGACGCCTTTGCCGCAGGTGTGGAGCGCTATGATGTTGTCGCNCACCGATCTCGCCGACGCCTTTGCCGCCAAGAGCGGTTGCCTGCATGTCCGGAATTCCAACCGAAATCACCTGGATGTCGGGCACATCGGCGTTAACCGGGACGGCATAGTCGGCAAAATTCGCGTTGATGGTGCGCCCGTCTCGCTGGTCGACGTAACCTTCTTCCAGGAGAGCCTGCCCGAGACCCATGACCATACCGCCGATCCACTGGCTTTCCGCAAGCTTCGGATTGAAGATCCTGCCGCTATCGAATGCCGAGACCATGCGCTTGACGCGGATCGTGCCAAAATCCTCATCGATCCGAACTTCCACGAAATGCGCACACCAGCTATGGGCCGAGACGCCTCCTTCCACAGCGCCCTTCAACTGTGCAAAACTGCGGTCAGCTCCGTTCTTCATCTCCTCGGTGGCGCCGGGAGCAAAGGTGTTACCCTCGGTTTCCAGTTTGTCTTTGCCCACCGCCTTCAAGAGTTCCGCGATGCCGATACCGCCGTTCGGCCGTCGGGTCGGTTGCACCGAGCCGTTTTCGAACGTGAGGTCAGTCGCCTTCGAGGCTGCCAGCGGCGACTTCGGATCGGATGCGGCAAGCGCCAGCAAGGCGTCCCGTGCATTCCTGGCCGCCTTGTCCACCGCTCCCGTCAGGTTGTTGGCCTGCTGGGAACCGCCTGCGAGCGCCGATCTGGGGAGGAGGGTATCGCCCAGCCGCACCGCGACTGTCTCAACAGGAACGCCCAATGCGTCAGCCGCTGTCTGGGCGAGAATGGTATAGGTCCCCGTTCCCATGTCGGTGCCCGCGCTGAGGACTTCGATCTGTCCACTGGCATGGAGTACGATCTTGGCTTCGCTCGCGGTACGGATCATGGGGTATGACCCGGCGGCCATTCCATAACCGATCAACTCGCGGCCTTCGCGCATCGAGCGAGGGGCCGGGTTCCGGTTCCACCAGCCGAAGGCTTCCGCGCCCACGGCATAGGCTTCGCGTAACTGTCGAGTGCTCCACTTCATCCCATTGCTGGGATCCGTCTCCGCCCAGTTGGCAAGGCGCAGCGTGACCGGATCCATGCTGAGCGCGTACGCCAGCTCGTCGATCGCGCTTTCTACAGCATAGGCACTGGGGTTTTCGCCGGGGCCCCGTTTCCAGCCGGGCTGGACCGTATTGACCGGGACGACGTTGAGACGTGAAGAAAAGTTCGGCGTCGCATACATGATCTTCGTCACATTGTTGCAAGCCTCGATATGGACTTCGTCAATCGCCGTCTCGTTCCAGCTCTCATGGACGATCGAGCTTATCTTTCCGTCCTTCGAGGCTCCGATTGAGAGTGTCTGCCGTGTCGCCGGTCGGCCGCCAAGGCCGGTAAAGGTCTGCGGCCGCGTGAGAGAAACCTTGATCGGCCTGCCCAGTTTCCGCGAGGCCGCGCAAGCCAGCCCCACATGCGGATGTGCCCCGATCTTGGACCCGAACCCACCGCCGACATAGGGCGAGATCACCCGCACATTCTCGATGTCGATGCCGAGCCATTCCGACACGACGGTCCGTGCCCCGCCAACCCACTGGCTGGGCTCCCAGACGGTGATTTTCCCGTTGTCCCAGGAAGCGATGCACGCATGCGGCTCCATCGGCACATTGTATTCGCGTGACGTCGTGTAAGTGACGTCTACCTTGACCTCGGCATTGGCCAACGCTGTCGCCGCATCGCCCCACGCGGCACCCATCTCATCGATGGGCTGCACTTTTGCCTTGGGATCGTTGATGTCGAGAATAGGGTCGCCGTCCTCATATTCGATCTTGAGAAGACTTGCCGCTTCCGTTGCCTGCTCAAAGGTTTCTGCGACCACGAGCGCGATATGCATGCCGTTGAAACGGACCACATCGTCTTGAATTGGGGTAAATTCCTCGGTCGCTCCGCCGCCCTTGCTGTAGACGGTCGGCTTGTTGAGCTTCAGGGAATTCTGCGCGGTGTAGACATCCAGGACACCCGGTAGAGCCTTGGCGGCCGACGTATCGATACTGGCGATACGCCCTGCCGGCCGCGTCGATTGGACGGTAACGCCATAGGCCAGGTTCTCCAGCTTCTGCTCGATCGCATAGCGAACCTGCCCGGTTACTTTCAACGGGCCTTCGGCGCGGGAAAGCCTGGCACCGAGAGCTGGCGCCTTGGCGGGGACGGTCTCAGCCGCAACGGCTTTTGACGAGAGATCGACAGCGGCGCCAGCGACAGCGGCTACGCCGGCGCCGAGCTTCAAGACGGTGCGGCGGTTGAGTTCGAACGCGTTACCATGTGTCATGCGATACCTCCTACCGTCATCAGGGCGCGGGCCACGACCTTCGGTGCCAGTTCAATCTTGAATGCGTTGTGTCCGCTCGACTTCGCGCCGTCGCCGGCGGCTGACGAGGCGCTACGAAGCGTCGCCTCGTCGAGCGTCTTTCCCTTGAGCAAATTTTCGACGGCGCGCAGGCGCCAGGGTTTGGTGGCGAGGCCGCCGACCGCAATGCGTACTTCGCGAATTGTCTTGCCATCGGCTTCCAATTCGATTCCGACAGCGGCGCTGGCCGCGGCGAACTCGTACGACGCGCGATCCCGGACCTTGAGATAATGCGAGCGTTCCAGGGCTGCCGAACGCGGGATCTCGATCCCGACGATCATCTCTCCGGGCGACAGATTATGCTCAAGGTGTGCGGTATCGCCAGGGAGCAGGAAGAATTCGTCGGCGGGAATTTTGCGTTCGGAAGCTCCCCGGATGATGACCGTGGCGTCGAATGCCACCAGGGAAACCGCAAAATCTCCGGGGTAGATTGCTATGCACGCGTCACTCGTGCCGAGCACCGCGTGGTTGCGGTTGACGCCGTCAAGGGCAGCGCATCCGGAACCAGGATTGCGCTTGTTGCAGTTCGAATAAGCGCCCGGGTCCCGGAAGCAACGGGTTCGCTGCATCAAGTTTCCACCGATGGACGCCATGTTGCGCAGCTGTGCCGAGGCAGCGCGCCACAGGCTTTCGGAAAGCACCGGCGCAGCCTGCTTGATATCGGCGTGGTCGGCGACCTTGCTCATCTTGGCGAGCGCACCGATGCGAATGGCATCCGCCGATACCTGGATCGTGTCCAGGCCTGAAAGGCGTGTGATGTCGACCACCCGCGCAGGACGCTCGACATTCAGCTTCATGAGGTCAACAAGCGTGGTCCCACCGGCGAGAAATCTTGTCTCCGGCTTGGCAGCCTCGGCAATGGCCGTCGCGGCATCTTTGGCGCGGAGATACTCGAAAGGTCTCATAGTGCTGCCTCCTTCTTCAGGCGGCTGGCGGCATCGCGCACCGCGGCGACGATATGGGGGTAAGCGCCGCACCGGCAGATGTTGCCGCTCATGTATTCGCGGATGTCCTCGTCCGTATCGGCGTGGCCCTCACGAATGCATGCAACGGCCGACATGATCTGACCGGGGGTGCAATAGCCGCACTGGAATGCATCGTGCTCGATGAACGCGGTCTGGACTGCGTGCATCACGCCGTCGGCAGCCTGGAGGCCCTCGATCGTCGTGACCTGACGGCCTTCGACCTGGGCCGCCAGCGTCAGGCAGCTCAATACCCGCTCGCCGTCGACGTGGACGGTACAGGCGCCGCACTGCCCATGATCACAGCCTTTTTTCGTGCCGGGCAGGTTGGCATGCTCGCGTAGTGCATCCAGCAGAGTCACGCGTACATCAAGATTGAACTGGTGGCGCCGGCTGTTGATGTCCAAGGCTAGCTGTCGGGGCTCTGGCATGTCGTCTCCTCGAGTGGCGGGCGGGATATAGGACGCGAAGCTAATCGGACCGACGACGCCTGGCGGCATCAGTGGGAAAGGGAACGTCCATTCCGAAGTTCGGTCGTTGGCCGGTTGCCCAACGGTCAACCCTCAGGAGAGCACGGGCGCGACATTCGGATTAGCCCCCAGAATTCGCATGAGCCTATCGATGGCGCTCATAAATAGACCTGCGACGACGGCAGTGCTGGATGCGACGTTCAGCTGTCGAAGGCCAGTGAGCCGGATAGCTCCTCATGGGCATCGACCTGCTGCTGCAGCAGAGCGAGTTTCTGCCTGACCATTGCAAGAGCATCGGCACCGGCGATGAACCGACGGGGCAGCTCCGGCTTGTCGACCAGAGTGATCAACGCCTGCGCGAGTTTGGCGGGGTCGCCGACTTGCTGGCCGTTCGCGGCTTTCCAACCCGTTATCTGCCGGGCGCGACGTTCGCTGTAATCGCTGACGAATGACGGAGCATATTGAGTGGATTCGTCCGTCAGCAGCTCCGTGCGGAAAAACCCGGGGTTCACGATCATCGTTTCAATGCCGAACGGCGCCACCTCGGCTTGCAGTGACTCGATCCAGCCATCAACGCCGAACTTTGCCGCGGCGTATGCAGAACAGAACTCAAAGCCGACCAGGCCTGCCGTCGATGAGATGGCAATGACCTTGCCAGAACCCTGCGCGCGCATGACCGGCAGGACTGCGCGGGTGACGTTCATGGCGCCGGTCAGGGTGGACGCGAGCTGAAGTTCGATATGGGCCGGAGTCAGGTCCTCGAAATAGCCGGCATAGAAGCCCGCGGCATTGTTGACGATCACGTCGAGGCGACCAAAGCGGTCCAGGGTTGCCTTCACCGCGGCGTCGGCGTCGGCCGGCTTGGTCACGTCCAACGTGACGACCAAAAGATTGTCCGACTGCCCGATCCCCTTGGCGACCCGATCTGGGTTACGACCGGTCGCAACGACCTTATCGCCGATGGCCAGGGCCGCTTTGGCAAAGTCGAGGCCCATGCCTCGCCCTGCGCCGGTGATCATCCATACTCTACTCATAGTCGTATCCTTCCTGGTCGGTATCTTTCAGTTTATGCCGCGTTGGCTTGGCACGTCCGTCTCAGCGTTTCGTTGTCTGCCAGGTGACATAGGGAATAGGACTCGATACGATTAGCCTCTATAATCTGCATGAAGTTAGAAATGGGATTGATAAATGAGGCGCGGAGATTTCAGCGAGCTGGCAGTCTTCATCGCCGTAGCAGAGGCGGGCAGCTTCACACGCGCCGCAGCAAAGCTTGGTCTATCGCAGTCGGCGCTCAGTTACGCTGTCAGAACGCTGGAACAGCGCATGGGAGTCCGGCTGATCTCACGCACCACCCGCAGCCTGTCCGTGACGGTAGCTGGAGAGCGCTTGCTGCGAAGCCTGCGACCGGCCTTCGATCACATCGAAAGCGAGATCGCCGCCGTCGCCGCCCTGCGCGACAAGCCCACTGGCCTCATTCGCCTGACGACATTCCGGTATGCTGCCAAATCAGTACTGTGGCCCGTCATCGCCAAACTCCTTCTGCAGTATCCGGATATCGAAGTGGAATTGAGCCTGGACGAAGGTCTGGTTGACATCGTTGCAAGCAAATTCGACGCCGGTATCCGGATCGGCGAGCAGGTCCAGAAGGACATGGTGGCAGTAAGGATCGGCCCGGACCTGCGTATGGCGGTAGTTGGATCACCGTCGTATTTTGCAACCCGAACGGTTCCAAAGACACCGCGCGAACTTGGGGAACACAAAGGCATCAGCTACCGTCAGAAGACCGGCGGCGGGCTCTTTGCCTGGGAGTTCGAAAAACGCGGTGAGGAACTTGAAGTCAGGATGAATGGCCCACTCATTATCAATGACGGGGAAATGCTGGAGGCTGCGGCCCTCGACGGGCTCGGACTAGCATACACATTTGAAAGCCAGGTCGCTCCGTTCGTCGCAGACGGACGCCTGATCCGGGTGCTGGAAGACTGGTGCCAACCCTTCCCGGGCTATCACCTCTATTATCCCAGCCGACGCCAGCACACTGCAGCGTTCGCTCTTCTTGTGGAGGCACTCCGTCTCAAGGCGTGACGGAAGGGCGAAAACACGCCGCTCTAACTTGGCGAAGTGAGTTATCCCTCCCTCATCAGCACAATTTTCGGGCGTCCAATCGATTCCTCCGTCGCAAGTTACCCCCCTTACGGACTGCGTCGCGGTGGCCGTCCGATTCCGAGCCTTGAAGCTGCCAGTCGCTTCCGGCCCTTATGCGGTCATTCCCTGATGCAGGTTGAGATGGCCTCGTGCTGGCAATGGCCGATGACTTTAGGCAAAGCGACCCTTCTTGTAATGCGGCCCGCCATGATGAGGATGTCAGGCTCTTTGCTGCTGCCGCTCTATCTCTAAATGGATGCCTTCTCGCCCTCACGTGGCTGGATCAGGCTGCGCGCGGCGTCTGCTCCTGCCGCAAGGATGCGATCCGACAATTCCGTCCCCGCTGCCGCGCGGGCCAGCTGAAGCGTGCCTATGAGGGTCGCAAAAACGCCCAGGGCGGCGGCTTCCGGGTCCTTGGTCTGCGGAAGTACTGCAGACAACTGGCGCACCAGAACCAGCAAGCGTTCGGTATAGACTTGGCGCGTTTCGGGCGGCTGACGCGCGAGTTCCGGCAACAGGGCGGCCGACGCGCAGCCGGCTCCCGGATTGTCCCGGTGCTCAGCTGACAGATACGCCGCTATGCCCATCTCCGGACCACCGGCTGCCAATACCTCCTGCAGTTGCTGCGACTGGGCCTCCAGTGCCGCTACAAGGCTTTCACGCACAAGCTCCGCCTTGGACTGGAAATGCGGATAGAAGGCTCCGTTCGTCAGCCCGGCGTCGCCCATAATGGCTGCCAGTCCGGACGCGGCGATGCCGTCACCGCGAAAACGCTGGGCTGCGACCTCGACGATGCGATCGCGGGAGGCGTCCTTTCGGCCCTTTTCGTAGCGCATGGCGGCTCTTCCTTTCTGCTATTGCATTAAGAGTGTAGTGTGATATTACGATCATAATTCAATCAACGGCAAAAAGCTAGCCCTCATGTCTCTGGAGTATCAAATGAATACCCTTTCGGGAAGAACCGCAGTCGTGACCGGAGCCTCTTCGGGCATCGGCCGCGCAAGTGCCGAGGCCTTGGCGGGGGCGGGGTATACCGTCTTCGGGACAAGCCGCAGCAAGGCCGGCAACGGCCCGGCGCAGGTGTCCATGCTAACCTGCGACGTGACCGACGGGGAGTCGGTCAGCGCCCTGGTTTCAGCCGTGCTGGCCCAGACCGGCCGCATCGACCTCTTGGTCAACAATGCCGGTGTCGGCCTGCTTGGCGGCGCCGAGGAATCTTCGGTCGCACAGGTGCAGGCTCTGTTCGACGTCAATCTGTTCGGCGTCATGCGCATGACCAATGCGGTGTTGCCGTCGATGCGGCGCCGCGGCCAAGGGCGCATCGTCAACATCGGCTCGATTCTGGGATTGGTGCCCGCGCCATACTCAGCGCACTACTCGGCGGTCAAGCACGCGCTGGAGGGCTATTCGGAATCGCTCGATCATGAGGTTCGCGCCTTCAACATTCGCGTCTCGGTCATCGAGCCGGCATTCGTGCGCACCGTCTTCGACCAGAACGGCATCGAGCCG
Source organism: Mesorhizobium sp. L103C119B0 (assembly GCF_000502235.1). Taxonomy (NCBI): domain Bacteria; kingdom Pseudomonadati; phylum Pseudomonadota; class Alphaproteobacteria; order Hyphomicrobiales; family Phyllobacteriaceae; genus Mesorhizobium; species Mesorhizobium sp. L103C119B0. Next base: position 107,933 of record NZ_AYXE01000010.1, on the reverse strand, counting down.
GATTCCCTGTTGAAGGAGTACGATCAAGCGCGCGCCGGGCTCAAGGCGCTGCTTGCCGATGTGATGCCCAAAGCCGATCGGCCGGAAGTGGTGGCGGATGTGGTCGTCAAGGCAGCGACCGACGCCCGTCCGCGACGGCGCTATACCGCAGGGAAGGCAGCGCGCCAGGTCAGCCTGCTGCGCCGCTTCGCCCCCGCGGGGATGTTCGACAAGACCTTGCGCAAGCAGTTCCGCCTGCCGGTCTGAACAACGGTGGGACGGAGAATTTCACGCACAGACAGCAGGCCAACAGACACTCTCAGAAAGTCACTGCCATGAAGGCATTCGTTGTCGACAAATATAGCAAGAAAGGCATTTTGCGGCTGGCCGAGATGCCGGAGCCGGAGCTGCTGGACAATGACGTCCTGGTCGAGGTCCATGCCGCCGGGGTGAACCTGCTGGATTCCAAAATCAGGACCGGCGAATTCAAACTCGTCCTTCCCTATCGCCGGCCCTTCATCCTCGGTCACGACGTTGCCGGGAGGGTTGTCAGGGTGGGCTCGAAAGTCCGCAAATTCAAACCCGGCGACGCCGTCTATGCGCGGCCGCGCGACGGCCGGATCGGGACATTCGCCGAATTCATCGCAATCGATGAAGCCGACGTGGCGCTGAAGCCGGCGAACCTCAGCATGGAAGAGGCGGCCTCGATCCCGCTGGTCGGTCTGACCGCCTGGCAGGCTCTCATCGAGAGGGCGGGTCTGAAGACAGGCCAGAAGATCTTCATCCAGGCTGGCTCCGGCGGCGTGGGGACATTCGCCATCCAGTTGGCAAAGCACCTCGGCGCGATCGTTGCGACAACAGCGGGCGCGGCAAGCAACGATCTGGTCAGGGATCTCGGCGCCGATGTCGTCGTCGACTACAGGAAGGACGACTTCGAGAAAATCCTGTCGGGCTACGACGTCGTCCTGAACAGCCAGGACGCCAAGACGCTTGAGAAATCCCTGACTGTGCTGAAACCGGGTGGGAAGCTCATCTCGATTTCCGGTCCTCCGGATCCCGAATTTGCCAGGAAACAGAGACTGAACGTGGTGCTAAGGCTGCTGCTGCGGCTGCTGAGCCGTGGTATCAGGACCAAAGCCAAGCGCCGGGGCGTGGGATTTTCGTTCCTGTTCATGTCGGCGCAAGGTGAGCAGCTGAGCAAAATCACGTCCCTCATCGAAGATGGGGCGATTCGCCCGGTCGTCGACAGGGTCTTTCCTTTTGAAGCGACCAATGAGGCGCTGGCTTACGTCGAAACAGGACGCGCCAAGGGCAAGGTCGTCGTCAAGGTCAGATAGCGCGCCCAGTTGCTTTGGGGCATTTGAGAGACACCAAGCAAGGCAGCGCAAGGCCGACAAATTCCGAAAACGGTTCGGCATCCGATTGCCCAAACCTCAGTTGTTGCGGATTGCCACGAAGCTTGCCGCTGCCTTCAGCAAGGATGCCTGTTCACCGTATGGCTCAAGCAATTCATGGGCCTGCTTGACCAGCCCATGGAGCTGGCTGCGCGCCCAGTTCGCGCCATGCAGCGCCACCAGCGTCGCCTTGCCGGCGGCTGCGTCCTTGCCGGTCGCCTTGCCCATCTGGCTGGCATCGGCGGTCAGGTCGAGCAGGTCGTCGGCGAGCTGGAAGGCAAGCCCGACCGCCGAGCCGAATTCGGCCAGCCGGTCGCGGTTCTGCGGTGCGGCGCCGGCAATGATCGCGCCGGCTTCGCAGGCGAAGCGGATCAGCGCGCCGGTTTTCATCGCCTGCAGCCGGATAATGCCGGCTTCGTCCGGCCTGCTGCGCTCGGCTTCGAGGTCGAGCGTCTGCCCGCCGACCATGCCCCCAGTGCCGGCCGCGCGCGCCAGCGCCAGCACCAGTGCCGCCCTGCGCTCCGCCGGCAGCGCCGTCGCCTCATCGGCGAGGACATCGAAGGCAAGCGTCAGAAGCGCATCGCCGGCAAGGATGGCGGTGGCTTCACCGAAGGCCTTGTGCACGGTCGGCTGGCCGCGGCGCAGATCGTCGTCGTCCATGGCAGGCAGATCGTCATGGATCAGCGAATAGCAATGCACGCATTCGATGGCCGCCGCCACGCGCATCGCCGCCTCGCCATCGGCGCCAAAAAGGGCGGCACTTTCCATGACCAGGAAGGGGCGCAGCCGCTTGCCGCCGTTCAGCACGCCATGGCGCATGGCCGCCATCAGACGCTCCGGCCGGGCGATCTCGCCGGCAAGCGTGCGGCCGTCGAGCAGCAGCCTGAGCCCGGCCTCGATCGCCGCCGCCCGCCCCAGAAGTGCGGCCTCAAAGGCCAATTGCTCGTCTTTCGTCATGGCCGGGAGCGGTAGCCGACACTCAGACGTTGCGCAAGAAGCCTCGCGCCATTATGCCGGAGGCGGGAGAGTGGCGCGGGTGGGGGCGGCTTGACGGAACCGATCGTCGATCATGAAACCGAAGGGTTTGAGATGGCGCGACCAAGGCGCGTGAACCGCGCCGGTCTGAAGCGCCTGGCACGGCGCGGCCTGGTCGTCGCCGTCGTGCTGGCGGCGATACCCGTTGTGCTGACCTTCCTTTATCTGCCGTCCTTCGTGCATCCGATATCGACCTTGATGGTCAAAGACCTCACGACCTTCTCCGGTTACGACCGGCGTTGGGTGTCGATCGACGATGTGTCGCCGGTGCTGGCCAATTCGGTGATCATGTCGGAGGACGGTCAGTTCTGCTTCCATCGCGGCATCGATCTTGGCGAATTGCGCGGCGTCGTCGACGATGCGCTGGCCGGCGAGGCGACGCGCGGCGCTTCGACCATCACCATGCAGACGGTGAAGAACCTTTTCCTGTGGTCGCGGCCGCTGGGCTCGGTGCGCAAGGTGGTCGAACTGCCGCTGGCCGTCTATTTCGACGCGGTGATGTCGAAACGGCGGATCATGGAAATCTACCTCAACATCGCCGAATGGGGGCCGGGCATCTACGGCATCGAGGCGGCGGCCCAGCATCATTTCGGCGTTTCGGCCAAACAACTGTCGCGGCGGCAGGCGGCACTGCTCGCCGTCTCGCTGCCCAATCCGATCGCCCGCAATCCGGCCAAGCCCGGTCCGGGGCTGCGGCGGCTGGCGTCGCTGATCGAACGCCGCGCCGGCCGTTCGGGCGCGTATGTCGGTTGTCTTGATTAGGTCGAACCGCTGCCGGCTCAAAAAAAATCGCCACGGTGCTGGCCAAAACGGCGCAGGGCGTGTATAGGCACCCGACTTTCTCAGATTATGGCCCTGACGCGGCCCTTTCACGAGGGCTATCGGGGCATTTTGACCATGTAGTGGAGCATATCCATGGCCGTTCCGAAACGAAAAACCTCTCCGTCCAAGCGCGGCATGCGCCGCTCGGCCGACGCTCTCAAGGCCCCGACCTATGTCGAGGACAAGAATTCCGGCGAAATGCGCCGTCCGCACCATATCGACCTGAAGACCGGCATGTATCGCGGCCGCCAGGTTCTGACGCCCAAGGAAAGCTGAGACCAGCTTTCGAAGGGTTTGAATGCCAAAAGAACCGGCCATTGGCCGGTTTTTTTGCGTTTGGTGCGCGCCGCGCCGCCAACTATGCCAAAGACCGGGCGTCCGTGGCGATACAAGCTGCGGCGGCGGTGCTGTATTGAGCCCGCATGCCTTGTCGCGGCGCTTCCGCGCGATGATCGACCGGCTTCAGAGGGACCACATGACCAAGCTCACCACAGCACCCCGCGATATCTTCCAGACCTTCATGAACTTCCCGCTGGTCGAGGACCTCGATGCGCTGAAGGCGGATGTCGCCATCATCGGCATGCCTTACGGCAGTCCCTACACGATCGACGAGCTGGTCAACGACCAGACCAACGCGCCGACCGCGGTGCGGCGCGCCTCGCAGCGCATCAGCCTCGGGCTCGACCGCTATGATTTCGACATTGGCGGAACCCTGTTCGACGGGCAGGACGTCAAGGTGGTCGATGTCGGCGATGTCCCCGGCGATGCCGCCGGCAGCCACTACAGGTTGGCCGAAACGGCGATCCGCAAGATCCGCGTCGCCGGCGCCTTGCCGATCACCATTGGCGGCGATCACGGCATTCCAATCCCGATCCTGCGGGCGCTTGACGGCGAAGGGCCGATCACCCTGGTTCAGATCGATGCCCATCTCGACTGGCGCGACAATGTCAACGGGGTCAGGGAAGGCTATTCCAGCCCCATCCGCCGCGCTTCGGAGATGGCGCATATAGCCGGGATTTTCCAGCTCGGCATCCGCGGCCAGGGCAGCGCCCGGCTCGAGGAGGTCGAGGCGGCCCGCGCCTACGGCTCCAACATCGTCACCGCCAATGAATGGCAGGATATCGGTACGGCGGCGCTGCTCAAGCGCATCCCGGACCGTGGCCGCTATTACCTGACCATCGATGCCGACGGTCTCGATCCCGCTGTCATGCCGGCGGTCGAAGGCCCGGCGCCTGGCGGCATCAGCTACCGGCAGACGATCGAACTGATCAAGGGGCTGTTCGCCAAGGGACGTGTCGTCGGCATCGACATCGTCGAGATCGCGCCGGCGCGCGACGTCAACGAGATCACCTCGATGACCGCCGGCCTTTTCATCCTCAACGCTATCGGCGCCGCCGTGCGGACAGGCGCTGAATCCCGGCGTGTCGGTGGTCAGCCGGGGCAACTGTGGCTGACAGGGTTGTTTCGCGCGGTCTTTTTCCGTGTTTGCGGGCGCTAGCGAAAAATCTTGACGGCGTGCCTGCGGGGCATTCTACAGAAGGTGCCCCCATTGTTTAGGCAATTCCTTGGGAAACCGCTTTCCTGGAATTGCTAGAGGAGACGCCTGATGTTCGGTGCCATCCCGCTGCTGATCGTGCCCTTCGTGGCCTACAATCTCGGACTCCTCGGAATATTCGGCAGCGGCGACGATCCGTGGGCGACCGAGATCTTCTCGTTCAGCATGATGTCGGGCGGGGTGTTCTCGATGACGCTCGGCGACCTGATGGTGGTGATCGGGCTGATCTTCCTGTTCCTGGAAATGGTGAAGTCGGTGCGCACCACGAACGCCTCGATCATGGACCATCTGTTGTCGACGCTGGTCTTCGTGGCGTTCCTGGTCGAATTCCTGCTGGTGAAGGGCGCGGCGCACTCCGTCTTCTTCACGCTGATGGTGATCGCCCTGTTCGATGTGCTGGCCGGGTTTTCGGTGTCGATGCGGTCGGCGAGTAGAGACATAAATTTGAACTAGCCGCCTTCGTTGGACGGTCGCATCCGTTCGCGATTGGCGTGGCTGCTCTTTCTGGTCGTCATCCTGGGGCGAAGCAAGGAGCGAAGCGACGCGGCGCAGACCCTGGGATCCATTCCGTGAAGCTAAGGCGTTGCAACGGTTCAGAATTCTGCTCCGCTTACACTTGCGGCAAAGGTCGCGGCATGGATCCCAGGGTCTTCGCGACGGAGTTTCGTTCCTGCTTCGCCCTGGGATGGCGAAGCTCCCCCTCAGCCCGGATCGGCGGTGAAGCCCGCCGCTTCGATGCCGGCGATGGCGGCGGCTTCGTCATTGTCCGACGTATCTCCCGAAATTCCGACGGCGCCGATGACGGCGCCTGCCTTGTCGCGGATCAGCACGCCGCCGACGACCGGCAACACGCGTCCACCCGACACGTCGGAAATGCCGGCGACGAGATGCGGCCGCTCCTTGGCGAAAGCCTCGACACGGCGCGAGCCCATGCCGATGGCGAGCGCGCCATAGGCCTTGCCGGCCGACATTTGCGGGCGCAGGAACGAGGCTCCGTCCTGACGCTGGAAGGCGACGAGATGCGCGCCGGCGTCCAGCACGGAAACGCCGAGCGGCTTGAGCTTCAGCTCGGCGCCCTTGGCGAAGGCGGCGTCGATGATGTGCTTGGCTTTTTCGAGGGTCAGTGCGGTCATGGCTGTCTCCTGATCAAAACGCGTCAATCATCGACCTGACATGCGGGATGCGAAATCCCGGTTGCGGTTGAAATTGCTTCGCGTGGGAAAGCGGAAATGGCGGGCATTGCTGATCGTGGCACATGGCGGCGGATACGATCCGCCGGCATCCAGATCGGGCGTCGATGAAGAAGGCCGCGCTATTTTTTCTTGGCTCGGGGCGCTTTCTTGACCGGAACGGCAGGGGCGTTGGCGAGGTCTTCCGCTTCCTTGGCAAGGCGCAATGCCCGGAGCTTGTTGGTCTTGGCCTGGCGGGCGTCGGCCTCGGCGACATACTCCGCCATCGCCTTTTGCCGCACCGTGGCGGCCTCTTCCTGCTTCTTGAAACGCATATCCGCCCGGGCGCGGGCAGTATCCTTAGAGTTCTCGACCAAGAGCGTTATCCATCCCGTAAATTATGTTTTTCAGCCCCTTGATAGCAGAGCCGGCCTGATAATGGGGAAATAAGTTGGTCAAGCGGCGGGGGCCTCGATGCCGCTCGACGCCTTGCGGGCGACCACCGCCTCATATCCGGCCTGCAATGTAGCGCGGACGGAAGGCCGCGCGGGTGTGGCGACAGGCGTGCCCAGATGGTCGTGGCGCAACTCGTCCATGAACTGCTCCCACATTGGCGGTCCGCCTTTCTCCAGCAGCTCGGCCCGGATCGAAAGCTCCTCGCTCACCGGCAGCCAGACGCGGCCCCAAGCGCCGAGATGCGCCATGATCGGCACCAGCGTGATGGCCATCTCGGTCAGGCTGTAGATCGCCTTCTGCTTGTGCGAGGGGTCGTCGGCCTTGGTCAGCATGCCGAGTTCCATCAGCCGCTTCAGCCGGTCGGCCAGGATATTGGAAGCGATGCCCTCGATCGAGCCGTTGAGCAGTTCGCGAAAGTGGCGTTTGCCGCCAAAAATCATGTCGCGCAGGATGATCAGGCTCCAGCGATCGCCGAACACTTCCAGCGACAGATTGATAGGGCATCCCGAGCGGTGTTCGGTTTTCATCCGACTCTCCTCAAAAACCAGTTGCATTATCGTACCAGTTTTATTATCGTGCAACCGATTGCAAAACGCAATCAGTTTGGTTGGCCTTTGATTGGCCGATGCGAGGAGAGTCCCATGACACGGGCCGCAGCACCCGAAATCGTCTCCCAGACGTTTGGGGATCCCGGCGATCCAACCGTTCTGCTGGTCATGGGCGCCATGGCCTCGATGCTGTGGGGGCCGGAGGCGCTCTGCAAAAAACTCGCCGGCGAGGGCCGTTTCGTGATCCGCTACGACAATCGCGATACCGGCCTGTCGACCAAATATGCGCCGGGCGAGCCGCCGTATACCTTCGACGACATGGCGGACGATGCGGTGCGCGTCCTCGACGGTTGCGGCATCGGCGAGGCGCATGTGGTCGGGATGTCGATGGGCGGCATGATCGCGCAACGACTGGTGTTGAAACATCCCTCGCGTGTCATCTCGCTGACCGTAATCAGCAGTTCGCCGGTGGGGATCGACACATCGCAGCTGCCGGGAACGACCGAGGCCTATATGGAGCACTCGGCCGATGGCGCCAAGGTCGATTGGTCGGACCGCGACCAGGTGGTCGGCTTCGTCGTCAAGGATGCGCGTGCGATCGCCAGCACCGCGCATCCCTTCGACGAGAAGGCGATGCGGGCGTTCGTCGAACGGGACTACGACCGATCCGGCGGCTTCCTGAGCGCGACTAACCATTTCATGCTGAAGAGCTGCGAGGATCTGAAAGGACGCCTGCGCGAGATCAAGGTTCCGCTGCTCGTCATTCACGGGACATCGGATCCGATCTTTCCGGTCGAGCATGGCGCAGCCCTTGCCGACGCTGTTGCCGGCGGGCGGCTTGTCCGCGTCGAAGGCGGTGGCCACGAACTGCATCCCGACGACTGGGGCACGATCGTTGCCGCCATCGTCACGCATACCAAGCCCTGAAGGCAGTCTCGAACCTTGACACATTCGCCTCACGGAAATAGTTAAGTAAATGCTTCAGTGTTGGCGCTGGCTGGCACCGCTCCAGCATCGACGAACCGCAAACAGACGAGCAAAAAATGTCCCTGACCTTCCATTTCCATCCGCTGGCATCGTTCTGCTGGAAACCGCTGATAGCGTTTTACGAGAACGATACGCCCTTCACGCCGGTTATCGTCGACCTCGGCGATGAGCAGTCGCGGGCAGCGTTCCTGAAGGTGTCGCCGACCGGCAAGATGCCGGCGCTGCGTGACGATGCACGCAACCGCACGGTGCTGGAATCGACCATCGTCATCGAATATCTGGCCGCGCATTATCCCGGGCCGGTCGAGCTCATCCCGGCCGAGGCCGACCTTGCTCTCCAGGTCCGCCAGGCCGACCGTTTCTACGATTTCTACGTGCAGGCGCCGATGCAGAAGATCGTCGGCGACAGGTTGCGCCCGCAGGACAAGACCGATCCGTTCGGGGTCGACGAGGCGCGCGCGCAATTGCGCAACGCCTATGCGATCATCGGGGAGGAGATGCGTTCGAAACTCTGGGCGGCCGGCCCCACCTTCACCATGGCCGACTGCGCGGCCTCGCCGGCGCTGTTCTACGCCAACAAGGTCGAGCCATTCGGCGACAGTTATCCGGCCGTGAAACGCTACCACGACCGCCTGCTCAAGCGGCCGTCCTTCGCCCGGGTGGTCGAGGAGGCGCAGCCCTACTTCAAGTTCTTTCCCTACAATAACGGCTGATCGCGATGCTGCACGATCCCGCCCAGCTCGACCTGATGTTCCAGGCGCTCGCGGACCCGGCCAGGCGCAGCATGGTCGAGCGGCTGTCGCGTGGGCCGGCCTCGGTCAGCCAGTTGGCCGAACCGCTGGCGATGTCGCTGTCGGCCGTCGTCCAGCATCTCAACGTGCTCGAAGCAAGCGGGCTGGTGCGCTCGGAAAAGCTCGGCCGCGTGCGCACCTGCCAGATCGCGCCGCAGGCGCTGCGTAGTGCAGAACACTGGATCAACGAACGGCGGCTGACATGGGAGCGTCGGCTCGACCGGCTCGGCGATTTTCTCGCCGGGACCGAATGACCTGAAGCAGAGGAGAAATGACCATGCCCGGCAAAAGCAGAGCGGAGTTGATCCGCGGCTATTTTTCCGCCTACCAGGCGAATAACAAGGCTGCCGTCGCGGCGGTGCTCGCCGACGATTTCACCTTCACCAGCCCCTATGACGACGCCATCGACCGTGCGACCTATTTCGAGCGCTGCTGGCCGGACAGCCCGGCCTTCAGCTCGATCGTCATCGAGCGGATATGCGAGGACGAGGACGCCGCCTTTGTCCTCTATCGCTGCGAGACGGCGGACGGAAAGACCTTCCGCAACACCGAACTGCATCTGTTCCATGACGACAGGTTGCGCGCCGTCGAAGTCTATTTCGGCGCGTCCTATCGCGACGGCGTCTTCGTCGCGCAGAAACCATCAAGCTGACCTAGAGGACCTGACCATGGCCGAACGATCCGTCGTCCACTCCACCTTCGTCCTCGAGCGCCTCTATCCATTTGCACCGGCGAAAGTCTATTTCGCGCTCAGCGATCCGGCCGCCAAGCGGCGCTGGTTCGCCGACCCCGACAACCCGATGACCCACAGGCACGAAATGGATTTTCGCGTCGGCGGTCAGCCGGCGGGCCGAAGGACGGGCCGATCCACACTTATACCGCCACCTATCAGGACATCGTGCCCAACCAGCGCATCGTCTACAGCTACGACATGCTGTTCGGTGATGTCAGAATCTCGGTTTCGCTGGCGACAATTGAGCTTCGCCCGGAAGGCACGGGCACGCGTCTGGTGCTGACCGAGCAGGGCGCGTTTCTCGATGGGCACGACACACCGTCATCGCGCGAGCATGGTACCGGATTCCTGCTCGATGGGCTGGGCAAGNGGGCAAGGCGCTGGCAACGGACACTTGAAAGCCAGGGAGGCGAGCTGGAATCGCGGCCTATGCTTCCCAGAACTGATCAAGCCAAATATTGAGCTTGAGGAAGCCGCCACTGCTGACTGTATAGACCCGCCTCGTGCCCTCGGCCTTGGCCTGAACCAGACCGGCGTCCAGCAACACTTTCAAATGCTGGGACACGGCCGGGCGGGAGACTGGCAGGCCCGAAGCCAGTTCGTTGACGGTTTTCGGGCCACGCCGGAGCTCTTCCAGAAGATAGCGCCGGTTGGGGTCGGCAATCGCCATGAAGGCGTCAGAAAAGATCATGCCTATACTTGTGGGGCAAAGCTTTTCAAATCTCAACCGTCGGCTTCCGCTTTTCTGAGCCGCAGTGCTTCAGGGGTGACCGAGCGATCGGCCGGCTGGGTCTTGAAGGCGTCGCGGTCTTCGATAGGCACCGGCGCGCGGCGGCTGATGCGCAGCAGCGTGTAGGCGGCGAGGCTGAGATGCGCCAGCGCGGTGGCCAGGAACAGGCCTTCGGGGCGGAGCCAACCCATCAGGGCGGCAGCCAGCAAGGGCCCGATCATGGTTCCGAAGCCATACAGAAGCAGCAGGCCGCCCGAGACCTTGACGAAATCCTCCGATCGGGCGTGGTCGTTGGCATGCGCCACGGCGATCGAATAGAGCGTGTAGGCAAAGGCGCCGTAGGCGGCGGCGAAGACAATGACGAGGACGGCGGAACGCGGTTCGAACAGGAAGATCAGGATGGCGAACAGTGCGGCGCCGAAAGCCGCGCCCGCCAGCACGAAACGGCGGTCGGTCTTGTCGGAGAGGCGTCCGGCCGGAAGCTGCATGGCCGCGCCGGCAATAACGACAAGGCTCATCATCAGTGCGATCTGGGCGGTGGAGATGCCGATACGGGCGCCGTAGACGGCGCCAAGCGTGCCCCAGGCGCCATTGGCGATGCCGACCAACAGGCAGGCGATCGCCGACACCGGCGAGTTGGCGTAGAGACCTTTGACATCGAGCTTGACGTCCTGCAAAGGCTTGGGAGACGAAGCCGACGACACCGCGGTCGGGATCAGCGACAGGCAGAACAATATGCCGGTGATCATGAACAGCGACGCCGATCTGACGTCGCCGCCCGCAACGATCATCTGGCCGCCCATGATCGAGGCATAGGTGACCATCATGTAGAGGCCGAAGACGGTGCCGCGGTTCTCGTTGGTGGCCTTCTCGTTCAGCCAGCTTTCGATGACCATGAAGGCTCCGGCCATGGTGAAGCCGGTGAAGGCGCGCAGCAGGATCCAGACATATTCGTCGATGATCAGGCCGGTAAGCAACGCCACGATGGCGCCCGAAGCGGCAAAGGCGCCGAACGCCCGGACGTGGCCGGCGCGGCGCACCAGGCGCGGTGCGAAGAAGCAGCCGGTGACGAAGCCACCGGCCCAGGCCGTGCCCATCAGACCGAGCGATGCGGTCGAAAACCCTTCGATCTGGCCGCGCAACGGCAACAACAGGCCGTGCAGCCCCGAAGCCGCAAGCAGGAAAGCGGTGCCGCGAAGCAGCGAGAGGATCGGCCTGTAGCTTGCAAACATTGTTTGATCCGTCTGGAGATTCGGTGGCGGGGTCTGAAGACAGGCGCATTCGGGCTTTTCGGCGGCGGATGCTCAACGCCGAAACTAACGCGAAAACTAGCCGCGGCGAAACAGGGCTTCGGCCGCCGATTTGGTGCTGCCCTTGGTCTGGAGCTCGGCTTCCAGCCGGGCAATCTCCTCGCGCAGGATGCTGATCCGTTCGGTAAGGTCACCGACCGAAAGCAGCGACAGATCCTGTCCGATCTCATGCGGGCGGGCTTTCTTTTTGGGTTCGTCGTCGAAGATCGCCATCGTCGCTCCTCCCTATTCAGTATTGGGCTGATTTGGCCATTTGCCTGATCCGGCAATCAGCATACATAGGGCAGGGGCGCAGATGCAAACAGCCGGCAAGAAGCTGGCAGCCGGCGACAGACCGGCGGACCGAGACGGGAAATTTCATGGCGAGCGGACATAAAATTCCAGCCACGATGACGGCCATCGCAATCTCGCAACCGGGCGGGCCGCGGGTGCTGAAACCGGAAACGCGCGACGTGCCGGTGCCTGGTCCCGGCGAAATCCTGATCCGGGTGCGTGCGGCCGGCGTCAACCGCCCCGACGTGCAGCAGCGCAAGGGCGCCTATCCGGCGCCGCCCGGCGCCTCCGACCTGCCCGGTCTCGAGGCATCGGGCGAAGTGGCCGCCCTTGGCGACGAGATATCGCGCTGGCGCATCGGCGACCGGGTCTGCGCGCTGACGCCGGGGGGCGGTTATGCCGAATATGTCAAGGTTCATGCCGGCAGCGTGCTGCCGCTGCCCGCCGGCTTCACCCACACGGAGGCGGCCGCGGTTCCGGAAAACTATTTCACCGTCTGGCACAATGTGTTCGAGCGCGGCGGCTTGAAAAAGGGTGAGACGCTGCTGGTCCATGGCGGCTCATCGGGCATCGGCACCACGGCGATCCAGCTGGCGTCGGCCTTCGGCGCGTATGTCGTCACCACCGCCGGCTCGAAGGAGAAATGCGACGCCTGCCTGAAGCTCGGCGCCGACCGGGCGATCAACTACCGCGAGGAGGATTTCGTCGCGGCGGTCAAGGATGCGACCGGCGGCAACGGGGCCGACGTCATTCTCGACATGGTCGGCGGCGACTATATCGCGCGCAACTACGAGGCCGCCGCGGTCGAGGGCAGGATCGTCCAGATCGCCGTTCAAGCCGGCGCGGTGGCGAGCGCCGATTTCTCGAAAATCATGGTCAAGCGGCTGACCCACACCGGCTCGACGCTGCGGCCTCGCACGGTCGAGTTCAAGGCGGCGCTCGCCGCCGCACTGGAAGCACAGGTGTGGCCGCTGCTCGGCACCCGGAAGGTAGCGCCGGTGATGGACATGATCTTCCCGCTGACCGACGCCTGGCGGGCGCATGAGCGCATGGAAGAGGGCGAGCATATAGGCAAGATCGTTCTCGACGTCGGCTAGATGGGCGAGATTCAGGTGAGGCCGGCCTGCGAATGGCGGCTCCCTGCGCTTCCGGCCTTCGCCGGCCGAAGCCCTCATGAGGGTTGCGGCAGTTAAGGCTACGGCCGGCGTAGGCCGGTGTCACGTACTGAAGTACGCTCCGCTCCGGCCTTCGCCGGCCGAAGCCGTCATAAATGCCTCCGCTCTATGAAGGCTACGGCCGGCGTAGGCCGGTTCTCGGGAGCCGCCATTCTCGGCGCGGCCCGACCTGAATCTCGGCACATCCTCCCCGCTATGCCCGTCGGCAAGATGAACATAACCTCAATGGTGCAATGCAGCATTTGCATTGCGGCTATGCAAAGACGTCTGTTCAATTCGTGGGCAGCACTGCCTATCTAAGCGTCATCGAAACGATTTGATCCAACAACTGGAGGACAACCATGAACCCGATCCGCGCTTTCCGTAACTGGCGTATGTACAACGAAACCGTGCGCGAGCTGAACAAGCTCAACGCCCGTCAGCTCAGCGACCTTGGCATCAGCCGCGGCGACATCGAGAGGATTGCCCGCAAGGCCATCTAATTCGAAGCATGGTCGGCCAGTGAGGCCTGACCACGCGGCAGAAGCAAGAGCCGCCGCAGACGGTATCCCGTCGCCGGTTCCGAGCCCGCTGGACCCTGTCCGGCGGGTTTTGTCGTTTTGGACCCCCTGTACAACTCGGCATCAATGATCGCCGGAGCCGAGGTCCTCCTGGCCTCCCCCGCTGTCCGGTGTCCGGCGGCTGCGCCCTGCGCCAAAAACATTGCGAAACGGCAGCGGAGCGGTTATACAGGCCGCGAATTTCCCATTTTGGTGGCTCTAAACCACCGCCCGCGCGGGAACGCGGGCGAACGAGAAGGATTTTTGAAATGGCCAATACGCTGCTGATGCCCAAGGCGACCGCCGTCTGGCTGGTCGACAACACCGCGCTTTCCTTCGAGCAGATCGCGCAGTTCTGCGGGTTGCATCCGCTCGAGGTCAAGGCGATCGCCGACGGCGAATCGGCGCAGGGCATCAAGGGCATGGATCCGATCATGACCGGACAGCTGACCCGCGACGAGATCGCGCGCGCCGAGAAGGATCCGAACCAGCGCCTGAAACTGTCCGACCCCAAGGTGCGGGTGCCGGAATCCAAGCGCAAGGGTCCCCGCTACACACCGCTGTCGAAGCGCCAGGACCGGCCCAACGCCATCCTGTGGCTGGTCCGCAACCATCCGGAATTGAAGGATGCGCAGATTTCGCGCCTGGTCGGCACGACCAAGTCGACGATCGAACAGATCCGCGAGCGCAAGCACTGGAATTCGGCCAATCTGCAGCCGATGGACCCGGTGACGCTGGGTCTCGCTTCGCAGATCGACCTCGACATGGAAGTCAACCGCGCCTCGCGCGGCCGCGAGCAGGCGCAACCTGTCGGCGACACGCTGCTGCCGGCTGCCGTGACCGAGCGCCTGGTGCCGGCGCCGGAGAAGCCGAAGGACGAGGATGCCGAACTCGACGCCAACGCCGTGTTCGCCAAGCTCTCGGCGCTCAAGTCCAAGAAGGAAGATGCGGACGACGAGTGAGGTTTGCGACAGTTCAACAAAAAAGCCCGCTTCGAGCGGGCTTTTTCATTGATTGTCGAAGTCTCAGCTGCGCGCCGCCCGGTCCGGCGTCATGCCATAATCCTCGCTGCGCTCGACCGCGCGGTAGAAATCGGCGAGCTGCTTGCCGCGCTCCGGCTTGAAGATGCGGCCGGCGATGACCACCGAGGCGATGCGGTCGATGCGGAAGGCGCGGAAATCGTCGCGCATCTCGCACCAGGCAACCAGCGTCCATACCTTGCCCCAGAACCACAGACCGAGCGGACGGATGTCACGCCCGGTGCCGCGGCCGGCCTCGTCGCGGTAGTCGATGGTCAGCACCTGTCGCTTCTCGACAGCGCGCTCGATCACGTCGATCGCCTCACGCGCGGCGTCGCTCACCACCCACATCGGGGTGTGGATCTCGGTGCGGGCGATGCGGTCCTTCTCGGCGTCGGGCAGGACGGCGCCGATCTTGACCAGCGCCTCGTCGGCCGCACGCGCCATAGCAGCGCCGCCAAAGGCCCGCACCATGCGGGCGCCAGCGACCAGCGCGACGATTTCGTCACGCGTGAACATCAGCGGCGGAAGGTCGAAACCCTCCCTCATCATGTAGCCGACGCCGGCCTCGCCGTCGATCGGCACTCCGGTCGACTGCAAATCGGCGATATCGCGGTAGATGGTCCGCTCGGAAACCTCGAGCCATGTGCCGAGCTTCTGGGCGGTGACCAGCCGGCCGCCACGCAGGTGCTGCACGATCTGAAAGAGCCTGTCGGCACGTCGCATCGTATGGTCCCTCGGCTGCTTGTCTATGAATGTCATGGTCCCAAAACCGGTTCCGGGTGACATCCATGTCCTGTTTTATGCTTGTCGTTCTCCCAAAAACCGCTGCGCACTTTTGGGCGACACGCATTATGGTTTAAGTCCTTCGCGCTTGCGCTGCACGGCGACGAATTCCGCGCCGAAGGACAACTTCTTCGTTGTCGGCGTGTTCACGTCGAGCACACGCCAGTACGGCGTGATATCGTTCAGCGTCATGCCGCGTTCGAGATCCTCATTGGCGGCTTCGGCGACGGTGCGCAGATGATAGCCGATGGTGACCGGACATGTCACTTGCGCCCCATGCTCGATGGCGAGGGCGGTGCGCAAGGCGCGTACATCCATCTCGAGGCCGTTGGGGATCGTGCGGATGAAATCATCGACCTGACGGGCCGTCGGCACCAGCATCGGCTGGCCCTCGACGACGTGGCCCATTGTGCGTGGCGTCGGCTTCACGCCGTTGACGCCCGGCGTGTTCAGCCTGTCGTTCCAGCTTTTCACCATTCATGTCTCCTGACACGTTTATGGCATGGTGCTCCTGACAGCATTCTGTCAGGAGCCTTCAGCATTGTCCGTAGCAGGCGCCAAAAGTCTTTGCGCCAGCCCAAGGCGTCGCCGCCCGGGGGTCCATGTCAATGATCCGGGCGTTGCGGGGTCCGCATCCAAGCATTGTCATGTAAAACGCCTCAGATCTCGCGAATGCGGCTGTGACCCTCATACATATCGGCCAGCCAATGTCCTTGCGGATGTCCGCCGGCAAGGAGTTCAGGAAGCGCTGGGTACGGACTTCATTGCGCATCGTGCGGATCTTGCCGACATAGTGCTGTACGCTGTTCAAAACACCAAAGCTGTTCATGACCATCTCCTCTTCTCTGATGGAGACACTATCGCATACCCCTCCTGACAGCAGTCTGTCAGGAGCATGTCAGCTCGTTGAAGAAAGCTGCGAGGTGCTTGGCGGTCGGTTCGGAAACGAGCCTTTTGTCAGGAATGGCCAAGTCGACCGAGACCATGCAAGAACCGCTTTGACAGCCTGTCGCGATGCTGCTCAAAGGCGGGCATGTCGAAACTCCTCGCGCTCGTCATCATCGGCATGATGGCCATTCAGCTGATCAAGCCGCTCGGCTGGCCGGGCCTGAAGCGGCGCGGCGATTTCTGGAAGCTGGCCCTGATCGCCATGGCGGCCATCGCGCTGGCGGGTGCGCTGGGGCACTGGGCATAGCCTTGAGGGTCAGGTCGGGTCCACCGTTCCCATGGCAATCATCCGGATGGCGTTGAGGCTGGGCACGAAGAAGTAATCGCCACCGCGCGTCGTCATGAATTCCGGCAGGTTCGCCGCAATAAAAGGCGTGGCGTTGGCCGGGCCGGCCGGAATGACATGCTTGCTCGATTCGGCGCGGTTGCCGGTCAGCGTGCAGGTGTCCTTGCCGGTTTCGGAATCCAGGCCGTAGCTCATCCATTGCTGCTGGATGATATTCTGGCTCAGATCCATTGGAAGCAGGCTGCAATCAACAGTATTTGGAAATACTCGCGTCAGTTCTCTGAAGCCCACCAGTCCGAGCTTGTGCTCCCTCAGGTCAATCGGCGAGCACCCATCCGACCAGATGTTCGGCCCAGGCGCGGTAACCGGCTTCCGAGGCATGAAAGCCATCGGAGGCAAAGCCGGCCTCAGGGTTGGTGATCGGCAGCCGTGGCGCCGGCACGGCGCCGCGCTCGAAACAGAGGCGCTCGCCCATGCGGTTCATTGCGGTAGCGCGGATTTCGAGTATCTTGCCGAGCAGCGGCGGCATGGCCGGCGCACGGGTGAATTCCAGCACCGGCGACCAGACGACGCGGGCCTCCGGCCATTTGGCGCGCAGCGCGTAAAGCAGGCCGCCGAACTCTTTCTTGAAGCGCGGCACCGAGTGGAAATTCTTGGTGTCGTTGGTGCCGATGGCCAGCACTATATGCGTCCACCGATCGGCCGACAGATTGGGCAGCACATGGTCGCGGATCTGGCCCGACGTTGCCGAGTTGAATCCGGCGGCGCGCCAGCGCACGGCAAGGCCGGTTCGTCTTGCGACCAGCATTGCAAGCTGCGCGGCAAGCCCGTTCTCGGAATTGCCGATGCCGACGGAAGCGGCCGAGGAATCGCCCAGCACCAGCAGCGAGATGGCCGGCGCCTTGCCCGATATTTCGTGCATGACCGGCCCTTGTGCCGGCAGCATGCGGGTGGTGCGGCGGCGCACGCCGAGGCCCTGCCAGACATAAACGGGGTAGGCGAGCCAGGTAAGAAGGGCCGGGAAGCGCATGGCGATACCGTTTAGAGATCAGCGGCAGCCTTAGCGCAAGTTTCGCCTGAGGTGAACGAGCTTCTAGTCGCAGCAGTTCGGCTTGTCCGCCTGCTTGTCCTGATATTCGTCATGCAACCGCACCCAGTCCATCAGGCTATGATAAGGGCCATTTTCGCCGCGGCCCTTCGGTGTCATGTCGAGATAGTCGTAAGTGCCGATCTGGGCCTCGCCGCCGCGGGCGCGCGACATAAAGGTAAGGAATATGTCGCCGTTCTCTTCCTTGTAGAAAACACTGGTGCCGGGAAGGTCCTTTGACGTGCGCGGACGCGTCTCGAAATTGTAGGTGGTGTCGCCGCCCGCGATCTGCTTGTCGGTGAAGGAGACCTGCATGTCGAAGTTGAAATCCGAGGCGTAGGACGACACCCAGTCGAATTTCCAGCCCATACGCTGCTTGTAAGGCAGCAGTTCCGCCAGCGGCGCGCGCGCAACCACCACCAGCGACACGTCGTGGTGCCTGAGATGCTGATCGGCGCCGTCTATATGGTCGGCAAGGAAGGAGCAGCCTTCGCAGCGATGGTTCGATCCTGGCGTCATCATGAAGTGGTAGACGATCAGTTGGCTGTTGGCGCCGAACAGTCCGGCCAGGTTCTTCGGACCCTGCTCGGTCTCGAAGACATAGTCCTTGCGGATTTTCATCCAGGGCAGTTCACGCCGCTCGGCGGCGATGCGCTCACGCAACCGTGTCAATTCCTTCTCGCGCGCCAGATGCGCCTTGTGCGCCTCAAACCAGTCTTCACGCGAAACCACCTTGTTGCGAGTCATGAAGTTCTCCCTGTCTGTTCACCCAAGGACGTTTGGGGTGGGCAGAAACCGACATCGCTGTCAGCTTTTGCCGAAAGGTAGATAAGGATGAACGAACTCCGTCCAAGCCGGGCTTTGCATAAACAAAACCCGGGCGCATCGGCCCGGGTTGTATGACAACGGGAGGACTGCGCTCAGGCGGCCTGTTCGAGGCTCGCCGTCCATTGTCCCAGCGCCGCCAGATGGTTCATGTGGGCACGATGGGTGAAGGCGGCCTGGCCGGCGGCGACGTTCGATGCCTTGCCGCTCCAGGCCTTTTGCGGGGCGGCCTGCAAGGCGCGGCCATAGGAGAAGGTCAGCTTCCACGGATGCGGCCCGATGGCGTTGATGGCGTTGAGGTTGGCGGTCGCCTCCTCGTCCGACTGCCCGCCCGAAAGGAAGGCGATGCCCGGCACCGCTGCCGGTACGGTTTCGCGGAACAGTTTTATGGTCTTTTCCGCGACCTCTTCGGGGCTGCTCACCTTGCCTGATTTCCTGCCGGCCAGCACCATGTTCGGCTTCAGGATGGTGCCTTCCAGCACAACGCGCGCCGCATGCAGCTCGTCATAGAGCTTGATCAGCGTTGCCTTCGAGATGTCGTAGCAGGTGGCAATGTCGTGCGCGCCGTCCATCAGCACTTCCGGTTCGACGATCGGCACGATGCCGGCCTCCTGGCACAGTGCGGCATAGCGGGCCAGCGCATGGGCATTGGAGGCAATCGAATTGGCCGAGGGCACGCCCTTGCCGGTGTCGATGTCGATCACCGCGCGCCATTTGGCAAAGCGGGCGCCGAGCTTGTAATAATCCGCGAGCCGCTCGCGCAAGCCGTCGAGGCCTTCGGTAACGGTATCGCCGGGAAAGCCGGCGAGTGGCTTGGCGCCGGCATCGACCTTGATGCCGGGAATGGCGCCCGCCGCCTTGATGATGTCGACCAGAGGCGTGCCGTCGGCAGCCTTCTGACGGATGGTCTCGTCGTAGAGAATGACGCCGGAGATGTACTTCGTCATTGCGTCCTTGGCGCGGAACATCATCTCGCGGTAGTCGCGGCGGCTATCGGCGGTCGATTCGACGCCGATAACTTCGAAGCGCTTCTTGATGGTGCCGGAGCTCTCATCGGCGGCCAGCAGGCCCTTGCCGCCGGCCACCATCGCGGCGGCAATGTCTTCGAGACGTTCGCTCATTTTTCTTCTCCTAAGGGGGTACGTTCCGCGCGTAACGGAAGTCTACCGCCAAAGGAATGGGATCGGAAAGCTCGAATCGATTGAAAGTTCCTGGCGTCCGTTTTTGCGCCCCCGATCCGGTCAGGCTTGTTTCTTCAGCACGTCGACGCCGGGCAGCGGCTTGCCTTCCATCCATTCGAGGAAAGCGCCGCCGGCGGTCGAGACATAGGTGAAATCGTCGGCGACGCCGGCATGATTGAGGGCGGCCACCGTGTCGCCGCCACCGGCGACCGAGACCAGCTTGCCGGCCCTGGTGCGGGCCGCCGCGTGCTTTGCCGCAGCCACCGTGGCGTGGTCGAAAGGCTCGATCTCGAAGGCGCCGAGCGGGCCGTTCCAGACCAGGGTCGCGGCGCGGTCGATCCATTCGCGGATCGTCTTCACGGTCTTTTCGCCGACATCGAGGATCATGCCGTCAGCCGGGACATCCGTAATGGCAACGGTCTCGCTGGCCGCACCCGCCTTGAATTCCTTGGCGATGACACCGTCGACAGGCAGGATGATGGCGCAGCCGGCTTCGGCGGCCTCGATCATGATCTGCTTGGCGGTCGCGGCAAGGTCATGCTCGCACAGCGACTTGCCGACAGCGGTGCCACGCGCGGCGAGAAAAGTGTTGGCCATGCCGCCGCCGATCACCAGCGCGTCGACCTTCTTCACCAGGTTCATCAACAGGTCGATCTTGGTCGACACCTTGGCGCCGCCGACAATGGCGACGACAGGGCGGATCGGATTGCCGAGCCCCTTCTCCAGCGCCTCGAGCTCGGCCTGCATGGTGCGGCCGGCATAGGACGGCAACAGCCGCGCCAGGCCTTCGGTCGAGGAGTGCGCCCGGTGGGCGGCGGAAAAGGCGTCGTTGACGAAGATATCGCCATTGGCGGCGAGCCGCTCTGTGAAATCAGGGTCGTTCTTCTCCTCGGTCTTGTGGAAGCGGGTGTTTTCCAGCAGCAGCACATCGCCCTTGTTCATGGCGGCGACCGCACTGCCCGCCGTGTCGCCGACGCAATCGCCGGCAAAGCCGACCGGGCGGCCAAGCACCTCCGCGGTAGCCTTGGCGATCGGCTCCAGCGAAAATTCGGGCGAGGGACCATCCTTCGGGCGGCCGAAATGCGCGAGCAGTATGACCTTGGCGCCCTTGCCGGACAGCTCGGCGATGGTCGGTGCGATGCGTTCGATGCGGGTGGCGTCGGTGACCTTGCCGTCGGCGACGGGCACGTTGAGGTCGACGCGCACCAGCACGCGCTTGCCGCTGATATTGCCGATATCGTCGAGTGTCTTGAAGGCGGCCATGCGGGTTCCTTTCCGTGGAAAATCGCCGGGACCATACCTCGCATCGATGACGATGCAAGGCTTGAGCCGGGGTGCGAGCTAAATTTTGAGATCAAGGCGAAGGCTGTCGTGATGATGCGGGACGTCAGCGTGAACCGATCGCTTGTCAGCCTTCTGTCGTTATCTTTTCCGCCGTCGGCTCAAGGGCCTTCTCATTGGCTGTCGCCTCTGCAGTCTGCGTCTCGGTCGGCTTGCGCCAGTTGCGGATGAAGGCGGAGACACGATCGCCGATCTCGCCGGCGCTCAGGAACACCGGAACCCGCGCCACCGGCGCGGTCGGCTCGAAGGAGAGGCCGAGACCGGTGATCTTGCCCTTGTCGTCGACGTCGCGGACGATCAATTCGATCGGGCCGATCAGCACCCGGTCGGCATATTCGGCATGGCCGCCAAGCCTTGCCGTCACCAGCGCGCCGACGGTGAGCTTCTGCTCGGCTTCGCTCAATCCCGGTGTGTATGCGGCCTCGAGCTCTGCGGCCGAGCGGGCGGGATCGACGGCGAAGGCGCCGAAGAAGTCGGCATCCTCGGGGTCGACTACGGCGCGGCTGGCAAACAGCTTGTCAAGCAGGCGCGGATAGCGGTCGGGCACGAAGATATAAACCTGGTCGCCGGCCGCGAGCCGGCCCATGTCCTGGAAACGCATCGAGCGGCCGTCGCGCAGCACCAACGAGGGCCGTGCCCAGCGCGGGATACGCTCGCCGCGCGCCACCGGGCTGCCGGGCGCCACGCGGTAGGCGAGCAGTTCGTGATGGGCGGAGCCCGGCAGTTCGAGTTCGACCTTGTCGAGCGGCCCGAGCCTCGCCGGCACGATCAGGCCGAGCCGGCGCGCCAGCGGACCGACCGACCAGCCCTGCACCACCAGCGATACCAGCACGATGATGAAGGCGACGTTGAAGATGGTGCGGCCGTTCTCCAGTCCGCCGAGCAGCGGGGTGATGGCAAGCAGGATGGACACGGCGCCGCGCAGGCCGACCCAGGAGACGAAGGCGATCTCGGGACGCGGCAGGCGGAACGGGATCAGGCAGAGCCAGACGGCGACAGGGCGCGCGACAAACATCAGGAATAGGCCGAGCAGCACCGCCGGCACCATGATCGCCGGAAACTGCGAGGGTGTCGCGAACAGGCCGAGGATCAGGAACATGATGATCTGTGCCAGCCACGACATGCCGTCCTGGAAGCGCTTCAGGATGGTGACGGCGCGGATGTCGGAGTTGCCGGCAATGAGCCCGGCGAGATAGACCGCCAGGAAGCCAGAGCCGCCAATGGCGCCGGCCGCGGCGAACACCATCAGTGACAGGGTCAGCACGAAGATCGGCAGCAAGCCATGGTCAAGGTTGAGCCGGTCGACGAGGCGCACGATGCCGAGCCCGCCAAGCACGCCGACGACGGCGCCGAGCCCCATATTGAGCAGGAAGCCGAGGATCAGGTCGGTGACCAGCACATGGGTCTCGGGATTGGCGTGGGCGGCGATGATCTCGACCAGCGTGATGGTCAGGAAGATGGCGATCGGGTCGTTGGTGCCGGATTCGACTTCCAGTGTCGCGCGCACGCGTTCGCGCAGATTGATCTCGCCGGCGCGTAGCAGGAAGAAGACGGCCGCCGCATCGGTCGAGGCGACCGCGGCGCCGAGCAGGAAGGATTCCAGCCAGCTGAGGTCGAGCAGGTAATAGGCGGCGGCGCCGAACAGGCCAGTGGTCAGGATTACGCCGAAGGTCGCCAGCGACACCGCCGGTCCGGCCGCCTGGCGCAGCGCGTTGAGCGGCGTGCCGAAACCGGAATCGAACAGGATGACCGCCAGCGCCAGCGAGCCGGCAAAATATGCCACGCGCGCATTGTCGAATTCGATGCCGAGACCATCGACGCCGCTGGCGAGGCCGATGCAGAGGAAGAGCAGCAGCAAAGGGGCGCCGAAGCGGAAGGCGATCAGGCTCGAGAACGCTGCGGCGACGACTAGCGCTGTGCCGACCAGCGTGACGAGATAGATCGCATGCTCCATCCGTGATTTGCCCCTCGAATTCCTCTTTCTACCGATTCACGGGAGAGTGGGGCGAAGGCATGGCCGGTGCAAGGCGCAAGGATGGCTTTTTGCCTGATGCCGCTGATTTTCCGGCGTTTGGCGGCTTGGCGCGCCTTGCCCGCCGCCCTGACGAAAAACGCCCGGACAAGCCGGGCGTTCGAAGCTGCGAGACGATGCCTTCAGGTCAGGCGATGGTCTTGCCAAAGGCGACCGAGGTGTCGGCCATGCGGTTAGAGAAGCCCCACTCATTGTCGTACCAGGACAGCACCGAAACGAAGTTGCCGTCCATGACCTTGGTCTGGTCGAGCGCCAGGATCGACGAGCGCGGATCGTGGTTGAAGTCGATCGACACATTCGGGTGATGGGTGACGCCGAGAATGCCCTTCAACTTGCCGTTGGAGGCGGCGATCACCGCTTCGTTGATCTCCTGCACGGTGGTGGCGCGCTTGGCGATGAACTTGAAGTCGACAACCGAGACGTTGGGGGTCGGCACGCGGATCGAGATGCCGTCGAGCTTGCCCTTGAGGTCGGGCAGCACCAGGCCGATCGCCTTGGCCGCACCGGTCGAGGTCGGGATCTGCGACAGGGCAGCCGCGCGGCCGCGGTAGAGATCTTTGTGCATGGTGTCCAGCGTCGGCTGGTCGCCGGTGTAGGAGTGGATCGTCGTCATCATGCCCTTTTCGATGCCGACGGTCTCGTGCAGCACTGCGGCCAGCGGCGCCAGGCAGTTGGTGGTGCAGGACGCATTCGAGATGACGATGTGGTCCTTGGTCAGCTTGTCGTGGTTGATGCCGTAGACGACGGTGAGGTCAGCACCTTCGGCAGGCGCGGAGACCACGACGCGCTTGGCGCCGGCGGTCAAATGCGCGGCAGCCTTGTCGCGGGCGGTGAAGATGCCGGTGCATTCGAGCGCGATGTCGATGCCGAGTTCCTCCCACGGCAGTTGCGCCGGGTCCTTGATCGCGGTGACCTTGAAGGTCTCCTTGCCGACGGTGATCTGGTCGCCCAAGACCGACACTTCGTGCGGGAAGCGGCCGTGCACGCTGTCATAGCGCAGCAGATGCGCGTTGGTCTCAACCGGGCCGAGGTCGTTGACGGCGACCACGTCGATATCCTTGCGGCCGGATTCATGGATGGCGCGCAGGATGTTGCGGCCGATGCGGCCAAATCCGTTGATGGCAACTCTGACGGTCATTTTACTCTCCCTGGGAGCTGGAGGCGGCAGATGGGTCCGCAGCTTCATAGCGGCGGATGGCACAAGAATCCAGCCGCAGAAGGCCGAATTTAAATCGATTAGGTTGGTCCAGCCCCGCGAATCCGCCTTGGAGGTGCGCGGGACTGACCCTGATCTTACTTGCCGTGCAGGCGGGCTTCCGCAGCCTTGGCCGCGGCTTCGGCGGTGATGCCGAAATGCGGGTAGAGCTGCTCGATGGTGCCGGAAGCGCCGAAGCCGGTCATGCCGATGAAGATGCCGTCGGAGCCGATCAGGTGATCCCAGCCCTGGCGGATGCCGGCCTCGATCGCCATCTTGATCGGCGCGTTGCCGATCGTCTCCTTGCGGTAGGCGTCGCTCTGCTGGTCGAACAGTTCGAAGCAAGGCACCGAGACGACGCGGGTCGGGTGCCCATGCTTTTCAAGCAAATCACGGGCGCCGAGCGCGATCTCGACCTCGGAGCCGGTCGCGAAGATCGTCACCGCCGCTTCGCCGCTCGCCGCGGCCAGTTCATAGGCGCCCTGGCTCGAGAGGTTCCTGGCCGAGTGCTCGGTGCGCACCGTCGGCAGGTTCTGGCGGGTCAGCGCCAGGGTGGACGGGGTCTTTTCCGATTCAATGGCAATCTGCCAGCATTCGGCGGTTTCCACCGCGTCGGCCGGACGGAAGACATTGTGGTTGGGGATGGCGCGGAGCGCCGCCAGGTGCTCGACCGGCTGGTGGGTCGGGCCGTCTTCGCCCAAACCGATCGAATCATGGGTCATGACGAAGATCGAGCGGATGCCCATCAGCGACGCCAGCCGCATCGACGGACGGGCATAGTCGGAGAAGCACATGAAGGTGCCACCGTAGGCGATGAGGCCGCCATGCAGCGTCAGGCCGTTGAGGGCGGCCGCCATGCCATGCTCGCGGATGCCGTAGTGGACATAGCGCTGGCCGTAATCGTCCGGCGTGATGTTCTTGGTCTGGCTGGTCTTGGTGTTGTTGGAGCCCGTCAGGTCGGCAGAGCCGCCGATGGTTTCCGGCACCGCGCCGTTGATGACTTCCAGCGCCATTTCCGACGATTTGCGGGTGGCGACCTTCGGCTTGTCGGCCGACAGCTTCTTCTTGTAGTCGGCAATGACGGCATCGAAATTCGACGGCAGCTTGCCGGCGAGGCGGCGCTCGAACTCGGCCTTCAGCTCGGGCTTGGCCTTGGCGAGCCGGCCTTCCCAGTCGGTGCGCGGCTTGACGCCGGCCTTGCCGGCGGTGCGCCAGGAGTCGAGAATGTCGGCCGGAATTTCGAAGGGCGGCGAGTCCCAGTTGAAGAATTTCCGCGCGCCTGCGATCTCGTCGGCGCCGAGCGGCGAACCGTGCGCCTTGTTGGTGCCGGCCTTGGTCGGGGCGCCGAAGCCGATGGTCGTCTTGCAGGCGATCATCGTCGGCTTGTCGGAATGGCGGGCGGCTTCGATGGCGTAGGCGATCGCCTCGGGGTCGGTGCCGTCAATGTGGCTGGCGTTCCAGCCCGAGGCCTGGAAGCGGGCGACCTGGTCGGTGTTGTCTGCAAGCGAAACCGGACCGTCGATTGAGATGTTGTTGTTGTCCCAGAAGACGATCAGCTTGTTGAGCTTGAGGTGGCCGGCCAGCGCGATGGCTTCCTGGGAAACACCTTCCATCAGGCAGCCGTCGCCGGCCAGCACATAGGTGTAGTGGTCGACGAGGTCGTTGCCGAAGGCGGCGTTCATGATGCGCTCGCCGAGCGCGAAGCCGACCGAATTGGCGAGACCCTGGCCGAGCGGGCCGGTCGTCGTCTCGATGCCGGTGGCATGGCCGTATTCGGGATGGCCGGCAGTCTTGGAACCCAGCTGGCGGAAATGCTTGATCTGGTCGAGGGTCATGTCCTCGTAACCGGTCAGATGCAGCAGCGAGTAGAGCAGCATAGAACCGTGGCCGGCCGACAGGATGAAGCGGTCTCGGTCCGGCCAATGGGGGTTCTTCGGATCATATTTCAGAAAGCGGGTGAACAGCACTGTGGCGATGTCGGCGCAGCCCATGGGCAGGCCGGGATGGCCGGACTGGGACTTCTCGACGGCGTCCATGGAGAGAAAACGGATCGCATTGGCCATCCGGTCATGTTGTTCACGCGACGTCATGGTACCTCCGGGGTGGGGATTTGTGGGCTTGGCAGAGCCCAGGAAAGAGTGCGCGACACATAGCAGCCACGGGCTTTTAGTCAACAAATCGGCTGCACATTTGCCGGTCTTGTGATGGCTTTGAGACCTTATGGGGCGACCTACATTAGCGTTAGCGGGGGACAGTCGCGAGAGCTTTGTTGACGTTGCCTTCACCCGGTGCCTAATGTTTCCTTGTTAACGCGTTCTGAACGCGAAGCGATTCGGTGATGGGCAGGGCACAGGACGAAGGCCATGACCGGCGAAACCACACTCAAGGAAGTCATCCACAGGCTGGGCAAGGCCATCGAGGGGCTGGAAAACGCCGTCGCGGCCAAGCTCGAGCACGAGCGCGACTATTCCGAAGCCGAGGCTGAGGTGCAGCGCATGAACGCCGACCGTTCACGGCTGGCGCAGGAACTCGACAATTCCGAAGCCCGCGCCGAACGGCTGGAAGATGCCAACAAGGAAGTGTCGCGCCGCTTGGTGACCGCCATGGAAACCATCCGCGCGGTGCTGGACAGGTAGGAGCTGCAGGCCATGGCACAGGTCACGGTTTCCATCGACGGCAAGCAGTATCGCATGGCTTGCGACGAGGGTCAGGAAGAGCACCTGATCGACCTCGCCGAGCGGTTCGACCGTTATGTCTCGCATCTGAAGGATTCGTTCGGCGAGATCGGCGACCAGCGGCTGACGGTGATGGCCGGCATCATGGTGATGGACGAGCTTTCGGAGCTGCAGAAGCGGGTCAAGGGCATGGAGACCGAAGTGCAGACGCTGCGCAAGACTCGCGACGAAGCGCTGACCAAGGCCGACAAGAACGACACCGTGCTGACCAGCGCGCTCGGCGCGCTCGCCCAGCGCATGGAAGACCTGGCCACGTCGCTGGCGGTCAACAAGGCCTGAGCCTTCCCCGCACAAACGAAAGATTGTCGGCCCAACGTCGGTCCGTAGAACGAAAGTGCTCGTTCCGTCGCCAATAATAGTTTCCTATTGTCCTGCAGCCGCGATTTTTGCGCTAAGATGCGGGAATGCCGGAGCGTTGACGCCGTCCACGGCCGCTCCTGACGAAATCTGTTGCTGGGGAAATAATGCCATGAGCCTTCGTATCAACGACATCGCGCCTGACTTCACCGCCGAGACCACGCAAGGGCCGATCAAGTTTCATGACTGGATCGGCGACGGCTGGGCGATCCTGTTCAGCCATCCGAAGAATTTCACCCCGGTCTGCACCACCGAGCTGGGCACGATGGCGGGGCTCGAAGGCGAGTTCAAGAAGCGCAACGTCAAGGTCATCGGCATTTCCGTCGATCCCGTTGCGAGCCACGACAAGTGGCAGGCCGACATCAAGACGGCGACCGGCCAGACGGTGAATTACCCGCTGATCGGCGACAAGGACCTCAAGGTGGCCAAGCTCTATGACATGCTGCCGGCGGGCGCCGGCGAGACGTCGGAAGGCCGCACGCCGGCCGACAACGCCACGGTGCGCTCGGTCTATGTCATCGGGCCGGACAAGAAGATCAAGCTGGTGCTGACCTACCCGATGACGACGGGCCGCAACTTCGACGAGATCCTGCGCGCGGTCGATTCCATGCAGCTGACCGCCAAGCACCAGGTGGCGACGCCGGCCAACTGGAAGCAGGGCGAGGATGTGATCATCACCGCCGCGGTTTCGAACGAAGATGCGGTCAAGCGTTTTGGCGCTTTCGAGACGATCCTGCCCTATCTCAGGAAGACCAAGCAGCCGTCAGCCTAGGTTTTCTCCGTCGGAGCTATTTCGGGCTTCAGTCCTATTTCTGGCAAGGCGTGCTTGACCGGCGCGCTTTGCCAGATGACCATGCTGTTGTTCAACCCGACGGAGAAAACGGTTCCTGTCGGGCAAGGGGCAGGGGGGCCGGACATTGGACATCGCTTCGGCCAAACCTGAGGTCGCCGGCTTCTACGACAAGCCGACCGGCGCCATCCAGTATGTCGTCACCGACCCGGTGACGAGACGCTGCGCCGTCATCGACCCGATCCTCGACTTCGACGAAAAATCCGGCGCGACGGCGACGAAGAATGCCGACGCCTTGCTGGATTTTATCCACGAAAACGGGCTGGAGCTCGAGTGGATCCTGGACACCCATCCGCATGCCGATCATTTCTCGGCGGCGCACTATCTCAAGGAAAGGACCGGCGCGCCGACGGCGATCGGCGACAGGATCGTCGAAGTCCAGGCGCTGTGGAAGGCGATCTACAACTGGCCGGATTTCCCCGCCGACGGCTCGCAGTGGGACCGGCTGTTTGGGGAAGGCGAAACGTTCATGATCGGCAACCTTCCGGTCAAGGTGCTGTTCTCGCCCGGCCACACGCTGGCCTCGATCACCTATGTCATTGGCGACGCAGCCTTCGTCCACGACACGCTGTTCATGCCCGACAGCGGCTCGGCAAGGACGGATTTTCCCGGCGGCAGTGCCGCGCGGCTGTGGCATTCGATTGAGGGCGTTCTGGCGCTGCCGGACGAAACGCGGGTGTTTGTCGGCCACGACTATCAGGCCGGCGGGCGCGAGCCGTGCTGGGAGAGCACGGTCGCCGAGCAGAGGGCAAAGAATATCCACCTCGTTGCGGCGCGCAGCGAAGCCGAGTTCGTCGCCTTGCGCGAAGCGCGCGACAAGACACTGCCGATGCCGCGGCTGATCCTGCATGCGCTGCAGGTCAACATGAATGGTGGACGGCTGCCGGAACCGGAGGCCAACGGCCGAAGGTATCTCAAGTTTCCGCTGGATGGGCTGTAGATCGGTTCATGCTGTTGGCGCCGTCGCCGAAGCTGCCAATCTCCCCCTCAAGGGGGGAGATCAGCTGTTGCCCGACTTTCGCTAACCGCCGACGGACGACAAAACAAAAAAGGCGGCGCCGGTTTCCCGACGCCGCCTTCTGTTCCTTAGCCGAACCCGGCTTTACGCCGCGGGCTGCGCCTCGATCGTGCGCAGCGCCTGCATCTGGCGCTTGGCGGCGGCCTTGACCGCGTCCTGCACCTTCTCGAAGGCGCGCACCTCGATCTGGCGCACGCGCTCGCGGCTGATGTCGAACTCGGACGACAGCTCTTCCAACGTCAGCGGCTCCTCGGCGAGGCGGCGTGCCTCGAAGATGCGCCGCTCACGATCGTTGAGCACGGCCAAAGCACCCGACAGCATGCCGCGGCGGTTTTCCAGCTCGTCCTGTTCGATCAGCATGTCTTCCTGGCTTTCGTGGTCATCGACCAGCCAGTCCTGCCATTCGCCGGATTCACCTTCGCTGGCGCGGATCGGCGCGTTCAGCGACGCGTCGCCCGACAGGCGGCGGTTCATCGACACGACTTCGGCTTCCGACACGTTCAGCCGGGTGGCGATCTCGGTGATCTGGTCGGGCTTGAGGTCGCCATCGTCCAGCGCCTGGATCTTGCCCTTCACCTTGCGCAGGTTGAAGAACAGGCGCTTCTGATTGGCGGTCGTGCCCATCTTGACCAGGCTCCACGAGCGCAGGATGTACTCCTGGATCGAGGCCTTGATCCACCACATGGCGTAGGTCGCGAGGCGGAAGCCACGCTCGGGTTCGAATTTCTTGACGGCCTGCATCAGGCCGACATTGCCTTCCGAGATCACTTCGCCGATCGGCAGGCCGTAGCCGCGATAGCCCATGGCGATCTTGGCAACGAGCCGAAGGTGGCTGGTGACGAGCTTGTGCGCAGCGCTGGTGTCTTCATGCTCGGCGTAGCGCTTGGCGAGCATGTACTCTTCCTGCGGCTGAAGCATGGGAAAGCGGCGGATTTCTTCCAGGTAGCGGCTGAGGCCGCCTTCGCCGGAAACAATACTGGGTAGTGACTGGGCCATGATTGCGCCCCCTCTCTATTGGAGTGATGCCCCCGAAACGCGGCGGGCATGTGACGCGAGCACCAAAAGGCTCGCCCGCGGCAACTGATTTATATAGGAACAAAACCAGAAAAGACAGGCATTTGTTCAACACGAAACAGTGTGTCACGCTGAAGTGAACAATGCCGCTCAGGTTTTAGCTGGCTGGTTCAGAGCTTGCGGAAGCCGCCGACGAGTTCCTCCATGTCCCCCGGTATCGGCGCCTCGAACCTCATCGATAAATGGGTAGCCGGGTGCCGAAATGCAAGAAGCCAGGCATGCAAAGCTTGCCTGGAAAATGCCTTGACCTGACCCTTCAGCAGTTCGGGCAGCCGGTTGGCCTTGGTGCGGAAGGCCTGGCCGTAATCGGGGTCACCGATGACGGGATGGCCGATGTGGGCCATGTGGACGCGGATCTGGTGGGTGCGGCCGGTTTCCAGCCGGCATTCGACCAGGCTGGCGGTGGCGAACGCCTGCTGGCCCTCGCCGAAACGCTCCTTGACGGTGAAATTGGTCACGGCGTGGCGGGCATCGTCACGGCCTTCCGGCACGACGGCGCGGCGCACGCGGTCGGCGGCACGGCCAAGCGGCGCATCGACCGTTCCGGCCGGCCGCGACGGGATTCCCCAGACCAGCGCCAAATAAGCACGTTCGAGGTCGCCGGTGCGGCCGTGGTCGGCAAAGGCCCCCGACAGCGCCTTGTGGGCGCGGTCGGTCTTGGCCACCACCATGACGCCGCTGGTTTCCTTGTCCAGCCGATGGACGATGCCCGGCCGCCTGACGCCGCCAATGCCTGAAAGACTGTCGCCGCAGTGGTGGATCAGGGCATTGACCAGCGTGCCGGTCCAGTTGCCGGCGCCGGGATGGACGACGAGGCCGGCCGGCTTGTTGATGACGATCAGCTCGTCGTCCTCATAAAGCACGTCGAGCGCGATGGGCTCGCCTTGCGGTTCGGCCGGTTCGGGCTTGGGCATGACGACCGATACGCGCTCGCCGGCACTCATTTTGCGCTTGGTCTCGTCGACCGGCTTGCCGTCGATCGAAACGGCACCTTGCCGGATCAGCATCTGCACCCGGCTGCGCGACATGTCAGGCCCGAGGGCGCTCGCCAGCCATTGGTCGAGGCGCTGGCCGGCCGCTTCCGCGCCGGCTTCGAGCACGGTCGGCGCCGCCTCTATGAATTGTCCAGCCTCTATCAATTCAGGGGTCTCTTCGTTATGAGCGCTCATCGAAAAAGTTCCGGAAAGTTCTGCCATGGCCCGGCCCGTTGCCGACGAAGAAGAAAAGCCGCTCGATCCCGAGATCGAAAAGGTGCGCGGCAGGCTCATCCGTTTCATGGCCATCAATCTCGGCCTGCTTTTGCTGGCCCTTATGGTGGTGATCGCGGCCATTGTCTACAAATCGCGCAAAGCGCCGCCCGCGAACCCGCCGCTCGCCAACGACATTCCAGTTCCGCCCGGCGAGCCGCTCGCGGCCGACATAGTGCTCCCGGTCGGAGCCAAGGTGATCAGCCAGGCTCTGTCGGGCAATCGCATTTCGATCGACGCCGAGATCAGCGACGGCAGCCGCACCATCTTCGTCTACGACATCGCCGAGCGCCGTATCATCGGCCGCTTCGCCATCCGCAACAAATGAGCGGGCCGAAACAATGACCGGGTTTGCCGACCATCGCCGCATAGCAACCGTTACGCTCGTCGTCGCCGATTATGACGAGGCGATTGCCTGGTATGTCGGCAAGCTTGGCTTTGCGCTCTGCGACAACATCGATCTCGGTGACGGCAAGCGCTGGGTGACGGTAACGCCGTCGGCCGGGCAAGGCCCCCGGCTGCTTCTGGCGGAAGCGTTGGACGATGTGCAGAAAAGCCGCGTCGGCGACCAGACCGGCGGCCGCGTGGTTTTGTTTCTCGAAACCGACGATTTTGCCAGGGACCATGCGACGATGCTGGAAAACGGCGTCGATTTCCATGAAACGCCACGCCATGAGCCGTACGGCACCGTGGCGGTTTTCGCCGATCTCTACGGCAATCTGTGGGACCTGATCGAGCCGAAACGCTAAGTCCGCAAACCGAGATTGCACAGAAGCGGTCCGGCGGTTCGAAGCCCAGTTGCTTTTTCCAAACCGTCAGCCTATATCGCCGGTTCTTGAACGCGCCCATCGTCTAGCGGTCAGGACACCGCCCTCTCACGGCGGGAACAGGGGTTCGATTCCCCTTGGGCGTACCAAACAACGACTTTCCTTCCGCATCATCGAAAATTTCGGGCAGCAGCCGCGCGGATCGCGTGTGACCGCGAGGGTCGGCGGCATCAGCGAAATTCGGCAAGTCCGCGCACCCGAATACACCCAATTTAAGTCAGGCCGCGACGCTTGAAAGCGTAGCGATCTCTGTTACTTGCGGTGCGGGGATAGCATCTGCGGCAACGCGGATTTGGTTGGGCATAGCAGGCATGAATTCGGCAAAAATGATATGCCCGTGCTGTCACGGCAGCGGGCAGGTTTTCGATTGCTTGAAATGGCGCGAGTCGAAAGGGCATTGCTGCCCGCAAGGCACGCATCGGGCCGGCTGTCCCGGGCAGACGATGGCATGCGCCGAATGCGCGGGCCTGGGCACGCTGGAGGAAGCCGAGCTCAGAGCCGTTGCATAGCCTCAGGTCATGCAACTCAAGCCCCTTTCACCATCCAGCGCCGGCAGTCTCCGCGAGCTTCTGGCGCGGCGCTGCCAATTGCACTAGCATCATGTACGAAGCCTCGCCAAAGGGCTCTTTGCGGCGCGCAAGACGCCGGGGAACATAGGCGAGGGTCGGCGAGGAGGAGACCGATGCAGAAACTGCAGTCGCAGGGCGTCCATCACATCACGCTCGTCGGCGCCGGCCGCCAGACCTCGATCGATTTCTGGGAGGGCGTGCTCGGCATGCCGTTCATCTTCGAGCAGCCCAATCTCGACAAGCCAAGCGAAAGCCATCTCTATTTCGATCCCGGCGACGGCAGGCTGATCACCGTCTTCACCGACGAGAGCCGCACGCCGGTCAAGCGGCGCACGCCCACCGAACCGGGCTGCGTCCATCATATTGCGTTCTCGGTGTCGCGCGTGACCTTCCTGCAGGCGGTCGCCCGGCTCGACGAGCGCGCCATCAAGCACAGCGGCGTCAAGGATCGCGGCTTCATGGATTCGATCTATTTCGAGGATCCGCTCGGCCTCTTGATCGAGCTGGCGTCCTATCGCTTTGAGCCGCCGGCCGGCTTCACCCACGCCGATGTGCTGATGCAGGCGCACAAGCTGCGCGTTGCGCGCGGCGACTACAACATCGCCGAAGTGCACCTTGCCGACGCGATCCAGACGCTGGTCGAACGGTCGCGCGCGACCTTGTCGGACGACCGGACGCCGAAGAATCCATACTGACGGCCAGCAAAAGGGGAGGACCATAATGGCAAAGACAGTTAAGAGCGCTGGCAAACCAGCGGCCAAGCCAGCAGCAAAAGCGGCAGCGAAGCCGGCCGCAAAGGCGGCCGTAAAGGCCGCGCCGAAGGCAGCCGCGAAGCCGGCCGCGAAAGCCGCGACAAAGCCGGCTGCCAAGAAATCCGCGCCGAAGGTCAAGGCGGCGAAAAAACCGGCGCTGAAGCTCTCGATGCTGAAGCCGAGCGTCAACAACATGACCGTCCGGGTGTTTGCCCGTGCGGCCGGGTTCGACGCCGCCGAGACTGACGCCTGGGGCCACACGCGCTCGCCCGAATATATGGCGCGCAATCCGGCGCATCTGACGCCGATGATCGAGGACAAGGGGCTGCCGCGCGGCGTGCTGTGGGAGAGCTGTGCCATCATGCAGTATCTCGCCAACAAGCACGGGCTGGAGAAATTCTATCCCAAGGCACCGGCCAAGCGGGCGATGGTCGACAGCGCCATGTTCTACCTGATCGGCACGCTCTACCCGTATGTGGCGCGCGCCACCTATCCGGCGCTGGGTTTCCCGCACTATGCCGGCGAGGTCGGCCATAGCGACGCTCATCCGGAGAAGAAGTCCGAGGCGCAGAAGGCCGCCATGGCGGCGATTGCCGAGCCGCTGGAGGTGTTTCACTCCTTCTTCAGGGACGGCAAGCCGTTCATCGGCGGCAAGCACCCGTCGATCGCCGACATACGCCTGGCATCGACGCTGGAGTTCCTGGCCGTCATCGACTATGCGCTGCCAAAATGGGCCAAGGAGTATGTCGCGGCGATGGAGAAGAAACTCGGTAAGGCCTATGCCGAGCCGGCCGGCGACGTGCGCGGCTACATCGCCTATGTGAAGTCGCAGGCCAGCGCGTAAAGCTAAGGATTCATTAACCAGAACGCTGTCTATTGAAGGCACCGCGCGACCACGGATGTACTGGCGCAAGGGTGAAGGGAAAGGTCGGCGCAATGCCGGCCTTTTGCTTTTCGCCGATGCGCCATCAGGCACGTCTCATGCTGTAAAGTCCGACATCAGGCATATTGCCATCGTCTGCTTCGACCCTACCATCATGGTCGGCGGACGACACACGAGGAGCTTTGCGATGAAGGGCGTAGCGAGAGTGTTTGCGATTGCCGGTGTTGTGTTGGTCGGAGGCTACCCGTGCAATGCCGCGCCGCTCGACACGATGGCGGAGGTCGGCGATGCCATCCAGGCGTGCTGGACGCCGCCGGCGGGTGTTGGAAATGCCAGCGTCACCTTGAGCTTCAGCTTCAAGCGCGACGGCACGCTGATCGGTCCGCCGCGGCCGACGGCGATCAAGGTCGATGGCGATGCGGATACCAGGAAGTCGTTCGTCGACGCCGCAACCACTGCCCTGCAAAAGTGCTTGCCGTTGAGCTTTTCGCCGACGCTGGCGCAAGGCGTCGCGGGCAATGTCTTCACCGTGCAATTCGCTTCGCCCAAGCAGTAGGCGAGCGGGCGAGCGTTTCACCGTTTCGCCGAAACGGCGACCCGCCCCCCGTTGTCTTGACGCAATTCCGGACGGAAACCGCTCGCACTTTTCCTGGAATTGCTCTGATCAGTTGTGCGGGCGCCTGATATCCACATGCCGCTGCAGTTCCGGCGCCTCGAAGACGTAGTCGGCCCAGGCGGATTCCGGAATCTGTCCGGCGAGATAGCATTCCAGCAACAGGCTCTGTTCGGGATCGAGCGCTCTCGGCGCCCGCTCATGGTCCAGCCCCAGCGAGTGGAACAGGTTCCTGGTCAGGCCAGAGACAGTGAAGTGAATAGACATCTTCGGTCTCCTTTGCCCGACACAACGCGAGACACCGGAGAAAGGTTTCATCCGCAAGGGCCGATAAGGCGGGATCGATGATTGCGGCGGCCTGGGCTCGCCGGAGCCTGGCTACGTCTCAATCTTGAAACAAAAGTGTAATAGCGAATTTACGGGAATCGGCATAATACACTCGGCATAAAATACCTGGCGGTTCTTGGCGTCTCTTCAATTAGACTTGCCTCACGCATTGAGGCTCAATCGGCTGGAGCGGCGATCGGCTCCACAGGGGTACAAGGACCAGGTGTCGCCGATGATGCATTTGTGGCTTGTCGTGACCTTTGCACTGGTGTCGGTAGCGGCAAGCGTCCTCGGCATTTCGGCTTCCCTTGCCGATCCATGCGCCGCGCTCAGGAGCCAGCTGGCACCGTCCGGCCGCAGCGGCGGGATCAGCTCCGAGCTTGCGCAGCTACGTCGCCAGCTTGCGGCGACCCAGGGGCTGGAGAGGCAACGCCGGTGCACGGCGCAAAGTGCGGTGGGGGGCTTCTTCAATGCTTGCGCCGACCTCGCCAAAAGCCGCACACAGGTGCAACGCCAGATCGCCGGCGCCGCGATTTCGCGCCGGGATGCGTCCGGACTGCAGGCCAGGCTCGTCGCGCTCGGCTGCACGCCCGCCGCCGGGCAACAAAGACAGCGTCCTGCTGGCGCTATGATCGGCAGCAATTCGATGCTGTTTTGCGTTCGTCTCTCCGACGGCTATTTCTTCCCGGCGCCGAAATCGCAGTTCGTGCAAGGCGGCGATGTCAAGGAGATGGTCGACCAGTGCCGCTACATCTGCGACGATGCCGGCGTCGACCTGTACACGCTCAGGGACCCAAGCCTTGAAACCGAAAAGATGGTCGCGCTCGATACGCGCACATCCTACAAGGACCTGCCGACGGCCTTCAAATATCGCAATGATGCGAACTTCAGGGCCTGCGACCTCAATGCGCTATCACCAGCGCGTTGCCGAGCTGAGAGCGCGCACGGTCACGCCAGCCAATATGGCCAACGCGATCATTCCTTTGCCGTCAGCGAAGCCGGATCTTGGCACCGTGGCGCAAATTCCCCAGCCTGGCGCAGACGCTGCAGAGGCCAGGGGCGCCGCCCAGCGACAGTCGGTCGAGCCATTGGCCGGCTCGCGGCCGGTCAGGGTGGTCGGGCCGGCTTTCTTCCCGGCGGAGTAACCTGCGCCTAGAGCGTTTCACCGTTTCACCGAAACGGCGAACCGCTCTATGTCTTTGTTTTACGCAATTCCGGACGGAAAACCGTTTCACACTTTTCCTGGAATTGCTCTAGTACCAGCTATTCGCAAACCATCCTGTAGCGTTTGCCGGGTTCGCTGACATTCTTGCAGGTGAGCGGATTGGCCGGTTCGGAAGCCATGCTGGGAGGGCTGGACCTGACGTGCCGCCTTGGCGCGGCTATTTGTGTTGTGTGCCTGCGTGCCGCGGGCCGGTAGGGCTCCTGCGGCGGCGGCGTCGGAAACACACCGGCTGCCGCCTGCATCCGGCTGGCCTCAGTCTGCGACGGATCGCGATCCCAGACCCGCCTGATATCGAGCGGCTTCGGGATCACCACCGTGCCGTCATAGCTGCGTGCGCAGCCGCTGCCCGCAAGCAGCGCCAGGCACAGGAAACAAGGCACGATCCAACCCGTCATCAGCAACACCCCCGCCGACTTATAGCCCGGCCGGGGTTCCGCCGACAACCGGCGGAATACCGCAGGGCAATGTGGCTCTGGCCGCAGTCTGGATTGGTTATGGTTAGCGGATCATTAATGCTTCTCGGGCAAATTCCGCCGGCGAACCGCTGAGGGGGTTCGGCCTTGGCTTTCGGGGTGGGAACGGGATGGCTGACGGGACTGTTGGAACACGCGGCGGACGCGGTTCCCGAAAAGGGGTGGTGAACGGCGAGGATACGTCCGTCGGGGGTTCGCCCGAAGCGCTGCGCGAACTGGTCGAGGCCGGCGCCGACTGGGTCTGGGAGACCGACGCCGAGCTGCGCTTTTCCTGGCTTTCGGAGAACTACCAGGCCGCCACCGGCATCGATCCCGCCAGCATTCTTGGCCGTTTCCGCTTCGATTTCCTCAAGCAGATGGTGCACGGCAATCGACACGCCGCCGCGCATCTGGAGGATCTGCAGGCGCATCGGCCGTTTCGCGACTTTGTTTATGAGTTGAAGGGCGGCCGTCCCGGCTGCCGCTGGGTTTCGATCACCGGTTCCCCGCGGTTCGACGGCGAAGGCGAATTCATCGGCTATCGCGGCATCGGCCGCAACGTCACGGCACTGGCCGGTGCGCTGGACGAACTGC
Source organism: Mesorhizobium sp. L103C119B0 (assembly GCF_000502235.1). Classification (NCBI taxonomy): domain Bacteria; kingdom Pseudomonadati; phylum Pseudomonadota; class Alphaproteobacteria; order Hyphomicrobiales; family Phyllobacteriaceae; genus Mesorhizobium; species Mesorhizobium sp. L103C119B0. The sequence continues at coordinate 70,214 of NZ_AYXE01000010.1, read as the reverse complement.
GGCAGGACGAGAGCGATCCGCCGGCCTGGGAGGCCACGCAGCACCTCGCCGATCTCGAGCGGACGATGGATGCCATGCATATGGGCGTCGTGCTGCTTGACGAAAAGCTCGGCACACTCATCGTCAACAAGGCCTATCGCGAGCTCTCCAGGATTCCCGATGGCGCCGTCACTGTCGGCGCGCCGTTCAGTCTGTTGATGGAACTCAACCGCCGCAACGGCATCTACGGCGATCTCGATGAACAGCAGTGGCAGCACTACCTAGCCACCCGCGTCGAGGAGATCAGCGCCGGCTCGGTTGCGCCACGCGAATTTCTCCATGCCAACGGCAGGACGATGATGTTCTCGGTGACGGCATTGTCCGGCGGCAAGCGGCTGTTGACCTACTACGACGTCTCCGAGCTCAAGCGTCGCGACGCAGAGATCGAGAGTGCCAACGCCAAAATCACGGAGACCTTCGCCAATCTTCGCACGATGGTCGACCAGATGCCGATCGGCGTGCTCGTCCTTGATGCGGACATGCGGGCGGAGGTGATCAACCGCGCCTTCTATGATTTCTGGGAAATCGATCCCCGACGCGCCAGGATCGGCTGCGGCTTCCGCGAACTGATGCAGGCCAGCCGCGATATGGACCCGTACGGTGCTGACGATGCGGAATGGCAGGACCACATCGCCGAGCGCGAAGCAGAAATCTCGGCCGGCCTGGTGGGCTCCAGGCAACTGCCACGCAATGACGGCCGTACGCTGATTGCATCGCTGGCGCCGCTCGCCGGCGGCAAAAGGCTGATCTCCTATGTCGACGTCACCAACATGAAGGATCGCGAGGCTGAACTCGCCCATGCGCTGGAGAAATCGCGGCTGGCCGAGGCGGTGATCAACGGCGTCAAGGACCCGATCTTCGTCAAGGACGACAATCTGCGTTTCGTCTTCGTCAATGAGGCGTTTTCGGCACTGTTCGGACAGAGCCCGCAAGCGATGCTGGGCAGGCCCGGCGGCGACTTCCTCAAGCAAAAGGACGCCGCGCAGTTCGAAGACAGCGAACGCGCCGTGCTGGCGACCGGCACGCCCTACGAGGTCGAGGAGACTTTCGACGCCGAGGGCGCCAGCCGCTCGCGCATCGTGCGCAAGAACCGCGTCGGCATGCCCAGCGGCCGCAACTATGTCGCCGGTTTCCTGTTCGACATCTCCGACATGAAGCGCCGCGAGACCGAAGCCGAAGACGCCCGCAAGAACCTCACCACGGTGCTGGAGTCGCTGCCGGCGGCCGTCATCATCTATGACCGCGACGACAAGTTCGTCTTTGCAAATCGCAAGCTGCAGGACACGCTGCCGGAGCTGAAACCGGCATGGCAGCCTGGCCGCAGCTTCCGCGCGGCCCTGGAACTTGGACATTCGGTCGGCTATTTCCGATCGAGCGGCGATCCAGAAATCGACAGGCTCTATGAAGGCGACCTCGATGTCTGGCTCAATGCCATCCTCGCCCGCTATCGCCTGCCCAACTCGTCCTATGAGCGCCTCAATGCGGACGGCCGCTGGTATCAGGTCTACGATATGCGCACCGAGGACGGCACCTTTATCGGCGTGCGCGTCGACATCTCGGAGATCAAGAGCCGCGAAAAGGCGCTGCAGGAAAGCATGCGCCAGATCGACCTGTTCCGCCACGTCATGGACGAACTGCCGGTCGCCGCCTTCATCAAGGCGCAGGATCTGAGCATGGAATTCGTCAACAAGGCCTGGTGCGCGCTGACCGGCATCCCCAAGGAGGAGGTCATCGGCCGGACCGATCTCCAGCTTTTCGGCATCGACGACGCCGAAACCTACACCCATGACGACACCGAGGTCGTCGTCACCGGCCGCGGCCGCGAGATCGAGGAGCCCGTTACCCATCGCGACGGCACGGTGCGGCAATTGATGACGCGCAAGAGCCGGCTGGTGGCGCTCGATGGGTCGGTGCACCTTGTCGGCTCCAGCACCGACATCACCGACGTCAAGGCGCGCGAGCAGGCGCTGGAAGAGAGCATGCGCGAGAACGAGGTGTTCCGCAATCTCATCGACAACGTGCCGGTGTCGATCTACGCCAAGCGCTCCGACCTCAGGCAGTTCTACGTCAACAAGGGCTGGTGCGACCTCACCGGCCTCCGCAGGGAAGACGCGATCGGCAAGACGGACATCGAGATTTTCGGCGAGGACGGCGAAGCCTTCGTCAACAGCGATCTCGCCGTGCTGCGCACAGGCGATACACAGGAGATCGAGGAAACGGTGACGCTTGCCGACGGCAGCGTGCGCCACCAGTTCGCCCGCAAGGGCGCGATGATCGCGTCCGATGGTTCGCTCTATCTGATTGGGTCGACCACCGACATCACCGAATTGAAGCTGCGCGAGGCCGAACTGCGCGAGGCGCGGCAGCGCGCCGTGTTGGCCGACCGCGCCAAGTCGGAATTCCTGGCCAATATGAGCCACGAAATCCGCACGCCGATGAACGGCGTACTCGGCATGGCCGAGTTGCTGGCCAAATCCGACCTCGATCCCAAGCAGAAGACGTTCACCGACATCATCGTCAAATCGGGTAACGCGCTCTTGACCATCATCAACGACATACTGGACTTCTCCAAGATCGATGCCGGACAGCTGGTGCTCGACCCTGCGCCCTTCAACCTGCCCGAAGCGATCGAGGATGTGGCGACGCTGATATCGACGCGCGCCAAGGAGAAGGACCTCGAGCTCATCGTGCGCGTCGAGCCGGGCCTGGAAAGCCTGTTCGTCGGCGATGTCGGTCGCGTCAGGCAGATCGTCACCAATCTGGTCGGCAACGCGGTGAAGTTTACCGACGAAGGCCACGTGCTGGTCGACGTGACCGGACAAAGGGGGCCGACGGGGACAAAGCTTACCGTTTCGGTCACCGACACCGGCATAGGCATTCCACACGAGAAACTGAAGCTCGTCTTCGAAAAATTCAGTCAGGCCGACACCTCGTCGACGAGACGCCACGAAGGCACAGGGCTCGGGCTCGCCATCACCTCGCGGCTGGTCGAGTTGATGGGCGGCGAGATCGGTGTCGAGAGCGCCGAAGGCAAGGGCTCGACCTTCTGGTTCACCGTGACATTGCCCAGGGCCGAGGAACAGACCGGACGGCGGATCATGCCGGTCGACGTGACCGGCTCACGGGTGCTGATCGTCGACGACAATGCCGTCAACCGATCGATCCTGAGCGAGCAGATGGCGTCATGGACCTTCGATTCCTGCGCCGCCGAAAGCGGACCCGAAGGGCTGAAGGTGCTGGTCGCCGCGGCTGCCTACGGCGTGCCGGTCGACTGCGTCGTGCTCGATTATCAGATGCCGGGGATGAGCGGCGCCGAAATGGCGCGCGTCGTGCGCAACACCGCAGGGCTGGCCGACACGCCGATCATCATGCTGACTTCGGTCGACCAGTCGCTCGCCAACACCAGCTATCGCGATCTCGGCATCGACGCCCAGCTGATCAAGCCGGCGCGCTCCTCGGTGCTTCTGGAAACGCTGGTCGCCACCATCCAGCGCCACCATCACAATATCACGGGTGGCCGTGTGCTGCCGGCGGCAAGCAGCGGTTCCGGCGGCGGCAGGAACGAACCGTCGCCGGCAAAGCCGCCGCTCGCTGCCTCGGAACGGGCCCTACTGCAACCGCCGCCGGTTCGTGCCCGCGCCCGGGCCGCCGGGGATGAACGCCGGCTCGACATCCTCGTTGCGGAGGACAATGAAGTAAACCAGATGGTGTTCACCCAGATAATCGGCGAAACCGGCTACAGTTTCGAAATCGTCGGCAACGGCCGCAAGGCGCTCGATGCCTTCGGCCGGCTTAATCCGCGCATGATCCTGATGGACGTCTCGATGCCGGAGATGAACGGGCTCGAGGCCACTGCCGCAATTCGCCGGCTTGAAGAACATACGGGTATGCATATCCCGATCGTCGGCGTCACCGCGCATGCCTTGAAGGGCGACCGCGAGCGCTGCCTGGAAGCCGGCATGGATGACTATTTGCCCAAGCCGATCAGCCCCAGGGCGCTGCTCGAAAAGGTCGAGCGCTGGGTCGGCATATCAGGCGAAGCCCAACGAGACGCTGGATAGCAACCTGCGGCGCCGCCGGGATTCGGTCGCGCCGCAACAGCCAAGGCTATGGTGCGATCGCACCATATCAAAGCTGGCGCCCAGTCAGGACAATGGTCGCAACGAAACCGCTCATTCAGTTACGGGCGGGAGCAAGCGACCGCCGACAAGAAACAGCGTCGAATCTACCCCAACGGACCTGTTTTTGGCGATGGCTCGGCCAAGATTCGCTCTGGCCACGGGCAACGCGCTCCCGTCCGGTTTTTCTTTCTCGGCATCGCGGCCTGCGGTGTGCCGGGACTTGATGCCAGCACGAATTGCGCAAGCGTCTGATTCCAGCGGCAACTTCCATTCCCACCAACCGGCTTAAAGGGTGCGGCCCACAAGACGTCTGTGCGACGTTACCGGGCTGACACGAAACTGTCATGCGACTGTAATAATCGAAGGCTATTGGCCTCAGCGGGCGCCGGTTTGAAGAGGGCGCCAAGAGACCATCTTCCGAACAGGAGCAGGCCACATGAAGAAATTCCTCGTTACGGCATCGGCCGTGGCGGTAGCGTTCGCCGCATCGTCCGGTGTCGCCGCTGCGCGTGACCAGATCCAGGTCGCCGGTTCGTCGACCGTGCTGCCTTACGCCAAGATCGTCGCCGAGCAGTTCGGCGAAACCTTCACCAACTTCAAGACCCCGGTGGTCGAGTCCGGCGGCAGCGGCGCCGGCATCAAGGAGTTCTGCAAGGGCGTCGGCGAAGACACGATCGACATCGCCAACTCCTCGCGCCCGATCAAGAAGGACGAGCTGAAGTCCTGCGCCGACGCCGGCGTCAAGGACGTCCAGGAAGTCCGCATCGGCTATGACGGCATCGTCTTTGCCACCGACATCAAGGGTCCGGACTGGGCGCTGGTTCCCGCCGACATCTACAAGGCGCTCGCCGCCAAGCTGGTGGTCGACGGCAAGCTGGTCGACAACCCGAACACCAAGTGGAACCAGGTCAATCCGAAGCTGCCCGACTGGGATATCGCCGCCTATATCCCGGGTGAGAAGCACGGCACCCGTGAAGTGTTCGAGACCAAGCTGCTCGACGCCGGCTGCGACAAGGCCGCTTTGAAGGCTGCCGGCATCGCCGACGACAAGGAAATCGGCAAGACCTGCATCGCCATCCGCAAGGACGGCAAGGCTGTCGACATTGATGGCGACTACACCGAGACGCTGGCCCGCATCGACTCCAACAAGACCGGCGTTGGCGTGTTCGGCCTCGCCTTCTACGAGAACAATGCCGACAAGCTGAAGGTCGCTACCGTGGAAGGCATCGTGCCTTCGACGCAGACCATCGCCGATGGCACGTACCCCGTGTCGCGGCCGTTGTTCTTCTACGTCAAGAAGGCGCATCTGGGCGTCGTTCCCGGCCTCAAGGAATATGTCGAGTTCTTCCTTGATGACCAGATGATCGGCCCGGAAAGCCCGCTCGCCCAGTACGGCCTGGTTTCCGCTCCCGACGCCGAACGTCAGGGCCAGCGCGACGCCTTCGCCGCTGGACAGACAATGTAATCAACGGACGGATCAGGGCGCGGATGAACTCCGCGCCCTGACTTCGCCGCTTGCCGCAACGGCTGCGGCGATCTGAATTTTCCCTGGGGTGGGTTATGTCGTCCTTGCTCGTACTCGCCATAGTCATCGCCATAGGCGTGGTCGCTTTTGTGGTCGGCCGCCAGCGCGCCGCGGCGCAGGATACCGGCAAGGTCAAGCCGCATTCGCGCGCGCATTATCATGGCTGGTGGGCCTTTCTGCTCGCGGTCCTGCCTGCCGTCCTTTTGCTCGCCGTCTGGGATATCGGCTCTTCCTTCTATCTCGACCGGCACATCCATGCCGCTTTGCCCGAGCGCACCGCCGACACAAAGGTGGCCAGCGAAGCGCTCGACGCCAGCCTGGTGAAGAGCCTGGCCAAGGGCCTGCGCCGGCTCGATGGCGATACCGCACTTCCCGCTACTTTCGCCGAATTGCAGCCGCTGCTCGCCGCCAAGGGCGTGGCACTGGCCAGCGACACACAGGACTATATGATCCCGATCGCGGTCGAGGCGAACCAGGTCCAGGACCGGCTCGGCCTGTTCGGCGCCGTGCTGACCTTCGCGCTGTCGGTCGCCGGCGCCTTCTATGCGCTGAGGCAGATCGCGCCGCGCGCCAGGGCGCGCAACAACGTCGAGAAGCTGATGCTGTGGGGGCTGCTTGCGGCCTCGACCATCGCCATCCTGACCACGGTCGGCATCGTGCTGTCGATGCTGTTCCAGACCATCACCTTCTTCGAGAGCGTGTCGCCGATGAGCTTCTTCTTCGGCACGGTGTGGGATCCGCGTTTCGCCGCCGCCGGTTCCGGCGGCAGCCAGGGTCAGTTCGGCCTGATCCCGCTTCTTGCCGGCACGCTCTACATCGCCGCCGTCGCCCTTCTGGTGGCAGTGCCGGTCGGGCTGATGTCGGCGGTCTACATGTCCGAATATGCCTCGCGCGGTGTGCGCTCGGTGGTCAAGCCGGCGTTGGAACTGCTGGCCGGCATTCCGACCATCGTCTACGGCATCTTCGCCGTTGTCACGCTCGGACCGTTCTTGCGCGACCTGTCGGCGGCACTCACCGGCGGCTCGCCCTTCATCCAGGGCCAGAGCATCTTCACCGCCGGTCTGGTGATGGGCGTCATGCTGATCCCGGTCGTGTCCTCTTTGTCCGACGACATCATCACCGCGGTGCCGCGCGCAATGCGTGACGGCTCGCTCGGCCTCGGCGCCACGCGCTCCGAGACGATCAAGCGGGTCATCCTGCCGGCCGCGCTGCCCGGAATCGTCGGCGCCATCCTGTTGACGGCGTCGCGCGCCATCGGCGAGACGATGATCGTCGTGCTGGCGGCGGGCGTCGCCGCCAATCTGACGGCCAATCCGTTCGAGGCGATGACGACCATCACCGTCAAGATCGTCAACCAGCTGACCGGCGACCTCGAGTTCAACTCGCCGCAGACGCTGGTCGCCTTCGCGCTCGGCCTGACGCTGTTCGCGCTGACGCTGGTGATGAACATCGTCGCCCTCTACATCGTGCGCAAGTACCGGGAGCAGTACGAATGACCGACATCCCCCTGGACACGATGGCGGGCGCCGTCGCGCGTCCGCGCCGCGACATCGGGCTGAAGGCGCGCTACGCCGCCGAACGCCGGTTCCGCATCTATGGCGTGATTGCGATCTCGGTGGGCCTGGCCTTCCTGGCCATCATGCTGATCACCATCGTCTCGAAAGGCTACACCGCCTTCTGGCAGACGACGGTGACGCTGCCGGTCACCTTCGACGAGAAGGTGATCGATCCCTCCGGCAAGCGCGCGACCGACCCTACCGTGCTGATCAAGGCGAACTATCCCAAGCTCGCCGAAAACGCGCTGGTGGCCAAGCTCGGCATCGATCCGGCCAACAAGCCGATGATGCTGAAGCTCAAGGGCTTCCTGTCGGAAGGCGCCCGCGTCCAGCTGCGCGACATCGTCTCCGCCGATCCGTCGGTGATCGGCAGGACACGTGACGTCGACATCCTGGCTGCCGCGAACCTCGACTCGGCCTTCAAGGGCCAGATCGACCTCGGCGTCGATGAAGCGCGCCGCAAGGTGTCCAACCAGCAGATCGACTGGATGAACAAGCTTAAAGCCGACGGCGTGATGGCCGAGCATTTCAACACCGGCCTGTTCACCTATGGCGCCTCTAGCCGGCCCGAAACGTCGGGCATGGGCGTGGCGATCATCGGCTCGTTCTACATGATGGTGATCGTGCTGTTGCTGGCGCTGCCGATCGGCGTCGCCGCCTCCATCTATCTGGAGGAGTTCGCCAAGAAGAACCGCTTTACGGACCTGATCGAAGTCAACATCAACAATCTCGCGGCGGTGCCGTCGATCGTCTTCGGTCTGCTTGGCCTTGCCGTGTTCATCAACTTCCTCGGCATGCCGCGCTCGGCTTCCTTCGTCGGCGGCCTGGTGCTGACCTTGATGACATTGCCGACCATAATCATCGCCACGCGCGCCGCCCTCGCCGCGGTGCCGCCGTCGATCCGCTCGGCGGCCCTAGGTCTCGGCGCCTCCAAGATGCAGATGGTGTTCCATCACATCCTGCCGCTTGCCGCCCCAGGCATCCTTACCGGCACCATCATCGGCCTGGCGCGTGCGCTCGGCGAGACAGCACCGCTGCTCTTGATCGGCATGGTCGCTTTCGTCGCCGATTATCCGACGACGCCTTTCGATCCGGCGACCGCGCTGCCGGTGCAGATCTACATGTGGGCAAACGAGGCTGAGCGCGCTTTTGTCGAGCGCATGTCCGGCGCCATCATCATCCTGCTCGTCTTCCTCATGGCCATGAACATCACCGCGATCGTGCTTCGGCGCCGGTTCGAGCGGCGCTGGTAGAAAAAAGGCAATTTGGTATGAACATCATGACCGAACAGTCCCTTGAGAATGCAGTGGGCGACAAAATGAACGCCAAGTCGAACGAAGTCATCAAGATGCGCGGCGACAAGGTCGGCGTCTTCTACGGCGAGAAGCAGGCGTTGTTCGACGTCAATCTCGACGTCCGCCAGAACCAGGTGACGGCGCTGATCGGCCCGTCCGGCTGCGGCAAGTCGACCTTCCTGCGCTGCCTCAACCGCATGAACGACACCATCGATTCGGCGCGGGTGACCGGCAAGATCACGCTCGATGAAGACGACATCTACGACAAGAACATCGATGTCGTCGAACTGCGCGCCCGCGTCGGCATGGTGTTCCAGAAACCCAACCCGTTCCCGAAGTCGATCTACGAGAACGTCGCCTACGGCCCGCGCATCCATGGGCTGGCCAAGCGCAAGTCCGACATGGACCAGATCGTCGAGCAGAGCCTGAAGAAGGCTGCGATCTGGAACGAGGTCAAGGACCGCCTGCAGGAGCCCGGCACCGGCCTGTCCGGCGGCCAGCAGCAGCGCCTGTGCATCGCGCGCGCCATCGCCGTGTCGCCGGAGGTGATCCTGATGGACGAGCCCTGCTCGGCGCTCGATCCGATCGCCACCGCCCGTGTCGAGGAGCTGATCGACGAACTGCGCCAGAACTACACGATCGTCATCGTCACCCACTCGATGCAGCAGGCGGCGCGCGTGTCGCAGCGTACAGCGATGTTCCATCTCGGCTATCTCGTCGAGGAGGGCGCCACCGACAAGATGTTCACCAACCCCGACGACAAGCGCACCCAGGACTACATTACCGGCCGCTTCGGCTGAGCCGTCCGGCGGGTGAATTTTCAGGCACGAGGACCAAGATCATGGGTGAACATACCGTCGCCTCCTTCGATGAAGAGCTCGGGCAGATCAGCAAGCTGATCCGCGACATGGGCGATCTGGCAGGCTCGATGGTCAGCGGCTCGACCAGGGCGCTGCTCAATTCGGACAATGCGCTGGCACAGCGTGTCGTTTCCGACGACGCCATCATGGATGCGCGCCAGCGCGAACTGGACGACCGCGCCATCACGCTGATCGCCAAGCGCCAGCCGATGGCCAACGATCTGCGCGCCGTGGTCGGCTCGATCCGCATGGCCGGCGACCTCGAGCGCATCGGCGATCTCGCCAAGAACATCGCCAAACGCGTCGGCACCGTGGGCTTGAGCGTCACGCCGCGCGACCTCTCGCACTCCATCGATGCCATGGCGCAGCTGGTGCTGATCCAGGTGCAAGGCGTCGTCGAGGAATATGCCGCCACCGATGCGGCAGCTCTTGCAAAACTCAGGAATGACGACGAGCGCATCGACGTCAAATACACGTCCGTGTTTCGTGAGCTCTTGACCTACATGATGGAAGACCCTCGCAACATCACCGCCTGCACGCATCTCTTGTTCTGCGCCAAGAATCTTGAGCGCATCGGCGATCATGTCACCAACATCGCCGAAAATGCGTATTATGTGCTGACCGGCCAGCAATTGCCCGCCAATCGTCCGAAGCAGGACGAGACGGCGATGGCCACGCCGGCCTGATGAGGGTGAACTGCCTATGATCGCGCCACGCATCATGGTCGTGGAGGACGAGGAGCCGCTAGGCGTGCTCCTCCGCTACAACCTCGAATCCGAAGGCTATCACGTCGAGGTGGTGACACGCGGCGACGAGGCCGAGATCCGCCTGCAGGAAAACGTGCCCGATCTCCTGGTGCTCGACTGGATGGTGCCCGCTGTTTCCGGCATCGAGCTCTGCCGGCGGCTTAGAGTGCGGCCCGAAACCGAGCGGCTGCCGATCATCATGCTGACCGCGCGCGGTGAGGAAAGCGATCGCGTGCGCGGCCTGTCCACCGGTGCCGACGACTATCTGGTCAAGCCATTCTCGACGCCGGAGTTCATGGCGCGCGTGAAGGCGCTGCTGCGCCGGGCCAAGCCGGAAGTGCTGTCCAGCGTGCTCAAGGTCGGCGACATCGTGCTCGACCGCGAGTCGCACCGTGTCTACCGCAAGAAGAGCGAGATCAGGCTCGGACCGACCGAGTTCCGGCTGCTCGAATTCATGATGCGCCATCCCGGCCGCGTGTTCTCGCGCAGCCAGCTGCTCGACAATGTCTGGGGCGAGACGATCTACATCGACGAGCGAACCGTCGACGTCCATGTCGGGCGCTTACGCAAAGCGGTCAACAACGGCCGCATGCCGGATGTCATCCGTACCATTCGCGGCGCCGGCTACGCGATCAGGGAAGACTAGGATGCTGCGCGTCGCGCCGTTGCCGGCCATTCAGGCGACATGCTTGCCGGATTTGGCCTGAATGCCCGGCGCGAAAATCTCCTGATCGACGAAGCCGAGCGCGCGCATGGCACAGCCTTCGCGGATCAGCGGCAGCTCGTTGGGCTCGGTGTCGAAGGAGATCGATTTCGAGTGCTGGCCGCCGGCGGTCTGGGCGATCGCTTCGCGCAATGCCGGCTCGATCAGGTCGAAGGCGGCGGCGCTGACGCCAACCATGGCGACAGGCGCCGGGTCGATCAGCGCAAACAGGCTGCCGAGGCCGAAGCCGAGCGCCTCACCGGCCTTGCGATAGGCTTCGCGCTCCGGGCCATCGGTTTCGCGGGCGCGCGCGGCGAGTGCGCGCATATCAGCGTCGCCGATATCGACCGGCTCGGCATCTTCGCTCATCATTTTGGCGCTGCGCCAGATGGCGTAGTTTCCGGCATAGGCCTCGACGCAGCCGCGCCGCCCGCAGCGGCAGAGCGCGCCGCCCGGACGGTGGATCATGTGGCCGAACTCGCCGCCCGAGGAATGGGTGCCGGTGAACAGTTCGCCTTTCAGCACCAGCCCCATGCCGATGCCGTGCGACAAGAGGATCGCGATGAAATTGTCGCGGTAGCGCTCGGGCTGGCGCCATTGCAGGGCCACCGCCATCATATTGCAGTCGTTCTCCATGGTGGCAGGAATGCCGAATTCCGCTTCCAACATGTCGGCGAAGGCAATGTCGGTCAGTGGCGTGATTGGCGACCACAGCATGGCCCGCGCCTGCGAATCGGTGATGCCCTGGATGCCCATGGCAATGCGGGCGATGCTCTGGACATCGAGGTCCGGGTCCGCGAGACGCCGCCCGACGATTGCTACGCATTCGCCGATCAGCTCGTCGCGCGGCATGGTCAGCGTGTCGAGCCGGCGCTGTTCTTCCGCGACCACCTGGCCGGCATAGTCGATGACGGTGACGGAGAGGAAGTTCAGCGACAGCACCACGGTCATGACCGCCGCCGCTTCCGGGTTGAGGCCAAGGCCGACCTGCGGCCGGCCGCGTTTCAGCGAGCCGGTCTCGCCAGGCTTGCCTTCAATCAGGATGCCTTCTTGAATTAGATCAGACGAGATTGCCGATATCGTCGAATGGCTGAGGCCGGTGGTCGCCGCAATCTCGGTCCGCGACGGCTGGCCGGCCCGGCGCACGGCCGAAATCACCATCGCACGGTTGCGACGGCGCAGATCGTCGTGGCGGATCCCAACCGACATTTGTTTTCCTCCCGGCCTCCTCGCGCCTCATGATAGTGAAGGCGTTCGACGGCACCAGCCAAATATTGGCAGACGCCGGCAGCCCTGTCATTGTTTATTGCGGAGCTCGAAAAAATTCGGCAAGGCTATCAGAATCCATCATAATCGATGTTGACAGTGCCTTATCATTGAACCAGTGTTTTTTCGAGGCTCGAAAAAATGGAGCCTCTTTGTGCAGGCCTTCGGGCCGGTTTTGTCGCGCCGTGGGCGGCGCAGGGAGGGTTATAATGAACAGATTTGCAGCCGCCATGCTGGCGGGTGTCGCCATGTCGCTGGCGCTGATGTCGGTCGCGCAGGCGAAGGACAAGGTCATCGGCGTGTCGTGGTCGAACTTCCAGGAAGAGCGCTGGAAGACCGACGAGGCGGCGATGAAAACGGCGATCGAAGCCGCCGGCGACAAGTACATTTCGGCCGACGCGCAGTCCAATCCCGGCAAGCAGCTGACCGACGTCGAAAGCCTGATCTCGCAGGGCGCCAACTCGCTGATCATCCTGGCGCAGGACGCCTCGGCCATCGGCCCGGCGGTGCAGAAGGCGCTGGACGAAGGCATTCCGGTCGTCGGCTATGACCGCCTGATCGAGAACAAGGACGTTTTTTACCTGACCTTCGACAACAAGGAAGTCGGCCGCATGCAGGCCCGCGAAGTGTTCAAGGCGAAGCCCGAAGGCAACTATGTCTTCATAAAGGGCTCTGGCTCGGATCCGAATGCCGATTTCCTGTTCTCGGGCTCGATGGAAGTGCTCAAGGAAGCCATCGACTCGGGCAAGATCAAGAATGTCGGCGAGGCCTATACCGATGGCTGGCTGCCGGCCAACGCCCAGAAGAACATGGAACAGTTCCTGACCGCCAACGACAACAAAGTCGATGCCGTGGTTGCGGCCAATGACGGCACCGCCGGCGGCGTTGTCGCCGCGCTGACGGCGCAGGGCCTTGCCGGAACGGTTCCGGTCTCGGGCCAGGACGGCGACCATGCCGCCCTGAACCGCATCGCGCTCGGCACGCAGACGGTGTCGGTGTGGAAAGACGCGCGCGAACTCGGCAAGAACGCCGCCGAGATCGCCTCGCAGCTTGCCGATGGCAAGAAGACGGGCGACATTGCCGGCGCCAAGGACTTCACCACGCCTGACGGCAACACCGTCAAGTCGCTGTTCCTGACCCCCGTCGCGATCACCAAGGACAACCTCAACGTCGTCATCGACGCCGGCTGGATCAAGAAGGACGAAGTCTGCACAGGCGTCGCCGCAGGCAGCGTCGCGGCTTGCAACTGATCTCGACGACTTGAAGAAATGAGGCGCCGCGGCTGTCAAGCCGCGGCGTTTTCTCTACGAGAATTGTGTGTTTCCGCCATCGGCGGCAAACTTCTAGGCTGTGGTCCGGCATCCGCGCCAGACGGCAAGCCGCTGGAGGACATCATGACCGACACGACCTCAAATCCGCAGGCCGATACGGCACGAGCGTCTGAACTCGGCGCGGTCGCCCGGTTCCTGAAGGCGACCGAGCTCGACACGCGCATGCTCGGCATGGTCGGCGCGCTGCTGGTCATCTGGGTCGGCATACATATCCTGTCGGGCGGGCTTTTCCTGACGCCGCGCAATCTTTGGAACCTGTCGGTGCAGACCTCCTCGGTCGCGATCATGGCGACCGGCATGGTACTGGTCATCGTCATGCGCAACATCGACCTTTCGGTGGGCTCCGTCGAAGGCGTGATCGGCATGATCATGGGCGTGGCACAGGCCGAATTCCTGATTCGCGTCATCGGCTTCCAGCTTGGAAACCCCTGGCTCTGGGTCGTCGCGCTTGCCGCCGGCGTGGTGCTTGGTCTGCTGATCGGCGCGTTCCAGGGCTTCATCATCGCCTATATGCAGGTTCCGGCCTTCATCGTGACGCTTGGTGGCCTGCTGGTCTGGCGTGGCATGGCATGGCTCATCACCAGCGGGCGCACGGTCGCGCCACTCGACGCCACCTTCCAGCTGATGGGCGGCGGACCACGCGGCTCGATTGGCGCCGCTGCCAGCTGGATCGTCGGCATCGTCGCCTGCGCGGCGGTCGCCTTCGCGCTGCTCAACGGTCGCTCACAGCGCAAGCGCTTCAGCTTTCCACTGCGCCCCGTCTGGGCCGAGACCTTGCTTGGCGTGGTCACTTGCGCGGCCATCCTCGGCGCCGTGTGGATCGCCAATTCCTATCCATGGCCGATCGGCATCGTGCGCCAGTACGCACAGCAGAACGGCATCACCGTTCCCGAAGGCGGGCTGTTCATCGCGCATGGCATCGCCATACCGGTGCTAATGGCGGTGATTGTCGGCATCATCATGACGTTCATCACCAAGCGCACGCGTTTCGGCCGCTATGTCTTCGCCATCGGGGGCAATCCGGAGGCAGCGGAACTCGCCGGCATCAACACGCGCTGGGTGACCATGAAGGTGTTCATGATCATGGGTGTGCTGGCTGCAATCAGCGCGGCGATCTCGTCGGCCCGTCTCAATGCGTCAACCAATGCGCTGGGCACACTGGACGAGCTTTTGGTGATCGCGGCCGCTGTCATCGGCGGCACGTCGCTCGCGGGCGGCGCCGGAACGGTGATGGGCGCCATGCTCGGCGCGCTACTGATGCAGTCGCTGCAATCCGGCATGGTGCTGCTCGGCATCGACTCGCCGCTGCAGAGCATTGTCGTTGGCGCTGTCCTGGTCATCGCCGTCTGGCTCGACACCGTCTACCGCAAGCGCGTCTAGGGAGGAACGATTATGGAAAAAACTGCTCCCACCGGTACGCCACTGATCGACATGCGCAACATCTCGATCGCGTTCGGTGGCATTCGCGCCGTCGACGATGCGTCCATCGATCTTTTCCCGGGCGAAGTGGTGGCGCTGCTTGGCCACAACGGCGCCGGTAAGTCGACGCTGATCAAGATCCTGTCGGGCGCCTACAAGCGCGATGCCGGCCAGATCTTGGTCAACGGCCAGGAGGCCTCGATCTCCAATCCGCGCGACGCCAAGAAATACGGCATCGAAACGATCTACCAGACGCTTGCGCTGGCCGACAATGTCGACGCTGCCGCCAACCTCTTCCTCGGCCGCGAACTGATGACCGCGTGGGGGACACTCGACGATGTCGCCATGGAGGCCGAGGCGCGCAAGGTGATGGGCCGGCTCAATCCGCGCTTCCAGCGCTTCAAGGAGCCCGTGATCAAGCTATCGGGCGGCCAGCGCCAGTCGGTGGCGATCGCACGCGCCATCCTGTTCAACGCCCGCATCCTGATCATGGACGAACCGACGGCCGCGCTTGGGCCGCAGGAGACGGCGCAGGTCGGCGAACTGGTAAAGCAGCTCAAGGCCGACGGCATCGGCATTTTCCTGATCAGCCACGACATTCACGACGTGTTCGAGCTTGCCGACCGGGTCTGCGTAATGAAGAACGGCCAGGTCGTCGGCACCGCGCTCACCACCGATGTGACGCAGGACGAAGTGCTCGGCATGATCATCCTGGGAAAGTGCCCGCCCGGCGCCATTCCCGGTCCGGGTGCGCTGAAGATCGCGGCCTGAGACCACGCTATCGTCAGCTGTCATGTTCACTGATGCTCGAGATCGATAAGCCGGCTAAATATGCATGATATGCCAGCTGTCATTATGGCTTGGCCGCGCCATTGTCTTGCCGCGGCGACTTGCCCATAAAGGTCCCGAACCGTCCATGGGCCTGCGTTGAAGAAGTTTTTCCCGATCCTTGCCTTCATTGCCGTTGCACTGATCAGCCTGACGATGGCGGGCTTCGCCTATTTCGCGACCCAGGAAGCGGCGCGCATCAAGTTCGAGGCGACGGCCGACGACGCGCTCAACCGCATCGAAAGCCGTATCGATCTGCATCTGTCACTGCTGCGCTCGACGCAGGCGCTGTTCGACGCCCGCAATGGCGAGATTTCAGGTAGCGAATTCAAGGCCTTCTTCAGCGCCCTCGATGTCGATAACAATTTCGCCGGCCTGCGCGGCATCGGCTATCTCAGGCTGGCCAAGACCGGTGACGAAGCGGCGGTCGAGCGCGACATGTTGCGCGACCGCGGCGCCGCCCACACGGTCTATCCGGACACGACACAGCCATGGCGCACGCCCGTCGTGCTGTTCGAGCCGCTCGACCCTGCCAACGAATCCACCATCGGCTACGACATGTTCACCGAGCCGGTGCGGCGCGAGGCGATCGAAAAAGCGATGGCCGATGACGCACAGCACGCAAGCGGTCTGGTCCAGCTCGGCCAGGACACTGGCGCGGCGCAGACCTTTACCGGTTTCCTGGTCTTCGTCAGGCTCAATGTCGAAACCGCGCCGGATGGTATCAATGCGTCCAGATCATCGACATCAGGCCTTCTCTACGCGGCCTTCCGCGCCCGCGACCTGTTCCAGACCGCGCTCAGCCGCACGCCTTTGCTGCCGGTCAACACCGCGGTCTATGACGGCACGGCCGACGCCGACAATCTTCTGTTCCAGTCGGAAACGCCGCCGGTTGCGAGCTTTGGCGACAGGCTGTTGGTGACGCGCAAGATCATCGTCGCCGGTCGGCCGTGGACGGTGCTGTTCCGGCCGACAAGTGCATTTTCGCAACCGTCCTCGCGCGCCATTCCGGTCATGCTCGGGCTGTTCGGCCTGCTTCTGGCCGGGGCCATCGCGTTGGTGGCGCGCTACCAGGAGCGCGCCTACGACGCCAAGTCGCTGCTGCATGAAACGACGGAAAAAAGCCTGCTCGAAAAGGATTTGATGCTGCAGGAGATGAAGCATCGGATCAAGAATTCGATCACGCGGGTGCTGGCGATTGCGCGCCAGACGGCAGCGCAAGCAACCGACGTGAAGGAGTTCTCAACTTCCTTCTCAGCCCGCCTGCAGGCAATGGCGGCTTCCCAGGATATGCTGACGCGTTCGCGCTGGCAGAAGGCCGATCTTGGCGACCTGCTGCGCATCGAGCTCGGCCAGGTGTTCGGCAAGGAGCTTCCGGAAGGGATATTGTCAGGGCCTCAGGTGCTGCTCGACGAGAGGACGACGCAGGCGCTTGGCCTGACCTTTCACGAACTGGCGACGAATGCGCTGAAATATGGCGAGGCCGGCAATTCCGTGGGTGCGCTCAAGGTCGACTGGTCGTTCGAGGGGCGCGGGTCCGAGCGGATGCTGGTTCTGAACTGGCGCGAGGCCGGGCAGAAGGAACTCGAAGCGCCGGCGAAGACCGGCTTCGGCACCAAGCTGATCGACCTCAATGTCACGCGCGAATTGCGCGGCACGATTGCCCGAGATTTTCGCATCGATGGGCTTACGGTGGAAATCAGGATCCCGCAGCCTGATGCAGTCAAACAAACGGAGACCGGCTGACCGGTCTCCGTCGCGATTGTCTGACGCTTTTGAAGCGGATCAGCAGCGAGCGGTGTAGAGCCGGCCGCGATTGTCGCGATACTGGCAATAGCCGTTGCGCAGGTTGCGCACCAGCAGGCCGGAACCGGCGCCAACGGCTGCGCCGATCAGCGCACCCTTGCCGCCGCCGATCAGTCCGCCGGCCAAAGCACCGACACCGGCGCCGACACCGACATCCTGCTCGGTCGTGCTGCAGCCGCTGACGGCGACCACCGCAACCATGGCAATAATCAATTTCCGCATAGAATCTCTCCTCACTTTGTCCTCACTTTAGTAAGCTCCAGCCGCTATTTAGCACGAAACAGCAGCCTTTGCCCGCTCGATCTTATTGTTGGCTAAGAGAGTCTTTTTCGCGGCGCGTGGCGTTCGACGCGACCACGACACTGGAAATCTGCAAAGACGCGTCGAGGGTGCCGTCCGGGCGCACGTTCCAGACGATCTGGTCGTAATCATCCTCCAGCGCGGGGTCGACCGTAAGACATTTGGCAACGACGTGCTCGGCCTGACCCTGCACGTCGCCGGCAGCGAATGGACGTTCTGCCGTGCATGCTTCGGCGGTTTCGAAAACACTGACCGGCACCGGCAGTTCACGACATTCGGTCATGTTGTTCGAACAGCCAATTACCAAAAGCAAAGCGGCGATGTGTTCCACGGCGATACGTCCTCTCGCCATAAGAACGGTCCACAGCCGTCAAAGTTCCTGTGCCGAAAGGGGCGTTAATAATTGGTCGGCTACGAGCTGGACAGCTTCTGAGCCAGGCTGCTTGGGAGCAGCGTGAACCTGAGCATCTGGCTCAGGCCAATTGCGACGCCACGATCAGCACAACAGCGGCGACGAGCGCGACAGCGGCGACGCGAAGCAAGGGATGCCAGGCGTGCTGCAAAGGCGAGGCTGAAGCGTCAGGATCCTGAAAGCCGCTCATGGACACCCGGGCGGCCTGCTCCAGCCTGTTCATATCGGCAACCGTCATGATCATTCCTCCCATACTCGCGTTGCAGGCTGCGGCCGAAACATCGGTTGAATCGGTCAAGATCCAGCAATCTCTGGGAACCACAGCATCGGATTTTATGGTGAACAGCCGGTTAAGGAATCCCGCCGCTCATTCGGTTTCGAAATTGCCGTGCGGAACGACGAGGCGA
The DNA here is from genome assembly GCF_000502235.1 of Mesorhizobium sp. L103C119B0. Taxonomy (NCBI): domain Bacteria; kingdom Pseudomonadati; phylum Pseudomonadota; class Alphaproteobacteria; order Hyphomicrobiales; family Phyllobacteriaceae; genus Mesorhizobium; species Mesorhizobium sp. L103C119B0. The sequence continues at coordinate 51,600 of NZ_AYXE01000010.1, read as the reverse complement.
TATTCGAGGCGGTCACTGGTGATCTCCAGCGTCGCCGTGCCGTTCAGCGATGCCGGCACGACACGTTCGAGGGCAACGCTGCCGAAGCGTTTCTCGGTGCGCCTGTTATCATTGGCGACAATGGCCTCGACCCAGGTCAGCGACAAAGCCGGCTTGTCTGCGGCCTCTGCGACGTTCGACAGATCGGCGGTTACCTCGACAAAGCCGTCCGGCCGCGCCAGGGCGCCGTAGCTGAATGAATTGACGGCGAGTTCGTGCATTGCCAGTCCAATATGAATGGCCGCGTTGGGATTGAGGTAGGGGTTGACGCCATTGAAGCGCAGGCTCTGCGCGGGATCGGCGCCGTAGCGAACGACCTGGCCGCGGATAAGCTCGCGAAGTGCTGCACCCCGCCAGTTCGACGACGTTACCAGATCCTGGGAGGAAGCCAGTGACTGCAGGCGGCCGCGAAAGCGCTTCAGGAAATCGTCGGGTGTCTCGGAATAGCGGCCGGTCTGGGTGGCAATACTCTGGATGATGGCCAACAGGTTCTTGGAGCGGTGGCTGACTTCGCGCAACAGCGTCTTCAGCGTCTGTTCGCGGCGTTTCTGCTCGGTGGTTTCCACCATCGTGGTGACGACGCCCTGCACGTCGCCGCGATGGCCCCGATCGGCATCGACCCATACCTGGAACCAGCGCATGCCATCACCGGTGGGAACACTCAGTTCAAGGCGTTCCGGATTGCCGGAAGCGATCACATTGCTTTTGGCGGCGGCGATTTGCTCAGCTTGCGCCGGTGGCAACGCGCCGTTGCTGTCGGCTGTGTCGGAAACCCACGGCGCACGCATGTTGCGGGCCCATACAGTCTTCAATTCACGATCCTGATAGAGGACGGAAATGCCGGCATTGTGCAGAGCGTGAAGCAAGGCCCGGCCAAGCTGCATTCCGCTTTCAGCCGGGTGCAGTGCGATCACCTCGTCGCCCTGTCCGCTCTCGCCTCCGCCAATGGAACGCATCAATCACCTGTCCACCTGATCAGGACCGAACGATTCACTTGGACTCAGTTCCTGAGTAGGTCCCCAGAAAAGGTCCGCCGGACGATGTCCCGTTGGAGGACATCGCCCGGCGGTGGCTGGAAACCGTTTGAGGGGTGCGGCTTCCAGTGTTCTTCGCCCGCTCCTACGATGCCCGTCTGAACAGGCCGGCCAGAAGCGAGATGACGAGGAAGGCGAGAAAGATGAAGAACAATATTTGCGCGATACCGGCCGAGGTACCGGCGATGCCGCCGAAACCAAGCGCGCCGGCGATGATCGCCACGACGAGAAATACGAGCGCCCAGTAGAGCATGATCTGTCTCCTTCCGATACTGGATCAAGAACGTGAGTGATTGCTGTTTGTTCCACCATTTGCCGAAAAAGAAGGTCTTTGGAAGAGGCCCGGACGCGAATTGATTCGCGCGCGTGAGCGCGATACGGCGCGACGGGCAGCCGCCGATCGCCGGGTTAGGCGATCGCCAGTGCCGCCAACGCTGCGAGGCGGCGAAAAGTTGGAGATTGAAGGCCCTACTTCACGCGGCGGCCTTGGCCTGCCGGTCGAAGAACAGCGCTTGGCTGATCAGCGCCTTGACCATGTCGGGATTGAACGGCTTGGTGACGAGGAAGGCCGGTTCAGGCCGCTCGCCGGTCAGCAGACGTTCGGGGAAGGCGGTGATGAAGATTACCGGCACCGAAGTCGACGACAGGATTTCGTTGACCGCATCGATACCCGAGCTGCCATCGGCAAGCTGAATGTCGGCCAGCACCATCTTCGGCCTTGTCTTGCCGAACATCGCCACCGCCTCGGTATGGGTGCGCGCGGTTCCGACCACGTGGTGGCCGAGGCTCTCGACCATTTCCTCGATGTCCATGGCGATCAGCGGCTCGTCCTCGATGATCAGCACATCGGTCGCCACCTGGCGAGAGATCTCGTTGCTCGCCTGGGCAAGCAGTTCGGAGAATTCCTTGGCGTCGACATCGAGAATTTCAGCTGCCTCGTCTTCACCGAAGCCTTCGACCGCGACCAGCAGGAAAGCCTGGCGTGGCCGTGGCGCAATGGCGTTCAGATTGGCAGCGGCGCGCTGCTCCCATGCCGATTGCGCCTGCTCCTGCGGAACGCGGATGGCAATGGAGGTGAACAGTTTGGCGAATACCTTGTAGAGCGCGATGCGGTCGCTTGACGCTTGCGGGAAGATGTCGACGTCGGCGATGATGGCTTCGAGCATCGCGGCGACCAGCGCATCGCCACTCTCCTGCGATCCGGATACGGCGCGTGAAAAGCGGCGCAGGAACGGCAGGTGCGGAGCGATGGTTGCGGAAAGGCTCATGGTAGACGTCTCCCTCAGATGACGTGATTGCATAGATTGCAGGTCAAGCTGATTGCAAGCCCCAACACCCAAACGCGGGTTTTGCGAAAAAGTTCCGACACTTGTGGAACGAAACTGCACGGGCGACGTTTGTGGTGCGATGGGCAACCAGACGAGGGGGCCGCTTTGCGTTGTGTAATGGGGCGGCTCGGGGCGCTGGATTTAAGGGCGAAATGAAGGACATGAATAAAGAAACGCTGGCTGGCGCCGCTGACAGGCGCCGGGCCAATTCCGGCGACCCGCTCGGGGCGAATTCGGAAATTGGCCGTAAACTCAAACAGTATTATGACGAGCTGGTCTCGGACAATGTGCCGGATCGCTTTGCCCAGTTGCTCAGCCAACTGGAAAAGGCCGAACCCGCACAGAAGAAGGACTGAGGCATGGCAGCTGTCTCACAAGGGTTCAAGACCGACCTGCTCGGCTCGATCCCGAGCCTGCGGGCTTTTGCCGTGTCGCTGACGCAGAATGCCGACAAGGCCGACGATCTCGTGCAGGAGACGCTGGTCAAGGCTTGGGACAAGCATGAGAGCTTTCAGCCCGGCACCAATCTCAAGGCATGGCTGTTCACCATCCTGCGCAACGAGTTCTATTCCCAGATGCGCAAGCGCGGCCGCGAGGTGCAGGACAGCGACGGCATCATGACGGCCAGGCTTGCCGTTCATCCGGCTCAGCACGGCCAGCTTGACCTCAAGGATTTCCGCGGCGCGCTCGAGCAACTCCCCGAGGACCAGCGCGAAGCCATCATCCTCATCGGCGCTTCAGGCTTTTCCTATGAAGAGGCCGCCGAAATCTGCGGCTGTGCGGTCGGAACGATCAAGAGCCGGGTCAGCCGGGCCCGCACGCGGTTGCAGGAGATCCTCAAAATCTCCGGCGAAGACGAATACGGGCCGGACGCGATCTCGTCCCAGGTGACGGGTTCAAACGCTGCCTGACGGCGGAGGCCCCGTTTGCGGGCCTGGGCTCTCTACACATACGCATCGAAGATATCTCAGACTGGCGCGCGGCCGCAGGCCGCCGCCAGAGCCTCGACGAGATCGGTCCCCGAATAGGGCTTGGTGACCAGGCGGATGCCGGGAAAAGACCCTTTGATCTCATCGGGGTCCGAATAGCCGGAGGCAAAGACAAACGGCAGGCCCGATTGGCGCAGCCGCGCGGCGAAATCGAGTGTGGACGTTCCGCCCAGCATGAGGTCCACGATAGCGGCGTCGAACTCGCCAACGACCTTCTGCTCATCGATCTCGGCCAGAGCGCGGGCAATCACTACGTCGTTCGCGCCATGGTCGCGGCAAAGCTGCTCGACATCCATGGCGATCAGGAATTCATCCTCCAAGACAAGAATTCGCAATCCCTCAAGCAATGGCGGCACTTGGCAATCTCTCCTCAATTCTTGCAGCATCGGGTACCGTGACTCCAGTCAACCGCATCGTGGACCTTGGGGGATCGGTCAGGCCTTAATCCGAAAAGTTCGCCCACCGGCTCTACTCCACAAGCGAGCTTCGAATTCGCCTCAGTGGAGTGTAGCGAGTCATGATCGCTATTTGCCATCCTGTCATTTAAAAAAGACATGCCATCGGCAGCGGAACCGCGGCCTTGCAAAGGCGTAGCACTCAGTCTCTGGCAAGAGACTTTCGAAAGAGGGATCGAAATGTCTGGCCAGAATGGTCGTTCGTTTTCCAGCCGTCAGTACCCATGCGAGATCTGCCCGCTTCGGCCATTGCCGGTGTTCCGGGAATTCGAGAAGCAGGAGCTTGCCTATGTCAGCATGTTCAAGAAGGGCGAACTGGCCGTCGACAAGGGCGCCACAGTGCTGGTCGAAGGCAGCCAAAGTGCTCATCTCTACACCGTGCTTTCGGGCTGGGCCTTCCGCTACAAACTATTGTCGGACGGCAGGCGCCAGATCCTGAACTACTCCATGCCCGGCGATCTTATCGGGCTGCAGGGCAGCCTGATGGGCGAAATGCAGCACTCGGTCGAGGCGCTGTCGCCCATGCTGTTGTGCGTCTTCGAGCGTGAAAACCTGCACGAGCTCTACCGCAACCATCCGGGCCTTGCTTACGACATTACCTGGCTGGCGTCGCGCGAGGAGCGCATGCTGGACGAGAACCTGCTCAGCGTCGGTCGGCGCACGGCGGTCGAGCGCACCGCCTATCTCATTGCCTTCATCGCCAGCCGCGCGGCGGCAGTCGGGCTCAACGGCAAGGCGCCGGTGCAAATCCCGATTACCCAGCAGCATGTCGCCGATACGCTCGGCCTGTCGCTGGTCCACACCAACAAGACGATCCGCAAGCTCATCGATCGCAAGCTGATCGCTTGGCGCGACGGCGGTTGCGAAGTGATCGACGGGGAGGGGCTGAAGGATCTCGCGCGCTGGGAGGGCCTAAGCGAAGGCCGTCGGCCGCTGATCTGACAGGCAGGCCTCCATCTGGGGCTGGACTCGCACTTGCAAACACCCTTTCATGGATACGGTCTCCGATTTCGGAACCATGATGTGTGTCGGGCGTTTGAAGCCAAGCAAACGCAAGGAGTTTAGAATGGCAACTGCCGCAGGAAAAACCGCCAACGAAAGTCAGACGAACGCCGACCTCGAGGCCGACATTCGGCAGTTGAAGGCGGATATCGAAAAATTGACCAAGCAATTGGCCAAGACCGGCGAACATGGTTACGGCACGGCGCGGCGCGCTGCTGCCGAAGGCGTCGACCAGTTGCGCGCGCAGGGCGAAGCCGTCTTCGACAGCCTGCGTGGCAACGCCAAGGATCTTGAGGCCCAGATCACGGCCAATGTGCGCGAGAAGCCGGTAACTTCACTGGCGATCGCGGCCGGCGTCGGCTTCCTGTTTGCGCTTCTTGCCCGGCGCTAGTTTCGACAGAGATGGGCATGCTGGCACCGCTTATCTCGGCCTTGGCCTCGGGTGAAGCCATTGCCGCCATGCGCCGCGCGCGCACGGCGGCAATCGTCTATGGGCTCGCCGCCGTGGCTGCCCTGTGCGGCCTCGGGTTTCTCCTGGGGGCGGCCTACATCTGGGCGGCTGACCGTTACGGCTCGATGGCCGCCTGTCTCGGCTTCGCGGCCGGTTTCCTGGTAACGGCCGGGCTTATCGTGCTCATTCATCAACTTGCGGCCGGAACGCGTGCGCGCCGACGTGCGCGAAGGCGCAATGCCGACCTGAAGGCGCTCGGTATCACCGCGGCGCTTGCCGTGCTGCCGGCCTTGCTCAAGGGGAAAGGCGGGAAGGGCGTCATTCTCGGCCCGATGATCGCGCTCGCGGCCTATGCCATCTACCGCGAGAACGTCAAACCGGATCCGGGCGATCCAGACAGCGAAGCCGACTAAAGCGCGTCGCGCTGATACGCTGTTCCCGGGAAAACCGCTTCGCACTTCTGAAATTGCTTTAAGCCGGCAGATCTTCAAGCGGCATCGATATTTCGGCGAACACGCCTTCGCTGCGGAATTCGTGGGTCACTTCGCTCGATAAAACCTTGGCGAGGCTGCGGCGGATCAGGATAGAGCCGAAGCCCTGGCGTTCCGGCGGGTCGACTTTCGGCCCGCCGCTTTCGCTCCAGGTCAGCACAAGGCGGCGCGCGCCTTTCTTGCCCGCCGCCTTCCAGTCGACATCGACCTTCCCCGAGCCAACCGACAGCGATCCGTATTGCAGCGCGTTGCTGGCCAGTTCGTGCATGATCAGGCCGAGCCCCACCGCCTGGTCGGGCGAAAGCAGCAGCTCCGGACCGGAGATCACGATGCGCGGCCGTTCTGCCGAATCGAACGGCTTCACCTCGATCTGCATCAGTTCGCGAATACCGATGCCGCGCCATTCGCGATCCGACAGCAGGTTATGGGCAGCGCCCAGCGCCTGCAGCCTGGCGCCGAAGGCTTCCAGGAATTCGCTTGGGCGGCGAGCGTGGCGAACGGTCTGTGTGGCCAGCGCCTGCACCGTCGCCAGCGTGTTCTTGACCCGATGGTTGAGCTCGCGCAGCAGCAGCCTTTGCCGGTCCTCGCCGAGCTTGCGTTCCGAGATGTCGTAGTTGACGCCAAAGATCAGCGTCGGCTTGCCTTCGCCGTCGCGCTCGATGACGCGGCCGCGGGTGACTATCCAGCGCGGCGGATCGAAGCCTTTGACCCGGTATTCGCCGAAATAGTCGTCGCTGCCGGTCAGGGCATCGCGAAAGCGCGTCTCGGTCTGGTAGACGTCGCGCGGGTCGATGGCGGCCAGAATGTCGCGCGCCCGCAGCCGGTTCGAACGCGGCAGGTTGAACAGCTCCGACAAACGCACGTCGCATTCGATCATGTCGGTGCGGATATCCCAGGCCCAACTGGCGAGCGAGGCGGCGTCGAGCGCTATGGCTCGGCGCTTTTCCTCCTGCGCCAAAGCAGCCGTGGCAATGGCGCCGCTGCGGGTGGCGTCCTTGAGGGTAAACAGGCTGGCGGCGAGGCTGGCAAGCGATTTCAAATGATCGAGCGCGGCAGCGGACGGAAATTCATGCGGCTCCCGGTCGAGTACGCACACCGTGCCGACGCGCGCGCCGGCGACCACCATCGGCGCGCCGACATAAAAGCGGACATGGTGTTCGCCGGTGACCAGCGGGTTGCGGGAGAAGCGAGGGTCGATGCTGGCATCCGGCACCACCATCGGCTCGTCGCCGGCGGCAATGGTATGGGCGCAGAACGATATGTCGGTCGCGGTTTCGGTCTCGTTGAAGCCGACACAGGATTTGAACCACTGTCGTTCGGTGTCGAGCAGCGTGACGAGCGCGATCGGCGCCTGCATCACGGCGGCGGCAAGGCCGGTGATGCGATCGAAGTCGGGATCGGAGTCGGTGTCGATCGCGTCAAGCCCGTGCAGTACGGCAAGCCGCTCCGGCGCCGCCACGGCGCGGCGGACCTCAACCGGCAAACCAGCCTGCTTCGTCACCTTGCTATCCACCAAGCCCCCTCGCTTGCAGGCCCCACCCGCGGTGGCGCGCACCTTGCGCGGCCGTCGCGCGCCGGAACTTTTGTAGCAAGCAATCGTTACCCCACCATGTTTCGCCGGCGATGGTTTTATCCACCATCCCGGCTGCACGATAGGAACGCCGCCAATGACCAAGATCGCCCCTGAAAACAAAGCCCGTCAGGGGCGCTGGGGCTGGCACGGCCTGCGCATATTGGTCGCCGCGTTGCTCCTGGCTTTCATTGCTTGGGGAGCGGCCGAGATTTATGGCCAAAAGATAGATCCAGATACCCCTGAAAGCCAAGGGCAGCCCACCGGCCAGACCGCGCCGGCCAACCAGAGCGCGCCAGCCGGCGAGGGGCAGTCGGGCGGCTAGGGTTTTCCTCGTCATTCGTAATCGCATCAGGCGGCCTTTGCCTGGGCGGCTTGCGCCGGAACCAGGACGTTCAGTGCGCCAGGGTGGATCTGGATTGTCGTTTCACGCTCCAGCTTGACCAGTTCGCCGTCGATGACGGCGCCGAATTTCTTGCTCCCTGTATGGATTTTCACGATTGCCTTGTCGGCCTGATGAGTTTCGACATGGTCGCTGTCGCGCCACCTGCCTCGAGCCATGTCGAAGAGCGCCCTGACCAGCTCGCCACGCTGCCGCGCCACGGTGACATAGATGCCGAGCACGCCGCCGGCAGGATTGTCGGCATAAGGCAGATGGCCTTCGCCAAACAGATTGTTGGAAATGCCGATGCCGCTGATGCGGGTCACGATTTCGGCTTCGCCGACCGTCAATGTCACCTTCATGGCTGGAGGATTGTTGATCGTCGTCCAAGCGGCCTTGGCCGAGGCGCGAATCTTTCCCAGGCGCGAGGCGAATTCCATATTGTCGCGCAGCTTCACCATCCTGGCGTGCAGGCCGATCGAGAACTGATGCACGAACGGCCGGCCATTCGCGCTCGCGATATCGACCGCCATGATCTCGCCGTCGGCAAAGGACTTCAGCGCGCCATCGATGGTCTGCGGAATTCCAAGGCCGCGGGCGAACAGGTTCATTGTTCCTGCAGGCAGGACGGCCAGCGCCTTCTTGCCATTCATCAGCCGCCCCGCGGCGGCCGAAATGGTGCCGTCGCCGCCACCGGCCAGCACGACGTCGATGTCGCGCCGCGCGGCGACCTTGTCGAGCGCCGCGACAATCTCTTTGCCGGCGACGATGTCGATATCGATGGAGTGACCAGCCGCCTCGAGCGTCTGGCGCATGCGGTCCGTTAGCGCGGAAAGATCGGTGGTCCGCAAGGTGCCGCCGTCCCGGTTCAGCACCGCTGCAAATCGCATGCCCCGCTCCGTATTCTTTTTTAAAGGCCGGAATGCCAGCCGCAGGCTGAAACGGGCAAGCCTGGCAAAGGTTCCATCGGCCGGGCGGGAATGTCGGGCGATTCCGCGGACTTGCCCAGGGTATTTCGATGCTCCCGTTTTTTCGGAACAAGCGCCTTGTCACAACGTTGTGATCCCATTGGAGGCGCCGCCTTCGGTCTCCCGGCAAGTGGTTTGCCGATTGCGGCGCGCATGAGATCACGCAAGAGGAGACTTAATCATGATCCGCACACTGTTCGCGACGACCGCACTGGCAACGCTGATCGCTACCGGTGCGTTCGCGCAGTCAACGACGGCCCCGGCCACGACCCCAGCGCCGGCTGAAGCCCCTGCTACCATCGCGCCGGCGCCGCAACAGGCCGACGGCGCGCTGATGACCAATATCATCGGCGAGTCGGTGTACAATGGCACCGGCGACGATGCGCAGAAGATCGGTGACGTCAGCGACGTCGTCCTCGATGAAAACGGCCAGGCGAAATCCGCCATTATCGGCGTTGGCGGCTTCCTCGGCATAGGCAGCAAGAACGTCGCCTTCGACTACGGCAAGTTGCAATGGGTCGAGAGGAATGGTGACCGCTGGCTCGTCGCCGAGACGACGAAAGAAGCGTTGACGGCGCTGCCCGACTTCGACCGTAAGCCCTATGATCCGGCCTCGGCGCCTGCTTCCACGGCGCAGAACGACCCGCAGAAGCCGGTTGATCTCAACGCCGCGCCGTCAGAACCGGCGGTGAAACGCGCTGACGGCAATCTCGCAACCAACATCATCGGCGAGAATGTCTACAATGGCACTGGCGACGATGCCCAGAATATCGGCGACGTCAACGACATCGTGCTGACCAAGGATGGCAAGGCGCAGTCGCTGGTGATCGGCGTCGGCGGCTTCCTCGGCATGGGTGAAAAGAACGTCACCTATGATTTCGCCAAGGCGCGGTGGGCCGAAAAGAACGGCGATCGCTGGCTGGTGGCGCAGACGACCAAGGAGGAACTGCAGGCGCAGCCTGATTTCGACCGGAAGCCCTATGATCCGGCGCCCGTGACGACAACCTCCGACGCGACGCAGCCGACTGCTCCGGCTGCCCCGACGGCCGTTGCACCGGCTGACAATGCTCAGCCAGCGGACAAGACCGCGGAAGCTGCGGCCGGGACAAAGGCTACCGATCCGACGCAAACGGCAGCGATCGACAAGTCCACATTGACCGAAATGCCGGTCGGTAACATCAGAGGCGACGACCTGAAGGGCACCACCGTCTATGGCGCCAACGACGCCAAGGTCGGCGAGATCGGCGACGTCGTGCTCACGCCCGACAGCAAGCCGGATGCCGTCATCATCGATGTCGGCGGCTTTCTAGGCATCGGCGCCAAGGAGGTCGCGGTCGGCATGGACAAGCTCAAATTCATGACCGACAAGGACGGCAACAAATATCTCTACACCAACTTCACCAAGGAGCAGCTGCAGGCGCAGGCCGCCTATGACAAGGGCAGCTATGCTGAGAAGCGCGACCAGCAGCGGATGATGGTACAGTAAGGGAATAGGCAGTAGGGATTAGGCAGTAGGCGAAAAACCAAGCGACTAGGCATCAGGCCGCCGGAAACATTCTGCTGCCTGCTGCCTGCTGCCTGCTGCCTGCTGCCTACTGCCTGCCCACATACCCCACCACCCCCTGGCCCGTCAGCTCTGCAAGCGCCAGCGACTGGTCGAGATGCTCGGCGCGCCAGGCAAGCAGCCGCTCGGCAAATTCAAGCCGCACGCTGAGATAGGCCGGGTCGGCGGCAACGTTGGCCAGTTCGCCCGGATCCTTCTCCATGTCGAAGAGCAGCGGCGGCAGGCCGCCGCCGAAATGCACGTATTTGAATTTTTCCGTACGGATGACGGCGAGGTTGCACTGGCGCGAGCCGATGCCGAAATGCCGTTCGGCCTCACCGCTGGCAATCGAGCGGAAGTCGAACTCCCAATGCGCCGCGTCGCGCCAATCCTTAGGCGGTTCATCTTGCAGGAACGGTTTTAGCGAGCGGCCGTCGAGATGCAGCTGGGCGTCGGCGTCCAGCAGATCGAGCAAGGTCGGGAAGATGTCGACGGCCTCGGTGAAGTGGTTGACGGTCGAGCCGGCTGCATTGCCGTGACGCGGGTCGCGCACGATCAATGGGATGTGATAGCTGCCGTCGAAGAAGCCGCCTTTGCCCAGCATGAAATGGTCGCCCATCATCTCGGCGTGGTCCGAAGTCAGCACGATGATGGTGTCATCCCATGCATTCGCCGTCTTGATCGCTTGCCAGATGCGGCCAAGCTGCGCGTCGACCTCCGAGATCATGCCGTAATAGATCGCGCGGATGGCCCGGATGTTGTCGTCGCCCCAGTCGCGCACGTGGCCGTCGGTGCCGGGGCGGAAGCTTCTCCGCTTCTGGCGACCAAGGTCGTAAGCCAGATAGGGATGCCTTTGCGCCTCGGCCTGCCAAGTCTCGACATGGCGGAAGGGCGGTCCGTCCGCCGGATCATACAGCGTGTTGTAGGGCCGCGGTACGACAAAGGGCGGATGCGGGCTGATGAAGGAGACATGCGCGAACCATGGCGAATCCTGTTCGTCCAGCCAGCGAATGAATTCGCCGGCAAGAAAAGCGGTCGGCGTCTCGTCCCTGGAATAGACAGGCGGCGCGCTGGTCACGGCGTCGCCCGCTTCCCCGCCTACGGGGCGGTGAATGCCGGGAGAGCCCGCGCTGGTGCCGACGCCACGTGCCTTCAGCCATGACAGCCATGGTTTCTGATGCTCAGGCAGGAACTGGCGAACGCTGAAGCCGGGCAGCACGCCCTCATAGCTTTTCAGCCGGGGATCGCCCGGCGCCATCGTGCGCGGATCGGGCGAGACGTCGGTGTAGCCGAACAAAGTCGGATCATAGCCGAGGGCGCGGGCCGAAAGCGCCATGTTGCCGTGGCGGGCGTCGAGCGGCGTGCCGTTGCGGCAGACGCGATTGTTCATCTGGTAGAGGCCGGTGTAGAGGCACGCGCGGGCCGGCGAGCAGGGCGCCGCGCCGCCGTAATGCCGCATGAAAAGGACGCCTTCGGCGGCGAGCGCATCGGCATTCGGCGTCTTCACCACGGCATGGCCGGCAGCCGACAGGCAATCGCCCCGCCATTGGTCGCAGGAGATAAATAGGATGTTCGGGCGTCTGCTTTTCGCGGCCAATGCTCTATCCTGTTACGTCGGGAAGACGTTCAATGAACCGGAATTTGGCGGCAGCGCAAGCCTGTCAGTCTTGCTTAAATGGTGAACGAAAATTTCCTGCTGTTCACTATTGGGATACAGTCCATTCTGAGTTTGCCGCCTTTGCCATTGCCGGGCGGCCACTCATATAGGCGTGGACAGCGGCAAGAGCCGCAAACCGAAGGGAAGGAGCAAGACAATGCTCGACCAGATCAAGGGCCTGCATCACGTGACGTCAATGGCCGGCGATGCGCGCCAGAACAATGATTTCTTCACGCACAAGCTCGGCCTGCGCCGGGTCAAGAAGACCGTCAACTTCGACGCGCCAGATGTCTATCACCTCTATTATGGTGACGAGCACGGTACGCCCGGCTCGGTGATGACCTATTTTCCGTTCCCGGACATTGCCAGGGGCCGCCACGGCGTCGGCGAGGTCGGTACCACGGCCTATTCGGTGCCGGCCGGCACGCTCGGCTATTGGGAAAAGCGCTTCGCCGATGAAGGCGTTGCGGGTGTCTCCCGCGAAGAGACGTTCGGCGAGAAGCGGCTGGCCTTCGCCGGTCCCGACGGCGACGGTTTCGCGCTGGTCGAAGACAAGGCGGACAGCCGCGCGCCATGGTTGAAAGGCGGCATTCCCGCTGATGAGGCGATACGCGGCTTCCACTCGGTCTCGCTCAGATTGAAGGATGGTGGCGCCACGGAAGAGCTGTTGAAGTTCATGGGCTATGAGCAAGTGAACAAGTCCGGCAGTGTCAGCCGGCTCGCCATCAAGAACGGCAACGGCGCTGATGTCGTCGATATCGAATCGCTGCCTACCGCGGGCTTTGCCAATCTCGGCGCCGGCTCGGTCCACCATGTCGCCTTCGCGGTGGAGAATCGCGCCCAGCAACTCGAAGTGCGCAAGGCGCTGATCGATACGGGTTATGGCGTAACGCCGGTGATCGACCGCGACTATTTCTGGGCGATCTACTTCCGAACGCCGGGCGGCGTGCTGTTCGAAGTCGCCACCAATGAGCCGGGCTTCGACCGCGACGAGGACACCGCCCATCTCGGCGAAGCCCTGAAACTGCCGACGCAGCACCAGCATCTGCGGCCCTATCTTGAAGAGCATCTGCAGAAGCTGGAAGGCTGAGACGATGAGCAAGGAAGCTTACATCCATAAGGCGCTGCCGGGTTCGCCCGGCGGCCCGCTGCTCTTCGTCTTTCACGGCACCGGCGCGGACGAGAGCCAGCTGCTGTCGCTCGGGCGCGACCTCGCGCCACAGGCGACGATCGTATCGCCGCGCGGCGATGTTTCCGAGCATGGTGCGGCGCGTTTCTTCCGCCGCACCGGCGAGGGCGTCTACGACATGGACGACCTCGCGCGGGCGACCGCCAAGATGGCCGGTTTCATCAAGGCGCAGGTGGCAGCGGCAAGGCCATTTTCGGTCTTGGGTCTCGGCTATTCCAACGGCGCCAACATCCTGGCGTCCGTAATGTTCGCCGCGCCCGAGCTGTTCGATGCGGCGGTGCTGATGCACCCGCTGATCCCGTTCGCACCGCAGGTGCAGGGCAGCCTTGCCGGACGCCGCATCCTGGTCACCGCGGGCAAACGCGATCCGATCTGCCCGCCCAACCTGACGTCGCGGCTGGAAGCCTATTTGCGTGCCGATGGCGCCGATGTCACAGTGGAGTGGCACGATGGCGGCCACGAAATTCGGCCAAACGAGATCGAAGCGGCAAGGCGGCTTTTCGCTGCCGTGCCGGTTGAAGGAGCAAGCGATGCCTGACGAATTGCCTGAGATCGAACTCGAGGACCGCGGCTCGAAGGGACGTTATGTGCTGCGCGGACCCGGCGGCGCCGAGGCGGAGATGACCTTTACCAAGGTCGGCGAGCACCAGATCATCATCGATCACACCGAAGTGCCGGACGTGTTTCGCGGCCAGGGCGCCGGCCTTCGGCTCGTCACCCGCGCCGTCGAGGATGCGCGGGCCGTGGGCAAGAAGATCATCCCGCTCTGCCCCTTCGCCAACGCCCAGTTCCGCCGCCATCCGGAATGGGCGGATGTGCTGAAGCAATAGACCTTTTTCCCTTCTCCCCTTGTGGGGTGAGCAGCCGGTTCGCCGCAGGCGAATTCATCGTGCCGGTGGCATGATGAAAGGCCGGCGAACGCCGGGACGCTGCGAAGCAGCGGGGGACCGGCAGGTGGTCGGAGTCGCTCAGCCACAAGAGCGAACACCTCTCTGGCATTTGCGCAGTTCGGCCTTCTTGCCTAAGTACACAGTTCGCTGCGGTTCGTCCGCTCTTGCCAACTGACCGAATGGCTTCCTGATGACCGAATCCGATCTCGTCCCCGTCTTCGACGGCCACAACGACACGCTGCTGCGACTGTACCAGTCGAAAGACACCGACGTCGAAAAGCTGTTCATCGAGGGGACGCAGGGCGGTCATATAGACCTGCCGCGCGCGAAGAAGGGCGGCTTTGCCGGCGGCATGTTCGCGATCTTTCCACCGCCGGTCGAGAAGAGCAAACGCTCTGCGGTGCCGCCGGCGCCGAGCGACAATGAGCCATTGCCGCCAGAACTGCCACGCGCTGATGCGCTCAATTCCACCATCGGCATGGCCTCGATCCTGTTTCGGCTGGAGCGCGCGGGCGCGCTGACCGTCTGCCGCAGTGCCGGTGACATTCGCGAGGCGATGGCGAAAGGTTCGATCGCGGCGGTGTTTCACATCGAAGGCGTCGAGGCGATCGATCCCGAACTTACCTTGCTCGACGTGCTCTACGAAGCCGGCCTGCGCTCGCTCGGCATTGTCTGGAGCCGACCCAACGCCTTCGGCCATGGCGTCCCGTTCCGCTTTCCGTCGTCGCCCGATACCGGACCGGGGCTGACCGATGCCGGCAAGGCGCTGGTCAAGGCCTGCAATCAGCTCAAGATCATGATCGACCTGTCGCATCTCAACGAAAAAGGCTTTCGCGATGTCGCCGCACTCAGCGATGCGCCGCTGGTCGCCACCCATTCCAACGTGCATGCGCTGTGCACCCATTCGCGCAACCTGACGGACTGGCAGCTCGGCGCTATCCGCGAGACCGGCGGCATGGTCGGGCTCAACTTCGCGACCGGCTTCCTGCGTGAAGACGGACGGATGAATTCGGACACCAGCCTCGACATCATGGTGCGCCATGTCGACTCGCTGCTGCAGGCGCTGGGCGAGGACGGCGTCGGTCTCGGCTCCGATTTCGACGGGGCGATGATTCCGGCCGTCATCGGCGACGTTGCCGGCTTGCCGAAGCTGATAGATGCGCTGGCCGCGCGCGGTTTCGGACGCGCGTTGATCGAGAAGATCGCCTATCGCAACTGGCTGAGCGTTCTCGAAAGAACCATAGGCTGAGGCTTAAGCGCCCATGCGCTTCAGCCAATCCTGGCCGCCGCCGCGATCCCTGATCATCGGCAGCGGGTTCTCCCAGTCCAGCCGCGCGCAGATGCGGTAGACTTCGAGCGTCTCGGCGCTCATTTCGCCGCGCTTGTAGAAGTACATGGCGGCGGCATAGCGGGTGCGACCCGACCATTTTTCGCCGAGCGGCGTGTTGACCAGCTGCCATTGTTCGGCGGCTTCCGCCGCATCATCTTGTTGGTCGGCCACAGTCAGAAATCCGCCGGTGGATTGGCGGTGCGGCGGTCGAGCTTGATGAAAGGACGGGCCACCACCTTGGCCCGCTTCATCAGCTTCTGGTACTGCAACTCGCGCATGGCGTAGATCTCGACCCAGAGGTCTTCCACCATCGTATCACCATAGGGACGCGTCAGCGAGGCGATGGCGATATTGCGCTTGGCCATCGGCGACCAGATGGCGGCGCTGACCAGCCCGACCTCCTGATGCTTCTTGTGGTAGACGATGGCGTGCTCGGCCGGGATGTTGCCTTCGATCTCCAGCCCGACCAGCACGTGGCGCAGCTTGCGTTCGGCACGGGCTTCGAGGATGGCGCGGCGGCCATTGAAATGTCCTTTTCCCAGGTCGACCATAAAGCCGAGACCGATCTCGTCCGGCATGCGCAGACGGTCGGCGCGAATGGCATGGTCTGCGGTGGTGAAGTCGGCATTGGCGACGATCAGGCCGGCTTCCAGCCGGGCGCGGTTGAGGGCGGCGTAGCCGATGGCGCGGATGCCGCGCAGTTCGCCTGCCGTCATCAGGCGGTCCCAGAGGCTGAGCGCTTTTTCGGCCGGCACGAACAGTTCGTAGCCGAGATCGCCGGTGAAGCCGGTGCGCGAGATGGTTACGGTGCCGCTGTCGTGCGGAAACTCGGCGAGGTCGAATATCTTCAACTTCTCGACGCCGGCGAAACCCGCCTCGCGCAGCACGGCGAAGGAGGTTGGGCCTTGCAGAGCGAGACCAGCGACGTTTTCGGTCTCTTCCTCGACGGTCACTTCGAAACCGATGGCGCTGTCGAGCAGCCAGGGCAGGTGCCGCTCCTGCGAACACAGGCGGAAGCGGGTCGGCGACAGCCGGAACAGCGTGCCGTCATCGAGGACAAAACCTTCGTCGTCGCACCATGCGGTGTAGTGGACGCGGCCGGGTTTCAGCTTGGTGACATCGCGCAGCGTGACGCGATCGAGGAAGGCTTCGGCATCCGGCCCCTCGATGCGGTATTTGGTCATCGGCGAGATGTCGAACAAAGCCGCCTGGCTGCGGATGGCGAAATATTCGAGTTCCTCGTCCCACAGCGAATGCGGCGCGCGATAGCCGGCCCAATTGTACCAGTCCTGAGTTTTGGCCACCGCATCGATGCGCGGCTGGAACGGCGTGCCGAGACGCAAGGTGCGGAAATGGCCCTGCGCTGTGGTGCGGGCGGCGTTGTTGACCGGACTCGTCATGACGGCATTCCTTCGCCGTAGAGTGCGGCGTTGACTGGCTGAAACATCCGATCATCCCTTCATCGCTATGATGCGCCGCGCCGCATTAAAACCGGGAGCACCCGAAACGCCGCCGCCTGGATGCGAACCGGCGCCGGCCAGGAACAGCCCCTCGATCGGCGTGTCGTAGCCCGACCAGCCCGAGACGGGCCGCGACATCAGCATCTGGTCGGCCTGCAATTCGCCGTGGTGCCAATGGCCGCCCGGCATCCGGTAGTTGGCTTCGATACCGGCTGGCGTCAAAAGCTCGGCATGCAGCACGGACTTGCCGATACCGGGGGCGTACGCTTCGAGCTGCGCCATAACAGCCTTGAGGAATTTCGGCTTGCCGGCATCCCAACCCTCTTTCAGCGCGTAAGGCGCGTATTGCACGGTCGCCGACAGCACGCAGGCGCCGCTTGGCGCGAGCGAGGGGTCGGAGAGCGAGGGCAGTGTGATCTCCATCACCGGTTCGGCTGAGAACTCGCCATATTTTGACGGGTTGAAGGCGCGCTCGACATGGTCGGCCGAGGGCGCGATGACCAGACGGCCCTTGTGATTATCGGCGTCGACGCCGGAAAATTGCGGTGGCCGATCGAGCGCCAGATGGAGCTTGGCAGCGTCGCCCTTCATGCGGATATTTTTTACCTTGCGCACGAAACCCGTGTCGATCTCGCGCGGACCGACGAGATCGAGCATGGTCGTCGCCGGGTTGACGGCGGAGACGATCGTTCTGGCGTGCAGCACCTCGCCGCCGTCGAGGGTCACGCCGAGGGCGCGGCCTTTCTCGACGACTATTCTGGCCACGGGCGCTGCCGTGCGGATGGTGACGCCGGCTTTCTCCGCCGCCGCGCGAATGGCGGCAACGACCGCACCCATACCACCTTTCGGCAGCATCTGTGCCCCGGCCGCACCGTCAGTCTCGCCGGCCAGCCGGTAATAGAGGCCAAGCAGCGAGGTCGGCGAACGCGGGCCGAGGTGGCTGCCAAGCGTGGCGTCGAAGGCAAGCAGGCCCTTCAGCCTGAGATCGGCAAGCTGTTCGTCGAGCAGGTCGGCGACGTTCAACAGGAGAACGCGCAGGAAGTCGCGCATGTCTTCCTTGCCGAGCTTTTTCAGCGCCACGGCCGTCTGGCCGAGCGCTGCGGTTTCAAGCAGGGACATGCCACCGAGATCGGGCGGGCGCCGCGACAGGAACGGTTTCAGGATGCCGGCATAGCGCATGAGTTGCGCGCGCAATTCCTTCCAGGCGGACTGCTCGGACGGAGTGGAGCCGGTCAGCACTTCGCCATAGGCGCCATGCAGGACAAGCGGCGGGCCGTCCCTCGCCAAGGCGACCGACGGAATGAAGTCTGCGCGGGTGACCTGCAGCCCGTGTTTCTCCAGCTCCAATATCTTCACCACGTCGGGGTGCAGGCGGTTCAGCACATGCGCGATCGAGGAGACCCGAAAACCTGGCGCAAACTCTTCGGTGCGCGCCGCGCCGCCGACATCGCCGGCCGCTTCCAGCACCAGAACCTTGCGGCCGGCTTTCGCCAGAGTGGCGGCAGCGACAAGGCCGTTATGGCCGCCGCCTATGATGATGGCATCAAATGACGTCATGGGCCGGGCTCATATGGGAGGTCGATTTGGCGAGGTCGCGCAGGATCTCGGCTGCCGCATTGCGGCCGGGTGCGCCCATGACGCCGCCGCCGGGATGTGTCGAGGAGCCGCACATATAGAGCCCGCCGACCGGCGAGCGGTATTGTGCGTAGCCCGGCACCGGGCGGTTGAACAGCAGCTGGTCGAAGGTCAGCTCGCCCTGGAAAATGTTGCCTTCGGTGAGGCCGACCTCGGCTTCGATCTCGCGCGGCGTGCGCACCTCCATATGGACGATGCGGTCGCGGAAGCCTGGCGAGTATTCGGCGATCTGCGCAACTACGCTTTCGGCGAAACCGTCGCGGTCGGCATCGGTCCAGTCCTGGCCCTTCACCTTGGGCGGTGCGTACTGCACGAAGCAGCTCATGAAATGCTTGCCCGGCGGCGCCATGGTCGGGTCGAGCGTCGTTGGGATGACCATGTCGAGGAATGGGTCGGCCGACCAGCGACCGGCCTTCCAGTCGTCATAGGCGCGCTCCATGCGCTCCATGGAATCGGTGAAATGCATGTCGCCGCGATAAACGGGTGAATCCTTCGGCAGTGCCGGGAATTCCGGCAGAGAATCCAGCGCGATGTTGACCTTGCCGGAGGAGCCGCGGATCTTGAAGTTCCTGACCCGCCGCAGGAAAATGTCGGGCAGTTCCTTCTCCTCGACCAGTTTCAGGAATGTGCGTTTGACGTCGGCGTTGGAGACGACGAGCTTGCCGTAGACCTCCTCGCCGCCGGCCAGCACCACGCCCTTGGCCTTGCCTCGGCTCACCAGCACATGGTCGACCTCGGCGCCGGTGCGGATAGCGCCGCCGGACGCCTTGAATGAAGCGGCGAGCGCCTTGGTGACGGCGCCCATGCCGCCGCGCGCATAGCCCCAGGCGCCGACCGAGCCGTCGACCTCACCCATATAATGGTGCAGCAGCACGTAGGCTGTGCCGGGCGACATCGGCCCGAGCGCGGTACCGATAATGCCGGACAAAGCGAAGTTCGCCTTGATGACATCGGTCTCAAAATATTCGTCGAGGAATTCCGAGATCGACATGGTCCAGAAGCGCAGCGTCAGCGCCATTTCTTCTGATGACAGGCCGACGAATTTCTTGCCGAGATAGAGAAGCTCTCCGAGGTCGCGCGGCTTGAGACTGGCCGGGTCCGGTGCGGTGCGCATCAGCAGCGGCTGGATGAAACGGCACTGCCGCGTCACGTCGCGCGAATAGCGGTCATAGGCCTCCGCGTCGCGCCTGGAGAAGCGGGCGAATTCGCGCCGGTGCGCATCGTGGTCACGGTAGTTGGCGAGGTAGTCGCCGTCGCGGGTGAACACGGCGCCGCCTTCATAGGAAATAACCTGCAAGCCGAAACGCGGCAGTTCGAGGTCGCGCATGATCTCGGGGCGAAACAGCGAGCAGACATAGGAGCAGTTGGAGTAGAGGAAGCCCGGCGTCAGCTCGCGGCTGGTGGCGGCGCCGCCGACCCAGTCGTTCTTTTCCACCACCAGCACGTCGAGCCCGGCGCGTTGCAAATAGCAGGCGTTGACCAGGCCGTTGTGTCCGCCGCCGATGACGATCGCATCCCAAGCTTTCATTCGCGCCCAGCCTTCATGGTGCTCGACCCTTCATTTTCGCGTGATTTGTCGCCGAATGCGCGGAATTTGGCACGGCAGCGGCTATTCTGTCCAGCCATTCTGAATGAATGTTCAACAAACGATATTGCGTTTTCCTGTTAATACGCTACGCTTTGCCGGCATTCGAACCTGCGCAATTCGGCTGACGGGACTTAAGGTCTGATGATCGAAACGGCAGATGGCGAGCCGGAATATGACGACGCCGCGATCCGCTTCCTCGAGGCGCTGTGGGGCGAGGGCTATCTGTCGCCGGGCGGACCAGACGAGGTCGACCGGGTGGTCGAAGGGCTGTCGCTCAGGGGCAAGACGATCCTCGACATCGGCTGCGGCTCCGGCGGCATCGCGCTGCATCTGGTGGAGCGCCACGGTGCTGCTCATGCCACCGGCTTCGACATCGAGCGGCCGGTGATCGAGGCGGCCAGAAAGCATGCCGCTGCACGAGGGCTTTCAGACCGCGCCAGCTTCGTCCAGGCGCCGCCGGGGCCGCTGCCTTTTGCCGACGCTTCGTTCGATGTCGTCTTCTCCAAGGATGCGCTGGTGCACGTGTCCGACAAGGACGCGCTGTTTGCCGAAATCTTCCGTGTGCTGAAGCCGGACGGCGTCTTTGCCGCCTCCGACTGGCTGATCGGCCATGACGGCGAGCCGTCATCTGAGATGAAGGCCTATGTCGCAGCCGAAGGCCTGTCCTTCGCCATGGCCTCGCCGGCACGCTATGCGCAAGCGATGCGCAGCGCCGGCTTTGCCGATGTCGCCGTCAGAGACCGCAATTCTTGGTATCGCAAGGTCGCGCGCGGCGAGCTGGAAAGGCTGAAAGGCCCGCTCTACGAGACGGCGGCAGTCGCGGTCGGAGCGGCCTATGTCGACAAGAACATCAAGACCTGGGAAGCCATGCAGAAGGTGCTTGACAGTGGCGAGCACCGTCCCACTCATCTTCGCGGGTGGAAGCCGGCTGTGGTGGGATAGCCGGCAATGTGGAGCATGACGGCACCGATGAAAGCTGCAGCGCGCGAAGAGCGATCCTCCGACACGTCTGGAAAAACCGAACCGGAAAAACGCGGCCGCAAGGCGTCGAAGGAGGTCAGGCAACAGCAGCTGATCGAAGCGACCATCGATTCGCTGGCCAAGCGCGGTTATTCGGAAACGACGATGGCCGATGTCGCTGACGGCGCCGGCCTGTCGCGCGGCATCGTCAACTTCCATTTCGAGAGCAAGGAGAAGCTGCTCGTCGCCACGCTTGCCTATATGGCCGACGAATATGCGGCGCATTGGCGCGTCGCGCTGACCAAGGCCGGCGAGGATCCAGCCCGGCAGCTGCGGGCGCTGGTCGCCGCCGATTTCGACCGTTCGATCTGCAACAAGCGCAAGCTCGCGGCGTGGTGCGCGTTCTGGGGCGAGGCCAAGTCGCGGCCGACCTACCAGGCGCTGTGCGGCGCGCGCGACGCGGCCTACCAGAAGATCTTCATCGACCTCTGTGCCACGCTCAAGCAGGGCGGTGGTTACGCCTATGAGCCGCAGGTCATGGCCCTGGCGCTCAGCGCCATGCTGGAGGGCTTGTGGCTGCGGCTGATGATGGGGACCGAGGACGTCACCCGTGAGAGCGCGCTGCAGGCGGCAAACGAATTCCTGTCGGCCGCCTTTCCGAAGCACTACCCGCCGGACAGCGGACGTTGACAACAACCGGCGGATCCAAGCCGGAGCGAACAATCAAAAACAAAGAGGATGGAACAGCATGAAAAGAATAACCCGACGCCTGACACTGACATTGGCGCTGACGGCGACGCTGGCTGGTTCGGCCGCGGCGATTGCGGTCGCCGCCGACAAGGACCTGATCGTGTTCGACTGGTCGGGCTATGAGGACCTGAGCTTCCACCCCAGATATGTCGAGAAGAACGGCGACTCGCCGACCTTCGCCTTCTTCGGCGACGAGGACGAAGCCTTCGAGAAAGTGCGCTCCGGTTTCAAGGCCGATCTTGGCCATCCCTGCTCGCAGAGCGTGACAAAGTGGCGTGAGGCGGGGCTGCTGCAGCCGCTCGACACCTCGAAGATCACCGGCTGGAAGGATCTCAATCCCGGCATCATGGCGATGAAGGATCTGGCCACCACTTCGGACGGCAAGGCCTGGTTCATGCCGTGGGACTGGGGCAACACCCAGCTCACCTACAACTCCGACAAGATCGACGCGAAGGATGTGCAGTCGCTGAAGGCCTTCTCCGATCCCAAGTTCAAGGGGCGGGTCTCAATCGGCGACAATGTCGACGACGCCTATGCGCTGGCCAGCCTTGCCATCGGGCTCAAGGACTGGACCAAGATGACGGACGACCAGTTCAAGCAGGCGTCCGATTTCCTGCGCCAAGTGCACAAGAATGTCCGCTCCTACTGGACCGATACCACCGACGTCGTGCAGTTGCTGAGCGGCGGCGAGGTCGATCTCGCCTGGGCATGGAACGATGCCACGGTACAATCCGTCGCTGCCGGTGTGCCGATCAAGTCCAAGAAGGATACGGACGAAGGCATCTCGACCTGGGTCTGCGGCTACGTGCTGTTCAAGGACGCACCCGGCAATGTCGACAAGGCCTATGACTACCTCAACGCGATCAACGATCCCGAGACCGCCAAGGTGCTGGTCAAGGACTGGGGTTATGGCCAGGCCAACGCCAAGGGCATGGCCGGCGTCGACCCGGCGATCCTGAAAGAAAAGGGCTATGACGACGTGCAGAAATTCGTCGACAAGACCCTGTTCCAATCGCCCGTGCCCTCGTCGCTCAAGCTCAAGATGATCGCCGAATTCGAGAAGATCAAGGCAGGCTACTAAAGCTCTGTCCGGCCTCCTCCGTCTGCCTGTCAGTGCGCCGGGCAGACGGTCTCGCCAAGGCCGCTGAAATTCCGTAACGTCGCCCGGCCGCTTTTCGCGATGAGGAGTTTCGCGCCATGAATTCCATGCTTCGCCGCCTCGCCCTTGCCGCTGCTCTTACAGTCGGCGCCGGCGCCGTGCTTGCTTATGCCGAAGGCGGCGGCGACCTCGTCGTGTTCGACTGGTCAGGCTATGAAGATCCGTTGCTGCACCCCGACTACACCGCCAAATACGGCGCCGAGCCGACCTTTGCTTTCTTCGGCGACGAGGAGGAAGCGTTCCAGAAGATGCGCGCCGGCTTCAAGGNGCGCGGGGCCGGCATTCTGCAACCGCTCGACACCTCGCGGATCGCCGGCTGGAAGGATCTCAATCCCGGCATCATGGCGATGAAGGATCTCGCCGTCACCGCCGACGGCAAGGCCTGGTTCATGCCGTTCGACTGGGGCAACACTTCGCTGCTCTACCGCACCGACAAGGTCACGGCGGAGGAAGCGCAGTCGCTGAAGATTTTCGCCGATCCCAAATTCAAGGGCCGCGTCACCATCGGCGACAATGTCGATGACGCCTATGCGCTGGCCAGCCTGGTCATCGGCCTCAAGGACTGGACCAAGATGACCGACGCGCAGTTCCAGGAGGCGTCCGCCTTCCTGCGTGACGTCCACAAGAACATCCGCTTTTACTGGACCGACGACACCGACCTCAACCAGGCCTTTACCGGCAATGAGGTCGACCTCGTCTGGGGCTGGAATGAGACCTTCGTGACGCTCAAGGGCCAAGGCATGCCGATCGCCATGAACCGCGACACCAGGGAAGGCATATCCACCTGGGTGTGCGGCTATGTGCTGATGAAGGATGCGCCGGGCAAGCTCGATCAGGCCTATGATTTCCTCAGTGCGGTCAACGCGCATGCCGTGTCCGATTACTTGGTCAAGACCTTCGGCTACGGCCACGGCAACAGCGCCGGGATGGCCGCGATCGACCATCAGGTGCTGAGCGACCGTGGCTTCGACAATCTCGACAAGTTCTTGGACAAGACGCTGTTCCAGCAGCCGGTGCCGCCTGAGCTCAAGCAGCGCATGGTCACGGAATTCGAGAAGATCAAGGCCGGCTATTGAGCGACAGGACTGAAAGAACCGATGTCGTCATCGTCGGCGCCGGTTTCACCGGCCTGTCGGCTGCGCTTGAGCTGAGAAAGGCCGGCATCGATGTCGTGCTGCTCGAAGCACGCGACCGCGTCGGCGGCAGGGTCGAGGCTATTCGCAACGGGCTTGGCGAGCGCATCGACAGCGGCGGCCAGTTTTTCTGCGAAGACATGCCGGAGGTGACGGCGCTGGCCGCGTCCCGTGGCAAGGCCTTCGTCGAAACCTATGTGAATGGCGATTTCATCACCCATCCGTCGCTGTCGGTCGAAGAGGCCGAACGGACCTATCATGGCGCGATGGCAATCCGCGAGCGGATGAATGCGATCGAGCCGGACGATCCCTCGATCGCCGGCATGAGCGCTGCCGCCTGGCTCGAACGCCAGCCTGATCCCACTGACGCCAAGACGGCTTTCCGCTCGATGATCGAAGGCCTGTGGTGCCTGGCGATGGACAAGGTGCCGCTGTGGTACCTCATCGACAATGACCGCCGCATCACCAACGAGGTGCCCGAGCTGCAATATTCGCTGCTCGAAACCATGCAGTCGCTGGCCGAGGACATGGCGGGAGATCTCGGCGACAGGGTTTGGCTGAACGAGCCGGTTACGCGCATCGAGCACGGGCCGCAAGGGGTTCGTGCCGTCTCGGCAAGCAGCGCCATCGAAGCGCGAAAAGTGCTGGTCGCGCTGCCGCCGGCGACGGCCGCGAAGCTGGATTTCGCGCCCGCTCTGCCGCCGGCTCTCGCAAAGGCGCTCGGCGTCTGGGAAAGCGGTGCGGTGATCAAGATCCTGGTGCGCTATCCCACGCCGTTCTGGCGCGAGCGCGACCTGTGCGGCATGGTGATGTGGCGCGACCTGCCGGGCCTGTTCGCCTGTGACGCCAGCAAGGATGCGCAACATGCCGCGCTGGTCGTCTTCGTCGGCGGACCACTGGCGTTGCGTTGGCGTCCGCTCGCGGACGCGGCGCTGCGTGCGGAGGTCACGGCAAGGCTCGTTGATGCCCTTGGCCCGGAGGCGGCCGGCATTATCGATTTCAGCCAGCGCGACTGGATCGATGACCGCTGGAGCGGCGGCGCCTACAGCGACCTAATTGTCGATGTGACGGCACGGGATGCCGAGCGCACGATCCGTGCCGGCGCTGCCCCGGTTCATTTAGCATCGTCGGAACTGTCGCCGTCATTCCCGGGCTATGTCGAAGGCGCCATCGTGATGGGGCGGATCGCAGCCAAACAGATCGCGACGGAACTTAAAATTCTTAGTGGAGCATGATCTTATTCCGAAAATCGGTTCCCACTTTTCGGGATCATGCTCAGTCCGCCATCGCCACCAGGGCCTCGGGATCGTAGCCGAGGCGGACCGACGTGCCGACGGGGATATCGTCGGCGCCGAAGTCGTTGGTCTCGGTGACCGACAGTGGCTTTTCCAATCCGGGTATCTCGACGATCAGGTGGGTGATCTCGCCAAAATAGTGGCGTTCGACCACCTTGCCGGCCACTTCGAATTTCGCCGTCGCATTGTCCCACAGCACGCGCAATCGCTCCGGCCTGATGCCCAGAGTGGCGCCGCCGCCATTGCGCATGAAGGCCTTCGGCTTGTCGGTCCTGACGCGGCCGAAGCCCAGCGTGTCGACGACCAGCGAGGCGGCATTCTCCTCTATGATCTGCGCTTTTACGAAATTCATGCCGCCGAGGAAATCGGCGACCTGGCGGTTGACCGGCCGCTGGTAGATTTCCTTGGGCGAGGCGACCTGGGCGATCTTGCCGCCGAACATTACGGCGATGCGGTCGGACATAGCGAGCGCCTCATACTGGTCATGGGTGACCAGCACGAAGGTGATGCCGACCGCCTGCTGCAGGCGGCGCAGTTCGACCTGCATCTGCTCGCGCAATTTCTTGTCGAGAGCCGACAGCGGCTCGTCGAGCAGCAGCACCTTGGGCCGCATCACCAAGGCGCGGGCGAGCGCCACGCGCTGGCGCTGGCCGCCGGAAAGCTCGGTGGCGAGGCGTTTGCCGAGGCCGGTGAGCGACACCTGCGCCAGCCCTTCCTCGACGCGGCGCTTTTCTTCCGTTCCTCCCAGCCTGAGCCGTTTCAGCCCATAGGCGACATTCTGCTCGACATTGAGATGCGGGAAGATGGCATAACTCTGGAATACCATGTTGGTCGGCCGGCGGTTGGCGGGGATGCCTTCCATCGACTGGCCGCCGACCGAGATCGAGCCGCTGGTCGGGTTGTCGAAACCGGCAATCATGCGCAGCAGCGTAGTCTTGCCGCAGCCGGAAGGGCCGAGCAGCGAAAAGAATTCGCCCTCCTTGATGGTCAGCGAGGCGTCGTCGAGCGCCTTGAACGCCCCATAGCTGCGGGTAACGCTGCGGATTTCGATCATTGCTCGGTCGGTTTGGGGTCGATCAGATTGGGCCCGCTCGGACTTATCTTGCTTGGATGGTTCATCCTGAGGCCGTTCGGCCCGGGACTGCTCAGGCATAGAGGCCTCCCTCGCTCTGGGTGCGTCTGGCCGCATGGCGGCGCAGGATCTCGGCAACGGTCATCAAAACGAAAGAGGCAACCAGCAGCAGCGTGCCCAGCGCCAACACACCCGGCAGCTTGGCGGCAAAGCGCAACTGGCCCCAGATATAGATCGGCAGCGTCGTCTCGGTGCCGGTCAGGAAGAAAGCGATGACGAACTCGTCGAGCGAGATGGTGAAGCAGACCAGGAGGCTGGAAATGATCGCCGGCGCCACCATCGGCAGCGTCACCCGCCGGAAGGTGCCGAAGGCACTCTCGCCGAGATCGGCGGAGGCTTCTTCGAGGCTGCGGTCGAAGCCCTCGAAACCGGCGGTCAGCACCGTCATCGAATAGGGAATGCAGATCAGGACATGGCCGAGTACGACGGTGAACAGCGAAAGGCTCAAGCCCAGTTGCAGCATGACCAGCAGCATGGAGATGGCGAGGATGATTTCCGGCAGCACCAGCGGCGCCATGATCAGGCCATTGATTGTGCGGCGGCCGGGATAGCGGTAGCGGGTGATCGAGCGGGCGGCGAGGATGCCGAGCAGCGTCGCCAGCACCGATGCCGAGATACCGACGATCAGGCTGTTCCAGGCGGCGTCAAGCAGCGCCGGCGTCTTCGGCAGGTCTTGGTACCATTTCAGCGTATAGCCGGTGAGAGGAAATTTTGGCGTCGGCGCGGTGTTGATCGAGAAGATCGGCAGGAAGATCACCGGCAGATAGAGAAAGACGACGTAGAGGAGGGCGTAGGCGGACAGCCAGCCGCCGGGGAAAAGGCGCCGCCTCGCTGTCATCGCGCCAGCCTCTGCAGCGCGCGGATGATGAGCACGGTGGCGCCCGCCATCAGCGTCACGACCAGCATGGTGGTCACGGACAGTGCCGCGCCGAGTGGCCAGTTGGAGGCCTTATGGAACTGCGACTCGATGGCATTGGCGATCATCACGCCATCCTTGCCGCCGACCAGCCTTGGGGTGACGTAGTCGCCGACGGTGGGGATCATGACGATGAGAGCGGCCGAGATGACGCCCGGCGCCGACAGCGGCAGCG
This sequence comes from Mesorhizobium sp. L103C119B0, assembly GCF_000502235.1. Taxonomy (NCBI): domain Bacteria; kingdom Pseudomonadati; phylum Pseudomonadota; class Alphaproteobacteria; order Hyphomicrobiales; family Phyllobacteriaceae; genus Mesorhizobium; species Mesorhizobium sp. L103C119B0. Next base: position 24,079 of record NZ_AYXE01000010.1, on the reverse strand, counting down.
TCACGCGCAGGAAGGAGCGCAGCGGGCCGTCGCCAAGATCGGTGGCAGCCTCGACCAAGGTGCGGTCGACCTTCTCGAGCGAAACGAAGATCGGCAGGATGGCGAAGGCCGCCCAGGCGTGTGTGAGCGTGATGATGACGGCGCTGGAATTGTAGAGTAGCGCGGTCGATGGTTCGTCGATGATGCCGAGGCCCATCAGGCCGGAATTCAGCACGCCATTATAGCCGAGGATGACTTTCCATGACATCACGCGCAGGAGATAGCTGGTCCAGAACGGGATGGTGATCAGGAACAGCCACAGGCTCTTGTGGCGGCCGCCATGGAACGAAATGAAATAGGCGATCGGATAGGCGAGGATGACGGTGAAAAAGCTCACCGTCAGCGAAATGTAGAGCGAGCGCCAGAGCAGATCGCGGTAGATCGGCTCGGTCAGCGCGATGCGATAATTCTCCAGCGTGAATGTATGGTCGATGGTGAGGTAGTTCTGCGTCCAGAAGGAGTGGGCGAAGACCACCAGGATCGGCACGAGCAGCAGGATCAAAGCGTAGACCAAGGTCGGGCTGATCAGGGCAAGGCCCTGGACGGACTCGGACTGCAGAAGGGTGTTTCGCCTTGCTCGCGTCATGCGCCGCGTGGGCACCCCTTCGGCAGCTACCGTCATTGCAGCGACCCGGGCGTGATCTCGGTTGCTGGCTCGAACTGTTCCGCCATGATGCTCCCATCGACCGGGCCGGCTGCCTGTTCCCAATTTTTGCGGAGCGCGCTTTGCTGGTTGCGCTCCAAGCTTGCCGGCTTTCTTTCATCATGAGCGCATCCGTGCGTTGAAATCAAGCGCTATTTCTGTAATATTGATTGAACGGACATTCAAAATGAAGTGAAGAAAGCCGGCTTTCCTGCCCTTGGCGCTTCGCTTTCTGTCCGGTGAAATTACGCTCAGACGATGCGAGGCAATGATGGCGGCTGCAAGAGACCTAAGAGCGATGGAAATGGCTGACGGTGGCGATGCGGTCGAGCTGGCCAAGCGCCATCTCATCCAGCCCTGGCCTTATGCCGGCTCGGTCGGCAATGAAGCGCGTGCGCTGATTGGCGAGGGCGATGGCATCTACATCACCGATGTAACAGGCAAGCGACTGATCGACGGGCCGGCCGGCATGTGGTGCATCAATGTCGGCCACCGCCGCGAGGAGCTGGCCAGGGTGATGTACGACCAGGCGATGATGCTGTCCTACAACACGCCCTGGTATACGATGAATGCGCCGTCGGCCGAGCTCGCCAAGCGCCTCGCCGATCATGCGCCGGGCGGTCTCAGCCATACCTTCTTCACCACCGGCGGATCGTCGGCTGTCGAGACGGCGCTGCGCTTCATGCAGTTCTACAACAATGTGCGCGGGCGGCCGGAAAAGAAGCTGATCCTCAGCCGCGGCGGCGCCTATCACGGCTCGACCTATCTGTCGGCCTCGCTCAACGGGCGGCCGCGCGACCGCGACTGGATGGACGGCGCCGACGATCTGGTCGTCAAACTGTCCTCGCCAGACCCGTTCCGGCGGCCGAAAGGCATTGACATCGCCGCCTTCTGCGATTTCCTGGTCGATCAGTTTCGCGATGCGGTCGCCCGCGTCGGCGCAGAGAAGATCGGTGCTTTCGTCGGCGAACCGGTGCAGGCATCCGGCGGCGTCGTCGTGCCGCCGGATGGCTATCTCAAGCGCATTCGCGAAATCTGCAGGGACAACGATATCCTCTATATCTCCGATGAGGTGGTGACCGGCTTCGGGCGGCTCGGCCATGTCTTTGCCTCCGGCGATGGCTTCGGCATCGACCCCGACATGATCACCTTCGCCAAGGGCGTTACATCAGGCTATTTCCCGCTTGGCGGCGTCATCATCTCGGAGCGGCTGCTTCAGGAAATGCGCCGTTCCAACCATCCCGATGCGATGTTCGGCCATGGCCTGACCTATACCAGTCATCCCATCGGCTGCGCGGTGGCGCTGAAGAACCTCGATATCCTGGAAGACAGCGTGCTGGCCCACACGCGCGATGTCGCGCCCTATTTCCAGGCGCAGTTGAAGACGCTGGAGGAACTGCCGCTGGTTGGCGAAGTCCGCGGCATGGGCCTGATGGGCTGCGTCGAGTGCGTAGCCGACCGCGAAAGCAAGGATCCGCTGCAGCTCGACAAGGATGTCGGCAAGCGCATCGACGCGCATTGCCACGAACTCGGCCTCCTGGTCCGGCCGCTGATCAACATGTGCGTGATGTCGCCGCCGCTGATCATCACGCGAGAGCAGATCGACGACATGGTGGCGATCCTGCGCGAAGGCATTTCGCGGACCATGGACGATCTGCGCAAAGAGGGCGTGTGGCAGGGGTGACTGGCAGTTCCGCCCCTACACCTGCGAGCGCATAGCCTCATTGAGGTTCCACATGTCCTTCTCCTCCGGCGCCGTCTCCAGGCCCAGCACCGGGATCTGCTTGCGCAGATGGTCGTGGTGGGTGCGCACACCGTATTCGAGGTCGGAGAGATAAAAACCCTCGAAGGCCTCCGAGATCATGGACTCGTTTGACCAGACGGAAAGCTGCACGTCCTCGTTCATGGTATCGCGGTCGATGCGGTAGGCGAGATAGCGGGCGGCCGCCTGTTCCCGGGTCTCGTCGGGGTAGCGGTAGATGGCGCCGCGCAGCAGCGTCTCGCCGGTCGACAGCGGGAACTCCTGATAGAACTGCACCGATTCCGGCATGATCGACAGCGCGTTGTTGGGGAAGATGCCGTAATAGATCCAGGCCCTGCGCAGATGCTCCGGCAGGTGTGAGGCATCGGGCGTGAGCTTGATGTATTCGCGCACGCTCCAGCGCCGGCCGGCATGCGGATTGTAGGTGGCAAACGAGCGCGACACGCCGTTGATGAACGGCTCGTCGAAATAGGTCGAGCCGTAGAGATCCTGCAGCGCCGGATGCGCCATGGCGACGTGGTAGCCTTCATTGTCGACGTCGCGCACCGACTTCCAGTTGACCGGCGTTTTCTGTGTCCAGATGCCCCAGGACGGCACCATCTCGGCCACGTTGTAGTGTGCCATCTCGGCCTCGATCGGCTTCAACAGTTCGGCCACCGAAGGCTGCGGGCCGCCCTTGCGAAAGCGGACAAAGATGAAGCCCATCCATATCTCAAGGTCGAGCGGCATCAGGCCGAATTCGGTCTTGTCGAGCTCGGGGAAGGAGCGCGGCCGGGCGGCGCCGCGCAGCGTGCCGTCGAGATTGTAGACCCAGCCATGGAACGGGCAGACCAGCGCGTTCTTGCAGGTGCCCTGGCTGTCGGCGACGACGCGGCTGCCGCGATGCCGGCACATGTTGTTGAAGGCGCGCACGACGCCGTCCTTGCCGCGCACGATGAGCGCCCGCTCGCCGACCACGTCCATAGTCAGATAGTCGCCGGCATTCGGCACGTCGCAGACATGGCCGGCGATCTGCCAATGGTTGCGGAAGACGTATTCCTTCTCAAGTTCGAGAAGCGCGTCGGAGTGATAACTCCAGCCCGGCAGACCCCGCCGGTCCCAATCATTGGGGATCGCCACGTCACGGAGATGCGGGTTCATAAAAAGCTCTTCTTTTATTGAATACTCATTCAATAAAACCATATTTTACATTGAAATGCAATGGCTTGTAGAAATCACAACTTTTCAAGTCGGCACAACAGGACCAGCTGAAAGCCAGAAAGTCCCGGAATATCCGGGCGTTAACCGGGGGCGTGAAATAGCTGTCCGGCATGCGGATTTGGCCGTGCCGAGCTTGCAAACACGGCCCGCTCCGAGACGAAAATACCTGGCGTCCGCAAATTCGATCCGCAGTGTGAGCTTGTTCATAGTGCGGCCGACAGGAAGCGGGCTTGGTGCGTTCGCGGCCCGCCTGTCGTCAACATTTGATTGCCCGCATGAAACAGCTTCGCAAACGCATCTTGCCGTCGGCACATGACCGGATCTGTCCGGATATGCCCGAATTTCTTGTTTCAAACCTGTTACGCGGGCAAGCCAAGCGCATCATTCGCCCGTTACCAGGCGCGCTTAGGTTCGTTTCATAAGAAAACGAAGGGGAGCAGCAATGCATACGAAAGTCGAGATCACCAGCAACGAACGACGCGCCAAACTGGCACTGCGTCAGCGCGCCAGCGACCATCCGGTTGCGATGTTCTCCATGCTGGGCGCCTGCGCTCTGGCCGTCATGTTCCTGACACCGGCTTCCGGTCCGGCTTTTGCTTCGCTCAACCCGCCGGCCAATGTTGTCCAGGGCGCGCCGACCACCATCAAGACCGCCCGGCTGCCGGAGCCGGAAATCGATTTTGCCTGCCAGGGTCAGGCCTGGGGCGCCGAGAGCGCGGAGTGCCTGCGCGTCATCGCCGCCCAGTCCGGCGTGCACAAGGCGCGTTCCGTCCGCATGATCGCCAACGCAGCGCCGCTGACCACGACACCCAACGTTTTCTGAACCTCCCGAGCGCTTCCTCCCGCGCTCGTTCTTGGCTCCCGCCGCTTCCCTCGGTCGGGAGCCTCTTTTTTAGGGCCTATCGATATTCGGGTGAGGCCGGCCTGCGCATGGAGGTTCCCTGCGCTTCCGGTGCTCGCGTACTTCAAGTACGCTCCGCTCCGGTTCTCGGGAACCACCATTCTCGACTCGGCCTGACCCGAATCTCGATAGACCCTACATGGGTGCTTCCGAAAACTTAGCCGGCGGCGGCGACCTGGTCGGCTATTGCCGAGAGTACGCCGCGGACGTCCAGCGTCGAGAACGGCTTTTCCAGGATTTGCGGGCGCTGCGGCGCCGGCAAGGCTTCGATCTCGGCCTTGGCGCCGATCAGGTCGCCGGTGACCAGCACGAAGCGTTTGGCCAGCGCCAGGTTGTCGGCGAGCAATTCGCGGTAGATGGCAATGCCGCTGGTGCCGGGCATGCGCAAGTCGGAAAAGACGATGTCTGGCGGCATGTGGCCGGTCAAGGTCGCCGCCGCCGACGTCCAGGCCGGCACGACCCGCGACTTGATACCCATCAGTTCCAGGATGTCGGAGAGGGAGCCGGCGACGTCGGGTTCGTCGTCGATGATCAGCGCATGGCGCAAGCCGCTGGAACGAGCCGGGCTGTCGCCGGCTGCTGCCGCGCCGCCGGTGATTACCGGCAGCTGGACGACGAAGCGCGCGCCACGCGGCAGCACCTCCTCGAACCAGATATTGCCGTTGTGGCGCTCGACGATCGATTTCGAGATCGACAGGCCGATGCCGGTGCCGACGCCGACCGGCTTGGTGGTGAAATAGGATTCGAAGATGCGGCTGCGGATCGCCTCGGGAATGCCCGGTCCGTTGTCCTCGACCGAAAACCCGGGGTTGCCGCGATCGCTGCGGAATGTCCGCACCTTGATCAGGCGGTCGCCGCCGATACCGGCCAGAGCGTGTTGGCTGTTGATCAGGAAATTGGCGGCCACCTGCGTGACGTGGTCGGCATCGGCCATCGCCAGCAGCGGGCCGGGCGCGAAATCGGTGTCGATGATGATGCCGCTCGAGCGTGCGCCATAGGCGGTTACTTCGAGTGCGGCGCGGATCACCTGGTTGAGATCGGTCTCGGCCTGCGCCGCCGGATGCAGGCGCACCATCGACAGGAAGCTTTTGACGATGCGGCCGCAGCGCTCGGCAGCGGCGCGCACTTTCTCGGCGCGAACCTTGGTCTGCGGGTCGGTGGCGAATTCATGCAGCAGCGTCGACTGCGCAACGACCACGGCGAGCGGGTTGTTGAGCTCGTGCGAAACACCGGCCAGCAACGAACCCATCGCCGCCATCTTCTCGTTCTGGTGCAGTTTTTCGCGCTGGCGGTTGATCTCTTCTTCGGCGCGCAGCTTATCGCGCAGATCGCGGATCGAACCGAAGATGAGCTGACGGTCAGCCACCCGCATCTCGGTCGCCGTCAATTCGATGGGAAACACCTCGCCGGCCGCATTCTGTGTCACGGTCTCAAGCCGTTGGCCAACCATCGGCGCGCCGCGGCCAGACATGTATTCGGCGCCCGAGACATAGCCCTTGCGGTAATATTCCGGCACCACGGTATCGAGCAGGTCCTTGCCGAGGATGTCGCTGCGCTGATAGCCGAACATCTTTTCGGCGGCCGGATTGAATTCGATGATCGAGCCGGTCTCGTCGATGACGATGATGGCGTCGAGCGACGCCTGCAGCATGGTGCGGCGGATGACTTCGCTGGCATGGGCGTCGGACGGCGAGTGCTCGATGGCGTCGCCGATGGCGAGCGCGATGATGTGCATCGTCGCCTCTTCCTCTTCGGTCCATTCGCGCTCGTTTAGGCAGTCATTGACCGCGAACGTGCCCCACAGATGACCGTGCGCGAACACCGATACCGACAGGAACGACTTGATGTGCTGCTTTTCGAAATCGGCCCTGAGGAACCCGTCGAGATCGCGCGTATGGCCGGCGAAGATCTTGCCTTGCCGCTCGTCCTCTCCAATCCGCTCCAGCAGCGGATCGGTATCGACGATCGACTGCATGATCACCGTCGGCGAAGCCAGTTCGCCGCCGAAGCGAGGATCGATCCAGTAGGCGGCGACCGATTGGGCGAAGCCCTGGCCGGGCAATTCGCGCAGCCTGAACAGGATGCCGCGCTGGCAATTCATGGCGCTGCAGAGCGTTTCGAGGATGGTTTCCATCTCGCGCTGCCAGTCGCCGGCATCGCGCAACCGGCGGACGACGCGCACAGCCGCCATCGCGGCGCTCTGGCGAGCGCCTTGCGGGTCCATACGTGGTGCTGGTTCAGCGGTCATGTCAGCCATCAGTAAAGGGCCGTCGAATTAGGCAGCTATGGAGCATTTCACGAAAAAGGTGAAACGCTCCATGTTTCAATGCAATCCCGAACGGAAATCGCTACGCACTGTTCCTGGAATTGCTAGAGCGTTTCACCGTTTCACGGAAACGGAGAAGCCTCTATCTCTTTGTTTTTACGCAATTCCGGGCGGAAAACCGCGTACACTTTTCCTGTAATTGCTCTAGTGCCCGTCACCGGTCGGCAGCGAGAAGATATAGCCTTCGCCGCGCACTGTGCGCAAAAATTTCGGATTGGCCGGATCGGTTTCGATCTTCTTGCGCAGCCGCATGATGCGAATGTCGACGGCGCGCGACGATTCAGGATCCTCAACAAAACCAATCGCCTCGGAGATCGCCGATCGCGTCAACAGCCGGTTGGCGCGGGTCAGGAAAACCTCCAGCACATCGAACTCGCTCTTGGCCATGTCGATGACGGCGCCGTTGGCGCCGGTGACAAGCCTGCCGTCGAGGTCGGCCTGGAACGGGCCGAAGGTCAGGCGGCGGCCGCCATCGGCTTGTGTCTTCGCCGCCTGGGGCGGGCTCGGCTGCGGAACGCGGCGCAGCACGCTGCGCACACGAGCCAGCACCTCACGCAACTCGTAGGGCTTGACGATGTAGTCGTCGGCGCCAAGCTCCAGCCCGACAATGCGGTCGAGTGCGGTGCCGGCAGCCGTGGCATAGATGATGCCGACCGGTATTTTCGAGCGCAGCCAGCGGCCGAGCGACAGTCCGTCCTCGCCCGGCATGGCGATGTCGAGAATGGCCAAATGAAACGATTCCGTCTCCAGCAAGGCGCGCGCCTCGGCCGCGCTTCCGGCCTGGGTCACATCGTAGCCGTTGGCGCCGAGATACTCGGCGACCGCGTCCCGGAGATCGGGCTCGTCCTCGACGATGACAATCCGTGCCCGCACTATGGCCTCGCTCCCGCTTTCAGCGGAAAGTAGATTGGGTATAAACATGATGTCCAGCACTCATATCCGGTTGCGGGGGAACGGGAAGAAAAACATGGCTGCACGATCCGTCATCGCGCTGGTTTCCGTCGCCGATGTGGTGGCCGGCGATCTTGCCGATCATCTCGACCGGCGCGGCCATGACGTGCGCGAGGCGCGGCAGCCCTGGGAAGCTGAATCCCTGCTTTCGGCCGGAGGCATCGATATCGTCATCGTCGGCGACAGCCTCAGCCAGGCGGAAGGGCGGGACCTGCTCAGGCGTTATGGCGGCGGCCAGAGCGCGGACGGGAAGGCGGGGCCGGATTTCATCCTGATCTGCCGGCCGGCCGATCTGGTCGACAAGGTGCTGGCGCTCGAGCTTGGCGCCGCAGATGTCGTCGAAAGTCCGCTCAATGTCAGGGAGCTTGCCGCGCGCATCGGCGGCCTGCTGACGCGGCGCGGCAGGTCCGCCCAGGAACTGATCGTGCTGGAAAATGCCACCGTCGATTTGCGGTCGGCCATCGTCATGCACCGTTCGGGTACGGAAGAACAGCTGTCGCCGGGCCAGGTGGCGCTGCTCAGGCTGTTTCTGGCCAGCCCGCGCAAGGTGCTGACGCGCGACGACATCATTGCGGCGGCGCCCGCCGAAAATGCCGATGCCTTCGACCGCTCGATCGATTCGCGCATCGTGCGGCTGCGCCGCAAGCTCGACACCGAAACCATCACAACTATACGCGGCGCAGGCTACCGGTTCGACCCGCCGACGCAGCGCGCCGACTGAGGGTCGGGAGGCTGGATTGTTCCTCGGCTCGCCCAAAAAAGCTGCGCAATCTCGGGCGCCATGCATAGGCGTCAGCGCACCACCAGAAGCGATGGTCCCGACGGCAATTCGCTGGCGACTACGATTTCGCTGGCGGCATGCGCGCGGTCCTTCAGGAGAACCGTGGCGAGACCGGCAAAGCCGAGCAGGCCTTGTGCATAGAGCAGTACCGAAAGCACGGAGGCTGCAGATTTCGTCTTCATCGGTTGTCCCCAAAAATCAGAACCGCGGGTGCTTCAGGATAAACCCGAAGTGCCCGCGTCGCCCACGGAGCCCCCCGTTGCGACGCGGGCCTTCGGTCCTCTCGGCAGCAAGTTGCCGGAGGGGCCGCGCATCCACTTCAACCCGAGGCCGACCCGCCAGAGGGCCCTGAGACGGTTGATGCGCAGACTGGAGACAATCCAGACCAAGGCTATGAACAGCGCGGCATGCAGCGTCGAAATCTCACCCGAATTCATCACCGCCAGTTTCGTCATCGGGGTGCCGGCTACTGTGCCGATGCCGCCGACGACAAATGCGGCGATGCTTATCCTGAAGAGCCAGGACAGGGTGGTCGATTTGATGCTCATTTTCGTTGGCGCCGGCTGTTCTCGTTGGGATGACTGTGCCGCGAGCCTGTAACCAGATCATGCCGCCCAGGCCGCGCTTTGTTGCAAGTCGGTTTCGAGCGAAGCCAATCTTCTTTCATATAAGGACATCAGCACTTTCGTTTGGGGGCGCGGTGCGTGATCGGGAGTGCGCAGCGAAGGCGGAGCACGCTTCCCTTGTCCACCTTGCTTGTTAACCAGAGGAAACAGATTCGAAACACAAACGAGCCTCAGCGAAGTCAGTCTGAAACATGGCGCGGGGATAAGGCGGCCACCGAATTGACGCCGGCAGGACCGGCAAAGAGGAGCCATCATGTACAAAGCCATTTCCGCCAAACTCATCAACGTCACCGCCGCAGCCGGCGGCGCCGCGCTTCTGCTTGGCACCGCCAACAGCACCGCCCATGCCGCGGCAAACCAGATCGTGGCGCGTGTTTCGCTGTCGCAGCAGACCATGGAAGTGCTGGTCGATGGCCGGCCGACTTTCGCCTGGAAGGTCTCGACCGGCGACAGTGCGCATGTCACGCCGACCGGCTCGTTCAAGCCGACCCGCATGCACGAGATGTGGCATTCGAAGAAATACGACAACGCGCCGATGCCGCATTCGGTCTTCTTCAGCGGCGGCTACGCCGTGCATGCGACCAACGCCATCAAGCGGCTGGGACGGCCGGCGTCGCATGGCTGCGTGCGGCTGCATCCCGACAATGCCGCCGACTTCTACCAGTTGGTCGAAACCTTCGGCCCGACCAACACCAGCATCGTCATCGTCAAGTAGCAGACTGCGTTTGGAGCGATGGTGCAGCGCAGCCGGCCAGGTCATGCCGCACCGCAAGTTCCCGCCTGAAGCTCCATCAGAGCTTCGCGGTAAATCAATCCAGTCAAAAAAGAGGCCGGAAATTTCCGGCCTCTTTTCGTTTGTTCGCTAACGCCGTTCGCGCTCAGTCCGCGTGCACCGGCATCAGCTTCGGGTCTGGCTTTTCGGCGTGGTGCGGCAGGTCCTTGCTGGCGATGAAGGTGTAGAACATCGGCACCACGAACAGGGTGAACATGGTTCCGACCAGGATGCCGGTGAAGATCACGAGGCCCATCGAATAGCGCGCCGCCGCACCAGCACCACTGGACACGATCAGCGGCACGACGCCGAGCGCCATCGCCGCTGTCGTCATCAGGATCGGCCGCAAGCGCACCTTGGCCGAGGCGACGATCGCATCGCGCCGCCTCATGCCATGCAGCTCGCGCTGCTGGTTGGCGAACTCGACCAGAAGAATGCCATGCTTGGTGATCAGACCTATCAGTGTGATCAGGCCGACCTGCGTGTAGATATTGAGCGTTCCAAGCCCCAGATTGAGCGGCACGATGGCGCCAAAGATCGACAGTGGCACCGCCATCATGATGATCAGCGGGTCGCGGAAGCTTTCGAACTGCGCCGCCAGCACCAGATAGATGACGATTACGGCGGCTGCGAACGCGATAAGGATCGTGTTGCCCTGCTCCTTCTCCTGCCGGGACTGGCCGGAATAATCGATGAAGAAGGTATCGGGCAGGCTCTCCTTGGCAAGGTTCTCCAGGGTCTGCAGCCCGTCGCCCGTGGTGACGCCGGGAAGCGGCAGCGCTGATATCGTCGCCGAGTTCAGCTGGTTGAACTGCTCGATCGCGGCCGGCGCGGCGTTGGTCGAAATCTTCACTACCGCTGAAAGCGGCACCATTTCGCCGGTCACGCTACGCACGAAATATTCGCCGAGCTTCTCGGGATTGTCGCGGAATTCCTTCGGCACCTGCGGGATGATGTCGTAGCTGTTGGAGTCGCGGTCGAACTGAGCCACTTCGGCGCCGCCGACCAGCAGCGTCAGCGTCTGGCCGATGTCGGCGATCGGCAGGTTGAGAGCCGCCGCGCGGTCGCGGTCGATGGTCACCGTCACCTGCGGAGCGTCAAAGGACATCGAGTTTTGCACGACGATGAAGCGGCCGGAGGCCTGCGCCTTGTTCTTAATCTGCTCGGCCGCCTCGTAGACCTCCGCGGAACCACCGGTCGAGCGCACCACCATGGAGATCGGCAGGCCGCCGCCGGAGCCCGGCAGCGTCGGCGGCGCGAAGACGAAGGCCTCGACGCCGGCCACCTTGCCGAGGCGTCCCTGGATATCGGCTTGAAGCTCCTTTGAGTTGCGCTGGCGCTCGGCCCAATCCTTGAAGGCGAAGCCGACAAAGGCGCCGTTGGTGGCGCCGCCAAAGGCAACGGCAGAGAATTGCGCCCTGGTTTCGGGAATGTCCTTCACCAGGCCGAGGATCTGGTTGACGTAGGTCTCGGTGTAGTCCGAGGTCGCGTAGCGCGGTGCCGTCACGATCGACAACAGGAAGCCCTGGTCCTCTTCCGGCGCCAGTTCGCTCGAGGTCTTGGTGAACATGAAGCCGGTGAGCGCAACCAGCGCCACGACCATCAGCAGTGTCACCGGTCGATTTCTCAAGGAGGCGGTGACCGCCCGCTCATAGACATGCTCGACACGGCTGAAGGTTCCGTCGACGACGCGCTGGAAGCGACTGTGCGATCCCGCCTTGAGCAGACGCGCCGCCATCATCGGCGTGATGGTGACGGCTATGAGGCCGGACAGCACCACCGAACCGGCGAGCGTCACCGCGAACTCGCGGAACAGCGCGCCGGTCAGGCCGCCGGTGAAGGCCAGCGGCGCGAACACGGCGGCGAGCGTGATGGTCATGGCCACGATGGCGGAGAAAATCTCGCGCATGCCGTTGAAGGCCGCCTGCATCGGCGACATGTGGTCCTCCTCCATGTGGCGATGAATGTTCTCCACCACCACGATAGCGTCGTCGACGACAAGGCCGATGGCCAGCACCATGGCCAGCAGCGACAGAAGGTTGATCGAATAGCCGACCGCAAACAAAAGAAAGCAGACGCCGACCAGCGACAGCGGGATGGTCACGATCGGCATCATCACCGAGCGGAATGAGCCGAGGAACAACAGGATGACCACGACGACGATGGCGACGGCTTCGGCGATGGTCTTGAACACTTCATCGATCGAGGCGCTGATCTGTTCGGTGGAATCGTAGACGATTTCGATGGTCATGCCTTTCGGCAGCGTCTCTTGAATCAAAGGCACGATCTTGTGGATCGCCTCCGCCGTTGTCAGCGGGTTGGCGGCCGGCGTCGGGAAGATGGCGAGGAAGGTGCCGGGCTTGCCATTGAAGCTCACCCTCGTGTCGGTGCTCTCGGCGGCAAGCTCGACTCGCGCCACGTCGCGCAAGCGCACCACCTGGCCGTCCGTCGAGCGCAGCGGAAGCTCGGCAAAGGCCTCAGGCGTCTGCAGCGTCGAGCGAACCGTGATCGAGGAGACGACATATTCGTTCTCGGTGTTGCCGGGCGCCGACAGGAAGTTGGAGTTGTTGATCGCCGCCAGCACTTCGGCGGCGGTGACGCCACGCGCAGCAAGCTTGACCGGGTCGATCCAGACCCGCATCGAATATTCCTCGGCGCCGAAGATCTGCACGTCGGCGACACCTTCGACCGTCGACATGCGGGGCCGCACGACGCGCTCGATATATTCGGTGAGCTGCTCCTTGCTCATGTTCGGATTCTGCATCGAGATGTACATCATCGCGAACTCTTGGCCGGTGCCCTTGACGATGACCGGGTCCTTGGATGCATCCGGCAAGGTGCCGCGTACGCCCTGCACCTTCGACAGGACCTCGGTGAGCGCGACATCCGGATTGGAGCCGAGCTTCATCTGGACGACCACAGTGCTCGAAGACGGCCGGCTGGACGAGGTGACGTAGTCGATGTTCTCGGTCGAGGCGACGGCCCGCGCGATCGGGGCGGAGATAAAGCCCTGGATCAGGTCGGCGCTGGCGCCGGGATAGGCGGTGGTGATGGTGATCGCCGTCTCGTCAACCTTGGGATACTGCCGGATCGACAGGTTGAAGATGCCCTGGAAACCCAGGAGCAGGATCATGCAGGCGAGGACGGTGGAGAGGACCGGCCGGCGAATGAAGATGTCGGAAAAGTTCATTGCTGAGCCTGCTGGTTAGCCGACTTGCTGGGGTCAATGGTGTTGTCGACAGCGACGGACATGCCGTTGAAGAGACGGTTCTGACCGGCGGTGACGACCTCGTCACCGGCCTTGATGCCCTCGATGATCTCGACCATGCCGTCGTTGCGGCGGCCGGGCTTCACGAACACCTGCGACAGCACGAGCGCCGGCTTTTCCGGTTCTGCCGCGGGCTTCGCGGGGTCGACAGCCGGCTTGTCCGCGGGCTTCGCCGCGGCGTCTTCGGCAGCCGGTTTCGCGCCGGCCGGCTTTGCATCTGCCGCCGGCTTTGCCGCGTCGGCCCCCGCGGCAGGCTTTTCCTCGGGTTTCGCGGCTGGGGCGCCTTCCGCCGGCTTCGCCGGAACGACGACGAAGACGAAGTCGCCATAGAGGCTCGACGTCAATGCCGTCTGCGGCAAGGACAGAATGTTTTTCTCCTGCGGCAGCTCGACGCGAACCTGGACGAACTGGCCGGGCGTCAGCTTGCCGTCAGGGTTGGCGACCTCGCCGCGGACGGACACCAGGCGGCTTGAAGCGTCGATCTTGGGATCGATGCCGCGAATGGAGCCGGCAAACGGCATGTCGGCGCCGCCGCCGGTGCCGCCGAGGCCGAGCCGCACCGCCTGGCCTATCTTGAGCAGCGGCAACTGCTGTTCGGGTACCGAGAAATCGACCCGCATGGTGTCCAGATCCTGCAAGGTCACCACTGCGTTGCCGGGCGAGAGATATTGGCCGAGGTCGATCTTGGGGATGCCCACGGTGCCGGCGAACGGCGCCGTCAGCTGCTTCTGATCAAGCACGGCCTGCAGCTTGTTGACCTGCGCCGCGGAAGCCGATGCAGCGGCTTGAGCGGTGTCGAGCGTGGCGTCCGTGCCGACGCCGCGCCGTTGCAGTTCCAGCGCGCGTTCGAGTGCCGTCTTGTCGGACACGGACTGCGCCTTGGCCGCGACGAGATCCGCGCGTTCGACGGCATCGTCGAGCTGCAGCAGGACCGAATCGACAGGCACCTTCTGGTTGGCATGGAAAAGGATGTCCTTGACGATGCCGCTGGTCTCGACGGTAAGGTCGACACCGCGCACGGCGCGTACCGTGCCGATCGCCTCGACGCCCGGCGTCCAGTCGGAAGGCTTGACGACAACCGTCGATACGGTCGTCGCCGGCGGCTTCATGGTGGCGAAATACTGTTTGATAGCGTTATCGCGGAACAGGTTGAAGCCGACAACGCCGACGCACACCAAAGCGAGCAGAAGCAGAATTGCGGTGATAGAGATGAAGCGCTTCACGAACTGTCCCCTCGGCCGATGTCCGGCAAAATAGCCGAATAGCGGGACACTTATCGACGCCAGGTCCCGATTACAAATGACGGCGAACTTACTGTACCGTCTGGACGGTCTTGTCAATTCCGCCTAGGCTGGTGCGGGGGAAGGGATCGATGAAGACCCGAAGGGCAAATTCGCGCGACAAGATACTCGCCGCCGCCGCCGATGTCGCACGCGAGGCCGGTCCCGGCAGCCTGTCGCTTGACGCCGTCGCCAGCCGCGCCGGCGTGTCGAAAGGCGGCCTGTTATATAACTTTCCGACCAAGGCCAAACTGATGCAGGGCCTGGTGGAGAATTACCTGCGCGCCTTCGAGCTGGCGCTGGAATCGGGCCGTGTCGCCGGCGCCAGCGGCGAGAGCCTCCTCGCCACCTATATCCGGCTCTCGGCGGATGATTGTGAGGAGCCGAAGCCGACGGCTTCGTGGATATTCTCGGCGATCGCCGAGGATCCGGATTTCCTGACGCCGATAAAAGCCTTCAAGTCGCAGCTGCTGCAGCGGCTGAAGAGCGAGACGCCGGACCTGAAGACGCTGCTGGTCTGCTTTCTGGCCATCGAAGGGCTGCGCAGCATGAACCTCTTCGATTCCGACGTGCTTTCCGCCGACGAACGCCGCTTGCTGGTATCGGCCCTGCTGGAGATTGCGGGATAGCTCAAGGCGTCGGATCGAAGAAGCGATACGGGCCGGGCGGAAAGGACGGTTGGTGAGCGGCATGGCATAGGCACGCATCACGACATCGGCGATTTCAAGCTACAGCCCCCTGATTCGTTGGATCGATGGTTCAGGAATGACTGCGCGAATGCGCGGCCGACTATGTTGCGCCGCACCATAACACTGCCGTCAGCCTTGAGACGGCGCTCGGCGAGGCCGGCAAAGCGCGTTTTAGGGCTGTGATGGCGCCGACATATGGTTATGGCGTTGTCATGTTGTGGCGCACAAACTATGTGCCTTTGTAGTCCTCCTAACAGTCGCGAGATCTCCATGGGTTCCCTTTCTTCGAAGAATGCGCTCGTCACCGGATCGACCAGCGGCATTGGCCTGGCCATTGCTCGGGCCCTTGCCGCCGAGGGCGCCAACGTCACGATCAACGGCCTTGGCGAAGCCGCGGCGATCGAACAGGAGCGCGCCGGCATCGAGAAGGATTTCGGCGTCCAGTGCCGCTACTCCGGCGCCAACATGATGGACGGCGCAGCGGTGACCGCCATGGTGCGCGAAGCCGAGCAGGCCTTGGGCAGCCTCGACATTCTGGTCAACAATGCCGGGATACAGCATGTCGCGCCAATCGAGGAGTTTCCCGACGACAAGTGGGAAGCCATCATCCGCATCAATCTGCTTGCCGCCTTTTACGCGATCAAGGCCGTGGTGCCCGGCATGAAGGCGCGCAAATGGGGCCGCATCATCAACACCGCGTCGGCGCATGCACTGGTCGCCTCGCCGTTCAAGTCGGCTTACGTCTCGGCCAAGCACGGCATAGCGGGTCTGACCAAGACGGTAGCGCTGGAAGTCGCGCAGGACGGCATCACCGTCAACGCCATCGCGCCCGGCTATGTCTGGACGTCACTGGTCGAAAGGCAGATCCCCGACACGATGAAGGCGCGCGGCATGACCGAGGAACAGGTCAAGCGCGACGTGCTCCTGGCGGCACAGCCGACGAAGCAATTCGTCACCGTGGAGGAGCTCGCCGCGCTGACGCTGTTTCTGTGCTCGGACTCGGCCAGGCAGATTACCGGCACGACTTTGCCGATGGATGGCGGCTGGACGGCGCAGTAGGCGCGGTCCCCGAGATCAACTCGCCACCACAGACTGCAGATTGACTCATCCCCCCGGGGAGGATAGTCGACTCGCATGACAGACAATACGCATCGGTCGCATCCCGCTATCGTGAAGCGTCTAAAGCGCGCGCAAGGCCACCTTGCGGCAGTGCTCTCCATGTTCGAAGCTCATCGTTCCTGTGTTGACCTCGCACAGCAACTCCATGCCGTGGAAAGCGCCATAAGCAGCGCCAAGCGCGAACTGATCCACGATCATATCGAACATTGCCTGACCGACACCGCCGAGGGCGGAGCGCACGACTCGCTGACTGAACTCAAGCAGCTGGCCAAGTATCTATGAGCGGTCTCGGCAGGCGCACTCTCGACTGGTTCGGTTTCGGTTCGCATGATCATTCTGGCCACGATCATGACCACCACGGTCCGCATGGCCATACACACGGCGTCATCGATGCAACCATCGCGACGACCGATCGAGGCATCTGGGCTATAAAGTGGTCCTTTGTCATCCTGGCGGTCACCGCAGCAATGCAGATGGTCGTGGTGGTTCTCTCGGGAAGCGTAGCCCTTCTTGCCGACACCATTCACAATATTGGAGACGCAACCACTGCCATTCCCTTGTGGGTCGCCTTTATGCTGGCGAGGCGCAAGCCGTCGTCAACCTTCACCTACGGGCTCGGTCGGGTCGAAGACCTTGCCGGTATCATTATCGTGCTGATCATTCTGTTCAGCGCCATCGTCGCCGGGTACCAGGCTATCGAGCGCCTAATCCATCTGCAGGCAGTGACGCATCTCGGTTGGCTGACGACGGCGGGCATCGTCGGCTTCCTCGGCAATGAGGCCGTCGCGGTGTTTCGCATCCGTGTCGGCAGGGAAATCAACAGCGCGGCGCTCGTCGCTGACGGCTACCATGCCCGCACCGACGGTCTCACGAGCCTTGCCGTGGTCATCGGCGCCATCGGCGTGTGGCTCGGATTTCCGCTGGCCGACCCGATCATCGGGCTTCTCATCACGGTCGCCATTTTCGGTATCGTCTGGCAATCGGCGCGCTCAGTGCTCACCCGTATGCTCGACGGCGTCGAGCCGGGTGTGATGGCCGAAATTCATCATGCTGGCGAGCACGTGCCGGGTGCTCACATCATCGATGCCAAGGCCCGCTGGATCGGCCACAAGTTGCACGCCGACATCGCCATCGCCGCAGACGAAACCTTGCCGCTCTCGGAGGCAAACAAGATCACGGCGGCGCTGGAGAATGAATTGTTCGAACACATGCCGGCCCTCGCCGCTGCCAACATCCGTTTTTCGAGCGAATATGGCGCGCACGAGCATCCACACCCTCACGACCACAATCATGGCGAACACCAAAACCAACACTGACGTGCGCAGAAAACCAACCGCGTCTGCTAGTCTAGGCTGATGCTCCAGACGCTCGTCGAATTCCAGCGCACGATCTACCTGGCGCTCGCCGATCAGATAAAACTGCTCTCGGCTGGCGGTGGCTGGCTGGCGTTCCTTGCCTTTCTGCCGATGGGCGTGCTGTTTGGTGCGGCGCATGCCCTGACGCCTGGACATAGCAAAGCCGTTCTGGCCACGTATCTGGCCGGTTCGGACGCGAAGGTTTCGCGCGGTCTCCTGGTGTCGATAACGCTTTCCTTCACGCATGTGACGATCGCGGTGCTGATCGCGGCGTTCTCGTTACCACTGGTATCGATTGCCTTGGGAAGCGTTGGCCGAGCGCCTCTGCTGGAAGACATCAGCCGTGGGTTGCTTGGCCTGATTGGCGTCTGGATGTTGTGGCGCGCAATGAGCCACGGCCACTATCATAAGCACGAGGGCGAAGCCGTTGGGATCATGGCCGGCCTGATCCCATGCCCGCTGACGCTTTTCGTTATGACCTTCGCGATATCCAGAGGCGTTCCGGTTGCCGGCATTCTGTTCGCAACCACCATGATGATCGGCGTGGCCCTGACGCTGTCCAGCGTGGCGGTACTGTCGATCCTGTTTCGGGAACGGCTGGTGCATTTTTTCGACAGCCGGCCACGCTTGTTCGACATAATATCCAGAAGCATCGAAGGTATCGCCGGCTTCATTCTGGCTGGAGTGGCTGTTTGGCAAATTTCTGCGCGCTGAGGACGTTGAAACGAACAGCTAGGTTATGGATTGACAAGCACGAAGGATCGATCCAGCATCATGGCAAGGGGTTCCTTCGCGACGACCCCGTGAGGCGCCAGCCCAAAGATCGCGTCCAAACTCTCACTTCTGGAGGTGGACGCCATGCCGTCAACAACCGCAATCACCGTAGCGCAACTTTCCCGGATTATCGGCCTGCCCGACGCACCTGTTCTTGTCGATGTCCGCATCGACGAGGACTATGATACCGATCCGCGGCTGCTGCCGGCCTCATGCCGGCGCGATTTCAAGACCGTCTCTACCTGGGCGGCCGAGTTCACCGGAGCTCATGTGATCGTTATTTGCCAGAGAGGGCAGAAGCTTTCGCAAGGCGTCGCTGCATGGCTGCGCCATGACGGTGTCACAGCTGAATCGCTCGAAGGCGGCTTCGAGGCCTGGCTGGCGGCAAAGGGACTTCTGGTCAAGGCCGACAAGATACCGCGCCGCGACGATAAGGGCCGCACGGTCTGGGTGACGCGCGCGCGCCCCAAGGTCGATCGCATCGCCTGCCCCTGGCTGATCCGTCGTTTCATCGATCCTTCGGCGGTGTTCCTGTTCGTCGAACCGGCCGAAGTGCTGGCTGCCGCCGATCGTTTCGCTGCGATCCCCTTCGACATCGACGATGTGTTCTGGAGCCATCGCGGCGAGCGCTGCACCTTCGACACCATGATCGAGGAGTTCGAGTTGCGGTCCGAGGCGCTCGATCGTCTTGCTTTGATCGTGCGTGCAGCCGACACGGCGCGCCTCGATCTCATACCGCAGGCGGCAGGGTTCCTCGCGGCATCGCTCGGCCTGTCACGGATGTTTCGCGACGATCTCGAACAGCTTGAGGCAGGCATGTTGCTCTATGACGCGTTTTTCAGGTGGTGCCGCGATGCCACCGACGAAACCCACAACTGGCCGAGCGGGGGCAAAGCGACATGAACGCTTTTGCCGCCGACGACAGTCCGCTCGCTGCACCAGCCACGCCAACCTTTCGCCAAGCCGCGAAACTGTGGGCCAGGATCGGCCTGCTCTCCTTCGGCGGGCCGGCCGGCCAGATCGCGCTGATGCACAAGGAACTGGTCGAGGAGCGCCGCTGGATCGGCGAGCAGCGCTTTCTGCATGCGCTCAACTACTGCATGCTTTTGCCCGGCCCCGAGGCGCAGCAACTGGCGATCTATATCGGCTGGCTGCTGCACCGAACCGCCGGCGGCCTCGTTGCCGGCATCCTGTTCGTGCTGCCCGGTGCGCTTGTCATGCTGGGCCTCAGCGTCTTCTACGTGCTCTACAACGATGCTCCTTTCATCGAGGCGCTGTTCTTCGGCATCAAGGCGGCGGTGCTGGCCGTTGTCGTCGAGGCGGTCATCCGCATCGGCAAACGGGCGCTCAAGAACCGGGTTATGGTGGCGATCGCGGTGGTCGCCTTCCTTGCCATCTATGTCGTCAGGCTGCCGTTTCCGCTCATCATCCTGTTTGCAGGGCTGACCGGCTGGGTTGGCAGCCGCCTGGCGCCCACGCGTTTTTCCGGAGCCGCTCATGGCAAGGGCAATTTGCCTGATGTCAGGGGCGCCGTCGACCTGATGTTCGAGCGCGGCGAACTCGCCCACACCAAGCCGACGAAATGGCACGCGCCGCGCACCATTGCGATCTGGCTGCCGATCTGGCTCGGACCGGTCGTGCTGATCCTGGGTCTGACCGGCCCTGCCAGTGTGTGGACGCAGCTTGGCGGCTTCTTCAGCCTGATGGCGGTGGTCACATTCGGCGGCGCCTACGCCGCACTCTCCTATGTCGCGCAGGCAGCCGTGACGTCGTTCGGCTGGCTCGCCCCCGGCGAGATGGTCGATGGCCTCGGTCTTGCCGAGACGACGCCGGGACCGCTGATCCTGGTGCTGCAATTCGTCGGTTTCGTCGCCGCCTACCGGCACGTCGGCGCGATGAGCCCGTTGCTTGCCGGATCGCTCGGCGCACTACTGACGCTCTGGGTGACGTTCGTGCCGTGCTTCTTCTGGATCTTTCTCGGTGCCCCCTACATCGAGGCGCTGCGCGGCAACAAGGCGCTGTCGGCGGCGCTGAGCGCGATCACGGCGGCAGTCGTGGGCGTGGTGATGAACCTCGCGCTGTGGTTTGCGCTACATGTCATCTTTGGCGCTGTGCACCGTGTCGGCCTTGGGATGGAGGTGCCGGTGCTGTCGTCGCTGAACTGGCGCGCCGCGCTGCTGGCGGCGGCGGCGATGGTCGCCATGCTGAAACTGAAGATCGGCATGCTGCCGACATTAGCCGGCTCGGCGCTGGCCGGACTGGCGCTGCTGGCCTTGCCTGCGTAGCGTTCGAAGGCGCGGCCAGCCATCATCACAGCCGGACTTCCAAGGCATGCCGGGCCGGCGCACAACGGTCGCGGGCGCTGGTGGGATCAGCGCCGGCCCCGGAGATACGCTTTACGTCGAACCCGATACCGCAAGCTGAACCTGCTCGACGCGGAGAGCGGCGCGCTGGTGAACTGATTTGACGAGGTTGGCCGAGCTGTTCAAAGTCGATCCTGGATCGCACAACGGGATATGACATGGTGGATTCCGATGGGATCGACAAGCTGATCGCAGGGGTGCCCCCTGCCTTGGCGCTTTGTGCCGGGCTGGACCTTGGCATCTTCACCCGGCTCGGCGGCGATGCTGCGACTGCCGACAGCCTTGGGGCAGCGCTCAAAGTCGAGCCCGCTCGTCTGTCGCGGCTCCTCTACGCGCTCGCCAGCATCGGTCTCCTCGACGTCAAGGATGGTCAGTTTCGCAACGGAGCCGAAGCGTCGAAGTTTCTCGACGCGTCCAAGCCGACCTATCGCGGCGGCGATCATGTGCTGCTGCGCGAACTCTGGGGAGCCGACCTTTTGACCGCAGAGTCGCTGCGGCAGAACCGGCCGGCCGCGCTGCATGACTTTTCTGAAGCGGGGCCAGAATCCGCAGCGGCCTTCAGCCGCATGCTCGCACCGGGAGGGGTGATTTTCGGCCGGAATCTGGCCCGTGAGCTGGACCTCTCGGCGGTCCGTTCGGTGATCGACATCGGCGGCGGCGCCGGGACCATTCTGGTCGGACTTCGCGAGCGATGGCCGCATATTGCGGCGACTTTGATGGAACTCCCGACGGTCGCAGCGGTCGCACCAGCGATCCTGTCGGAATACGGTGCCGGCGATGTGGTTGTCGAAGAAGGCGACATAACGGTCGCTCCATCGACCGGCCGGCATGACTTGGCAATCCTGAAGGCTGTCGTCCAGGTCCTGCCGCCGGACCAGGCGCGCAGTTCGATCCTGAACGCGGCGCGTTGCCTCACCCAAGGAGGCGAGATCGCAATTGCGGGGTGGGGTGTCGTCGATGACGACCGTCTCGGCCCGCCTGAGGGTGTCTTTCTCAATCTCACCTTCCTGAACCTTTACCGCGCAGGCGAATCGTACACGGAAGGTCAGTATCGCGGGTGGATGGCCGAAGCTGGGTTCCGGGATATCTCCAGGTCGCAGCTGACCGACGGCACCACGTTGTTTCGTGGGCGCCTCACGGACTGATCGTGGCTGGAGTGGTTGGTTTCGGGCGTGTGTGGCCCTCAGAGCCAGCCCCGGACGGATTGCACAAAGTTCCTGAGGCGGCGTGAGCCGATCTTTCCCCTTACCGGGCAGCGCGGTGTCCCCTGTCTTCTCGATAGCTTCTTCGCAGAGGGGGCATTTAAATGTCACTTGGTCGACAACAAAGTTCGCGATAGCGGCATATTTCGCATTCATCGATTCTGGGGCGGTACCTCCGACAGGATGATGCGCGGTCGCTGCAATTGCGCCTAGCACGTTCGACTACGTCGAATCGGAATGGAGTTTTTACACATTCGTTTATCTATTCGTGGTTTCTAATACATATGGCATCCAACGCGTTCACCCGGATTTGGTTTGCTTTGAGCCGCCTAAGGCGCGCCACGAACGGTAACGTTGCCGTCATCGTTGCCTTCACCTTGCCGGTCGTGGTTGGCGGCGCCGGCCTCGGTATGGAGACATCCTTCTGGTATTACAGCAGCCTTAAGCTGCAGGCCGTTGCCGATGCCGCGGCCTATGCCGGTGCGCTCGAGAAAGTCGCGGGTTCCGACAACCCGACCATCATCGCCGCCGCCACGCAGTCCGCGACTTCGAACAATTTCGCCACGCCGGGCACGATCCAGGTCAACACGCCGCCATTGTCCGGCCCGAACACCGCAAAGAAGGCGGTGGAGGTCATCGTCAAGCAGAACCTCGATCGCTACTTCACGGCGATTTTCAACCAGGCGCCCGTTGCCGAACAGGCAAGGGCGGTGGCGCTGATCAATGANATCGCTACTTCACGGCGATTTTCAACCAGGCGCCCGTTGCCGAACAGGCAAGGGCGGTGGCGCTGATCAATGACGCCTCCAAGGCTTGCGTACTCGCGCTTAGTCAGTCGGCCTCCCAGGCTGCGCTCTTTTCCGGCAACACCACCGTAAACCTCACCGGCTGTTCGGTCATGTCGGACTCGATTGCCTCGGACGCCATAAAGACGCAGGGCTCGGCGGTGCTCAAGGCCGACTGCCTGATCACGGTCGGCGGCATNGTCGGCCTCCCAGGCTGCGCTCTTTTCCGGCAACACCACCGTCAACCTCACCGGCTGTTCGGTCATGTCGGACTCGATTGCCTCGGACGCCATAAAGACGCAGGGCTCGGCGGTGCTCAAGGCCGACTGCCTGATCACGGTCGGCGGCATGGTGCTGAACAATCCAGCGACCACGGTCTGCAAGTCCAACATCACCCAGGCCTTGCCGGCAGCCGATCCTTTCTCCAGCCTGGCGGCGCCGACGGCCGGGAACCCGTGCAAGTCTGTCAACGGCAACAAGACGTCGCAAACACTCCAGCCCGGCACCTACTGTAGCGGCATGAGCCTCAGTGGCAACGTCACCCTGCAGCCCGGCGTCTACGTCGTGCAGGNAGCCCGGCACCTACTGTAGCGGCATGAGCCTCAGTGGCAACGTCACCCTGCAGCCCGGCGTCTACGTCGTGCAGGGCGGTATGAAGGTCAACGCCAACGCGGTCGTCGCCGGCAGCGGGGTAACCATCTTCATGGCGGGCAGCAACACTGTCAGCATGAACGGCAACGCCAAGGTGACGCTGAGCGCGCCGACATCCGGAACCTATTCCGGCGTGCTGTTCTACGGCGACAGGACCGGGACCACGGCGCAGAGCACCTTCAACGGCACCGCGGCCTCGCTTTTGACCGGCGCCATCTATTTCCCCAGGCAGCAGGTCAACTACCTTGGCAACTTCTCCGGGAACGGCGGCTGCACTCAGGTCGTCGCCGACACCATCCAGTGGTCCGGCAGTACGACCATCAAGCAGGACTGCACCAGCCTCGGGATGAAGAACATTCCGGCGACGCAATCCGTTCAGCTCGTCGAGTAGCGGGATGGGTGGGCGGACCTTGCGCATTGTCCTGGACAAATCCGGGATAGCTGCCGTGGAGTTTTCCATGTTGCTGCCCATCCTGTGCCTCGTCTGCCTCGGCATCGCCGACGGCTGGTCCTACGTGACGAGTTACCTGCAGATGCGCGCGGGCGTCAAAACCGCGGCCAATCTCGTAATGGCCGGCGCGTCCAATGACAC
>NZ_AYXE01000009.1:0-190091 GCF_000502235.1 Mesorhizobium sp. L103C119B0 | reverse complement strand
CGGTCCTCCGGCGGACAAGAAAACTGTCACCCATGCTATCGGTCCATTCTGTTACCTATCTATCCGGTTCGGACAGGGCCACCTTCTCCCCGTATAGTGACGGGGAGAAGAGAAGCGCTCCGCCCTTAACTCAGCGCGTAAAGCTCTGCGCGTTGCCGGCGTCGACGTTGATGATGTTGCCGGTGGATTTGGCCGACATGTCGGACGCCAGGAAATAAATCGCTTCGGCAATGTCTTCCGGAAGCACCGAGCGCTTCAGCATCGAGCGCGAGCGGTAGTGCTCTTCGAGGTCGTCGGTCGACATCTTGTAGGCGGCGGCGCGCTGTTCCTTCCACTCGCCGGTCCAGATCTTCGAACCGCGCAACACGGCGTCCGGATTGACGACGTTGACGCGGATCTGGGCTTCCGCGCCTTCCAGCGCCAGGCAGCGGGCGAGATGGATTTCGGCCGCCTTGGCGGTGCAATAGGCGGCGGCGTTGGGTGACGCGGCAAGGCCGTTCTTGGAGGCGACGAAGACGACATTGCCGCCGATCTTCTGGGCGCGAAACAGCCGGAAGGCTTCGCGCGAGACCAGGAAATAGCCGGTCGACAATATGTCCATGTTCTTGTTCCACAGCGCCAGCGTCGTCTCCTCGATCGGCGCCGAGGAGGCGAGGCCTGCGTTGGAGACGAGAATATCAATGCCGCCGAACTCGACGGCTGTCTGGGCGAAGCCGGAAATCACCTGCTCCTCCGCGGTGACGTTGATCAGCACCGGCCGGACGAAGTCCTTGCCATAGGCTTTCGCCAGTTCGTCATTGGCGCTGGCAAGTGCGGCCTCGTCGATATCGGCCAGCACCACGCAGGCGCCTTCGCGCAGCAGCCGGCTGGCGGTGGCGCGGCCGATGCCGCCGGCGCCGCCGGTGACCAGCGCGATTTGGCCGGCGAGCGACTTCGGCTTCGGCATGCGCTGCAGCTTCAAATCCTCGAGCAGCCAGTATTCGATGTCGAAGGCCTCCTGCGCCGGCAGGCCGACATAGGACGAGACGGTCGAGGCTCCGCGCATGACGTTGATGGCGTTGACGTAGAATTCGCCAGAGATGCGGGCGGTGGCCTTGTCGCCGGCGAAGGTGAACATGCCGACGCCGGGCATCAGGTAGACCACGGCATTGGGGTCGCGGATCGGGGGCGAGTCCGGATGCTTGCAGCTGTCGTAATAGGCCTGGTAGCCGACACGGTACTCAGCAATATCGTCGGCGAGGCGCGCAATCACGGCTTCGACGTCGGGCTTCGCTGGGTCGAACTCGATAACCAGCGGGCGGATTTTTGTGCGCAGGAAATGATCCGGGCATGAGGTACCGAGTGCCGCCAGCGGGCGCAAATCCCTGGAGTTGACGAATTCGAGCACAGCGGCGGAATCGTCGAAATGGCCGAGCTTGTGGCTCTTCTCCGAAATCAGGCCGCGGATCCTCGGCATCAGTCTCGCCGCGATGGCGCGGCGCTCAGCGGCGTCTAGCGATTTGACGACTTCGCCGCCGAAGATGGCGAGACCCTCGGAGCGGCGCTCGAACCATTCGATCCCCTGGTTGATGACCGAGATCGTCGTCTCATAGCACTCCTTGGGTGTGTCGCCCCAGGTGAACAAGCCGTGGCTTTCGAGGATGACGCCCTTGGCCTCGGGGTGTTCGACGCAGAATTTCTCCAGCCAGAGGCCAAGTTCGAAGCCCGGCCGCTTCCACGGCAGCCAGCCGATGGCGTCACCGAATATCTCCTTGGTCAACGCCTTGGAATCCTTGGCCGCGGCAATCGCGATAATGGCATCGGGATGCATGTGATCGACGAACGGCTTCGGCACATAGGCGTGCAGCGGCGTGTCGATCGAGGCCGCGCGCGGGTTGAGATTGAAGGTGCAGTGGGGAAGATAGCCCACCATCTCGTCCTCATGCGCGACGCCGCGATAAAGGCCTTTCAGCGCCTGCAGTTTGTCCATGTAAAGCGTGGCGAAACCGTCCAGCTTGATCGAGGCGCTGTCGCCGCCCGAGCCCTTGACCCATAGCACTTCGACTTCGGCGCCGGAGAGCGGGTCCTTCTGCCGGATCTTGGACGAGGTGTTGCCGCCGCCATAATTGGTGACACGCTTGTCGGAGCCGAGCGTGTTGGAGCGATAGACCAGAAGCTCAGGCTCGCTCAGCCCCTTGGCTTTAGCATCGTCCCAAAGGTTGGCAAGGCGCGAGCCGGAGCGCTTGTCGAGCATGATTATCCTCCCTGGACGCAAAAGGCGCGGTCCATTTTGCCGGAAATGTCTACGCAAGCATCTCGGTTGTCAATCATAAACGATCAAGATCGATCATATTGCACTGCACAATGAAATTATATGAGCGGAAATGATTGACACTGGTGGTTTTCTAGTGCCTCATGACCATGCAGGGAGGAACCATGCACGAAAAAGAGCGCCACAGGATCATTCTGTCCGCCGTCCAGGAAAAGCCTGTGGTGACGGTGCAGGAGATGGTCGACCTGACGGACTCCTCCGAGGCGACGATCCGGCGCGATATCGCGGCTCTTCATGTGCAAAAGCGCCTGCGTCGCGTGCGTGGCGGCGCCGAGGCGATCTCGCCACCGCAGTTCATCGGCCTCGCCGGCCGGCCCTTTTCCGTCAACGAAACGCTTAACGCTTCGCAGAAGCGCGCGATTGCGCGCGAAGCGGTGGAGCTGTGCAAGGACGGCGAACCGATCATCATCAATGGCGGCACCACCACCTTCCAGATGGTGCATTTCCTGACCGGACGCCGCATGCCGATCTTCACCAATTCGTTCCCCATCGCCGAGCACCTGCTCAAGCATTCGAAGAACACCGTCATGCTGTCGGGCGGCACCATCTACCGCGAGCAGAACATCATCCTCTCGCCCTTCGACAATGACGTGACGCGTAATTTCTACGCGCGCCGCATGTTCATGGGCGCTCAAGGGCTCGGGCCGCTTGGCCTGATGGAAGGCGACCCGCTGCTGATCCAGGCGGAGCAGAAACTGATCGACCAGGCCGACGAACTGGTGGTGCTGGTCGACTCATCGAAATTCCGCCAGCGCTCGAGCCTGATCCTGTGCGGGCTCAAGCGCATCGCCACCGTCATCACCGATGACGGCATCGAGGATCGCGAAGCCAACATGCTGGAGGCCGCGGGTGTGACGCTGATCGTCGCCCGCAAGTCGGCAAAGGAAGAATCCTCGCTGCAGGCCTGAGGCCAACCGCAGCGACGATGGAATGCAACGCTCAAGGGAGGAAATACGATGAGCTTTCTGAAGAAATTGATGGTGACGGCCGCGTTCTCGGCCGCCATGTTCGTGAATGCCGCCTATGCCGAGAACGTCAAGATCGCGCTGGTGGTGAAGTCGCTCGGCAACGGCTTCTTCGACGCCGCCAATAAGGGCGCCGAAGAGGCGGCCAAGGAACTCGGCGATGTCGACATCATCTACACCGGCCCGACCAAGGCGACCGCCGAAGCGCAGATCGAAGTGGTCAATTCGCTGATCGCGCAGAAGGTCAACGCCATTGCGATTTCGGCCAATGACGCCGACGCGCTGGTGCCGGTGCTGAAGAAGGCCATGGAGCGCGGCATCACCGTCATCTCGTGGGATTCGGGCGTCGCCAAGGAAGGCCGCCAGCTGCATCTCAACCCGTCCGACACCGGCCTGATCGGCGAGACCATCATCAAGCTGGCCGCCGACTATCTGCCGGAAGGCGGCGAAGTCGCCATTCTGTCGGCTTCGTCGACCGCGACCAACCAGAACGCCTGGATCGACGCGGCCAAGAAGATCCTGCCGGAGAAATTCCCCAAGATCAAACTCGTCGCCACCGTCTACGGCGATGACGATTCGGCCAAGAGCACCGACGAAGCCAAGGGCCTGCTGAAATCCTATCCGAACCTCAAGGCGATCATCGCGCCGACCACCGTCGGCGTCGTTGCCGCTGCCCAGGTCGTCACCGACGCGAACCTGATCGGCAAGGTCAATGTCACGGGTCTGGCGCTGCCGTCGGAGTTCAAGAAGTTCATCGACAACGGTTCCAGCCAGGCGGTTGCCCTCTGGAATCCGATCGACCTCGGCTACTCCGCCGTCTACCTCGCTCATGATCTGGCGGTGAAGAAGGAAGAGGCAAAGCCGGGCGCAACGCTGTCGATCGGCCGCGTCGGCAAGGTCACGCTCGATGACAGCAACTCGGCTGCGATGGCTCCGCCCTTCCAGTTCGACAAGTCCAACATCGAAAAGTTCTCCAAGATCTATTGATCTCGGACGTCTCGGACCAAGCGCGGCGGGACCAAAATCCCGCCGCGACTTTAAACGGACCTTGTTTCAGGGCTTGATACGGATATGGACACGACAGCCCAGCACGGCATTGCGAAGGAGGAGCCCACGGGTCCTGCCCCGCGCCTGACGCTGTCCGGCGTCTCCAAAAGCTTTCCCGGCGTGCGCGCGCTGCACAATGTCAGCCTGTCGCTTTACCCCGGCCAGGTTACGGCGCTGATCGGTGAAAACGGTGCCGGCAAGTCGACGCTGGTCAAGATCATGACCGGCATCTACCAGCCCGACGCCGGCACGATCAGCATTGACGGCCAGGCCGTCACCCTGCCCAGCGCGCATGCCGCCTTCGGCCACGGCGTCACCGCCATTCATCAGGAAACCGTGCTGTTCGACGATCTGAGCGTCGCCGAAAACATTTTTCTCGGCCATGCGCCGCGCACGCGGCTAGGCACCATCGACTGGCGCACCATGCGAAAACACGCGCGCGAAGTGCTCGACACCATGCATGCCGGCCATATCAACGCCGATGCGCGGCTGAAAGACCTCGGCATCGCCAACAAGCATCTGGTAGCGGTTGCTCGCGCGATGTCGATCGATGCGCAGATCGTCATCATGGATGAGCCGACCGCAGCCCTTTCGATGAAGGAGATCGAGGAGCTTTTCCTGCTGATCGAATTCCTCAAGGAGGAAGGCAAGGCGATCCTGTTCATCAGCCACAAGTTCGACGAGATCTATCGGATCGCCGATCGCTACACCGTGTTCCGCGACGGCGAGATGGTTGGCGAGGGCCTTATAAAGGATGCCGGCCAGAGCCAGATCGTGCGCATGATGGTCGGCCGCTCGGTCGACCACATCTTCCCGCAACGCAAGGCCGAGATCGGCGCGCCGGTGCTGTCTGTATCCGGCCTGTCGCACCCGACCGAATTCAGCGATATCGGCTTCGAGCTGCACGAGGGCGAGATCCTCGGTTTCTATGGCCTGGTCGGCGCCGGGCGGTCAGAGGTGATGCAGGCGATTTCAGGCATCACCCGCATATCGGGCGGCACGATCACGCTGGAAGGCAAGGTGATCACGCCGAAATCGGCGGCGGATTCCATCGAAGCCGGCATCGTCTACGTGCCGGAGGAGCGCGGCAAGCAGGGCGTGGTGATCGGCCTGCCGATCTTCCAAAACGTCTCGCTTCCCTCGCTCAAGCGCACCTCCAAATCCGGCCTGCTGCGATTGTCGGACGAATTCGCGCTCGCCCGCTCCTACACCGAGCGGCTAGACCTGCGCGCCTCGTCGCTGAGCCAGGATGTCGGCACGCTGTCGGGCGGCAACCAACAGAAGATCGTCATCGCCAAATGGCTGGCGACAGCGCCCAAGGTGATCATCCTGGATGAGCCGACCAAGGGCATCGACATCGGCTCCAAGGCCGCCGTGCACGGCTTCATGGCGGAGCTCGTCGCGCAGGGCCTGTCGGTGATCATGGTGTCGTCGGAACTGCCGGAGATTCTGGGCATGTCCGACCGCGTCGTCGTCATGCGCGAAGGGCTGGTTGCGGCGGTCTACGATAATAAGGGGCTGGACGCCGAAACGCTGGTCCGGACGGCAGCGGGGATCGCGGCATGAAGGCTCTCCTTAAATACCGCGAGATCTGGCTGGCAGCGGCGATCGTCGTTTTGATTGCTGTGATCTCGACGCGTTTCCCGGCCTTTGCCGACCCCGGCAATCTCGCCCAGGTGTTCAACGACACCTCGATCCTGATGATCCTGGCGCTGGGACAGATGGTCGTCATCCTGACCCGCTCGATCGACCTGTCGATGGCCTCCAACCTGTGCTTCACCGGCATGGTGGTGGCGATGCTGAACGCCGCGCATCCGGCGATCCCGATCCCGCTGCTGATCGTCATTGCGCTGGCCGTCGGACTGGTGCTCGGCGCCATCAACGGCCTGCTGGTGTGGCGGCTGAACATCCCTTCGATCGTGGTGACATTGGGCACGCTCACCATCTATCGCGGCGCCACCTTCGTCCTGTCCGGCGGCGCATGGGTCAATGCCGACAAGATGAGTCCTGAGTTCATCGGCTTCCAGCGCGCAGCTTTCCTGGGCATTCCGGTTCTGTCCTGGATCGCCATACTGGTCATCGCGCTGTTCTTCGTGGTGATGACGCGAACCGCGCTTGGCCGTTCGATCTATGCCATCGGCGTCAACCCGACGGCGTCGGTCTATGCCGGCATCGATGTCGGCCGAACCAAATTCATCGTCTTCTGCATTTCCGGCATGATCGGCGGGCTCGCCGGTTATCTCTGGATTTCTCGTTATGTCATCGCCTCGGTCGAGGTCGCCAACGGCTATGAACTCAACATCATCGCCGCCTGCGTCATCGGCGGCATTTCGATTGCCGGCGGCATCGGCTCGGTCGGGGGCGCGGTGTTAGGGGCGCTGTTCCTCGGCATCATTTCCAACGCGCTGCCCGTCATCAACATCTCGCCCTTCTGGCAGATGGCGATTTCAGGCAGCGCCATCATCCTGGCCGTCGTGCTCAACGCGCGTGGCGAACGTCAGCAGGGGCGGATCATTCTGAGGAAGGCGGAGGCGGCATGACCGACACCCCCGCCCCGCGCCACATTCCCGACCGGCTCGACAAGCCGCTCTCCTCGGCGATCTTTTCCTGGGAAGCGCTGCTGGTCGTCGTGGCGGTCGCCATCTTCGCCATCAACAGCTTCGCATCGCCCTATTTCCTCGATGCCTATTCGCTGTCGGACCTGACCTTCAATTTCACCGAGAAAGGCCTGATCGCCTTCGCCATGGCGCTGCTGATCATTTCGGGCGAGATCGACCTGTCGGTCGCCGCCATCATCGCGCTCGCCTCGACCATGATGGGCATGGCGGTACAGGCCGGCGCCGACACGCCGGTGCTGGTGGCTATCGGCATCGTCGTCGGGCTCGGTTGCGGCGCCTTCAACGGCCTGTTGGTGACGAGGCTCGGCCTGCCGTCCATCGTCGTTACCATCGGCACGATGAGCCTGTTTCGCGGCATTGCCTTCATCATCCTCGGTGACCAGGCCTACAAGGGCTATCCCGAGAGTTTTGCTTTCTTCGGCCAGGGCTATGTCTGGTGGGTGGTGTCGTTCGAACTGGTGCTCTTCCTCATCGCGGCCGTCGCCTACTGGTTCCTGCTGCATCGCACCAGCTTCGGCCGCCGTGTCTTTGCCATCGGCAACAATCCGGTCGCGGCACAGTTTTCCGGCGTTCGTGTCGGCCGCATCAAATTCATCCTGTTTTGCCTGACCGGGCTGATGGCCGGCATGGCCTCGGTGCTGATCACCTCGCGGCTCGGCTCGACGCGGCCGTCGATCGCGCAGGGCTATGAGCTTGAGGTCATCACCATGGTGGTGCTGGGCGGCGTCAGCATTCTGGGCGGCTCCGGCAGCATTGTTGGCGTCGTGCTCGCCGCCTTTATCATGGGGCTGGTGACCTTCGGCCTCGGCCTGCTCAACGTGCCCGGCATCGTCATGTCGATCTTCATCGGCCTGCTCTTGATCGTCGTCATCGCGCTGCCGATCGTCTGGCGGCGGCTGCGTGGTAACGGCTGATGCCTGAGAAATACGCCTTCAAGATGCAGCTCAAACCCGGCATGAAAGCCGAGTACAAAAAGCGCCACGATGAGATCTGGCCGTCGCTGGTGGCGCTGCTGAGAGAGGCCGGCGTCGCCGATTATTCGATCCATCTCGATGAAGACACCAACATCCTGTTCGGCGTGCTGTGGCGGCGCGACGACCATGGCATGGCCGACCTGCCGAAGCACCCGGTGATGCAGCGCTGGTGGGCGCACATGGCCGACATCATGGAGACCAGGCCGGACAACCAACCGGTGGCCATCCCCCTGGAAACAATGTTCCATTTGGCATGAGTGGGCTGCGCCATATCGCCGTCATCGACATCGGCAAGACCAACGCCAAGGTCGCGCTGGTCGATCTCGTCACGTTGAGCGAAGTGGGGTTGCGCCGCATGGCGAACGCGCCGCTGCGGCAAGCGCCCTACCCGCATCACGATGTCGAGGCGCTGTGGACGTTCATCCTCAACAGCCTTGCCAGCCTCAACCGCGAACAGCGTATCGAAGCGATTTCGATCACCACGCATGGTGCGACCGGCGTGCTGGTCGACGCAGCGGGCGAACTGGTGCTGCCTGTCCTCGACTATGAGTTCGACGGCCCCGACAGGCTGGCTACAGAGTATAGTGCGATCCGTCCGCCCTTCATTGAGACTGGGACGCCGCGCCTGCCGCTCGGCCTCAATCTCGGTGCGCAATTCTTCTGGCTTGAGAAGCGTTTTCCCACCGAATTCGCCAGGGCCGCCGCGATGCTGATGTATCCGCAATACTGGGCGCTGCGCCTGACCGGCGTTGCCGCCAACGAGGTGACCTCGCTCGGCTGCCACACCGATCTGTGGAGCCCTTGGGAGGCGGACTTTTCCTCGATGGTCGACAGGCTGGATTGGCGCAGGCTGATGGCATCGGTGCGGCCGGCCAGGGACCAGCTCGGCCCGATCCTGCCGGCGCTTGCCGCGCGCACCGGGCTCGATCCGCAGACGCCGGTATTCTGTGGCCTGCACGATTCCAACGCCTCCCTATTGCCGCATCTTCTGTCCGACGAGCCGCCCTTCTCGGTCGTCTCGACCGGCACCTGGGTGGTATCGATGGCGGTCGGCGGCAGAGAGATTGCGCTCGATGCTGCGCGCGACACGCTGGTCAATGTCAGCGCGCTTGGCGCTCCCGTCCCCTCGGCGCGGTTCATGGGTGGCCGCGAGTTTTCCCAGCTGACCAAGGACAAGCCGCAGGACTGCAGCGGCAGCGAGGTGCTGGCCGTTCTGACAAAAAAGATGCTGCTTTTGCCTTCTACCCAGCAGGGATCAGGACCGTTCCCGCACCATGCCGCGGCATGGCTTGGTGCCGAGGGCATCAGCAAAGGCGAGCGGTTCGCCGCCATTTCCTTCTATCTGGCACTGATGACGGCGACCTGCCTCGAGCTGATCGGCGCCGACGGCCCGACCACCGTGGAAGGACCGTTTGCTCGCAACCGGCTCTTTGTCGGCATGCTGGCGGCAGCGACCGCGCGCATCGTCATCGCCTCCGAGGCGGCCACCGGCACCAGCATCGGCGCGGCACTGCTCGCATCCGATCAGCCAGTGACGCACGGCAAGGGCGAAAGAATTGAGCCGCAGACCGACCCGGTCTGGGCGGCCTATGTCACCGCGTGGCGCGGCAGTCGACGCGCAAGGCTGATCACAAAATCCGCTTCCCAAAGGCCGACATGACGAAGTTGACGGCGTCGGCGCCGATCCGCGGCTCCAGACCGGCGGTCAGCCCGGAAACATCCATCGACAGCAGACCGCCGGACAGCGAGATCGCCTCCATTGCCTGATGCGTCTCGCGCACCGTCAGCCCGCCCGAGCCCGCAGCCCAGCCGGTAAATTCGGTCGCCGTCGGCGAATAGCTGACGTGAAAGCCCTGCGTGCCCGACGTCGCGATGCGGATCGCCTCATGCATGAGGTCGCGCATGCCCATGGCGTCGATGTCGGTCATGGTGAAGGCCGAGACACGCGAATCCTTGAGCACCCTTGCCTCCGCCGGATCGGCATGGCGCAGGCCCACGATGACGACATTTTCCGGCGACAGCTGCGGCTGCAGCGCGCCGGGCTTGTGATCGAGACCGAGCGCGCGGGCCAGCACCGAGACTTCAGGCATGTCTTCGGCCTCCTCGTCCTCGGGCATCAGGGCGGCGAGGGAATCGATCCAGATCAGGCCAAAGGAATGCGTCGCCCGCGCCGTTGCGGTCAGCGCCTTGTGGGCGATACGGCGATCTGCGCCGGCGGCGAGACGGACGAGGCCCGAGGGCGGCCGCTCGACGTCGGCGAGTTCGACCACGTCGAAATTCATTGCCTCCAGACGCGCGCCGGTTCCCTCGCGGGCGATAATCCCGCCGGCTTCCGGTTCGGCCGAGATCGACACCATCTTGCGGCCGGAGAAATCCGCGACGTCGTGCATCGGCGCCTTCTCGACATATTCCGAGGTCATCGCCAGAAGCATGGCGCCATAATTCATTCGGAAGGCGACACGGTCGCCGACGGTAGGTCGCGGATCGGCATCCTGCACATCGAGCAGCAGATGGTCGCTGGAAGCGCCGAGCACCCTCACCCCCTTGGCGATCGGCGTCAGCCCTTCGACCAGCACGTCCTCGCGGCCTATATTGGCGATGGCGCGCAGCCGGTCGCCCTCGTCGGCGAAGACCGGCTGGTTGCCGAAGGCGTCGTAGCCGGATGTGCCGATCGGCCGCGAAGGCTTGAGTTTGACCTCGATGATGTCGCTGGTCAGCCGGCAGGCATCGGGTTCGAGTTCGGGCCACGGCACGTCGCGAAAGGTTTCGACACCGCCTTGCAGGATCGCCTCGCCCACGCGCAGATTGTTGATGCCGGGCGGCAGCTTGCCTTCGAGCAGCAGCGTCAGCGATGACGAGGCGCCGCCGGAAATGAAGTCGAGGCTTTTGCCGGACAGGCGCTCGGTTTTGTAGGCATGGGCGACGAGTTGGCCAAGGTTCTCCGGCGTCGGCATTATGGCGCCGAAGCAGCCGAGATTGGTGCCGATGCCGGCGATGCGCACGCCCTTGAATTGTAGGATCTGCTCGACGGTGGGGATCAGGTCGCTTGGCCAGATGCCTTCGCGGAGATCGCCGAGATCGATCATCAGCATGATATCGTGGACGCGGCCCATGCGCTCGGCAATGCGCGATATCTCGCGGATGGTGGTCAGTTCCGACTGCAGGCTGATGTCGACGGTGCGCACGACCTCCTCTACGCGCGCCATGGGCGGGCTGCGCAGCAGCATGACCGGCGCATTGATGCCGCTGTCGCGCAGCCGGCGGATGTTTTCGAAGCGCGATTCCGCGATGCCGGCAACACCGCCGCGCAGCATGGCCCGCGCCACTTGCGGCATGCCGCATGTGCCCTTCGTAACTCCGAACACCTTGATGCCGGACAGCGCGCAGCGCTCGACGATGGTGCGGGCGTTGCGCTCGATGCGGCCAAGGTCGATAGCGACTTGCGGTCCCGACATTTCGTCACTCAGGGTTTGTAGAATCTGTCAGCCAGATGCATCTTCCAGATCGTCGTACGATATTTGTCAAACTTTGCGCAGTGACGGCCTCAATGTTGGAAACCAGAGCAATTGTATGTGGGCACGTCTTTCGATCGGAGAGGCCGGTGACGCTGGTCGTTCATCATTTCGATGGTGAGTGGCAACTGACCTGCGGCGAACATGATCATCCCGCGGACTGTGGAGATTTCGAAGTTATCGGTCTCGGCCATTTGACCTCCAGGCAGGAAAACTTGGCACAGATTGGCCAGCTTGAGCGCGGATGGCTTGCCGAATGGGTGCACGACGAATGGACTCGATGCCAACACGACGATTAGAGCTCCCTCAGTTCCCGTAGACCAGCCCTTGCGGGTCGATCTCCGGCTTGCGGCCGGCGACGAGGTCGGCCAGGAACTTGCCCGAGCCGCAGGCCATGGTCCAGCCGACATGGCCGTGGCCGGTGTCGAGGTAAAGGTTCTTGTATTTCGCCTTGCCGATGACCGGCACCGAGTTGGGCATCATAGGTCGCAGACCTGCCCACAACAGCGCCTTCTTCTCGTCGAAAGCGCCGGGGAAAAGGTCTTTGCCGGTGCTCAGCATGGACTTGAAGTCGCTGAGCTTGAAGCTGCGGTCGAAGCCGGTGAACTCGGCTGTCGAGGACATGCGCAGGCGGTTTCCGAGCCTGGAGTAACCAACCAGCCGGTCCTCGTCGGCGCCGCCCATGGTCGGTCCCTTGCTCTCGTCCTCCAGCGGGATGGTCGCGCTATAGCCTTTAACCGGATAGACGGGCAGGTCGATACCGTAGCGGCGACCGATCAGGCCGCT
The DNA here is from genome assembly GCF_000502235.1 of Mesorhizobium sp. L103C119B0. Lineage (NCBI taxonomy): Bacteria > Pseudomonadati > Pseudomonadota > Alphaproteobacteria > Hyphomicrobiales > Phyllobacteriaceae > Mesorhizobium > Mesorhizobium sp. L103C119B0. The sequence goes on along the minus strand of NZ_AYXE01000009.1, from coordinate 177,878 downwards.
CTCGGGGCCCATGGCGATGACGACGGCGTCGCCCGTCACCGGGCCGGCCGATGTCATGACCGCACGCACCCAGTCGCCCTCTATGTCGAGCCCCTCGATCGTGGTGTCGAACAGGAATCTGACGCCAAGCTTTTCGGCCGCATAGGCGGCGAGCCCGTCGACGAATATCCTGGAATCCCCGGTCTGGTCGATCGGCGAATAAACGCCGCCGGCGATCTTTTCCTTCACGCCCGCGAGCCCGGGCTCAAGTTCGACCAGCCGGTCGCGGCCCACTATCTCGATCGGCAGGCCATGCTTCGCCAGAAACTGGTAGTTGTCGGTGCCGGTGTCGAGGCTGTGCTGCGAGCGGAAGAAATAAAGAATGCCCTTCTTGCGCTCGTCATAGTGGATGCCGGTGGCGTCGGAGAGCGCGTTGATGCAGTCGCGCGAATAGAGCGCCAGGCGCAGTTTGACCTGGCTGTTGGCGCGCAGCCGGGCCACGGTGCACTGGCGCAGGAAACGCAGGCTCCAGGCGAGGAAATAAGGATCGAAGCGCAGCCTGACCTTGATGCCGAGATCATGGTTCCAGAGCGCGCGCAGGAAGGTCTTCAGCGCCGCCGGCGAGGCCCAGGCGGTGGCGTCGCCCGGCGACACCAGACCGGCATTGGACTGGCTGGTGCCGCGCGCCGGCGCCGGATGGCGCTCGATCACGGTGACCTCATGGCCGTCGGCGGCCAGATAATAGGCGGCCGCGGTACCGACAACGCCGGCTCCAAGCACCGTTATCTTCATGCCACCCCCTCTTCGCGGCACAGCGCCTCCACGCCGCACCGCCATTGCTTCAATAGCGCTTCGCCGCGCGCCTTGCGAGCCCTCGGAAGTGCCCGGCTCAGCCCCGCGCGGAGTTCTTGCCGGTGAGGATACGCTCCCAGGCGAGTGCATCGGCGACGATCTGGTCGAGGTCGTCGCGTTGCGGGGTCCAGCCGAGTTCAGCGCGTGCAAGGTCCGAATTGGCAACCACGGCGGCGGCGTCGCCGGGGCGCCGGTCGCCCATCTTGACCTCGAAATCCCGGCCGAAGGCGCGCCGCACGCTGTCGATGACCTCGAGCACCGAATAGCCGTGGCTGTAGCCGCAATTGGCGACGAGGCTGCCGCCGCCGGCGCGCAGGCGCTGCAGCGCCAGCCGGTGCGCCGCAGCCAGGTCGCTGACATGGATATAATCGCGCATGCAGGTGCCGTCCGGCGTCGGATAATCGGTGCCGAACACCTGCATGAAGGGGCGTTTGCCGAGCGCGGTCTCGCAGGCGACCTTGATCAGATGCGTGGCGCCAGGCGTCGACTGCCCCGTCCGGCCCCTGGGATCGGCGCCGGCGACGTTGAAGTAGCGCAGCGCCGTGTAGCGCAAGGGATGCGCAAGCGCTGCGTCGCGCAGCATCCATTCGCTCATCAGCTTGGACAGGCCGTAGGGCGATTCCGGCGCCAGGCGGGCATCCTCGCGCACCGGCTCCAGGCCGGCGCCGCCATAGACGGCGGCGGTCGAGGAGAAGATGAAATGCGGCACGCCCTCGTGCACCGCGGTTTCGATCAGCGTGCGGGTCTTGGAGGTGTTATTCTCGTAATAGGCGAGCGGGTCGGCAACCGATTCCGGCACCACGATGGAACCGGCGAAGTGGATGATCGCGTCGACCTCGTTATCCCGGATGATCTGGCCGACCAATTCCCTATCGGCGACATCGCCGACGACAAGCTTGGCTTCCGGCGCTACCGCCCATTCGAAGCCCGTGGAAAGGCGGTCGAGAACGACGACGCTCTCGCCGGCATCCAGCAGTTCCCAGACCATGTGGCTGCCGATATAGCCGGCGCCGCCCGTTACCAAAACCGTCATCCGCGTCCTCTTTTACTCATGATTTATCGGAAACTGTCTCAATCACCGCCTTACTGGAAAGCCTGCGGCAAGGCCATTAGAAACGCCTGAATGTTAAATCCGTAACAGTCTCACCGGCCTGTGGCATCGTACGGAAACAAAATTGATCCACATCAAGGGAATAGGCCACGATCCGGGGTCGTTAGGAACAGGCTTGGGGCGTGGCATTTTGACCAAAACGGCCCGGTGGACGACGAATGGCCCAACGATTATGATCCCGCGCAAAACTGGGAAGGCGACATGAACTATCAGCGGTTCTTCGAGGAAGCGATCGACCAGCTCCACGCCGAGCGGCGCTACCGGGTTTTCGCCGATCTCGAGCGCATTGTCGGCAAGTTTCCGCGCGCCATCTGGCGTTCAAACGGCCGCGCCGAGGAAATCACCGTCTGGTGCTCCAACGACTATCTCGGCATGGGCCAGAACCCCGATGTCATTGCCGCGTTCCAGAATGCAGCCGGCAAGATGGGTTCGGGCGCCGGCGGCACCCGCAACATTTCCGGCACCTCGAACCCGCTCGTCGAGCTCGAGCTGGAACTGGCCGACCTGCACGACAAGGAAGCGGCGCTGGTCTTCACCTCCGGCTTCGTCTCCAACGAGGCCTCGATCTCGACCATTGCGCGGCTTTTGCCCAATTGCCTGATCATTTCGGACGAGTTGAACCATGCCTCGATGATCGAAGGCGTACGGCGCTCGGGCGCCGAAAAGAAGATTTTCCGCCACAACGACGTCGCGCATCTCGAAAGCCTGCTGCAGGTGGCGGGCCGCGAACGCGCCAAGCTGATCGTGTTCGAGAGCGTCTATTCGATGGATGGCGACATCGCGCCGATCAAGCAGATCGTCGAACTGGCCGAACGCTACAACGCCATGACCTATATTGACGAGGTCCATGCCGTCGGCATGTACGGACCGCGCGGCGGCGGCATCACCGAGCGCGAGGGGCTGGCCGACCGTATCGACATCATCGAAGGCACGCTGGCCAAGGCGTTCGGCACGCTGGGCGGCTATATCGCCGGCAACAGCGCCGTCATCGACGCGGTGCGCTCCTATGCGCCGGGCTTCATCTTCACCACGGCGCTGCCGCCGGCGATCGCTGCCGCCGCCACCACCTCCATCCGTCACCTCAAGCGCTCGCAAGCCGAGCGCGATGCGCAGCAACAGCAGGCATCGCGGACCAAGGAGGTTCTGTCTGCAGCCGGCCTGCCGGTGATGGAATCGCCGACACACATCGTGCCGGTGCTGGTCGGTGACCCCGAACTCTGCAAGATGGCCAGCGACCGTCTGCTCGGCGTGCACGGCATCTACATCCAGCCGATCAACTATCCGACCGTGCCGCGCGGCACCGAGCGGCTGCGCATCACCCCGACGCCGTTCCATACCGATGCGCTGATTGCGGGACTTCAGGGCGCGCTGATCGAGACATGGGATGCGCTCGGCATTCCTTACGGCTCCGCCGGACGGCCCACTGTCGCCAAGAGCGACCGGATTGTGCCGCTGCTTGTGCCGAAGTCGGGCGGCTGAAGCCGCCGCCCATTCACCTCAAACCGTCCTCATCCATCCCGCCAGCCGGTGTGCCGCTTCCTCGAGTTGGTCGAGGCGGCGGTGGAAGCACAGGCGCAAAAACGCCTCTCCGCCAGGGCCGAAGGCGGTGCCCGGCGCCAGGCCGACATTGGCCTTGTCGACGGTGTCGAAAGCAGCCCGGCGCGGATCGGTGATGCCGTCGACCGTGAAAAACAAATAGAACGCGCCTTGCGGCACGGTGAAGCGCGCTTTGCCGGTTGCGCCGAGAATATCGCAGACCAGGTCGCGCGCCTTTCGCGCCCGCTCAACCTGTTCGACGATGAACGCATCACCGTGGTCCAGCGCCGCGACGGCGCCGCGCTGCATGAACTGGGCGACGCCTGAGGTCGAATACTGGATCAGGTTCTCGAACACCTGCTGCAGCTCGGGATGGGTCTTGATCCAGCCGACGCGCCAGCCGGTCATCGCCCAGTTCTTGGAAAAGGAGTTGACGAACAGGATGCGGTCTTCCGAGGTCGAAATGTCGAGGAAGGACGGCGCACGGCCGTGGCCGTAGTGGAACAGCGAATAGATCTCGTCGGCGATGATCCACAGGCCCTTTTGGCGGGCGAGATTCAGGATCGCCTGCAGCGTTTCCTTATCGGCCGTCCAGCCGGTGGGGTTCGATGGCGTGTTGACGAACAGCGCCTTGGTGCGCGGCGTCACCGCAGCCGCAATCTTGTCGACATCGCAGGACCAGCCATTGCCCGACTGGTCGAGCGTGACCGCAACCGGGGTAGCGCCGGAAATACCGGCGGCGGCGGCGAAATTCGGCCAGGCCGGGGAGAGATAGACCACCTCGTCGCCGCTGCCGGCGACCGCGGCTAACGCCAACTGAATGGCATGCATGCCGGAACCGGTGGCGATGAATTCCTCTTCGGCGAAGCTCTTGCCGAAATGCCTGGCATAGTAGCGGGAAAGCGCTTGCCTCAGCTCCGGAATGCCTTTCTGCCAGGTATAGAATGTCTCGCCATTGGCGAGCCCCTTGGCGGCGGCTTCCGAAATGAAGGCAGGCGTCGGCAAATCGCCTTCACCGGCCCAGAGCGGGATCATGCCCTCGCGCGTACGGCCGTAATTGACGACGGCGACAATGCCGCTTTCGGGGGCGGCCACCGCTTCGGCGCGCAAGCTATCGATCAGGGTCATGAACAGGTCCGTTTTGATGTCTGCTTTGATGCATGTCATTATCCAGAACCGCTGCGCACTTGTGGGCGACATGCATTGGCGGATGCTCTTAGCAGATGCGGCAACAGAAAACCCCGGCCGCGAACGACCGGGGTTTTGGTCCAGAAATCTGGCCTTGTCTATTTCCTGGCGAGGAGATCGCGAATTTCGGTGAGCAAAGCGACGTCGGCCGGTGGCGGAGCCGCAGGTGCGGCCGGCTTCTCCCGCTCGAGCCGCTTGCGCATGTTGTTCACGGCCTTGACCATCAGGAAGATGATGAAAGCCAGGATGACGAAATTCAGCGCCACGGTGATAAAATTGCCGTAGGCGAACACCGCGCCTTCCTTACGCGCGTCGGCAAGATTGGTCGAATGCACTGTTGATGAGAGGCCTATGAAGTAGTTGGAAAAGTCGACGCCACCAAGTGCGCCGATGAAAGGCATGATGATGTCGTTGACAAGAGAATCGACGATCTTGCTGAAGGCCGCGCCGATGATGACGCCGACCGCAAGGTCCATCACATTTCCTTTGGAAATGAATTCCTGGAATTCTTTCAGCATTCGACCCTCCTTGTCATGACGGACCGCGCTGCCGCCGTCCCTCCGGCGTCGGCCCGTGCGCACCATAACAAAAACCTGCGGTTGCAACAGAAGCAAAAGCTGGAAAACACCGCTTTCTCCTTACCTTGGTTCACGGTTCGACAGGGCGGCGTCGCGACCATGCGCCGAAAGCCGCGATGGACTTGACCTTAGAGCTGTGATTGCCTCTGGGCAGGCCGGGGTGAAAACTGGCCGAGGAGGATTTTCGGGCCGTGCAGGGCTGGTTCATCGTCATCATTGCCGTCGCCTATGTGACGCTGCTGTTCGCCATCGCTAGCCTCGGCGACCGGCGGTCGACGGCGTCGGGACCCGGCCGCGCCCGGCCCTTCATCTATGCACTCAGCCTCGCCATCTACTGCACCTCCTGGACCTTTTTCGGCTCGGTCGGCCTGTCCTCCGAGCGCGGCCTCGAATTTCTCGGCATCTATACCGGCCCGGTGCTGGTGTTCGTGTTCGGCTTTCCGCTGCTCAATCGCATCGTGCGGCTGGCCAAGAGCGAGAAGATCACCTCGATCGCCGACTTCCTGGGCGCCCGCTATGGCAAGAGCTTTGCCGTCTCGGCGATCGCCACGCTGATCGCCACCATCGGCGCGGTGCCCTATATCGCACTGCAATTGAAGGCGATCTCCGGTTCGGTCGGCCTGATGGTCGAGCATTATACGGGATCGCCGCCCTCCTTCGATCCCTTCGTCAGCGACATCTCGCTGGTGGTGGCCATGCTCTTGGCGCTGTTTGCGGTGCTGTTCGGCACCCGCCATGCCGACGCCACCGAGCACCAGGACGGGCTGGTGCTGGCGGTGGCGGTCGAAACCGTGGTCAAGCTCGCCGCCTTCCTGGCGATCGGCCTTATGGTCACCTTCCTGATCTTCGGCGGCCCGGGCGACATGATCGACAAGCTGGCCGAAAACAGCCAGGTGCGGCAGGCCATGGGCTACGACACCTCGCTCGCCACCTGGCTGGTGCTGACTTGCCTGAGCGGCTTTGCCATCATCATGCTGCCGCGCCAGTTCTACGTCACCATCGTCGAGAACCGCGGCGAGGCCGAACTGCGCACCGCGACCTGGGTGTTCCCGCTCTATCTCGTAGCGATAAACCTGTTCGTGCTGCCGATCGCCTTCGCCGGCCTGGCGCTGGTCGGCACCAAAACCACCAGTGACCTCTATGTGCTGGCGCTGCCCTTGTTCGGCGGCCATGACTTCCTCGCCATGGCCGCCTTCATCGGTGGGCTGTCGGCGGCGACCGCCATGGTGATCGTCGAAAGCGTGGCGCTGTCGATCATGATCTCCAACGACCTCGTCATCCCGCTGTTCGTGCGCCGCCTGCTCAAGACCACGACCTCGGAGAATGAGGATTGGTCGACGCTGATCCTCAACGTGCGGCGCGGCGCCATCTTCATCCTGTTGTTCATTGCCTTCCTCTACTACCGCGAAAGCACCAACTCGGCGCGGCTGTCGTCGATCGGCCTGATGTCGTTCGCGGCAATCGCCCAATTCGCGCCGGCGCTGATCGGCGGGCTGATCTGGCGGGGCGCCAATGGCCGCGGCGCGGCCCTTGGCATGGTCGCCGGCATCCTCGTCTGGGGCTATACGCTGCTTTTGCCGTCGCTCTCGGCAGCCGACGCGGACATCGTCGTGCAGGGGTTGTTCGGTTTCGAGGCGCTGCGGCCGCAGGCTCTGTTCGGCACCGTCGCCGAGCCGTTGAACCACGGCGTGCTCTGGAGCCTGTCGGTCAACACGCTGTTCTTCGTGCTCGGCTCGCTGTCGCGCGCGTCAGTGCCGCTGGAGCGGATCCAGGCGTCGATCTTCGTGCCGCGCGAATCCGGCCCGATGCCCAGCCTGCGCCGCTTCCGCACCGCCATCACCGTCAACGTGCTGAAGGACACCATCTCGCGCTACCTCGGCGTCGAGCGCACCGAGCGCTCCTTCCAATCCTTCGAGAAAAGCAATGGCGTCTCGCTGCACGGCAATGAGCAGGCCAGCATGGATGTCATCCGCTTTTCCGAGCAGCTGCTGGCGAGCGCGGTCGGCTCGTCTTCGGCGCGGCTGATCCTGTCGCTGCTGTTTCGCCGCAACGACCGCGAGTCCAAGGACGCCTTTCGCCTGCTCGACGACGCCACCGAAGCGCTGCAGCACAATCGCGACCTGCTGCAGATCGCGCTCGACCAGATGGAGCAGGGCATCACCGTATTCGACCGCGATTTTCGTCTGATATGCTGGAACAGACAATATCGCGCGCTGTTCGACCTGCCCGACGAGATGGGCCAGGTCGGCGTCTCGCTCGACCGCATCCTGCGCCACCTCGCCGAGCGCGGCGATATTCCGGCCGACCAGCGCGTGGCGATGCTCAACCGGCTGACCAGCTTCGTCAGCCCATGGCAGATGGAGTTGAAGACCAGTGGCCGTATCCTCGAACTGCGCTCCAACCCGATGCCGGACGGCGGAATCGTCGCCACCTATGCCGACATATCAGGACGCGTCGAACAGGATTTGGCGCTGAAGCGGGCCAATGAATCGCTGGAGCAGCGGGTCAAGACGCGGACCATCGAACTGACTAGGGTCAACGAGGAGCTGGCGCAGGCGCAGATGCTGGCCGAGGAGGCTAATCTGGGCAAGACGCGCTTCCTCGCCGCCGCCGGCCACGACATCCTGCAGCCTTTGAACGCCGCCCGGCTCTACTGCTCGTCGCTGATCGAAAAAGCCGGCAAGGGGCCGGCGGGCAAGGCTGCCGTCAACATCGAATCCTCGCTGGAATCGGTCGAGACGATCCTGGGCGCCGTGCTCGACATTTCGCGCCTCGACGCCGGTGCAATGAAGCCGGACGACAGCGCCTTCCGCCTGGACGGGCTGCTGCGCCAGATCGGCAACGACTTCCAGCCGCTCGCCGCCGAAAAGAAACTCGATCTGACGATCATGGCCTCGTCGCTCAGCGTGATGACGGACCGCAACTTGCTGCGCCGGCTGATCCAGAATCTGGTCTCCAACGCCATCAAATACACCCCCCATGGCCGCATCCTGGTCGGCGTGCGACGGCACGGCGAACTCGCCGAGATCCAGGTGATCGACACTGGTATCGGCATTGCCGGCGACAAGCTGAACACGGTCTTCAACGAGTTCACCCGGCTGGACGAAGGCGTGCGCGAGGCCGAAGGTCTCGGCCTTGGCCTGTCCATCGTCGACCGCATCGCGCGGGTGCTGCGGCTCGAGATCCAGATCTTTTCCAACCCGGGCAAGGGTACGCGCTTTTCCGTTATCCTGCCGGTTGCGGCGGTTGAGGCGCCGCGGCGCGAGGTCGAGCCGAAGGCGCCTGCCCGCACCGCGAATTCGCTGGCCGGCCTGCGCGTCATGTGCATCGACAACGACGCGCGCATTCTCGATGGCATGCGGCTTCTGCTCGAAGGCTGGGGCTGCAGCGTCGGCACGTTTTCGGGCTTGGAGGATTTTGACAGAGCCGATCGTCCCGACATCGTGCTGGCCGACTATCATCTCGATGGCAGAACAGGCCTCGACATGATCGCGCGGCTGCGTGACGTCCACGGCCGTGACCTGCCAGCCGTGCTGGTCACCGCCGACCGTTCCACCGAGGTCCGCACTGCCGCCGCTGCGCTGGACGTGCCTGTGATCAACAAGCCGCTGAAGCCGGCCGTGCTGCGCTCGATGATGGCCAGGGTCAGGCCGCTGGCCTCGGCGGCCGAGTAGGGTTCAATGCATGTCGCCCAGAAGTGTGCCGCGGTTCTGGGACCACGACATGAATCAAACAAAGAGCTAAAGCGGGTCGCATGAATCCGTTTCAGCGCGACGCGCTTTAGCCTGCTGGCTGCAACGGATCGCTGCCGATCTTGGACAACTGGATCACCGCCTGGGTGCGGCTGTCGACGCCGAGCTTTTGCAGGATGGCCGAGACATGCGCCTTGACAGTCGCTTCGGAGACGCTGAGCTCGTAGGCGATCTGCTTGTTGAGCAGGCCTTCGGCCAGCATGCCGAGGACACGCGTCTGCTGCGGCGTCAGCGCCTGCAGCCGCTTGATCAGGTCGGATATTTCGGGGTCGCGCTCGATGCCGAGGTCGATGCCGACGGGCGCGGCGATGTCGCCGGCCAGCACCGTCTGCACGGCGCCGCGGATCTCTTCCATACTGGCCGATTTGGAGATGAAGCCGGACGCGCCAAGCTCGAGCGCGCGCCGGATGGTCACCGGGTCGTCGTGGGCCGACACCACCACCAGCGGCACCGCCGGGTGGATGCCGCGCAGCGCGATCAAGCCGGACAGGCCGCTGGCGCCCGGCATCGACAGATCGAGCAGCACGAGGTCGACATCCTCATGGGCCACGACCAGCGCCTTGGCGCTTTCGAAATCGCCGGCCTCGTGAATGGCGGCGACATCGCCGACGCCGGCAAGCGCCTCTTTCAAGGCGCCGCGGAACAGCGGATGGTCGTCGGCAATGACGAAGGTGTAGCCCGACGGCAAATGTTCCTCCCCAAATCCCGTTGTTGCCCAAACTTCGTTATCGATTGACGGCTTTTACGGGATCGGACGATTATGCGGCGAAGCGCTTTGTTTTCAAGCGGCAATGGCCGGACGGCACTTTGCGCCGGGCAGCTCAGGTCTTTTGCGAGTTGAGCTTGGCGCCGTCGCCATTGTCCTTGTCCATCTCCTTGACGATGCCCATGAAGCCGCGCAGCATGCGCTCCATATAGCTCATCGTCTTGTCGAAATCCTCTTCGCTCGGCAATTTCGACTCGAGACGGGCCGACAGCGAATTCTCCAACCTGGTGACGCGTTCGTTCATGGCCTTCATCGAGGCCTGCAAACGATCGATCTCATCCTGGAAGGCGGCGCGTTCGTCGGCCGCTATCTTGCAGACGAGCTGGCCGGAGCGCTCCTCGCAGATCGACATGGCGCCGGTCTGGGTGTCCATGCGGACATAGCCGTTGGCCGATTTTTCCAGCCGGTAGTGGTCGGTCTCCTCCGACCAGGCCGATGCCGCGACCAGCGAGACCAGTGCGGCGGGGATCAGTATGTGCTGCAGACGCATGTTCCATCCTCCACGAGCCAGTGTGCGCAACCTATCACAGCTTTGCGCCGTAAATGCGGACGAGTTGCCCTTCCGTGCATGAGCCATCTGGACCAGAGCGGGTCGCCGTTCCACGGCGCTCCGCTCTATCTCCTTGTTTTAACGCAATTCCGGCGGAAAACCGCTTCACACTTTTCCTGGAATTGCTTTATAGCGCAACAATGTCTCAGATCATCTACAAGATCGCGCCCGAAGCCCTTTGGCGCGAGGCCGAGAAAAACGGCCGCTTCACCGGCGCTCCGATCGACGTCGCCGACGGCTTCATCCATTTCTCCACTGCTGATCAGGCCAGGGAGACGGCGGCGAAGCATTTCGCCGGCCAGACGGATTTGCTGCTGATCGCCATCGACGGGGCGCTGCTCGGTGACGCGCTGAAATACGAGGTCTCGCGCGGCGGCGCGCTGTTTCCGCATCTCTATGGCGTGCTCGACATGAACGCCGTGCTGTGGGTGCGGCCACTGCCGCTCGGGGCCGACGGCGCCCATCAATTCCCGGCGCTGGAGGCCGAATGATCGTGTTCGATCGCATCGGCCAGAAACTGCTGTTCACCTTCGATCCGGAAACGGCGCATGGCATGTCGATCGCGGCGCTGCGATGCGGTCTGCCGGTCGGCGCGCGGACGGTGCGCGACGATAGGTTGAAGCTCAGCCTCTGTGGCATCGCCTTCCCCAATCCGCTCGGCATGGCCGCAGGCTACGACAAGAACGCCGAGGTGCCCGACGCGCTGCTTGGCCTCGGCTTCGGCTTTGCCGAAGTCGGCACCGTGACGCCGCTGCCGCAGGCCGGCAATCCGAAGCCGCGCATTTTCCGGCTGACTGAGGATGATGCGGTGATCAACCGCCTGGGCTTCAACAATGAGGGCCACGAGGCGGCGGAAAAACGCCTTGCCGCGCGCCAGGGACGCGGCGGCATTGTCGGCGTCAACATCGGCGCCAACAAGGACAGCGCCGATCGTGTCCGTGACTATGAGTTGGGCGTTTCCCGCTTTGCAAAATACGCCAGCTATCTCACCGTCAACATCTCGTCGCCCAACACGCCCGGCCTGCGCACCATGCAGGCGCGCGAACAGCTCGGCGAACTGTTGTCTCGGGTCATGTCGGTGCGTGCAGCAGCTTCGGCGCAGCCGCCCCTCTTCCTCAAGATCGCGCCCGATCTGGTCGAGGCCGAGCTTGAAGACATCGCCGCCGAAGTCAGCGAGAAGCAGATCGACGGCGTCATCGTCTCCAACACGACGCTCTCGCGATCCGGATTGCGTAGCCCAAGCGGCGCCGGCGAGACCGGCGGTCTCTCGGGAAAACCGCTGTTCGAGCGCTCGACCATCGTGCTCGCCAAGATGCGTCGGCTGCTCGGGCCGGATCGCGCCATCATCGGGGTCGGCGGCCTCGATTCCACTGATGCCGCGCTGGAAAAGATCCGCGCCGGCGCCGATCTGGTGCAGCTCTACACCGGTATGATCTATGCCGGGCCGGCGCTGCCGGGGCGCATCCTTGCCGGGATGGTGCGATTTGCCGACAAGGAGCGGCTGAAATCATTGCGCGAACTGCGCGACAGCCGGCTCGATCAGTGGGCTGCCAGGCCGCTCTAAAACGCCGTGCGCAACCGGAGCCGCAGGATGGCCAGCAGGCTGAAGCCGCGCACCAGCAGGAAAACGTGCAGCGCCGCCCACAGGCCGTGATTGCCGAGAGACGGCGCCAAGCTGAATAATGCGGCGCTGAAGGCCAGGAACGACACCAGCATCATGTTGCGCATATCGCGCGACCACGTGGCGCCGATGAAGACGCCGTCCATCTGGAAGGCCAGCACGCCGCTCAGCGGTGTCAGTGCCGCCCACGGCAGATAGATGTCGGCAACAGCACGAACGTCCTGCGACGTGGTGATCAAAGAAATCAGGCCGGCGCCGCCGAGCCAGAAGATCAGCGTCGCGGTTCCGGCGAGGCCGAACCCCCAGAACAAGGTCAGACGCACCGCCCGGCGGAACGCCGTCTCGGCGCGTGCGCCGATCGCGCGTCCCGCCAACTGCTCGGCGGCTGTGGCAAAACCGTCGAGGAAATAGCCGGCGACGAGAAAGAAGTTCATCAGCACGGCATTGGCGGCCAGCGTCAGCGTGCCGAACTGCGCGCCTTGGCGGGTGAACAGCGCGAAGGCGGCGAGCAGCGAGAACGAGCGGATCATGATATCGCGGTTGAGCGACAGCATGCGCAGGAAAGCGGGCATGTCGAGCAGGCGATGCCGCGGCAGGCGGGGTGCGGCCCGGAAGCGCCAGACAACGATGGCGAGACCCAGCAGCATGGCCAGACATTCGCCGGTGACGGTCGCCCAGGCCACGCCGGCGACGCCCCAGCCAAGCTTCAGGCCGAGCAGGATGCAAAGCACGATGTTGATGCCGTTGAGCACCGCCTGCAGCATCAGCCCAAGCCCGCCCTCGCCGCGTCCAAGGACATAGCCGAGGATGGCGTAGTTGATAAGCGTGAAGGGGGCGGCGAGCATTCTGATGTGGATATAGACGCCCATCGCCTCGCCGACGCGCGCTTCGCCGCCGATGAATTTCTGGCCGGCGATGGCAATCAGCGGCGCAAGGACGACAAGCACGATGCCGGCGGCGACCGCGATCAGCACGGCGCGCCAGAACACCGCCTGCTCCTCCAGTTCGTCGCCGCGCCCAAACGCCTGGGCGACGAGGCCGGTGGTGCCGGAGCGCAGGAAATTGAAGGTGCTGAAGACCACGTCGAAGACCAGCGCCCCGGCCGCCAGGCCGCCGAGCAGGGCGGCATCGCCGAACTGCCCGACCACCGCCGTGTCGACGATGCCGAGCAGCGGCGTCGTCAGATAGGCGAGCGTCATCGGCACGGCGATGGCGAGCACCGAACGGTTAGTGACGGCGAAGGGTCTCGCGTCGGCTGGGATTGCACCCGTGTCCAGGGGACTGCTGCCTTGCTGATTGCGGCTTGATCGAACAGCCGATGTGCCCCATTTTCCGGCCACCGCGCAATCACTCTTGCCGTGACGGCCAACCGAAATGTTCTTCTGGCGCGAGCCCGCCGGATCCGAGTACTGGTTTTAAGCAATTCCCAAGGGGAAGCGCTACGCGCTTCTCCCGGGAAAACCGCTGCCCACTTTTCCTGGAATTGCTTTAGCCATGCCTTTGCAGATCGTCCATCACCCCGACTACGATGCCGGCTTCGCGGTCAATCATCGCTTTCCGATGAGCAAATATCCGCTGCTGATGCAGGCCTTGCATATCAGGGGTCTGATCCACGCCGAGGCGCTTGCGATGCCCGAGCCGGCGCCGGCCTCCTGGCTGAAGCTTGCCCATGCGGCTGATTATGTCGACCAGGTCATCGCTTGTTCGGTGCCTGAGAAGATCGAGCGCGAGATCGGCTTTCCCGTGGGTCCGCGCGTTTCGCTCAGGGCGCAACTCGCCGCCGGTGGTACGGTGCTGGCCGCACGGCTGGCGCTTATCAACGGCATTGCCTGTAACACTGCCGGCGGCAGCCACCATGCGCGGCGTGCGCAAGGCGCGGGCTTCTGCACTTTCAACGATGTCGCCGTCGCTTCGCTGGTGCTGCTAGCCGAAGGTTCCGCCCAAAAAATCCTGATCGTCGATCTCGATGTGCATCAGGGCGACGGCACGGCGGATATACTGAGAGACGAACCACGCGCCTTCACCTTCTCCATGCATGGCGAGCGCAATTATCCGGTGCGCAAGATTGCCTCCGATCTCGACGTTGCGCTGCCGGACGGCACCGGCGATGGCGCCTATCTCGAGCGGCTGGGCGCCCTCCTGCCGGAGCTCTCGGCCAAGGCGCACTGGGACATCGTCTTCTACAATGCCGGCGTCGACGTGCATGCCGAGGACCGGCTCGGCCGGCTATCGCTCAGCGATGACGGCGTGCGTGCCCGCGACGCCATGGTGATCGGTCATTTCCGCGCGCTGGGCATCCCGGTCTGCGGTGTCATCGGCGGCGGCTATTCGACCGATGTCGCAGCGCTGGCCGCGCGCCACGCCATCCTGTTCGAGGTGGCGTCGGACTTTGCCTGAGTGGCCTTCGGTTTGAGCACAATCTTTTCCGAAAACCGGTTGCCACTTTTAGGGATCATGCCTCCGCTTCACTTCCGGTAGTTCGCGACCCTGAGCAGGATGAACACCGGCACGACGATCGCGGCGCCGAGCAGGATATAGCCCAAGAAGCGATAGACCGCGTTGAAGCCGAGGTTCCACAAATCGATGAAGAAACCCTGGATGCGGTAGAAGACGTCCATCGGCGTCCAGCCGAACGCATTCATGACCAGGCCGACGAGGAACGACACGACCAGCAGCTTGACGATCACCCTGACGGGCGAGTCACCGAGAAAGCGCGTCACTGTGGACAAGGGGCTGCCTCCAGATTGGTATGCCCGGATTCGGGGTACAAACCCACGAATACGCACTTGCTGCGCCCGCATCAAGGCAGGCGGACTGGTGCAATCGGTCGGGGTTTCCAACAGCCGTTTCCGAAGAGCTGTCCAAGGGCGATTGCCCGAAGCACGCCCCTCATGATATCGAGAGGCAAATGCGGGTATGATGTAATGGTAGCTTGTCAGCTTCCCAAGCTGAACGCGAGGGTTCGATTCCCTCTACCCGCTCCAGTTCCTATCCCACTTCCCGCAAGATAAAATCGTGCAGCATCTTGGCTGCCGGCGACAACACGCGGTTCTTCACCGTGATCAGGCTGTAGGGGCGGACCTCGATGTCGAACTCGGTCTGGACGACATCGATGGCGCCGGCGAGACCGTCGGGGTTCTGGATGAATTTTGCCACCTGAATCGACACCGGGGCGATGGCGTCGGACTGCGCCACCATGACCAAAGTCAGCAGCAGCGAAGAGGTGTTGAGGATGCGGTCAGGCAGGGCGATGTTGCGGTTCAGGAAATTGCTCTCCATCGCTTGGCGCAGCGGCGACCCGCCCGACTGGAACACCCAGTCAAAGGCGGCGGTGTCCTCCAGCCGCACCGCCTTCCCATTGTTGAGAGGATGGCCGTTGCTCAGCGGGTGGCCTCGGCGCACGATCAGGCAGGCCTTCTCGACGCCGATGACACGCGATTCGAACAGCCGCGGATTGAGGTCTTCGGGAACACGGGCGATGATGAAATCATGGCGCGTGGCGATCAGTTCGCGCGCCAGCACATTCGACGTCTCGACCTGCATGGTAATCTCGATGCGCGGATAGAGGCGGCGTATCTCGCGGATCGCCGGGACCGCCAGTTCGATCGCCGGCGCCGTCACCGCGCCAAGGAACACCGAGCCGCCCTTGCCGGCCTTGAGCTCCGATATTTCGCGGTCGGCCTCGCGCATTTCGAGCAGGATCGAGCGCGCGCGCCGGGCCAGCGCCTTGCCGTAAGGGGTGAGCGTGATGCCGCGCGGCAGCCTTTCGCACAGCTTGACCTCAAGCACCGCTTCCATCTCGGAAATCATGCGCGAGGCCGCCGGCTGCGAGATGTTCATCACCTGGGCCGCCGCGCTCACCCGACCGTGATCGTCGAGTGCTGCGATCATGCGCATGTGACGCAGGCTCAAGCCACTGCGCAGAAGTGTCTCGCCATCGCCCGGCAATTCATCGTAACCGCTTGAAATTCCCTGAGGACCTCGTAAAGCCGCCATGCCTTTTCCCGCTTCCGCCACTGTTCCAGCCCGGTCTAGTCATATACCGGTTTTGGTATAGCAACCACCGAAGATCGCATTTGACAGTTATGGCAAAGGGTCACACTTTCGCGCGTCCTCAAGACTTGACGGTCGATGACGAGCAAAATCATATCGATTTAAATCAAGACTGAGGGCCGATTGGGAGGATACCGGAGATCGATTATGACGGCGGCGGCGCTTTGGCGCATCCGCCCGACTGCGCGGCCCGCGAAGCCCCGAGGTGTCGCGTCCATCAACCAGGGAGAGTTTTACGTGAAAATCATCAAGACACTGGCCGCCGTCGCGGCCCTTGGCATCGCTGCCATGACCTACTCGGCGCACGCAGCCGACAAGGGTCTTGTCGGCGTGCTGATGCCGACCAAGACCTCGCAGCGCTGGATCAATGACGGCGATGCCGTCAAGTCCCAGCTCGAAGCTCTCGGCTACACGGTCGACCTGCAGTACGCGCAGGACGACATCCCCAACCAGCTCAGCCAGCTGGAAAACGAAATCACCAAGGGCCCGAAGGCGCTGATCATCGCTTCGATCGACGGCACGACCCTGTCGGACGCGCTGCAGAAGGCCGCTGACGCCGGCGTCGTCGTCGTCGCCTATGACCGCCTGATCAAGAAGACCGCCAATGTCGATTACTACACCACCTTCGACAATTTCGGCGTCGGCGTGATCCAGGCGAACTCGCTGGTCAAGGGCCTCAAGGAGCGCTTCCCGAACACCAAGCCGTGGAACGTCGAACTGTTCGGCGGCTCGCCGGACGACAACAACGCCTTCTTCTTCTACAACGGCGCAATCTCGGTGCTGCAGCCGCTGATCGATGACGGCTCGATCAAGATCAAGTCCGGCCAGACCGGCATGGACAAGGTCGGCACGCTGCGCTGGCTCGCCGCCACCGCCCAGGCGCGCATGGACAACCTGCTGTCGGCCAACTACTCGGACGGCAGCCGCGTCGATGGCGTTCTTTCGCCCTATGACGGCCTGTCGCGCGGCATCACCGCTTCGCTGCGCGCCGTCGGTTACGGCACCGACGCCCAGCCGTGGCCGATCGTGACCGGCCAGGACGCCGAGACCGCTTCGGTCAAGCTGATCATCACGGGCGAGCAATACTCGACCGTGTTCAAGGACACCCGCGAACTGGCCAAGGCCACCGTCGAACTCGTCGACAAGGTGCTCTCGGGCGGCAAGCCGGACGGCCTCGATGAAAAGACCTACAATAACGACGTCAAGGTCGTCCCCTCGATCCTTTTGACGCCGCATGAGGTCGACAAGTCGAACTACCAGGCACTGGTCGTCGACTCCGGCTACATCAAGGCCGACGAACTGAAGTAATCCGTTTATAATGACAGGGGTCCTGCGCGACGCAGGACCCCTTTCCGTTCACAAGCGACCCCGGTATTGTTTCTACCGGACTTAGTTTGCGTGCATGTCGTTGCCTCAAACCGCAAGCACTTTGGAGCGACATGCAACAGGAGGAGCTTGCCCTGATGACGACGATTTTGGAGATGCGCGACATCACCAAGACGTTCCCCGGCGTGAAGGCGCTGTCGAACGTCAACCTCAGCGTCGAAGAAGGCGAGATCCACGCCGTGGTTGGCGAGAACGGCGCCGGCAAGTCGACGCTGATGAAGGTTCTGTCGGGCGTCTATCCCGCCGGCACCTATGACGGCCAGATCATTTTTCAGGGTCAGGAATGCCAGTTCAAAGGTATCCATGACAGCGAACACAAGGGCATCGTCATCATCCACCAGGAGCTAGCGCTGGTGCCGATGCTGTCGATCACCGAAAATATCTTCCTCGGCAACGAAAACGCCCGATACGGCGTCATCGACTGGGATGCCAACGAGGCGCGCACCGCTGCCCTGTTGAAGAAGGTGGGCCTCAAGGAGGACCCCAAGACACTGATCACCAATATCGGCGTCGGCAAGCAGCAGCTGGTCGAGATCGCCAAGGCGCTGAGCAAGGACGTCAAGCTTTTAATCCTCGATGAGCCGACCGCGTCGCTCAGCGAGAGAGACAGCCAGGCGCTGCTCGATCTTCTGCTCGAATTCAAGCGGCAAGGCATGACCTCGATCCTGATCTCGCACAAGCTCAACGAGATCAACCGGGTCGCCGACAAGGTAACCGTCATCCGTGACGGGCGCACCATCGAGACGCTGGCCAAGAAGGATATCTCCGAAGACCGCATCATCACCTCGATGGTCGGCCGTTCGCTAGACGACCGCTATCCGCCGCGCGAGCCCAAGATCGGCGAAGTCGTGTTCGAGGTGAAGAACTGGTCGGTCTATCACCCGCTCCATGCCGAGCGGCAGGTGATCAAGGGCATCGACATCAATGTGCGCAAGGGCGAGGTGGTCGGCATCGCCGGGCTGATGGGCGCCGGCCGCACCGAATTCGCCATGAGCCTGTTCGGCCGCTCCTATGGCCGCCGCATCACCGGCGAAGTGCTGCTCAAGGGCAAGCCGGTCGATGTCTCGTCGGTAAGCAAGGCGGTCCAACACGGCATCGCCTATGTCACCGAGGACCGCAAGACCTACGGCCTCAACCTCATCGACCATATCAAGCATAACATTACGCTGGCCAATCTCGACGGCGTATCGCGCCACAGCGTGATCGACGACATGCGCGAACTTGCGGTCGCCAACGACTATCGCAAGAAGACCAATATCCGAGCGTCCAGCGTCTATCAGATGACCGGCAATCTTTCCGGCGGCAACCAGCAGAAGGTGGTGCTGTCGAAATGGTTGTTTGCCGACCCTGACGTGCTGATCCTCGACGAGCCGACACGCGGCATCGATGTCGGCGCCAAGTATGAAATCTACACGATCATCGCGCGCCTTGCCTCGGAGGGTAAGGCGATCGTGGTCATCTCGTCGGAAATGCCGGAATTGCTGGGGATTACCGACCGCATCTACGTCATGAACGAAGGGCGCATGGTGGGCGAAATGCCGGCGGCGGAAGCAAGCCAGGAAAAGATAATGCGCGCCATCGTCCGGGGAGAAGGAAAAGCAGCATGAGCACCGAAAGCGCCCCCGCCCCGCAGGGCAACGTCGCCGACGAACAGCGCCCGCGCATCGCCGTCTCGGCGCTGGCGACGAATTTACGCGAATACGGACTGATCATAGCCCTGATCGTCATCATGCTGTTCTTCCAGTTCACCACGTCGGGGACGTTGTTCAAGCCGGTCAACCTCAGCAATCTGGTGCAGCAGAACTCCTTCATCATCGTGATGGCGCTGGGCATGCTGCTGGTGATCGTATCGGGCTATATCGACCTCAGCGTCGGATCGGTCGCCGGTTTCATTGGCGCGCTGGCGGCAAACATGATGGTCATCTGGCAACTCGGACCGCTGAGCAATCCCCTGGTGGTTTCGATCGTCTGCCTGGTCGCGGGTGGCCTGATCGGCGCCGCGCAAGGGTATTGGATCGCCTATCACCGGATACCGAGCTTCATTGTCACGCTGGCCGGAATGCTGATCTTCCGCGGCATTTGCCAGGCGTTGCTTGGCGGCGGCTCGTCGGTGGGTCCGCTTCCCGACGACTTCAAGATGCTCAGTTCCGGCTTCATCCCGGATGTGATCGGCCCACTGACGCTCGTCCCGCCGGTCGTGAACGCAGCCGGCAAGACCATCATGGGCAGCGGCGTGACCCTGCACATGACGACGGTCGTGCTGGGGCTGATCGCCGTGCTCGCCTATGCCTATTTCGGGGTCCGCACCCGGCGCAAACGAGAACGCCATGGTTATGAGGCCGAGCCCTTCACCCTGTTCGTCGTCAAGACGCTGGTCGCCAGCGCGCTGGCGCTGTTCCTGGTCTATGAGTTTGCCAGCTACCGCGGCCTGCCCGTGGTGCTGCTGGTCATGGGCGTGCTGATCACGCTGTTCGTCTTCGTCACCAAGCGCATGACCATCGGGAGGCGCATCTACGCCATGGGCGGCAATCCCAAGGCGGCGCAGCTGTCGGGCATCAACACCGAGCGGCTGACGCTGATGGTGTTCATCAATATGGGCGTGCTGTCGGCGCTTGGCGGCCTGATCATCGCGGCTCGTCTGGGCCAGGCGGTCCCGGCGGCGGGTCTCGGCTCGGAGCTCGACGTCATCGCCGCCGTGTTCATCGGCGGCGCCTCGGCGATGGGCGGCGTCGGCCAGGTCATCGGGGCGGTCGTCGGCGGCTTCATCATGGGCGTGATGAACAACGGCATGTCGATCATGGGCGTCAATGTCGACTGGCAGCAGGTGGTCAAAGGCCTGGTGCTGCTCGGCGCCGTGATCTTCGACGTCTACAACAAGAACAAGGCCTGACAAGCTTCAGGCGAGGCAAGCAGGAGGCATACGGTCGCGGCGCAGCCGGCAAGTTGTCGGCATAAGAAGTCCCCCGAGGGATGGAGCTCGCGAGCGCAATCCGGACGAAGAGTTCAACCCGTGGCGCGGCGAGGTCCGAGCCGCGCAGGTCAAGGTTTGCCAAGGGGCAACCCGGCCAAGGCACATGAGAGAGGATTTCATCATGCTGATCTCCCAGATCCTCGACGACGCCGAGACCATCCGCGTCGTCGCCCGCAATGGCGGCGGCAAGACCAGGATCATCAACGGCGCCCGCAGCGTCTATTCGCTGGCCATGGAAGCCGCGCGCACCGGAACGGGCCTCGCCGCGCTGATCGAGCGCAAGGGGTTCGGTGAAGCGATAGACCTCGACGCCGTCTACAAGAAGGGCCGGCTGGTGTCGCCGATCAACCATCCCGATCCTGCGCATCTGCATCTGACCGGCACCGGCCTGACCCATCTCGGCTCGGCGGCGACGCGCGATTCCATGCACAAGAAGCTCAGCGATGGCGGCGAGGAGCAGCTTACCGATTCCATGAAGATGTTCCGCATGGGGCTCGAAGGCGGCAAGCCGGCCAAGGGCCAGACCGGCGTGCAGCCGGAATGGTTCTACAAGGGCAACGGCACCATGGCGGTGGCGCCGGGCGCCGCACTGATGTCGCCGGCCTTTGCGCAGGACGCCGGCGAGGAGCCGGAAATCGCCGGCATCTATGTCATCGGCGACGACGGCGCGCCGTTCCGCGTCGGCTTCACGCTGTCGAACGAGTTTTCCGATCATGTTACCGAGCGGGTGAACTATCTGTTCCTGGCACATTCCAAACTGCGCAACGCCTCGTTCGGGCCGGAAATCCTGATCGGCGACCTGCCGGCCGACGTCAGGGGCTCATCGCGAATCTATCGCGACAGCAATTTGCTGTGGGAAAAGCCGTTCCTGTCGGGCGAAGCGAACATGTCGCACACAATCGCCAATCTCGAACATCATCACTTCAAATATTCGGCCTTCCGCCAGCCGGGCGACGTGCATGTGCACATGTTCGGCACGGCGACGCTGTCCTTTGCCGACGGCATCAAGACTCAGGCCGGCGACGTGTTCGAGATCGAGGCCGGGGATTTCGGCCTGCCGCTGCGCAACCCGCTGGAGATCGAGCAGCCGGTGAAGGTGGCGGTGAAGGCGCTTTGAGGCAGCATCACATTTGGGAGCCGGAATGAACGGAATGCGGCTTGTCATTGTGTTCACGGGCGTGGCCCTGTTCCTGACCCAACCGTCGGTGGCCTTTAGCGCCGGCCAGTGCAGCCCGAAGTCCTATCGTGAAGCCCGTTTGGCGATGACGAGCCGTCTTCTGGCAACCGGCTATTCGAAAGCCCAGGTGAGCTTTCTGATGCGCAACACGGATCACATGACATCAGCGCTTCGCACCGACAGGCTGAACAACAATGGCAAGGTCTGCGGCATCGACTCCGCCAAGGCCCATGTCCTCGGTTGCCTCGACAAGCAGTTGTTCCCGTTGAAGCGCGGCTCAAACGCTTCGCTCGACGAGGTCAAACTGACCGAAGGCTTTTGGGGCAGGAAACGTTTGGCCGCACGCGAACTGCTGTTTATCGGCCATTTTCATGCCTGCCTTGGCGCCGCGAAAGAGTATCTCTTTCGCGGCTGACTCCGGCGGGCCGGAAGTCAATAAATATCGAAATCGAAATACTTGGCCTGGATCTTCTTGTAAGTGCCGTCGGCGACGATGGCGTCTATCGCCGCATTCAGCTTGTCGCGTAGCGCCGTGTCTTCCAGGCGGACAGCGATGCCGGCTTGCGTCTCGGTGCCCTTGACGTCGCCGACAAGCTTGCAGCAGCCTTCGCTCGCCTTCTTCAGCCAGTCCATCAGCACGAACTTGTCGGAGATGACGGCGTCGAGACGGCCGTTCTGCAAGTCGGTGATCGCCTCTTCCTGGGTGGGGTAGAGTTTCGCCTCGGCGCCGGCCTTGCCATAGGCGTCCTGCGCATAGTCGGCCTGGGTGGTCGAGGCCTGCGCGCCCACCGTCTTGCCGGCAAGGGCTGCCGGTTCGGTGGAAGTGAGGTCGCTGTCCTTGGGCGCCACCAGCGCCAGCGGCGTCGTGTAGTATTTGTTGGTGAAGGCGACCTGTTTCTTGCGCTCCTCGGTGATGCTCATCGAGGCGATGATGGCGTCGAACTTTTTCGCCTGCAGCGCCGGGATGATGCCGTCCCAGTCCTGGGTGACGATCTCGCACTCGACCTTCATCTGCGCACACAGCGCATTGGCAATGTCGATGTCGAAGCCCTCGATCTTGCCGTCCGCGGTGATGGTGTTGAAGGGCGGATAAGCGCCCTCGGTGCCGATCTTCAATTTCTCCTGCGCCTCAGCCAGCGAGCCGGCCGATATCACCAGCATGGCAGCGCCCGCTGCCGATATGATCCATCTTGAAATCTGCATTTTGGTTCCCCTTGCGCGCCGTTCTCTTGCCGGCCACCGAAAGGCAGCCAAGCATGGTGAGGCAGCGCAGGCAAGTATTTTGCCTGACGGTGATCGAAGGTTCAGCCGGCGGGGCGGAAATGCTTGGAGAGCTTGAGGCCTTGCGCCTGGTAATTCGAGCCGAGATCGGTGCCGTAAAGCGCCTGCGGCCGCTTCAGCATGTGTTCGTAGACCAGCCGGCCGACGATCTGGCCGTGGTCGAGGATGAACGGCACTTCGTGGCTGCGCACTTCGAGCACCGCCCGGCTGCCGGTGCCGCCTGAGGCCGAATGGCCGAAGCCCGGATCGAAGAAGCCGGCATAGTGAACACGGAATTCGCCAACCAGCGGATCGAAGGGCGTCATCTCGGCGGCGTAGAGCGGCGGCACGTGCACGGCTTCGCGGCTGACCAGGATGTAGAACTCGTCCGGGTCGAGCACCAGTTCGCCGGCGCCGCTCTTATAGAGCGGCTCCCAGAAATCGACGGCATCCTGGGCGGCGCGCTTGTCGACATCGACCAAGCCGGTGTGATGCTTGCCGCGATAGCCGACCAGGCCGTTCTGGTCGCCGTCAAGATCGATCGACAGCGCAATGCCGCCGCCGGAAATGTTGGGCGGCTCGGTCGCCACCAGCATCTCGGCGCGGTGCAATTCGTTCAGTTCTGCCTCCGACAACAGCGCGTTGCCGGTGCGAAAGCGGATCTGCGACAGCCTCGATCCGGCGCGTACGACGATCGGGAAGGTGCGCGGACTGACTTCGAGATAAAGCGGCCCGTGATAGCCGGGGGCGATCTTGTCGAACTCATGGCCGCGATCGGTCATCACCCGGGTGAAGATGTCGAGCCGGCCGGTCGAGCTCTTCGGGTTGGCCGAGGCCGACACGTTTGCGGGCAGCGCCAGGCGTTCGAGCAGCGGCACGATGTAGACGCAGCCGGTTTCCAGCACCGCGCCCTCGGCGAGACTGAACTCATGCAATTTCAGCCGGTGAAGCTTGTCGGCCACCAGATGATCGGGACCCGGCAGGAAGGAGGCGCGCACGCGAAAAGCCTTGTCGCCGAGCCTGAGATCGAGGCTCGCCGGCTGCACCTGGTCGACATCGAGCGCGCGCGGCGACTTCAGCGCGCCGGACTGAAACAGCGCGGAAATGTCCTGATCGGGAAGAATGCCTGTCTGCCGCAAAAGGCTGGCTCCGCTCCAAGGTCGGTCTCTTTGTGGCAGGTTCTTGCCGCAAAACCGCTGGATATTATTGCGGAACCTGCCTGGTACAAACCTCTTAATGAAGCCGGCAATTGACGCAAGCGCAGGTGAGGTCTAAAGGGTCGTTATCCCGTGGTGATTTGGCCGGTCGGCTTGCAGCCACGTTAAACAAGTCGCTAAAGGACCGTCGGGCCGCAAGGCCATATGGACCGGTTGCGACTTTCGCGGCCGGTTTTTTTGTGTCTGGAACAAAAGCGATGAGCACCAAGAAGCGTAACTGGAAACCTCAGACCGCACTCGTGCACGGGGGAACGCTGCGTTCCCAGTTCGGCGAGACGTCCGAAGCGATGTACCTCACCCAAGGCTATGTCTACGAGACGGCGCAGGCTGCCGAGGCCCGTTTCAAGGGCGAGGAGCCGGGCTTCATCTATTCGCGCTATGCCAACCCTACCGTCGACATGTTCGAAAAGCGCATGTGCGCGCTGGAGGGTGCCGAAGATGCGCGCGCCACGGCGTCCGGCATGGCTGCGGTGACGGCAGCGCTCCTGTGCAGCGCCAAGGCCGGCGACCATATCGTTGCGGCGCGCGCGCTGTTCGGCTCCTGCCGCTGGGTGGTGGAGACGCTGGCGCCGAAATACGGCATCGAGGCAACGCTGGTCGACGGCACCGACATCGCCAACTGGGAAAAGGCGGTGCGGCCGAACACGAAACTGTTCTTCCTGGAAAGCCCGACCAATCCGACGCTGGAAGTGGTCGACATCGCAGCGGTGGCGGCGCTCGCCACCTCGATCGGCGCCAGGCTGATCGTCGACAATGTCTTTGCCACGCCCTTGCAGCAGAAGCCCTTGCAGCTCGGCGCCCATATCGTCGTCTACTCCGCGACCAAGCACATTGACGGCCAGGGACGCTGTCTCGGCGGCATCATCCTGTCGGACAAGAAATGGATCGACGAGAATTTGCACGACTATTTCCGCCACACCGGCCCGAGCCTGTCGCCGTTCAACGCCTGGACGCTGCTCAAGGGCCTGGAGACGCTGCCGGTTCGGGTGCGCCAGCAGACGGAAAGCGCGGCCAAGATCGCGGATTTCCTGGCAGGACGGCCGGAAATCGCCCGCGTCATCTATCCCGGCCGCGCCGACCACCCGCAGGCCGACATCGTCAAGAAGCAGATGACGGGCGGATCGACGCTGATCTGCCTCGACGTGAAGGGCGGCAAGCAGGCGGCCTTCGCCTTGCAGAACGCGCTCGACATCGTGCTGATCTCCAACAATCTCGGCGACGCCAAGAGCCTGATCACCCATCCGGCGACCACCACGCACAAGAACCTCAGCGACGAAGCTCGCGCCGAGCTTGGCATCGGGCCGGGAACGCTCAGGCTGTCGGTCGGTCTTGAGGATACGGACGATCTGCTGGAGGACGTTGCGCAGGCGCTGAAGGCAGCCGGGTAGGCCGCGAGGCGTCACGCTCCCGACGAAGCCTCTTCCAGCTCGGCCGTCTTGGTGCCGATGATCATGGTGTTGCCGCGCCAATCGACGGCGCCGCTCAGCCAGCCGCGCGCCCAGATGGCGGGAAGCATCATGTCGCGGACCATCATCGCCGGGACCATGCGCAGCGACAGATGCCAGCCCTTGGCCGCGGCCAGCGCGCATTCGGGAATGTAGGCCGCCGCCAGCACGGCCAACACCGTGGCCGGCAGGCTGATGCCGGCACTTGCTGCCGCCACCAGCGCCAACGCCAACGGCACGGCGACGCCGGTCAGGATCTCGGGTGCGAAAAACAGCGGGAAAGTGACGCGGCGCAACCGCGCCCAGCGCGCCTGACGCGACCAGATGTCGGCAAGTCGGCGCTGCCCCAGTGGTTGCTCGAAAGGCGAGGCAACGAGATTGACGCGCAGGCCCAGTCCGTTGACCAGCTTGGTTGCAGCAGCATCCTCGGCGATCTCGGCGGCCAGCGCGCGGATACCGCCATTGGTATCGAGCATCGGCTTGTTCCACAGCATGCTCTTGCCCTGGGCAAAGCCGAGGCCAAGCGCCTCGCCGGCATATTGCCAGCGCGCCTGCAGCGTGTTGAGGAACGCGCATTCGACCTCGGCCCAGAAGCCTTCCGGCCGCGAGCCGATCGGCGTCGAGCAGATAAGCCCGGTATTGGTCCGCCAGGCCGCCATCAGGTGCTGGACGTAATCCCTAGGCATCAGCACGTTGGAATCCGCCAGAATAACCCAATGATTGCGCGCCGCTTCCCAGCCCTTGACGCAGTTGTTGAGCTTCGGGTTGCTGCTGACGCGGTCGTCGCCGATCAGCAGCCGGGCCGGCACGTTGGGAAACAGGACGATCGCCCTGTTTATCAGTTTGACGACGGGATCGTCGGCGTGAGCGACGCAGAAGATCAGTTCGTAGCGCGGCCAGTCGAGCGAGAAGGCTCGCTGCAGCGTCTCTTGTGTGAACGGCTCCACGCCGCGCGACGGCACGACGATCGAGACCGGTGGCTGCTCGTTGGACGGCGGGGGGATGAGACGGCGCGCTTGCAGTTTCGACGAAGCAAGCAGGATGCTGGCGAGATTGGAAAGAAGCAAAGCGGAGGAGGCGAAGGCGGCTGTGAGAGCTGGTTCCATCGAGATCTGGTCACTCCGGAAAGGCCGCTCGCGGCTGCTTTGTCAGTCGACAGATGGGCCTTGAGTCGCCGGCAAGGTTTGCGCACACCAACATTGTCATGTGTCACTTAAATGACATTGTTTGTCGGCACCTCCGCTTTGAGGCTGGCAGGACATGCCGTTGTGCGCGTATCAAACCGCATAGCGCGACAAATGTTCCTTGCCGCGCAACCGGAGCAGCCCATGTATCGCGCCGTCACGCGCAACATCGAAGTGCAGGTCAGACCGTTCTACCTGGAGGACCGCTCGGACCCGGCGGAGAACCGTTATGTCTGGGGCTACCAGGTGACGATCGACAACCAGTCGGACGATTTCGTGCAGCTTATGTCGCGTTACTGGCACATCACCGACGGCAGCGGCCGGATCGAGGAAGTGCGCGGCGCCGGCGTGGTCGGCGACCAGCCTGAGCTCAATCCCGGCGACAGCTATCAATACACGTCAGGCTGCCCGCTCTCGACGCCCTCCGGCTTCATGGTCGGCCACTACACCATGCGCAACAAAAAGGGCGAGACGTTCGACGTCGCTATTCCCGCGTTTTCGCTGGATCTGCCGGGGACGCGGCGGACGGTGAATTAGGGGTTTTCTCCCCATCTCTATACGGGGAGGAATGCCCGGCAGTGCAACGAGGGGCGCCGCCGGACTCATGAGGTTATCTTCCACGCACATGACGTAGGCTATGCGCGGCCATTCACCAAAGTTCGCGCTGCCCCTCATCCGCCCTTCGGGCACCTTCTCCCCGTGAACGGGGAGAAGGAAGAGATGCTACTGAGTTGCAAACTCCGCCGGGTCGAAGTCGTACTGCTTCGAGCAGAACTCGCAGGCGACGTGGATGCCGCCATCTTCGGTGCTGTCCTTGATCTCCTGCGCGGAAAACCCCTCGAGGATGCCGCGTATCTTGTCCCTTGAGCAGGAACATTGGTCGGCGACCGGCACGCCGCCGAAGACGCGCACGCCATGTTCGTGGAACAGCCTGTAGAGCAGCCGCTCGGCGCCGATGGTCGGGTCGATCAGCTCGGTCGGCTCGATGGTGCCGAGCAGCGCCACCAGCTCGCGCCACGAATTGTCGGCCGGCTCCTGCGTCACGTCACGCGGATCGCCGTCGCCGCCCGAAATGTCGGGCACGCGCATGCGC
Organism: Mesorhizobium sp. L103C119B0; assembly: GCF_000502235.1. NCBI lineage: Bacteria > Pseudomonadati > Pseudomonadota > Alphaproteobacteria > Hyphomicrobiales > Phyllobacteriaceae > Mesorhizobium > Mesorhizobium sp. L103C119B0. The sequence goes on along the minus strand of NZ_AYXE01000009.1, from coordinate 150,159 downwards.
TCGGGTGACTGCGGCAGGAACTGCGCCAGGATGCCGCCGGCGCGCCACTGCTCACGAGCGCCGCCGGGACCTGGCGTCAGAAGCTTGGCCACCGACAGCCTGAGGTCGGTCGGGATCTGCTCCGACTGGCGGAAATAGGTGCGCGCGGCGTCCTCCAGCGTCTCGCCGTCGAGCTGGACGATGCCCTGATAGCGCTGCGTGTGCGCGCCCTGGTCGATGGTCAGCGCCAAAACGCCGCTGCCCAGCAGCGTCTGCTGCGAGGTCTGGCCTGCGGCCACCAGGGCCTCCAGCCGGTCGGCGTCGAAACGCGCATAGGCGCGCAATGCCGAAGGCGTGGAGAAATCCGCGACCAGCATGTCGACCGGGCCGTCGGTGCGGGTCTGCAAGATGAACTTGCCTTCGAATTTGAGCGAGGTGCCGAGCAGCACCGTCAGCACACAGGCTTCCGCGAGCAGGCGGGCGACCGGCTCGGGATAGTCGTGACGGTTGAGGATGGCGTCGAGCATCGGCCCGAGTTGCACGGTGCGGCCGCGCACGTCGAGCGGGCCGACCTCGAAGGGTACGACATGATCGTCGCCGGCATAGCCGAACTCGCCGAGTTTGGGGTGATGTTCAGTCACTTGATGCGTTTCCAACATGACAAAGCTCCAGGGCGCGGCCATGCGGCCCGGAGGGGTGCATGCGTCCAAACGCGCTTGATTTGCGTGATGGGGCGCAAATAGGCATCGCGCCGCCCCGGATCAAGCGCTTGGAGATCAAGCGCCTGGAGATCAAGCGCCCAGACACCAGGCCAAAACCGCCTTCTGGGCGTGGAGCCGGTTCTCGGCTTCGTCGAAGACCACCGAATGCGGACCGTCGATGACCTCGTCGGTCACTTCCTCGCCACGATGCGCCGGCAGGCAGTGCATGAACAGGGTGTCGGGCTTGGCCCTGGCCATCAGCGCCGCATTGACCTGATAGGGCGAGAAGACATTATGGCCGCGGGCGCGGTGTTCCTGGCCCATCGACACCCAGCAGTCGGTGACGATGCAGTCGGCCTGGTCGACGGCCTCTTCGGGCGAGCGGGTGAAGTGCAGCTTGCCGCCATTGGTCTTCGACCAGTCGATGTGCTTCTGCGCCGGCTCGCTGCCTTCCGGCACTGCGACGTTCAGGTTGAAGCGGAACCGCGCCGAGGCCTCGAGCAGCGAATGCAGCACGTTGTTGCCGTCGCCGGTCCAGGCGATGGTCTTGCCGGCAACCGGACCGCGATGCTCCTCGAAGGTCATGATGTCGGCCATCAGCTGACAGGGATGGGTGTCGTCGGTCAGCCCGTTGATGACCGGAATCGTGGCATTCTCGGTCAGCTCGAGCAGCCGCTCATGCGACGTGGTGCGGATCATGATGGCGTCGACATAGCGCGACAGCACCTTGGCGGTGTCGGCAATGGTCTCGGAGCGGCCGAGCTGCATTTCGGTCCCGGTCAGCATGATGGTCTCGCCGCCGAGCTGTCGCATGCCGACGTCGAAGGACACGCGCGTGCGCGTCGACGGCTTGTCGAAGATCATGGCCAGCACCTTGCCTTCGAGCGGTTTGGTCCGTTCGCCGGCCTTGAGGCGCGCCTTGCGCACCACCGCATCGTCCAGCATCAGGCGCAGATCGCCTTCGGAAACGGCGGAAAGATCGGTGAAATGGCGAAGGCTCATCGGGAATGGCTCTCGGGATTACTTCGAGGCGGCCGCGGCGATGGCGTCGGTCAGGCCCTTGGCGCCGGCGCGGATGCGATCGAGCGCTTCGCCGATCTCGGCGTCGGTGACGGTCAGCGGCGGCAGCAGACGAATGACGTTGTCGCCTGCCGGCACCGCCAGCAGATGCTGGTCGCGCAGCGCCATGTTGACCTTGGTGTTGGGCATGGCGCATTTCAGGCCAAGCATCAGGCCGCTGCCCCTGATGCCTTCGATGACATCAGGAAATTCGTCGGCGACCGCCGCCAGGCCCTGCTTCATCAGCAATGCCTTGCGCTGGACGTCTTCGAGGAAGCCGTCTTCCAGCACGACGTCGAGCACAGCGTTGCCGACCGCCATGGCCAGCGGATTGCCGCCGAAAGTGGTGCCATGCACGCCTGCCGTCATGCCGACGACAGCGTCGTCGGTGGCGAGGCACGCGCCCATCGGGAAGCCGCCGCCAATGCCCTTGGCAATCGCCATGATGTCGGGCGTCACGCCGGTCCATTCATGCGCGAACAGCTTTCCGGTGCGACCGATACCGCACTGGACCTCATCGAAGATCAGCAGCAGGCCATGCTGGTCGCAGAGCTGCCGCAGCCGCTTCAAGGATTGCGTCGGCACCGGGCGGATGCCGCCCTCGCCCTGTACCGGTTCGATCAGGATCGCGGCGGTCTCTGGTGTGATCGCCTTCTCGGCGGCGTCGATGTCGTCGAAGCCGACCTGGTCGAAGCCTTCGACCTTGGGGCCGAAGCCTTCGAGATATTTGTACTGGCCGCCGGCGGCGATGGTCGCCAGCGTGCGGCCGTGGAAGGCGCCTTCGAAGGTAATGACCCGGAAGCGCTCGGGATGGCCCTTGACGAACTGGTAGCGCCGCGCCGTCTTGATCGCGCATTCGAGCGCCTCGGCGCCGGAATTGGTGAAGAACACCTTGTCGGCGAAGGTGGCGTCAGCCAGCCGCTCGCCGAGCCGGGCCTGCCCCGGGATCTCGTAGAGATTGGAGACGTGCCAGAGCTTGGCCGCCTGTTCGGTCAGCGCCGAGACCAGATGCGGATGGCTGTGGCCCAACGAATTGACCGCGATGCCGCCAGCGAAATCGAGATATCGCTCGCCCTTGTCGGTAACCAGCCAGGTGCCTTCGCCATGATCGAAGGCCAAAGGGGCGCGGGCAAAGGTCTCGTAAAGCGCCGAACCGCTCATTATATGCGTCTCCGGTACCGGAAAAATCAAAAAAGCCGCCAAAGCGGCGGCCTTTGCGGCTTATCGTGTTTTTCGGCCATGAAGTCAACGAAAACGTCGTGCAGAGGCGCGTGGCCAGCTCCCGACGAGACGCCGGCTCATAAGCGACCGGGCAAGTTGGGGAAAACCTAAAAAACCGATTCGTGTTGCACCTGGGACTCTTGTCACCGAGTCAACACATGAGGTAATTGTAGTCGGGAAATAACTAGATTTCGTGCGGCGGACCTAATCACCTAATATATGTGGTGTCTGCCCCGGCAAAGATTGCCGGGTCGGGAACGGATTCCGGCTGCCGCACACATAGCAGGAGCGCGGTCTCATGAACTGGACTGACGAGCGGGTCGAACTTCTCAGGAAACTGTGGTCGGAGGGCTTGAGCGCAAGCCAGATCGCCGCACAACTCGGCGGGGTCAGCCGCAACGCGGTCATCGGCAAGGTGCACCGGCTGAAGCTGTCGGGCCGCGGACGCTCGACCGCGACGCCGGCGCGTCAGAAGAAGACAACGCAGGGATCTTCGATCCAGAAATCGGTGCCTCGCGCCGCAACCACGCAGCGCCATGTCACGACTTCGATCGGGGCGAACGCACTGCAGGCGCAGTTCGACGCCGAGCCGGTGGCGCGCCACTACATCCGCCCGGTCGAAAACGTCGTCGTGCCGATCTCGCGGCATCTGCAGCTCACCGATCTCACCGAGCGCACCTGCAAATGGCCGAATGGCGATCCGCTATCGGAAGACTTCAACTTCTGCGGCAACGAGGCGGCTGAAACCGGACCTTACTGCAAGTACCACGCAAGGGTGGCGTTCCAGCCGGCTTCAGAGCGGCGCAGGAGCCGGTAGTTAGGAATAGGGATTGGGGACTGGGCAGTAGGGAATGGGGTAGCGCTCGTGAGGCGCTACCTTATTCTGCCTACTGCCTACTGCCTACTGCCTACTGCCTACCATCACAGCCACCCACTCTTCCGAAATCGCCAATACAAAAACGAGCAGATCAGCGCGATCGAGACCAATACGACGGGATAGCCGTATTGCATCTTCAGTTCCGGCATGTCGTCGAAATTCATGCCGTAAATGCCGGCGAGCGCCGTCGGCACCGCCAGGATCGCCGCCCATGAGGCCAGCTTCTTGGTGTTCGCGGTTTCCTGGCTCTGGCCGACCAGCAGGCTGGCTTCGAAAGCGAACGCCAGAACCTCGCGCAGGCTGTCGATCTTTTCCTGCACGGTCCGGATATGGTCGGTGACATCGCGAAACAGCGGATGCATTGCGGTATGGATCTGCGGCAGTTCGGCGCTGGTCAGCCGGCGGCAGACCTCGACCAGCGGCAGCGCCGCATTGCGCAGGCGCAACAGATCGCGGCGCAGCATATAGAGCCGCTCGATGTCGGGACCGGTCATCGGCTTCAGCAGCACCCTGTCCTCGATCGCCTCGACCTCGTCCTCGATCTGCTCTAGCACCGGCATGTAGTTGTCGACGATGAAGTCGAGGATGGCGTAGAGGACGAAATCCTCGCCCTTGGCCAGTGAGTGCGGACAGCTTTCCCAGTGCTGGCGCACGGCGGCGTATGAGGTCGAGGGACCATGCCTGACGCTGACGATATAGCCTGAGCCGACGAACAGATGCGTCTCGCCGAAGGTGACGCGTCCGTCGATCAGCTGTGCAGTGCGGGCAACGATGAACAGTGCATCGCCATATTGCTCGATCTTCGGCCGCTGGTGCGGATGTTCGGCGTCTTCGATCGCCAGTTCGTGCAGATGAAATTGCGCCTTGACGCGCAGCAGAAGCTCGCGGTCGGGTTCGAGCAGCCCGATCCAGACGACATGGCCCGACTTCTTGGCCCATTCGCCGGCTTCCTCGATCGGTATGTCGGCGATGCGCTTGCCGGCGGTGTAGACGCTCGACGCGATGATGCCGGACGATGCCGGCGCCGGCTTGAACTCTCGGACATATTCCATCGCAGCCTCCTGAGCGCCTGGCCTTGGCCAGGAACCGAGACGCTAACATCCGGGCAGTTTAGCGCAATATGATTAAGCGTTCGAGGGGCGCGATCACTTCACCGGCAGCACCGGCAGGGCAACCTTGTCGGTCTTGTCGCCCTTGGGACGCTCGGCCGGCAACTGCTCGCCGGTGACGATGTAGTAGATCGTCTCGGCAATGTTGGTGGCGTGGTCGCCGATGCGCTCGATGTTCTTGGCGCAAAACAGCAGATGCGTGCACGGCGTGATGTTGCGCGGATCTTCCATCATGTAGGTCAAAAGCTCGCGAAACAGCGAGGTGTACATGGCGTCGATCTGGTCGTCGCGGTCGCGAACGAAGCCTATTTTCTCGACCGAGCGCGAGGCATAGACGTCGAGCACTTCCTTGAGCTGGGTCAAAGCGAGTTCGGCAAGCGCCTCGAGGCCGCGAAACAGGCTGGTCGGCTGGCGGCCGTCAATGACGCTGACCACACGCTTGGCGACGTTCTTGGCGAGGTCACCGACCCGTTCGAGGTCGGCCGAAATGCGGATGGCGCCGACGATCTCGCGCAGATCCGTCGCCATGGGCTGGCGCTTGGCGATGATGACGATGGCTTTGTCGTCGATTTCGCGCTGGCCATCGTCAAGCACGATGTCGTCACGAATGACCTTCTGGGCGAGGCCGGGATCGGCATTGACCAGCGCCTGGATCGCCTGCTCGACCATGCGCTCGGCATGGCCGCCCATCGCAGCGATGCGCTTCGCCAGGTATTTCAGCTCTTCGTCATAGGCGCTGACAATGTGTACGGACTGCATGGGCGAAATGCCTTCCTTAAATCTTTGGCCTTTTGAGTCGTTTCCTCGACCCCTGTGCTGATACGCTAGCCGGATGACAGAAAGAAGAAACAGGCAGTTAGCAGATAGTACCGCCTCAGCCTGCCGGCAAATGGACCGTGAACGCCGCGCCCTTGCCAACCTCCGACTTGATCGAAAGCCGGGCGTTGTGGCGCGTCAGAATATGCTTGACGATGGACAGGCCAAGACCGGTGCCTTTCTGCGTGCGGCTGCTCTCCACGTCGACGCGATAGAAGCGCTCGGTAATGCGCGGTATGTGCTCTTCCGGGATGCCCGGGCCGTAGTCCCTGATGGTTACATCGATGCCCGGTTCCGGGCCGGCCTCGCCCCGCGCGATCGACACCGTGACGCGTCCGCCAGGCTGGCCGTATTTGCAGGCGTTTTCCAAGAGATTCTCGAACACCTGGAACAGCTCGTCGCGGTCTCCGGGCACGTCGAGCGGCCCTTCGGCGTAGTCGCGTTCGATGACGACGCCGTTCTCGCTGGCGAGCGGGCCTAGTGAATCGATGACGCTGTCGATGGTCTGGCGCAGATCGACCTCGGTTCCCGGCCTCAGGTAAGGCTTCATTTCAAGCCTCGACAGCGACAGGAGATCGTCGATGAGGCGCGCCATGCGGCCGGTCTGGTTCTGCATGATCTGCAGGAACTGCTCGCGCGCCGCCGGATCGTTGCGGGCCGGGCCGCGCAACGTCTCGATGAAGCCCGAGATTGAAGCAAGCGGGGTGCGCAACTCGTGGCTGGCATTGGCTATGAAGTCAGCGCGCATGCGGTCGATGCGGCGCGTCTCACTCTGGTCCTTGAATACCAGCACATAGAGATCGGTGGCGTGGCCGACCGAGGACGCGCTGACCCGGTAGGCCCGTTCCACCGGCAGCTTCTCGGTGTAGTCGACGGCATCGGAGGCGACGGTTCCCGACAGCACGCCGTCCAGCAAGGCCTGCATTTCCGGCGCGCGGAATTTTAGCGACAGCGACAGGCCGGGCGCGATACCGACAAAGGCGGCAAAGGCGGCGGCATTGGCGTGGACGATGGTGGCGGTGCGGTCGAAGATGATCAGCGGATCGGCAACGGCAGCCGCAAGATATTCGCCGGAAAGCCGCTGCAGCCCGCTCGCCTCGACCGTGGTAATGGTCTCAGCAGACCGGCTGGCGCCACCGGTTGGCAGAAGCGCGGCGGCCAGCAGCACCGTCAACGCAGCCAGGACGACATAGGCGGAGATACCGGCAAACCCATAAACGGCCAGGATAGCGATCGCACCGGCGGCCAGCAGCCATCGGCTGTTCCACAGCCGGCCGGCGACGGCCTGCCCCGTGGTTGTCCGCTCTGCCCCGGTGTCAGCCATCGTGCTTTCCGTGCTTCTGCGCCGGTCCCTCCGAAACTTCCGCTGGACCGAGTTTGAGGCCCCCCATAGCATGAGTCCGCAAGCTGGAAAGGTTCGTCTCGATGAAAAAAGCCAAGGAAAGTCCCGCCGCAGAGCCGGCAAAGGGGCCGCTGAAGATCAAGGTGGACGGCAAGGAGCGGGAGTTCGACATCGAAAACCCTGAGCTTCCCAGCTGGATCGAGGACCACAAACTGACCGCAGGCGACTACCCCTACGACAAGAAAATGAAGAGCGAGGAGTATGACGAGACGCTGGAGCGGCTGCAGATCGAACTGGTCAAGGCGCAGGCCTGGCTCCGGGCGACCGGCAGCAGAGTGATGTCGCTGTTCGAGGGGCGCGATGCCGCCGGCAAGGGCGGCACCATCTCGGTGCTGCGCCAGTATCTCAATCCTCGAACCGCGCGCAATGTGGCGCTGACCAAGCCGACCCCAACCGAAGTCGGGCAATGGTACTACCAGCGCTACGTCGCCCATTTCCCGACATCGGGCGAATTCGTCACCTTCGACCGGTCCTGGTACAACCGCGGCGGCGTCGAGCCGGTGATGGGCTTCTGCACACCGGAACAGCATGCAAAATTCCTCGACGAGACGCCGCATTTCGAGCGGATGATCTCCAACGACGGCATCTATTTCTTCAAATTCTGGCTCAACATCGGCCGCGAAACCCAGCTCGAACGGTTTCACGACCGCCGCTGGTCTCCGCTGAAGAACTGGAAGTTCTCGCCGATCGATATTGCCGGCATTACCAAATGGGACGACTACACCAAGGCGCGCGACCAGATGGTCGAGCGCACGCACAAACAGTTCGCGCCCTGGATCATCGTGCGGGCCAATGACAAGCGACGCTCGCGGCTGGCCGTCATGCGGCGCATCCTGTTGTCACTGCCCTATGATGGGCGCGATCTCGACGCCATCGGCAAGGAAGATAAGAAGATCGTCGGCGACGGGCCGTCGTTTCTCGAGAAGTAGAGACTGGCCTCGATGCAGAGGCTGAAATTACAGAGCCCACCCCCACACGGAGGTGGGCTCTGTGGCCATTGTCTAAAGCGCGTCGCATTTGAACGGATTCACGCGACGCGCTTTAGGTCTTTGTTTCATGCATGTCGTTCTCTCAAAACCGGGGCCACTTTGAGCGACATGCATTAAAGCGCGTCGGGTGAAGACAGTCTCACGACGCCTGCCGCATGCCGAGCATGTGGGGGGTGCCCCTGACCAACACCGGGGCGTGATGGTTGCGGCGCGAACGCACGACATCCAGCGTATGCTCGTTGAAGGTCAGCAGTGTGGCGACGACCTGCTGGTTGCCATAGGTGCGCTGGTAACCGAGCGGCGTCGCCAGGAAGTGCAACTGCAGCGTCCGCAGCACCCACACCGGCTCGACCTCGATAATGACCTGATCGACATTGCGAGCAAGGCCCCATTCGACGAAGCCGGCGATCAGTTCGGTGCCGACCGTAGACACGCCGCGCTTGCCATCGCGAAAGCCTGGCGCCACCGCGTAACGGGTTAGCTCCCAGACATTCGGTCCCGAAGGGCGCTTTCCCTCGCAGAGTTCCGGCATCACATCGCTAAGGAGATGCGGCCGTGTGGTCGGCAGCATCCGATGATAGCCTGCAAGCTCGCCATTGCGGATGACCAGGTGGTGTTCGGCCTCATCATGGTCGAATTGATCGATTTCGAGGCCGTCCGGGCGATCGAGATCGGTCCACCGCATCTCATCGACGAAGACCTTGTAACGCAGGCGATGGACGGCCTCCCATAGGTCGGGACGTTCCATCAGTTGTTGAGTGGTAAGGGAAAATAGCATTAGCCGTCTCCTGGGCTTAAGAGGAAGATACGGCCGGGCTTTCCCGAAAAAATTGCGCGAAGGTGTTGGCAAGGATTTCCAGGCTGCCACAGCCGACATGGCTAATATAGCTGCGTCTAAACGCCTCCGCGATGGCGTGCACCCTGTTGGCGACGCCGAGTCTGCTTTTGGCGTTAAGAAAGCATTAGCCGTCTCAAGAGGACGACAGGGGCCGGTCTTTTCTGAAGATATGACGCCAACAATGCGGCCATAAATTTCGGGCCGCCAGAACCGGCCTAGCTGATATAGCCGTGCCTGACTGCTTCGGCGACTGCCTGCACACGGTTGGCGGCGCCTAGTTTGCTCTTGGCGTTGAGAAGGTGTTTCTCAGAGGTATGCTCCGAGATGCCGAGGATCTGCGAAATCTCCCACTCGGATTTTCCGACCGCCGCCCATTGCAGGCATTCGCGCTCGCGCGGCGTCAATTCAATGTGATCGATAGATTTGCCGGCCGTCGTTTGAAGCTGCATGGCGCGGCCGATGGCATAGGTGGAGGCCAGCGAGACCATTGCGAATTCGGCTTCGGACAGTTCGACCGCCTCACCGCCCAGCGAGACCAGCGCGATCTGGCCTTCGAGCGTGATCAGCGGGAAGGCGAGGCCGTCACGCAGCTTGAACTGGCGGGCGTCGCGCATTACCTCGGCGCTGCTCTTGTCGGCGGGCATGCTTTGAACGGCATCGCGCCATTGGAATGGCGCCCGAAACTGCTTCAAATGGCTGACGACCGGATCGTGGTCGACGTAGTTGCGCGATAAGTAACGCTCCAGCCATTCGCTAGGCCAATCGCAGAGCAGCACATGGTCCTTCGTCTGGCTGCTTGGTGTACCGGGCTGCGGCACCGTTGCGGCTATCAGGGCCGTCAATCCGAAATTCGAGGTGACACTAAGTAGCTGCTCGCACACCGCAGCCGACGTGTCGGCACGCTGCACCCGGTCAATATATTCAAGTGTCCGGTCAAAATAACCCATCGCAACATCTACCCCATGTTGCCTACCGCTCTTGAGACCGATGCTACGTGCCTGACCCGCACTTCGCCATCAACCCCGGATTGCATAGCCACATCCTTAGCTTTTCTAACGCCAGCGACCGCCAACCTCGGGCCGACTCTGTGCGGCTATTTGCAACCTCACCAAAGCATAACCCGAAATTTGCCCGTTGAAATCAAAAACAATTGTGCCTGCGCCGTTTTCGTATCACAAGCCAACGGCCAAGACGGGCGGAGTTTTTTCGTGACACCTCGCTGGATAGCCATCGCCTTACTGTCGATGCTGATGGGAGTGCAGCCGTTTGCCGGCGCTGCGCGAGCCGCGGAACCGCAGGTACCGGTGCTTTGGGATGCCAAGGAGCGGCTGCCGAAACCGGACCTTTCGGCGCTGCCAAGGCTCAGGTTCCTCACCACAACCGATTTCCCGCCCTTCAACTTTCTCGACGGCACGGGCCGATTGTCCGGCTTCCACATCGACCTGGCGCGGGCGATTTGCGCCGAACTCGACATCGCCGACAAATGCCAGATCCAGGCGCTGCCCTGGGCCGAACTCGACGACGCGTTGCAGAAGGGCGAAGGCGAGGCGATCATCGCCGGCATCGCCGCTACGCCGGAGACGCGGGCGAAGTACAGCTTTTCGCGCTCCTATCTACAGTTTCCGGCGCGCTTCATCATGCCGAAGACCAAGGCCTTCGCCGAGCCGATCCTCGACAAATTGCGCTCGAAGCGGGTCGGCGTGCTGGCCGGCTCGGCGCATGAAAAGATGCTGCGCGACTATTTCGGCACCGTGCAGATCATCCGATTCGACCGGCCGGAAGACCTCTACAGCGACTTGAAGAGCGCCAAGATCGATGCCGCCTTCGGCGACGGCATGCGCTTTTCCTTCTGGCTGGGCGGCACGGACGCCGCCGGTTGCTGCCGCTTCGCCGGTGGCCCTTACCTGGCGCCGGAATATCTGGGCTCCGGCATGACCATTGCCACCCGGGCCAGCGACCCAGCGCTGGCCGCAGCCATGGACTACGCGCTGCAGGAGATATCGGTGAAAGGCACCTTCGCCGAATTCTACCTCCGCTATTTCCCGGTCAGTTTCTTCTGATCCGGTTCCAGGTCGTTTCTTCTGATCCGGTTCCCGGTCAGCTTTTTCTGATCCGGTCCCGGTCAGCTTCCTCTAGGGGCTGGATCAGGTCAGCGTGCGCAGGCGGGCCTTCGCCCCGCGCGCGATGGCCGCGGCAGTCAGCGTGTCGAGATCGAGTTCACGCCGGATCAACTGCAGCACCCGCAATTCCTCCATGCGCATTTCGAGATCGACCGCGGCAACCTCGAAGGCCGCGGCATAGGCGGTGTCGTGCAGCCGTTCGGGCAAAGTCTCGGCGACACGCTCGAGCACGCCTTCCAACCCATCCTTTTCATGCAGCATCTTCTGGCAGTCCTGCGCAATGGCGATCAGCCTGTCCTGCTTGAAATCCTCGAACACCGGCCAGCTGCGGACGACGTCGCCGATGCGCGCCAGTTCGATATCGGTCATGTCGCGATCGGAAGCCGAGGTGATGACCATCAGGTAGATCAGGGCTTCATGGGTGGACGGCAACGGCATTCAAGACTCCTTGATAGTGAGGGTCGAAGGTAGGGACGCTACGGCGCCGTCGCAACGAAAACGCCTGATATCGTTGACGCTCCGCCCTGTCGCGCCTAGAGACCCGGTTGAAAAATCTTACCAGCCGCGAAAGCCGGCCATGACTGGAACTTTGACATGACGGGATCAAACATCGCCGATCTCAACCCCGAAATGCTTGCGGCAGCCGCCGAAAGCAAGGCTTGGCCGTTCGAGGAAGCCAAAAAGATCATCGAGCGCTACAAGGGCGGCGACTTCCCGGAGATCATCCTGTTCGAGACCGGCTACGGCCCGTCGGGCCTGCCGCATATCGGGACGTTCGGCGAGGTCGCGCGCACCTCGATGGTGCGCCATGCCTTTCACGTGCTGACCGGGAACAAGGTCAAGACCAAGCTGCTCTGCTTCTCCGACGATATGGACGGCATGCGCAAAATCCCCGACAATGTGCCGGATCGCGCAGCCCTCGAGCCCTATCTGCATATGCCGCTGTCGGCGGTGCCCAATCCGTTCGGCGGCGACTATCCGAGCTTTGGCGACCACAACAACGCGATGTTGTGCCGCTTCCTCGACACGTTCGGCTTCGACTACGAATTCGCCAGCGCGACGCAGTACTACAAGGCCGGCCGCTTCGATGCGATGCTTGTGCGCGCAGCCGAGCGCTACGACCAGATCATGGCGGTGATGCTGCCGACACTGGGACCCGAGCGCCAGGCGACCTACAGCCCGTTCCTGCCTATCTCGCCGAAGAGCGGGCGCGTGCTCTACGTGCCGATGAAGCATGTCGACGCCAAGGCCGGCACCATCACCTTCGACGATGAAGGCACCGAGACCACGCTTTCGGTGACCGGCGGCAAGGTCAAGCTGCAGTGGAAGCCGGATTTCGGCATGCGCTGGGCAGCGCTCGCCGTCGATTTCGAAATGTTCGGCAAGGACCACCAGACCAATGCGGTGATCTACGACCGCATCTGCAACATTCTCGGCGGACGCGCGCCGGAGCATTTCGTCTACGAATTGTTCCTCGACGAGAACGGCCAGAAGATCTCGAAGTCGAAGGGCAACGGGCTGACCATCGACGAATGGCTGCGCTACGCGCCGACCGAAAGCCTCGGCCTCTATATGTACCAGCGGCCAAGGCAGGCGAAAAAGCTCTATTTCGACGTCATCCCACGCGCCGTCGACGAGTACTACACCTTCCTCAACGCCTATCCGCGCCAGGACTGGAAGGAGCGGCTGGNGCTGGGCAATCCGGTCTGGCACATGCATGACGGCAAGCCGCCTTCCATCGACATGCCGGTGCCGTTCTCGCTGCTGCTCAACCTGGTCAGCGCCTCCAACGCGCAAAACAAGGATGTGCTGTGGGGCTTCATCTCGCGCCATGCATCTGGCGTGACGCCGGCGACGCATCCCGAACTCGACCAGCTGGTCGGTTTCGCCATCCGCTACTTCGACGATTTCGTGAAGCCGACGAAGACCTTCCGGCCGGCCGACGATGTCGAACGCGTGGCGCTGGAAGCGCTTGGCAACGCGCTTGCTGGCCTGCCGGCCGGCGCCGACGGCGAAGCGATCCAGAACGCTTCGCTCAACGTGGCGCGCAAGATCGAACGCTATCAGGACCATTCGAAGAAGAGCCCGGACGGCGGCCCTGGTGTCTCGGGCGCTTTCTTCCAGATGATCTACCAGGTGCTGATCGGCCAGGAACGCGGACCGCGCTTCGGTTCGTTCGCAGCCCTCTACGGCATCGCCGAAACCCGCGCGCTCATTGAGCGGGCGCTGGCTGGTCAGCTGGCGGCGTAATTTCCGTCCCGGCCGGCGGCGTGTCCATCGCCGGGGCATCGAGGATCGGTTGCGACGCCGTCGGTGCCGCAACCGGCGTTGGCGCCGGTGGCAGGCCGCCAAGATCGGGCGCGGCACCGAAGACGCCCTTCTTGGCGGCGCGCGCCTTGTCGCCCGCTTCGACATAGGGGCCGCCTGCCGTGGCGCGCGCCCAGCCGTTTTCGACCAGCCACTGGCCGACATCCAGCTTGCCGATGCGGCATTCGGCGGCGATCAGCGCACGGTCGGCCTCCGGCGGCACCTTGCAGGCAACGGCCCGGCCGCGCAGGAAAGACCGGAACGCGGTGCGCGCCCTGATACCGCAAGCCCAGGACTTGCCGCCCTCGGTGCAGGTCTCGTCTTGCCTGACGATGTCGATGCCGGAGACCGTCACGGAATAACCATTGGCTTCGATCAGGCCGGCGGCGGCCGCGACCGGCTGGAACAGTTTTGTTCCTCCCCAGTCGTCGACCGCTCTGCGCCCACGCGGCTTGGGCGGCCCGGCCAGCGCCAGGTCGCTCAGCGGCGCGCGTGGCTCAACCCGTTCAAGTTCTTCTACCGGCAGCGGCGGCGGAGCGATGGCCTCGGGATCGATCGCCCTCGAATGCACCTGAGGCGAGTGCATCGGAGGCTTGACGGGCCGGACCTCGGGGATCGCCGACGTCGCCGGCTCCTCGGGCACGGCCTCGGTGTCCGGGTCGATCTGGTCGACGGTGATGGCCGTGCTTTCGCGATGCAGCGCGCGACCGCCGGCGACGACAATGGCGACCATCACCGGGATCGCCAGGAGGGCTATGAGGATTTGAAGCAGACGCACCGCGAGACCTACTGGCTTGCCCAGACGATCCGCGCCACCCATTCGACATCGCGCATCGCGATGTCGCGGTCCGGGTGGTCGGGGTTGAGCGAAATCAGCACGATCGATTTCGTCGTCTGGCGGTCGAGCACCTTGGCCATGACTTCGCCGGCATTGGTCTTGACGACGACGCGGTCGCCCTTGCGGGTAGCGGCGCCCGGCTCGACGATCAGCACATCGCCATTGCGGTACAGCGGCAGCATGGAATCGCCCTGCACCTTCAACGCATAAGAGGTTTCGGTCGCCCGTGCCGGAAGCTCGACAAGGTCCCAGCCCTGGCCTGAGGGATAGCCGGCATCATCGAAGAAGCCGCCGGCGCCGGCCTGGGCAAAGCCGAGCAGCGGCACCGCCGAACGCTGCGCGGCTACCGAGCCCGAAGCGGCCTTGGCACGGCCTTCGACCAGCCCGGTGAATTCGTCGAGCGAGGCGCCGGTCGCCTCGATGATCTTCGCCAGCGATTCGGTCGACGGCCAGCGCGGCCGTCCATCCGAGGACAGCCGCTTCGATTTGTTGAAAGCGGTGGAGTCCAGACCGGCTCGCCGGGCCAGGCCGGAGGCCGACAACGAATAGCGCTCAGCGAGAGCGTCGATGGCTGCCCAAACTCGGTCATGCGAGAGCAATTCGCTCTCCTCAAAACAGGAAAAAATACCTTTTCCTTCTAACGCGCGGTCATCCGATTGTCCACCGGCGCGCGGCCCGATCCCCTAAAAAGCTGTGTGCGGCGAAGTCGTCATGGATGCCTCAAACTGCCTTGGCAAGGCTGCGCAATCCCTGGTCGGAGCTCATGAAACCCCGCTCGGCCTAGGTCGGCGGTCGCGGTTGAACGGAGCGGGCAAGCGTACTGTTGGACGCGCCAAGGACGCTGTAGCATTTTGATTTGGCGCATGACCCCGAAAATCGATTCCGATTTTCGGGGTCATGCGCGAGGTCGGCGAGCATCATGTAGCGGGCGTTGTTGAGATGGAGGTTGAAGTCGATCTCGGTCGGCAGGCAGCGAAAAGCCAGTCGGCTTTCGCTACCGACCGCATAAGGCCACGGCGCCTTGCCGTGGCCATCATGCGCGCAAGGCGCCCCCAGACGTACATGGGGCGCTAGCTCAAGCGGCCTTCTTCACCTCGCCTTTCGCATAGGGATCGAAGCGCTGGTAGAAGGTCTCGCCCTTCTCGGCCAGGTCGAGCAGCAGCTTTGGCGCCTTGAACTCGGCGCCGTATTTCTTCTGCAGGCCTTTGGCTATTCTGACGAACTCCCTGGCGCCGATGCCGTCAATATAGGACAGCGCGCCGCCGGTGAATGGCGCGAAACCAAAGGCGAGGATCGACCCGAGATCGGCCTCGCGCGGATCGGTGACGATGCCTTCCTCCATCACCCGGGCCGCTTCCAGCGCAATGGTGACCAGCAGGCGCTGCTGCAGTTCCTCATAATCGACCTTCTCGGCCTCCAGCTGCGGATAGAGATCCTTCAGGCCCGGCCACAGCTTCTTCCTGGCGGGCTTGGCGGGATAGTCGTAAAAACCCTTGCCGTTTTTGCGGCCGAAGCGGCCATGGGTGTCGACCAGCGTGTTGATCAACGCCATCTGCCTGGGGTCGACGGCCTTGTCGCCGAGGTCCCTGATGGTCTGCTTCATGATCTTCTGGGCAAGGTCGATCGCCGTCTCGTCGGTCAGGGCCAGGGGGCCGACCGGCATGCCGGCGGCCTTGGCGGCGTTCTCGATCATCGGCGCCGGAACGCCTTCGATCAGCATCTTGTAGGCTTCCGACATGTAGCGCAGCACGCAGCGGTTGACGTAGAAGCCGCGCGTGTCGTTGACGACGATCGGCGTCTTCTTGATGGCGCGCACGAAATCGATCGCGGTGGCCAGCGCCTTGTCGCCGGTCTTCTTGCCCAAAATGATCTCGACCAGCATCATCTTGTCGACCGGCGAGAAGAAGTGGATGCCGACGAAATTCTTCGGCCGCGCCGAATTCTTGGCCAGTGCGGTGATCGGGATGGTCGAGGTGTTGGAGGCGAAGATCGCCGACGATTTCAGCACGGCTTCGGCCTGCTCGGTGGCAGCCTTCTTGACGGCCGAATCCTCGAACACCGCCTCGACCACCAGATCGCAGCCGGCGAGATCGGCATAGTCGGCCGACGGCGTGATCAGCGACAGAAGTCTGTCCTTCTCCTCGGGCTTGACGCGGCCCTTCTTGACCTGATCGGAGATCAGGCTGTCGGAATGCGTCTTGCCCTTTTCGGCCGACGCCATGTCGCGGTCGAGCAGGACGACCGGGATGCCAGCCTTGGCGGTGACAAAGGCGATGCCGGCGCCCATGAAGCCGGCGCCGAGAATACCGATCTTCTTGAACTTGGTCTCCGGCACGCCGGCCGGGCGGCGGGCGCCCTTGTTGAGCTCCTGCAGCGAGACGAACAGCGAGCGGATCATCGCTGCTGCTTCCTTCGACTGCATGATTTCGGTGAAATAGCGCTGTTCGATCCGCAGACCGGTGTCGAACGGCACCAGCAGGCCTTCATAGACGCATTTCAGGATCGCCGCGGCGGCCGGATAATTGCCGTAGGTCTCGCGGCGCAGGATGGCGATGGCCGGCGGCCACAGATTGAAGCCGGCCGGCGTATAGATTTGGCCGCCAGGCAGCTTGAAGCCCTTCTCGTCCCAGGGCTGGACGGCTTTCAGGCCGTTCCTGATCATCGCCTTGGCGGTCTCGATCAGCTTGCCGGGTTCGGCGATCTCGTGGATCAGCCCCATCGCCTTGGCTTTCTGCGGCGACAGCGTCTGGCCGGTGGTCAGCATCTGCAACGCCTGCTGCTGGTCGGTCAGGCGCGGCACGCGTTGGGTGCCACCGGCGCCGGGGAAGATGCCGACCTTGACTTCCGGCAAGGCCATCTTGACCTTTTCGGAGTCAGCGGCAACGCGGCCATGACAGGCCAGCGACAGCTCGAACGCGCCACCCATGCAGGTGCCGTTGATCGCCGAGACCCAAGGCTTGCCCGACGTTTCGAGCTTGCGCCACAAGCCACCCATGCGGCCGGCATTGTCGAACAAAAGCTGTGCCGCCTTCTCCGGGTCCTTGGTCTTCTCCTTGGCAAATACGGCCAGCATCTTCTGCAGCATGGTCAGGTCGGCGCCGCCGGAGAAGCTGTCCTTTCCCGAGGTGATCACCGCGCCCTTGATGGCGGCGTCGGCCACCACATGGTCGATGATCTTCTCGAGCTCGTTCATCACCTCTTCGGTGAAGACGTTCATCGAGCGGTCCGGCATGTTCCAGGTGACCAGCGCGATGCCGTCTGCGTCGGTGTCGACCGTGAAGTTTGTATAAGTCATGTCTCTCTCCTTCCGGCCGAAAATCAGATGCGTTCGATAATCGTTGCGGTGCCCATGCCGGCGCCGATGCAGAGCGTCACCAGAGCGGTGTTCAAATCGCGGCGCTCGAGCTCGTCCAGCACCGTGCCCAGGATCATCGCGCCGGTGGCGCCGAGCGGATGGCCCATGGCGATGGCGCCGCCATTGACGTTGATCTTGTCGTGCGGGATTTCGAATGCCTGCATGTAGCGCAGCACCACTGAGGCGAAGGCCTCGTTGAGCTCGAACAGGTCGATATCCGACAGCTTCATCTTGGCGCGCTTCAGAAGCTTCTCGGTGACGTCGACCGGACCGGTAAGCATCAGCACCGGCTCGGAGCCGATGTTGGCAAAGGCGCGGATGCGGGCGCGTGGCTTCAGGCCCATCGTCTTGCCGGCCTTCTTCGAGCCGAGCAGTACGGCGGCCGCACCATCGACGATGCCGGACGAGTTGC
This sequence comes from Mesorhizobium sp. L103C119B0, assembly GCF_000502235.1. Classification (NCBI taxonomy): domain Bacteria; kingdom Pseudomonadati; phylum Pseudomonadota; class Alphaproteobacteria; order Hyphomicrobiales; family Phyllobacteriaceae; genus Mesorhizobium; species Mesorhizobium sp. L103C119B0. Next base: position 132,136 of record NZ_AYXE01000009.1, on the reverse strand, counting down.
CGGCATGGTGGACGTGGTTGACCTCTTCGACTTCCGGATGCTTCTGCACGGCGACCGCGTCGAAGCCGCCCATTTCGCCAGGCATGACGAAGGACGGGTTGAGCGAGGCCAGCGACTGCATGTCGGTCGACGGCCGCATATGCTCGTCATGATCGAGGATGGTGAGGCCGTTCTGGTCCTTGATCGGTATGACGGAGTTCTTGAAACGGCCATCGGCCCAGGCCTTGCCCGCACGCTTCTGGCTCTCGACCGCATAGGCATCGACGTCGTCGCGCGAAAAACCGTATTTGGTGGCGATCAGGTCGGCCGAAATGCCTTGCGGCACGAACCAGCCGGGCAGGCCGACGGACGGGTCCATGAACCACGCGCCGCCCGAGGCGCCCATGCCGACGCGCGACATCGATTCCACGCCGCCTGCAATGACGATCTCGTCGGCGCCTTGAGCGATCTTGGCGGCGCCGAAATTGATGGCGTCGAGGCCTGAGGCGCAGAAGCGCGAGATCTGCATGCCCGGCGCCTTGTTATCGTAGCCGGCCTCGAAGGCGGCGGCACGCGGAATGACGGAGCCGGCTTCGCCGACCGGATCGACGCAGCCGAAGATGATGTCGTCGACGTTTGCAGTGTCGAGGCCGTTGCGGTCGCGCAACGCTTCAAGCGTCCTGGCCGCAAGCCGCACCGCCGGCACCTCGTGCAGCGAGCCATCCTTCTTGCCCTTGCCGCGCGGTGTGCGCACGGCGTCATAGACATAAGCTTCAGCCATTTGCTTGCTCCTTGCTTTGCCGACGTCGCTCTCAGAGAGAGCGGCCGATCAGCAATTTCATGATCTCGTTGGTGCCGCCGTAGATGCGCTGGACGCGGGCGTCGCGGAACATGCGGGCGATCGGATATTCATTCATGTAGCCATAGCCGCCATGCAATTGAAGGCATTCGTCGACGACTTTTCCCTGCAGGTCCGAGAGCCAGTATTTCGCCATCGACGCCGTCACCGGATCCAGCCCGCCATTGATGTGGCGGGTGACGCAATCATTGTAGAAGACGCGGCCGATGGTGGCCTCGGTCTTCAGTTCGGCGAGCTTGAACTGGGTGTTCTGGAACTCGATGATCGCTTTGCCGAAGGCCTTGCGGTCCTTGACGTAGTCGATGGTCAGAGCAAGCGCGCGCTCGATCATGGCGATCGCGCCGGTGCCGATCTGCAGGCGCTCCTGCGGCAATTGCTGCATCAGCTGGATGAAGCCCTGTCCCTCTTCGTGGCCAAGCAGGTTCGAGGTCGGCACGCGCAGATCATTGAGGAACAGCTCCGACGTGTCGTTGGCCTTCAGGCCGATCTTGTCGAGGTTGCGGCCGCGTTCGAAGCCTTCGGCCTCGTCGGCCTCGACGACGATCAGCGAGGTGCCCTTGGCGCCTTTGGCCGGATCGGTCTTGGTGACGACGATGATGAAATTGGCCAGTTGGCCATTGGTGATGAAGGTTTTCGAGCCGTTGATCTTGTACTGGTTGCCGTCCTTCTCGGCGCGCGTCTTGACGCCTTGCAGGTCGGAGCCGGCGCCCGGCTCGGTCATGGCGATGGCGCCGATCAGTTCGCCGGTTGCCAGCTTCGGCAGCCATTTCTTCTTCTGCTCCTCGGAGCCGTAATGAAGGATGTAAGGGGCAACGATCGCATTGTGCAGGCCGATGCCGAAACCGTCGACGCCGACATGGCCGATCGCCTCGATGATGGCGCTCTCATGCGCGAAGGTGCCGCCGGAGCCGCCATATTCCTCCGGCATCGAGGCGCAGAGCAGGCCGGCGGAACCTGCCTTGCGCCAGCTCTCGCGGTCGACCATCTCGTTCTTCTCGAACTCGTCGTAGCGCGGCGCGATCTCTTCCGACATGAAGCGATGCGCCATGTCGTAGAGCATGCCGACTTCGTCCGCCGCCCAGGCGGGCTTCGGCAAGGAGAGCACTTCGGCTGGATTTGTCATGCCGTTTCTCCCGCGCCAACGTCCCCCTCCCCCTCGAGGGGAGGGTGGCCGCGAAGCGGTCGGGTGGGGTCGCCGATGACGTGCTCGACCTTATCTTCGGAATTGACGCGGGTTTGGGGCATTGCGATCATCTCCTACCAAAGCGCCAACCAGCCGGCGCACTGCACGCAAGGACCCCTCCCGGCCCTTCGGGCCACCCTCCCCTCAAGGGGGAGGGGGACGCCAGCCATTTCTAGAACGCTTCCGCAGGCAGCGCCATTAGCGTGTCCGCACCACTGGAAATGCGGGCGAGATGTGCCGATGTCTCGGGCATGATCCGCTCCATGAAGAAGCGCGCCGTCACCACCTTGTTGTCGTAGAAAGCCCCATTTTCGTGGACAGATTGGGAGCCATTGGCGCCGGTCTTGCCGAGCGCGGCCTTGGCCATCTGCGCCCACATGTAGCCGAGCGCCACAAGGCCAAAGAGATGCATGTAGTCGGTGGATGCGGCGCCGGCATTGTCGGGCTTGGCCATGCCGTTCTGCACCAGCCACATCGTCGCCGCCTGCAGATCGTTGAGGCCCTTCTTCAACGCCTTGGTGAACGGCGCCAGCTTCTCGTCGGCACGGTTCTCCTCGCAGAACTCGCCGACGTCCTTGAAGAAAGCCTGCACTGCGCGGCCGCCATTCAGGCCAAGCTTGCGGCCGACGAGGTCGAGCGCCTGGATGCCGTTGGCGCCTTCATAGATCATGGCAATGCGGGCATCGCGCACGAACTGGCTCATGCCGTGTTCTTCGATGTAGCCGTGGCCGCCGAACACCTGCTGCGCCATGACGGCATGGTCGAAGCCCTTGTCGGTGAGCACGCCCTTGATCACCGGCGTCAGCAGGCCCGTATAGTCGTCGGCCGCCTGGCGATCCTTGTCGTCGGCGGAGCGGTGGGCGATGTCGGACTTGATCGCCGTCCACAGCGCCAGCGCGCGGCCGGCCTCGTTGAAGGCCTTCATGGTCATCAGCGAGCGGCGGATGTCGGGATGCACGATGATCGGATCGGCTTGTCTGTCCGGCGCCTTGGCGCCAGACAGCGAGCGGCCCTGCAGCCGGTCCTTGGCGTAGGAGACCGCGTTCTGGTAGGCGATCTCGGACAGCGACAGGCCCTGCAGGCCGACGCCGAGCCGGGCTTCGTTCATCATCGTGAACATCGCCTTCAGGCCGCCATTGGCCTCGCCGAGCAGCGTGCCTTCGGCCTCGTCATAATTCATGACGCAAGTCGAATTGCCGTGGATGCCCATCTTCTCCTCGATCGACCCGCAGGAGAGCGTGTTCTTCTCGCCCGGATTGCCCGAGGCATCGAGCTTCAGCTTTGGCACGATGAACAGCGAGATGCCCTTCACGCCTGCCGGCGCGCCTTCGATGCGGGCCAACACGAGATGAACGATGTTTTCCGACATGTCGTGCTCGCCGGCCGAGATGAAGATCTTCTGGCCGGATACCTTGTAGGTGCCGTTGCCGTTCGGCACCGCCTTGGTGCGCAGCAGGCCGAGATCGGTGCCGCAATGCGGCTCGGTCAGGTTCATGGTACCGGTCCAGGACCCCTCGACCAGCTTCGGCAGCCATGTCGCCTTCTGCTCGTCGGTGCCGTGTGTGATGATCGCCGCGATCGCGCCTTGCGTCAGGCCGGGATACATCATCAGCGCCATGTTGGCCGAAACCATGTATTCGGCAACCGCGGTGTGCACGGCATAGGGCAGCCCCTGGCCGCCGAACTCGATGGGCGCCGCCAGTCCCATCCAGCCGCCTTCGCGATACTGGTCGTAGGCTTCCTTGAAGCCCTTCGGCGTCGTCACCGAGCCGTCCTCATGGCGCACGCAGCCTTCCATGTCACCGACGCGGTTCAGAGGATGCATAACGTTTTCGGCGAGCTTGGCGCCTTCGGCGAGGATCGCCTCGACAACGTCGGGCGTCGCGTCGGCAAATCCGGGAAGGTTGGAGTAGCGCTGATAACCCAGCACCTCGTTGAGCACGAACAGCGTGTCCTGGACCGGCGCCCTGTAGATCGGCATGTGTTTCCTCCACCATGCGGGTCTTGGCCGCGAGATCGGGCCCCGAAACATGAGGTTGGGGGCGGCATGCGGGCCAATCTTGAAAGCGGGATAGCAAAAATTGACGTTTGCGTAAACGTCAATTTTGTCGCCGCGACAAAATTTACCTATGCCAGCCTGTCGGCACGAGCGGTGCATGGCTTTGCGCAAAGCGAGGGGGGTCAAACAAAAAGAGCCGCGTGGGCGGCCGCGCGGCTCTTCCGTTCAAAGCTTTCGCCGGGAGCTGCGGAGCGAAATCAGCTGGCGGCGCTGGCCGGGGCCGAACGCTCGGACAGCATCTGGCGCACGGCCGACATCGAGCCGCTCAACTCGTTGATGGCGTCGTCGATCAGCGCGCGCTGCTTCTGCAGGCGGGCAAGCTGCTTCTCCGACTTGTCGAGAGCCAGCCGCAGCTGCTTGGTGTTGGATCCCGTCGGATCGTAGAGATCCATCATCTGCTTGACGTCGCGTAGCGAGAACCCGACCTTGCGGCCGAGCAGGATCAGCTTCAGCCGCGCCTTGTCGCGACGCGTGTATAGCCGCGTCGCCCCATCGCGCTTTGGATTGAGCAGGCCCTTGTCTTCATAGAAACGCAGCGTGCGCAGCGTCACGCCGTATTTCCTGGCCATCTCGCCGATGCGCACGAGCTCCTCACTGGCTTCGGCAGACATATTGTTGGTGTTGGCCGCGGCTTCGCCGGGCGAAACAAGTTTCATAGTCACTGGCTTTCCCCTGTCGTGGCATCGCGGTCTCGGACCTTGCAACGCCTGAGTGGAAGCGGGGGCATGCTTCCAGTCGTGGTTTCAACTAATTCATCGCAAAAGGCACGAACGGCGCCCCTCTTACGTTTACGTCAATTCTATATCGATAGCCGCCGCATGACGCAAGGGCGTTCTGGGATTGCGAAACCTTATGCCGCACCCCCGGCGCCGGGTCCGAACGGGCACCGCCTGTATTTCAGCAATGCCGTAACTTCTTAAGCTTGGTTAACACCTTGTTTACCACGATGAGTGAAATGTACGGATGTCGGTCACCCGTGTTTATCCTGTAGCGAATTTTTCACGGTTTTTCGGAGAGCGGGCCTGGCCCGGGAAGCTCGTCTTCCGCCGCAGCAGTGCCGCGCGGCCGCCTTCGTTCCCGACAAGGACTTGGGAAACTGGCAGCAAGCCGGCCATTCTGAAAAACGGACGCATCGATGAACAGCAAGCGGTCCTATCTCGATACACTCAACGCCGGCAGGCCGCGCAGGCCGAACACCACACTTGATGAATTGAACCGCTCGCTGGAAACGCTGGAGCAGCGGCTGGAGCGCAAGCGCGAGGACGCCGCCGAGCGCTTCGATCCGCGCCGGCCGCCGGCAGAGCCGCGCTACGCAAGCGTCCAGCCCTACGCCCCGCCGCGCTGGTACGAGGACCCGCAGCCCACGCCGCGGCCGAAAGGCGCCGGGCCGGCCGGTTTCGACCAGAACTATCAGGCGATCGCGCGCGACATCGACCGCGTGCGCGGCCAGGAAGACAGCGTCGCCGTGGTCGGCAAGATCGCCGGCGAATTGCGTGGCCTGCGCGAGGAACTGCGCCATCAGATGACGGCCGGCCTGCAGCGCGAATTCGCCGCGTTGCGCAAGGACATCGAACGGGCCTTCCAGGCGAGCAACCAATCGGGTGGTCAGGCAGGCGGCTTGCCCGGCAAGGGCAGCGCCGAACTCGGCGTCGAATTCGAGCGGCTGTCCGGCGCCATCCAGACGCTGGCCGAGAAGAGCGACGACCGAAGCGTCAACATGCTGCGGCTCGAGCTCGAGCAGGTAAAGACGGCGCTCGACACATTGGCGCGCGAGGAAAGCGTGCTGAAGGTCGACCGCCGCTGGGACGATTTCGACCGCCGCTGGAGCGCGTTCGAGGACCGTGTCGACGCCGACCAGCGCAACCGCGCCGACGGCCCCGGATTTTCGGCCCTGACCGACCGGCTCGAACAGATCAGCAATGCGGTCCACAATCTGCCGGAATCGCTGTCGCTGCGCTCGATGGAAGAAAAGGTCCGCACGCTTGCCGGCGCCGTCGATCATTTCGTCAGCCAGCAGAGCAACCGCGGCGGCGACACGCTTGGCCTGATCGACGAACGGCTCGATGAGATTTCGCGCGCCATCGTCGCCTCGACCGTCGCCGCACAGGCCAATTCCTTCGACCCCGAACCGTTCGAGCGCATCGAGAAGCGGATCGCCTCGCTGGCGCAGCAGATCGAGGAAGTCGTGCAGGTTCGTCCGAGCGGCGAGGTTCTCGACCGTCTCAGCACGCTGTCGAACAGGGTCGACGAGCTTGCCGGCCGCGCCAATCTGCCGGAACAGGCGATGGAGCGCCTCGGCAAGCAGATCGTGATGATCGCCGACAAGATCGACCGCGCCCCGGCCATGCCCGACGCCGACTATATCTTCCAGGGTCTGGAACAGCGCTTCGACGTGCTGTCGGGCATGATGGAACGTCGGCAGGGCGACGCCATCGAACAGGGCAACATGCTGTTTCGCGATCTCGAGCGGCGGCTGGACGAGGTTGCCGACCGGCTGGACCAGCGTCAGCCGCAGGCTGACAGCGCCGGCATCATGGACGCCATCGACGCACGCTTCACCGCACTCGCCCAACGCATGGAGACGCGCATTCCCGATCCTGCCAACGAGGCGGCGATCCGCGGCCTGGAAAGCCGGCTCGAAGACATTTCAAGCCGGCTGGAATCGTCGGCCGCGCAGGTCGCCGGCATCGATCCGGCACTGATCCGCAGCCTCGAGGCGCAGGTCTCCGGCCTGTCGGCTCACCTGTCGAAGCCCGGCACGCCGCTGCCGGAATTCGAGGACATCAGCCCGCGTCTCAACGAAATCGAGAAGTCGCTGGCTGGAACCCGCGAATCCATCATGGGCGCGGCACGCGAAGCGGCCGAGAGCGCCGTGCGCTCGCTGGCAGATTCCAACGCCAACACCGCGGCCGTTACCGGCCTTGCCCAGGATCTGAAGACGCTGGAAGCGCTGACGCGTCGTTCGGACGAGCGCAATTCACGGACATTCGAGGCTATCCACGACACGTTGCTCAAGATCGTCGATCGTCTGGGCTCGCTGGAGACCAGCGAACCGGCCGAGGCGGTGAGCGAGCTTCTGGATGCCCAGGCCGAGCCGGCGCGGCGGGCCCGCGATGCACGCGCCTCCAAGATTTCGGTGCAGGACGCGCCGTCGATGGATATCGACCAGCCGCTGCCGCTGACCGGAGACATGGCCGATCTCGACGGCCGCGCCGCCGCCATCATGCGCAGCGAGCCGGATATGCGCGCCGACCCGGGTACGCGTAGCGACCCGGTCATGGGCAGCGAACCCGTGCGGCGCTCGCCAGCCGAGGCTGCCGCGGCCGCTGCCCAGGCAGCGCTCGGTTCCGACAGGATTGCCGAGAAAGGCGAAGCCACGGCCAAGACGTCGCTGTTCGGTGGATTGGCGCGCGCCTTCAGGGGCAAGAAGCCGGCTGACATGCCGCCGCTTGCCGGCTCGGGGCCCAATGTCGACATGCCGAGCGTCGATCTCGACGAGCCGCTCGATCCGAAGCTCGCCAACCGACCGTTGGAGCCGGGCTCCGGCGCGCCCGACCTCAACGCCATCATGAAGCGCGTACGCGACGAACGTGGCCCACCGGTGCGCCAAAACTCCGGCGATGCATCGAAATCCGACTTCATTGCCGCTGCCAGGCGCGCGGCGCAGGCTGCGGCCGCCGAGGCCGACGCGTTGAAACGCCAGTCCACCATGAAGGGCCCGGTCAAGGCGCTTCGCATCGGCGACCTGCTCAAGGCGCGGCGCAAGCCGATACTCATGGGAGCGGTCGCGATCATGCTGGCGCTTGCCGGCCTCCAGTTGGGCAAGGCCTTCTTCGCCGACCCGGTCGAGGTCGCAAGCAACGATACAGCGCCGATCATCGCCTCGCAGCCGGTCGAGACTGCCTCGGTCAACGCTGCCAGCCAACCCAAGGCAGAACAGCAGGTGGCCGTTCAGGACGTGCCGGCCCGGATCGTCAGGCAGGCGGAGCCCACGGAACCGGCAGCTGGCAACGATGCGCCAATGAATGCGGCCTCGGTCGCTGGGCCCGAAATGCCGGCGGTGGAGCCCGCGCCAGCGCCGATGGCTTTGGCCGATCCGGCCCCCGCGCCAAATGCAATGCTGCCGACCACCGCCACTGCGGAACCGGGCGCTGCCGACGCGCAGCCTGCGGCCGCCGTCGTAGCGCCCTCGGCCTCGGATACGACGGCCTCGGATACTACCGGCGCCGTTCCGCCGGCTGATGCCGCGGTAGCACCTATCGTGGCCAAGATAGACGTTCCGGCCGATGCCGGCCCGCAAGCCTTGCGCGACGCGGCTGCCGGCGGTGACGCCAAGGCGCTGTTCGAGCTCGGTTCGCGCTATGCTGAATCGCGCGGCGTCAAGGAAGACATGGCGGCAGCGGCCAAATGGTACGAAAAGTCGGCCGAGCTCGGCTTCGCACCGGCGGAATACCGCATCGGCAATTTCTACGAGAAGGGCATCGGCGTCACGCGCGACGTCAAGAAGGCAAAGACCTTCTACCAGCTCGCCGCCGCGCAGGGTAATGCCAGCGCCATGCACAATCTGGCCGTTCTGTTTGCCATGGCCGCCGACGGCGTGACCGACAATGAATCGGCCGCGCACTGGTTTCAGGCGGCGGCCGATGTCGGCGTCAAGGACAGCCAGTTCAATCTCGGCATCCTGGCGGCAAAGGGCGTCGGCATGAAGCAGAGCCTGGAGGAATCCTACAAATGGTTCGCGCTCGTCGCCAAGACCGGCGACAAGGATGCGGCTGCAAAGCGCGACGAAGTCGCCACTGCGCTGCGCCCCGAACAGCTGGAGCGGGCGCGCGCCGCCACGGAACTGTGGAAGCCGAAGCCGCTCGACCCTGCGTCCAACTCGGCCGACATTCCTGAATCCTGGCAGGAAGGCACGCCGCAGACCACCGCCAGCGTTGACATGAAGAAGGCGGTCAAGAACATCCAGCTCATCCTCAACAAGAACGGCTACGATGCCGGCGGCGCCGATGGCGTGATGGGCGGCAAGACCAAGACCGCAATCATGGCTTTCCAGACCGACAACAAGATGCAGGCGACCGGCGAAATCGACGAAAAGCTGGTGAAGGCGCTGCTGGCGCACAAATAACGGCAGATGCGTCGCTAACGCGACGCCCTTGCCATACATTTGCCTGTTAACTGCTTGAGATGTTTTTTGTTTCGGTAGGGCGGCGGGGTTTGATCCCACTGCCCCGGCGGTGCAAGAAAGAATTGGCTTTTCGGTGCGACAATGCCCTGGAATGGCTGCAATCGCCGACAGGCAAACTGATCGAGACTGACGGGTGGGCATCTATCTCCCGATCGCGGAAATTTCCGTCAACGTCTTCGTGCTGCTGGCAATGGGCGCGGCGGTGGGTTTCCTGTCGGGCATGTTCGGGGTCGGTGGCGGCTTTCTGATCACGCCGCTCTTGATCTTCTACAACATCCCGCCGGCAATCGCCGTTGCCACTGGCGCCAACCAGGTTATCGCCTCCTCCTTCTCCGGCGCGCTGTCGCACATGAAGCGCGGCACGCTCGACTTCAAGCTCGGCGGGGTGCTGCTGGCCGGCGGCATCGTCGGCTCGACCGGCGGTATCTTCGTCTTTGCCTTCCTGCGTCGGCTCGGCCAGCTCGATTTGTTTATCTCACTGCTTTACGTCGTGCTGCTTGGCACCGTCGGCGGGCTGATGCTGGTCGAGAGCGTCAATGCGCTGCGCGCGACGCGCAGCGGTGCGGCGCCGGTCTTGAAGAAATCCGGCCAGCACAACTGGATCCACCGGCTGCCGCTGAAGATGCGCTTCAGGGCCTCGAAGCTGTTCGTCAGCGTCATTCCGGTGCTGGGGCTCGGCGCCGGCATCGGCTTCCTGTCGTCGATCATGGGTGTCGGCGGTGGCTTCATCATGGTGCCGGCGCTGATCTACCTCCTGAAAGTGCCGACCAACGTCGTCATCGGCACCTCGCTGTTCCAGATCATTTTCACCTCGGCCTACACCACGCTGGTCCACGCCACCACCAACCAGACAGTCGACGTCATGCTTGCCTTCCTGCTGATGGCGGGCGGCGTCGCCGGCGCGCAATATGGCGCCAAGGCAGGACAGAAGCTGCGCGGCGAACAGCTCAGGGCACTGCTGGCGCTGCTGGTGCTGGCGGTTGCCATCCGGCTTGCCATCGATCTCTTCGTCACGCCGCCAAACCTCTATTCGCTGACCGCCGCGGGCCTGAACTGATGCCGCGGTGGGGGATTTTTTCGGCCGCCGCTTTGCTTATCGCCGTCGCTCTGCCGGCCGCAGCGCAATCGCCGAACCCCTTGCCGGAAGGCATCCAGATCGGTCTCTCCACCGACGCGGTGTCGATCACCGCCGGCTTTTCCGGCGCCGACCTGACCATTTTCGGTTCGCTGGAAAACCCCGACCCGCTGGTCGCGCGGCAGGGGCGCTATGACGTCATCGTCGTGCTCGAAGGGCCGCCGCGGCCGGTTGTGGTGCGCCGCAAGGACCGGGTGCTCGGCGTCTGGGTCAACCTGGAATCCGAGACCTTCGAGAACGTGCCGGTCTCCTACTCCGTCGCCACGACACGGCCGCTGCAGGACATCACCGAACCCAACAGCTACAAGCAGCTGTCGCTCGGCGCCTCCAACCTTTACATGCAACCGGCCGACGTAACCGACAGTCCGGCGACGATCGAGGAATTCACCGTGGCGCTGCGCGAGCGCAAGGCGGCGACCGGCCTCTATAGCGAGAATGTCGGCGGCGTGCAGTTCCTGTCGCAGAACCTGTTTCGCGCCACGGTGCGGCTGGCGCCCAATGTCCCGGTTGGAACGCATAAAGCCCGCGCGTTCCTGTTCAAGAGCGGCCTGTTCCTCAAGGAAAGCTCGGCCCAGCTCGAAATCCGCAAATCGGGTTTCGAACAGTCGATCTTCCGCGTCGCGCATGATTACTCCTTCCTCTACGGCGTCTTCTCCGTGTCGCTGGCCATGATCACCGGCTGGCTGGGCAGGCTGATCTTCCGCAGGGATTGACGCGCACGACCCATTTCCGGGGAAAGGGGGTTCCCCTTTTCTCAGTCTTGCGATAGACCGCCGCCTCCCAACCCTCGGGTTACACGCACAATCATTCGGCAGAACGGTCAGGCCTCTGGACGGCGCGCGCCTTGCGGACGCCTGCCACAGCGACGACCCAATGACAGGAGGCTGCAATGCACCAGGCATTTGGCGGCATCGATTTCGGCACGTCCAATTCTACGGTGGGCGTGATCCGCAACGGCCAGGCACGGCTGGTGGCGCTGGAAGGTGAACAGCCGACATTGCCAAGCGCGGTTTTCTTCAACTTCGAGGACGGTCACACCTATTTCGGCCGCCGCGCCATTGCCGACTACACCGATGCCATCGAAGGCCGGCTGATGCGGTCGCTGAAGAGCGTGCTCGGCAGTTCGCTGGCGCATGAGAAGACGCGGATCAAGGCCCGGCAGATCGGTTTCATCGACATTGTCGGCATGTTCGTCGGCCATTTGAAGAAGCGGCTTGAGGAAGATGCCGGCGCTCCGGTGGAGAACGTTGTGCTCGGCCGGCCGGTGCAATTTGTCGACGACGATGTGGAAGCCGATGCCAAGGCGCAAAGCGAGCTTGAAAAGGCGGCGCGCGCGCAAGGCTTCAAGCACATCGCCTTCCAGTTCGAACCGATCGCGGCAGCGCTCGACTATGAGCAGGACGTGAAGCGCGAGGAACTGGCGTTGATCGTCGACATGGGCGGCGGCACGTCCGACTTCTCGATCGTGCGGGTTTCGCCGCAACGCGCCCGCTCACGCGACCGCAAGGACGATATCCTGGCCAACCGCGGCATCCATATTGGCGGCACCGATTTCGACCGGCTGCTCAGCATTGACCATGTCATGCCCAAGCTCGGCTACCTGACGCCGACAAAAGACGGCAAGCGCAACCTGCCGGCGAGCTATTTCATCGATCTCGCGACGTGGCAGCGCATAAACCTCGTCTACACTGCCAAGGCGATGACGCATCTGAGGCAAATCCGCTTCGAGGCCGTCCGCGCCGACCTTGTCGACCGCTTCATCCATATTGTCGAGCACCGTTACGGCCATGCGCTGGCCGGCCTCGTCGAACGAGCCAAGATCGCGCTGACAGATCAGGCTTCGGCTGATGTGACGGTGGCACTGCCCGGCGCGCGTTTTGCCGCCGAGATCACGCGAGACGGCCTGGAAGAGACGATTGCCGCCGACATCGAGCGGGTGTCCGCGACGGTGCGGCAGACGATCGCCGATGCTGGCGTGAAAGCGTCCGACATCACCGCCGTGTTCCTCACCGGCGGCTCGACCGCCATCCCGCTGGCACGGCGCGAAATCCTGTCGCTGGTGCCGCAAGCCGCCGTTATCGAGGGCGACATGTTCGGTTCGGTCGGCCTTGGCCTGGCGCTGGATGCACAGCGGAAGTTTAGCTAGAGCTCACGATGCGGTTCCCGCCCTCAGCGCCGAGATGCGCCTTGAGCGCCATCTGGGCCAGGCTTGCCTGGCGGTCACGATGGGTGATCATGGCGAAGTCGCGCTTCGGCAGTTCGAGCGGCACCGACCGGAGACTGCCCTCGGCGACGGCGCGTCCGACGACGAGGTCCGAGATGATGGTGGCGCCGGCGCCGGCCTCGACCGCCTGGCGAACCGCCTCGTTGCTCGGCAGCACCAGAAATATCTGCAGGTCGCCAAGCGATATCCCCTCGCGGCGGGCCAGGTCCTCCAGCACCTCGCGCGTGCCCGAACCACCCTCACGGATGATCCAGCGCAGCCCTCTGATATCCGGGCGGCCCGGCGCGATCTCGGCGATTTCGGGATGCGAGGCGGCGACGACCAGCATCAACCTGTCGACGTCGACCTTGGTGCGGCGGAGGATGTCTGACTCGGTGCGCCCCTCGACCAGACCGAGATCGGCGGTGCCGTCGAGCACATTGGCCTCGACCTGCCTGGTGTTGCCGATGCTGACGCTTAAGCGCACCGCCGGGTAGGCTTCATGGAAAGAGGCCAGCCTGCGCGGCAGCCAGTAGCTGGCGATGGTCAGGCTGGCGGCGATCGACAGGCTGCCGGCGACCGTCTCCGAGACATGCTCCAGCACATTTCGGGCGGCGGCGGCGCGTTCCAGCACCGCCTTGGCCTCGGGCAGGAAACGGTGGCCGGTCTGAGCCAGCTCGATGTTGCGGCCGACACGGTTGAACAGATGAACGCCATGCTGCTCTTCCAAAGCGCGGATGGCCGCCGACGCCGCCGACTGGGAGATGCCCAAAAGCTCCGCCGCCTTGGTCATATGGCCGCGTTCGGCAACGGCAACGAAAATGCGCAACTGGTCCAGCGTCATGTGTGCATTAAGAACCAATTCCGATCGAATTTACAAGAACAACTGATTAGACGGATCGATAGCTTTATTCTACTTTTTCAGTCGAAGTTAGAAAAAATTCGCCAACAAGTCGCGGCCAACAAAATGATCGGGCGGTTCAGATCCCTGTTTGCGCATTGGACCCGTGGCCTCAGGCGGCGGCTGGCCGGCGATCGATATCATCCTGAAGAACACTATATGCGTGGCCCCGGACCGAAGACGCGGGCCAAATTCGCAGGTAGCAAAAGCACGCCGGCATCATGAACCCAGCTGCGCCGCGCGGAGCCAATTCCGCACCGTCGCAACGGCCGCTTGGCGACACGCGCGCGCCTGATGAAGGCGACGGCGTCGACACCTCGCCCGCTATCTCCGACAGCATCGCCAAGACCACCTGTTATATGTGCGCCTGCCGGTGCGGCATCGACGTCCACATCAAGGACGGCAAGGTGCGCTACATCAACGGCAACAAGGACCATCCGGTTAACCGCGGCGTAATCTGCGGCAAGGGCAGCTCCGGCATCATGCAGCACTACAGCCCGGCGCGGCTGAAGAAGCCGCTGTTGCGCAGCGGCCTGCGCGGCTCGGGCGAATTCCGCGAGATCGAGTGGGAGGAAGCGTTTTCGATTGCGACCGGGCGGCTATCGAATATCCGCCGGGCCGATCCGAAAAAGCTCGCCTTCTTCACCGGGCGCGACCAGTCGCAGTCGCTGACCGGCTGGTGGGCGAGCCAGTTCGGCACGCCGAACTTCGCCGCCCATGGCGGCTTCTGCTCGGTCAACATGGCGGCCGGCGGGCTCTACACGATCGGCGGCTCGTTCTGGGAGTTCGGCGAGCCGGACTGGGACAATACGAAATACTTCATGCTGTTCGGCGTCGCCGAGGACCATGATTCCAACCCGATCAAGATCGGCTTGGGTAAACTCAAGGCGCGCGGCGCCAAGGTGGTGTCGATCAACCCCTGTCGCACCGGCTACAACGCCATTGCCGACGACTGGATCGGGATCCGGCCCGGCACCGACGGCCTCTTCGTCTTCGCCCTAATCCATGAACTGCTGAAGGCAGGCCGCGTCGATCTCGATTATTTGTTGCGCTACACCAACGCCCATGTGCTGGTCGTCCAGGAGCCGGGTGCGGCGGACGACGGGCTGTTCCTGCGCGACAGCGACAACAATCTTCTCGCCTGGGACAGAGTGGCGAAGACAACCGTCAACGCAGCCGATGCGGATGCGAAACCGGCGCTGACCGGCAGCTTCGCATTCGCCGGCCGCCGTTGCGTGCCGGTGTTCCGGCTTATCGCCGACCGCTACATGGACGACAGCTACGCACCCGATGCGGTCGCGGCACGATGCGGCATTCCGGCCGACACCATCCGCCGGATCGCTGCCGAACTCGCCCACGTCGCCTTCGAACAGACGATCGAACTGCCGGTTGCGTGGACCGACTGGGCCGGACGGCGGCACGAGACGATCAAGGGACGGCCGGTGTCGATGCATGCCATGCGCGGCATCTCGGCCCACTCCAACGGCTTTCACTCCTGCCGTGCCATCCACCTGCTGCAGGTGCTGCTCGGCACGGTGGACGTGCCCGGCGGCTTCCGTTTCAAGCCCCCCTACCCGCGCTCGGCGCCGCCGGGACCGAAGCCGGCCGGCAAGGTGGTCAGGCCGATGACGCCGCTCGACGGCATGCCGCTCGGCTTCGTCTGCGGGCCGGACGATCTCCTGGTCGACGAGGCCGGCACGCCTTTGCGCATCGACAAGGCTTATTCCTGGGATGCGCCGCTCGCCGCGCATGGGCTGATGCATACGGTCATCCGCAATGCGTGGGCCGGTGACCCGTACCCAATCGACACGCTGATGATGTACATGTCGAACATGGCGTGGAATTCCTCGATGAACACCGTCGAGACCATTGCCATGCTCACCGACCATGACGAAGCGGGTAACTACAAGATCCCCTTCATCATCTATTCCGACGCCTATTATTCCGAGACGGTGCCGTTCGCCGACCTGGTGTTGCCCGACACCACCTATCTCGAACGTCACGACTGCATCAGTCTGCTCGACCGGCCGATCAGCCATGCCGACGGGCCGGGCGACGCGATCCGCCATCCGGTGGTCGAACCGGACCGAGATGTCAGGCCGTTCCAATCGGTGCTGATCGAACTTGGCGCTCGGCTTGGCCTGCCCGGCTTCGTCGAGGACGATGGCTCGGCCAGATATGCCGACTATGCCGACTACATCGTCAATCACGAACGCACGCCGGGCATCGGCCCGCTGGCCGGCTGGCGCGGCAAGGACGGCACTTCCGTCGGCAAGGGCGAAGTCAATCCCGACCAGTTGCAGCGCTACATCGGCAATGGCGGCTTCTGGCACCAGGATTTTGCTGAGGACCAGCGCTATTACAAGATGGCCAACCGCTCCTATCTCGACTTCGCAGAGCAGATGGGGTTCATCCCCAAGGCCGAGCCGATCGTGTTCCAGCTCTATTGCGAACCGATGCAGCGCTTTCGCCTCGCCGCGCGCGGTCATGGTCGCGTCCAGCCGCCCGAGAGCGAACGCCGGCGCATCGAGACCTATATGGATCCGCTGCCGTTCTGGTTTACCCCGTTCGAAGAGGCCGCCGTCGATCCGCAGAAATATCCGCTGCATGCGCTGACGCAGCGGCCGATGCACATGTATCATTCCTGGGGTTCGCAGAACGCGTGGCTGCGGCAAATCACCAGTCAGAACCGCCTGTTCGTGCACCGCAAGACCGCGGCGGGCCTCGGCCTTTTCGACGACGACTGGGTGTGGATCGAAAGCATCAATGGCCGGGTGAAGGGGCAGATCAAGCTGGTCGACGGGGTCAATGCGGATACGGTCTGGACATGGAACGCCATCGGCAAAAGGCGCGGCAGCTGGGGGCTTAAGGACAACGCCGCCGAGAGCAATCGCGGCTTCCTGCTCAACCACATTATCGGCNCGCGGCAGCTGGGGGCTTAAGGACAACGCCGCCGAGAGCAATCGCGGCTTCCTGCTCAACCACATTATCGGCGACCAGACATCGGCTGACGCGAAAGGCAAACGCTATTCGAATTCCGATCCGGTGACCGGCCAGGCGGCGTGGTTCGACCTCAGGGTACGCATCGTCAAATGCTCTGATGAGGAAGCCGGCTTCACCGAACCGCAATTCGAGCGTTTCAGCCAGCCGCCAAATGTCGAGCCTTCGCCCGACATCCTTCGCTTCGGCGCCGAGTTCCGCGTCAATAGGGAAGCCGTGGAATGACCTGCCTTCCCGCCCATACAGACAAGAAGCTTGGCCTGGTCATCGACCTCGACACCTGCGTCGGCTGCCAGGCCTGCGTCACCGCCTGCAAGGAGTGGAACACCGGCGGCCACATGGCGCCACTGACCGACATCGACCCCTATGGCGGCCATGTCGACGGCGTCTGGTTCAACCGCGTGCACAGCTACGAGCACACGACCGAGGCGGGCGGGCGCACGGTCAACTTTCCGCGCTCCTGCCTGCATTGCGAGACGCCTGCCTGCGTCACTGTCTGCCCGACCGGCGCGTCCTACAAGCGGGCGTCGGACGGCATCGTGCTGATCGACGAAAGCAAATGCATCGGCTGCAAACTGTGCAGCTGGGCGTGCCCCTATGGCGCGCGCGAATTCGACACCGATGTCGGCGTGATGAAGAAATGCACGCTTTGCGTCGATCGCATCTACAATGACAATCTGGCCGAGGAAGACCGCGTGCCGGCCTGCGTTGCCGCCTGCCCGACCAGCGCCCGGCATTTCGGCGATCTCGGCGATCCCTCGTCGGCTGTCTCGCAACTGGTGGCGGAGCGTGGCGGCGTCGACCTGATGCCGGAGATGGGCTACAAACCGACCAACAAATATCTGCCGCCGCGCGCCCAGCGCGCCGCATGGGTGCCGGCGCCAAGGCTCGAGCCAGTCACGGCCGAAGGCGGTTTTCTCAGCTGGATCGACCGCATGCTTTCGAACTGACCAATGCATCCAGCCTTTTCCGTCGTCTTCTTCACAACTGCCACAGGAGCGGGCTATGGCCTGCTGGCGCTGCTTGGCGTGCTTGGCGGACTGGGTTTTATCCCGGCCCATTTCTGGCTCGGCCTTATCGGCATGGGGCTGTCGCTCGGCCTGATCGCCGCCGGCCTATTGTCCTCGACCGGCCATCTCGGCCGCCCCGAACGTGCATGGCGCGCCTTCTCGCAATGGCGCAGTTCCTGGCTGTCGCGCGAAGGCGTGGCCTCGGTCGCGACCTTCATTCCCGCCGGGCTGTTCGGCATCGGCTGGGTGTTTTTTGGCCGCACCGGAGGCTGGATGGCCATCGCCGGGTTTCTCGCAACTATCGGCGCAATCGTCACCGTCTGCACCACCGGCATGATCTATGCCTCGCTGAAGCCGATCGCGCAGTGGCATAGCCCGTATACGCTGCCGGGCTATCTCATCTTTTCGGCGATGACCGGCAGCGTGCTGTTGAACGCGCTGCTGCAGGCTTTCGCCATCAGCGCGACCGCCGTTGCGGTAGCCGCCCTGCTGCTGACCTTGCTCGGCTGGGGCTGGAAGCTGGCGACGTGGCGATACAATGACGCGCTGGAGATCGCGACCACCGCCAACACGGCGACAGGCCTCGCCGGAGGGACGGTGCGCTCGCTGGAATGGCCGCACACCGAGGAGAACTACCTGCTCAAGGAAATGGGCTTTCGCATCGCCCGCAAGCACGGTGCAAAGCTGCGGCTGATCACGCAGTTGCTGGCTTTCGCCTTGCCTGCCCTGCTGCTGCTTTCTGTCTTATTCGCTTTGCCCTGGCCATTCGCAGCGGTGCTGTCGGTGCTTGCGGCAACCGTCCAGTTCGCCGGCATGCTGGTCGAGCGCTGGCTGTTCTTCGCCGAGGCCAAGCACACCGTCACCCTCTATTACGGCCGGTAGAGCGTCCCGCCGTCAGGCGGCCCGTGCTCGTGGCGCCGCCGGCAAATCCTTAAGCAGGATTTCGATCGCGGCATCGATTACAGCTGTCCTGCGGTCGTGCGCGTAAAGGCCGTATTGGACCGTGAGCGGCTCGGGCAGGCCGGCTGACGTCTTCAGCACCCGCATCGAAGCAGTGCGCACGGATTCGGGCGGAAGCAGTCCAACGCCCAGTCCGTTCTCGATCGCGGCCTGAAGGCCGGTGACGCTCTGGCACGACAGGACGATCCGGTGCTCCCGGCCGGCGGCGACCAGCGCCTCGATCATCCGCCTGCGCCAAGGGCAGGTTGCGCCGAAGGCGGCGAGATCGAGTGGCCGGTCATGGTCCAGCACATAGTCCTGGGCGCAGACCCACTGCAGTTCGACGTTCCATGTCGTCACGGCATCGGCCGCGACGACGGATGTCGGGGCAATCATGACATCCAGCGCATCCTCGCTCCACAGCCGTCCCAGCGCGACGCTGTGCTCGACCATCGCGTCGAGGCTGATGTCGGGATAGGTGCGATGCAGCCGCCCAAGCGCGGCCGAAAGCGCGGCCGTGGTGACCTCTTCGGCAAGACCAATACGCACGCCGCCGCCAATGCTAGCCTGCTGCAGACGCGCCACCGCTTCGTCGCCGAGAGCGAGGATGCGGGTCGCGTATCCCAGAAAGAGCTCTCCCGCCGCAGTCGGTACGACACCGCGGCCGGTGCGCTGGAACAAGTGCCGTTGGAGCAGGCCCTCCAGCCGGCGCATCTGCATGCTCATCGCCGATTGGGTCTTGCCGGTCTGCGCGGCGACCCTGCTCAGGCTACCTTGCAGGCAGACCGCGACATAGGTGCGGAGAAGGTCGAGGCCGATCTGCTCAGATATCATTTTGTTTGAACTCTGATGTCATAGGTATCAGTCTACAATGATATCTCGCCACGCGCTATCTCACACTCAAGAGAAACAGCGCAGGGAAGAAAACCATGAAAGCGATCCGTGTTCACCGCCATGGCGGGCCAGATATGCTCGCCTACGAAGATGTCGACATCGGCCAGCCCGGACCGGGCGACGTGCGCGTGCGCAACCGGGCGGTCGGCCTCAACTTCGTCGACATCTATTTTCGCACCGGCGAATACGCGCCGCCCGCTCTGCCATTCATTCCCGGCAATGAAGGCGCCGGCGAAATCGTCGCCGTCGGTGAAGGCGTCAGCGGCTTCGCGCCTGGCGACCGAGTCGCCTATGTCGAGACGCTCGGCGCCTATGCCGAAGAACGCATCGTGCCCGCGCATTTCGTCGTGCATCTGCCCGACGCCATCGATTTCGAGACAGGTGCGGCGATGATGCTGAAAGGGCTGACGGCGCAATATCTGCTGCGCCGCACGTTTCGCGTCGAGGCGGGCCATACCATCCTGGTGCATGCCGCGGCGGGCGGCGTCGGCCTCATCCTGACGCAATGGGCCAAACATCTCGGCGCGACCGTCATCGGCACGGTCGGTTCACCCGAAAAGGCCGAACTTGCGCGCGCCAATGGCTGCGACCATGTCATCGACTACATCAAAGAGAATTTCGCCGCACGGGTGAAAGAGGTCACCAACGGCGAAGGCTGCCACGTCGTCTATGACGGCGTCGGCAACGCGACCTTCCCCGCCTCACTCGACTGCCTGCGGCCGTTCGGCACCTTCGTCAGCTACGGCACAGCGTCGGGGTCGATCCCGCCATTCGACATCATGCTTTTGATGCAAAAGGGTTCGCTGTTCGCCACCTGGCAGTTGCTGTTCCATCATCTCGCCAGGCGTGAGGACGTCGTCGCCATGAGCGAGGATCTGTTCAGCGTCGTCCTCAGCGGCGCAGTGAAAATCCCGGTGCACACAAGCATGCCGCTTGCCGAAGTGGCGGAGGCGCATCGCCGGCTCGAGGCACGGCAGACGACAGGCGCAACCGTGCTTATACCGTAGAAACTCAGCCCGGCCGCAGCATCGAACCGGAAATGGCGAAGATGCGCGCGGCGCCCATCATATAGGCCATCAACGTCTCGCGGCGGAACAGGCCGGCAT
Source organism: Mesorhizobium sp. L103C119B0 (assembly GCF_000502235.1). Classification (NCBI taxonomy): domain Bacteria; kingdom Pseudomonadati; phylum Pseudomonadota; class Alphaproteobacteria; order Hyphomicrobiales; family Phyllobacteriaceae; genus Mesorhizobium; species Mesorhizobium sp. L103C119B0. The sequence continues at coordinate 111,683 of NZ_AYXE01000009.1, read as the reverse complement.
AGGCGCGGTCGAGCACGTTGAGCGAGCCGGTATAAGCGCCGAAGGCCGGCATGATCATGCGGCCGCCATCGCCGGCAAAGCAGCGCCGCCGCACCGAGCGGCCCTGCTGGACGATGCGGGCGCAAGGGTGAAGATGGCCGGCAACTTCGCCCTCGGTTCTTATCTTCGACGGCTCGTGGCGGAACAGCAGCGAGCCGATGGCGAGTTCGCGCACCGTCTCGCCGGGCAAATCCGCCGGCGCTTCCGGGTCATGGTTGCCGGCGACCCAGAACCAGTCGCGGCCGGCCATCAATGCTTCCAGCCGATCGCGGAAGGTTTGATGCATGCGCTCGGCGCCGCCGCCGTCGTGGAAGGAGTCGCCCAGGCTGATGACGATGGCCGGCTGGTAGTCCGCGATTACCGCCTGCAGCCGGAGCAGAGTGGCGCCGGTATCGTAGGGCGGGATCAGTGCGCCGCGCCTGGCGAAGGACGAGCCCTTTTCCAGATGCAGGTCGGAGACCGCGAGCAGCCTCAGATCGGGGAAATAGAGCACGCCGCGCGAATCACAGATCGCGCGCTCGCCCGCGATGCCGACAAAGTCGGCCTCGGCGATCAGCGATGCCCGCGCCAGCGAAAAATTCATTCCTCAACCATCCCAGGACCCATGGCTTCCTCGACCAAAGTCGCGGCATCCATCAGCAGCGTTTCGTCGGCCTCGCCGTTCACCGGCATCTTGCCGATTTCGAGCATGATCGGCACGGCCAGCGGCGATATCTGTTCGAGTGCCTTATGCACGATTCGACCCTGGATACGCGAGAGCATGTCGGCAAGTCTGCTGACATCGAGCAGACCGGTCGCCGCGTCGGCGCGCGTCGCCTGCAGCAGGATGTGGTCGGGCTCATGGCTGCGCAGCACGTCATAGATCAGATCGGTCGAGACGGTGACCTGGCGGCCGCTTTTCTCCTGGCCGGGGTGACGTTTCTCGATCAGGCCTGAAATCAGCGCGCAGTTGCGGAAGGTGCGCTTGAGCAGCCAGCTGTCGGCCAGCCAAGCCTCGAGGTCGTCGCCCAGCATGTCCTGGTCGAACAGAGCGCCAAGCGAAGGTTTCCGCGATTTGAACATCGCGCCCATATCGCCCAGCGACCAGATGGCCAATGCGTAGTCGGTGGCGACGAAGCCAAGCGGCCTGGCGCCGGCCCTGTCCAGCCGGCGGGTGAGCAGCATGCCGAGCGTCTGGTGCGCCAGCCTGCCCTCGAAAGGATAAGCGACGAGATAGTGACGGTTGCCGCGCGGAAAGGTCTCGATCAAGAGGTCGTCGCGTTTGGGCAATACCGATTTGTCAGCCTGGAACCGCAGCCAGTCCGATACCTGCTCGGGCAGCTTCTTCCAGCGCTGCGGGTCGTCCAGCATGGCGCGCACCTGCTCGGCGAGGTAAGTCGAAAGCGGAAATTTGCCGCCGCCATAATAAGGAACCTTGGCGTCGCTTCCCGGCGCATTCGAGACGAAGCATTCGTTCTCGCGGATGCCTTCGAAGCGCAGCACTTTGCCGGCAAACATGAAGGTGTCCCCATGCGTCAGCGTTTCGAGGAAGGCCTCCTCGATCTTGCCCAGAGCCCGGCCGCCGTGCGAAGCCGAGCCTTTGCTGCCGGCCTTGACGTAACGCACATTGAGCGCCGGCACCTCGATGATGGTGCCGACGTTCAGCCGATATTGCTGCGCGACGCGGGGATTGGAGACCCGCCACATGCCGTCCTTGTTGAGGCGGATGCGGGCGTAGCGCTCGTAGTTCTTCAGTGCGTAGCCGCCGGTGGCGACGAAATCGATGACGCGGTCGAATGTCGGCCGGTCGAGGCTGGCATAGGGCGCTGCTGTCAGCACTTCCTCGTAGAGATCGTCGGCGCGAAACGGCGCTCCGCAGGCGCAGCCCAGCACATGCTGGGCCAGCACATCGAGCCCGCCATTGACCAGCGGCGGCGTATCCTGGGCGCCCAGATAGTTGGCGTCCAGCGCTGCCCGGCACTCCAGCACCTCGAAACGATTGGCCGGGATGAGGATCGCCTTCGACGGCTCGTCCATGCGGTGGTTGGCACGGCCGATGCGCTGCGCCAGCCGGCTGGCGCCCTTGGGCGCCCCGACATGCACGACCAGATCGACGTCGCCCCAATCGATGCCGAGATCGAGCGTCGAGGTGGCAACGATGGCACGTAAGGCATTGTCTCCCATCGCCTTCTCGACGCGGCGGCGCTGGGTGACATCGAGCGAGCCGTGATGCAGCGCGATCGGCAAGGTATCCTCGTTGACCCGCCACAATTCCTGAAACAGCAGCTCGGCCTGGCTGCGGGTGTTGACGAACAGCAGGGTGGTCTTGTGGCGCTTGATCTCGCGGTAGATTTCCGGCGTCGCATAGCGCGCCGAATGGCCGGCCCATGGCACGCGCTCTTCCGAATCGAGGATCGAGATTTCGGGCTTCGCGCCGCCGGTTACGACGATGAGCTCAGACATATCGGGACTTGCCAGGCCTTTGGGCGGATTCTGGCTCACCAGCCAGCGCCGCAACTCGTCGGGCTCGGCCACCGTTGCCGACAGACCGATCGTCTGCAGGCCGGGCACGATGCTGCGCAGCCGCGCCAGCCCGAGCGCCAGCAGATGGCCGCGTTTCGATGTCACCAGCGAATGCAACTCGTCGAGCACGACATAGCGCAGATCCTCGAAGAAGCGCCCGGCATCGCCGGCCGCAATCAGCAGCGCCAATTGCTCGGGCGTGGTGAGCAGGATATCGGGCGGCGCCAGCTTCTGGCGCTGCCGCTTGTGGGAAGGCGTGTCGCCGGTGCGCGTCTCGATGGTGACGGGCAGGCCGATCTCCTCCACCGGCTTGCCGAGGTTGCGCTCGATGTCGACGGCCAGCGCCTTCAGCGGCGAGATGTAGAGCGTATGGATGCCGCGCCGTGCCATACCGGCTTTGCGTCTGGGGCGGTTGGCCAGTTCGGTCAACGATGGCAAGAAGCCGGCCAGTGTCTTGCCGGCGCCGGTCGGTGCGATCAAGAGCACCGATTGCCCGGCTTGAGCCTTCGCCAGCAGCTCGATCTGGTGAGCGCGCGGCGACCAGCCTTTTTCGCCAAACCATCTGATGAATGGCTCGGGCAGAAGGACGGCGGCATTTTGTTTGGCAAGGCGCGGCTGCTCGGTCACGCGAAAGAGGTAGCGCGACGGCGCGCGATCGCCAAGGAAAATCGGAACAAAAGGTGATCGGGTGAGTTGCCCTCACCCCGTACGGGGAGAGGATGCCGGCAGGCACGTGAGGGACAGCGCGAGCTTTCAATCGCTGGCGCCGCCCCTCATCCGCCCTTCGGGCACCTTCTCCCCGTGAACGGGGCGAAGGAAGAGGCGCTAAGGCCGCCGAAACCCAGTCGGCCCGCCATAGAGATACCCAATCCGATCAACCGCATCCTTCAGCCCTTCGCGCGAGACCAGCATGGTGTGGCCGTTGGCGTGGATCATGGTCTCGGCGTCGGTCATAACGGCGACATGCCCCTTCCAGAACACGAGGTCACCGCGTTTTAGCCCGGCATAATCGGATCCCGGATCGAGCGGCTCGCCGAGGCCTGCCGCCTGCATGTCGGAATCTCGAAGCACATTGCGGCCGGCCATGCGCATGGCCAGTTGCACGAGGCCAGAACAGTCGATGCCGAAGCCGGAGGTGCCGCCCCAGAGATAGGGCGTGCCGATAAACATCTCGGCGACCGAGACATAGTCGGCGGCGATATCGCTGACGGGGCGCACATGGCCGGCGATCAGCGCCTCGCCGGAAGGCAACAGCGCATAGTGCGTGCCGCGCGTTTCGGCAGCGCCGGTTACCGTCACCGTCGAGCCCATTGACAATTGGCCGCTGATCGGGAAGCGCAGATCCGGGCCAGGATAGAGGAAGGTGCGCGGCGCCGTGACGATGTGGGTTGGCGCATGCTCGCGTGCGCCCAGCATGGTGGCGCCGACGTAGCCGACATAGCCGTCGCGTTCGGCCTGGACCCAGGCCCATCCCTCGGCTTCCTCGAAGACAAGCACATCGTCGCCGAACAGTACCTGCGTGTTGACGCCGGCATCCGGGCGCGGTGCCTTGCGCAGGTCAGCCACGGAGGCTGTGATCCGAGCCGGACGGCCGGTGACGAAGCGATCGGCCGAAACCTTCCCTTTCAGCCTTGCATCGGCGAGGTCGGAACGGAAGGCGTGGAGGCGGGCATCCCTGGCAGTCAAATCGGTACTCGTTCTAATTCAGCGATTGATCAGATGGGCAGTTCGTGGGCCCTGGCAACGATACCATCCCCGAAGCGCTCGACAAAGAGCGCGCCTTCGACCGTGCGCCGGATCAGCACATTGCGCTTGTCGAGCTCGTCGCGATGGCGTGACACCAGTTTCAGCGCACCCATAGTGTCGAGGGCGCGGGTGATGACCGGCTTGGTGACATTGAGGCGGGCTGCCAGGCCGCGCACCGTGTGCGGCGGCGGGTCGAGATAGATGGTGAACAGGATCGCCGTCTGGCGCATGGTGAGATCTGGCGCGCCGGCGCGCACCTGCGACAACATCACCTGCTGCCATAGTCGCATCGCCTGGCTCGGACGCATCGAAATCGACATCGCGCGAGCATGACGGAAAATTGTTTCGGTTCCGTTTCAGTTTAGAGGCAGTGTGCTTTGCTCACGACCCTAGGCATAGCGCCTCGAAATGACCCGCTCCAGTGCACGGATGCCTTGCGCCTCGCCGCCGGCGGGTCCGTAGGGGCGATCGGACGGGTTCCAGGCGAAGATGTCGAAATGCGCCCAGCCCGTTGTCCGTTCGACAAAGCGCTTGAGGAACAGCGCCGCGGTGACCGAGCCGGCGAAACCGTCCGTGGTGACGTTGTTGATGTCGGCGATCTTCGACGCCAGCCTGGCGTCATAGGGCCGCCACAACGGCATGCGCCACAACGGATCCTCGACGGCCACCGAGGCCGCAGCCAGTTCGGACGCCAGCGCTTCGTCGCCAGTGTAGAAAGGCGGCAGATCGGGACCGAGCGCGACACGCGCTGCCCGGTCAGCGTCGCCATGTCGATCAGCAGTTCCGGCTCCTCGTCATCGGCCAGCGCCAGCGCATCGGCCAGCACCAGCCGCCCTTCGGCGTCGGTGTTGCCGATCTCGACGGTAATGCCCTTGCGGCTGGTCAGTACATCTCCAGGCCGGAAAGCGTTGCCGGCAATCGAATTCTCGACCGCCGGGATCAGGACGCGCAGCCGGATCTTCAGCCCGGCAGCCATGATCATCGAGGCCAGGCCCAGCACATTGGCGGCGCCGCCCATATCCTTCTTCATCAAGAGCATGCCCGACGACGGTTTGATGTCGAGGCCGCCAGTGTCGAAACAGACACCCTTGCCGACCAGCGTCACCTTCGGCGCGCCTTCCGGTCCCCAAACCATGTCGATCAGTCGCGGCGCTCCGACCGAGGCCCGGCCGACCGCATGGATCATCGGGAAATTCTGCTTCAGGAGATCATCCCCCTTGATCACCGACACCTCGGCCTTGTGAGTGGCCGCCAGGGTCCGCACGGCCTTCTCCAACTCGTCCGGTCCCATGTCGCTGGTCGGCGTGTTGACGAGGTCGCGCGCCAGGAAGACGCCGTCGGCGATGCGCCGGACGCGTCCTGCATCTACGCCGAGCGGCAGCGCAAAACGCAGCGTCTTGCCTGATTTCTTTCCGTAGCGAGTGAAGACGTAACCGCCGAGCACCAAGGCTATGGCCGCGAGTTCCGGCTCGGCTGGAGCGGCGGCAAAATGCCAGTCGCCTTCCGGCAAGGCTCTCGCCAGCATGCCGACCGCCAGCGCGCCCTCGCCATCACCGACGCCGAACAAGGCGCCGGCAAGGGAACCGTTGTCGCCGGGGACGGCGAGCGTCCTACCGGCTTCGCCGGAAAAGCCGTTGGCGGCCGCCCATGCGGTCATGGAAGGCGAAAGCCCCAAGGCCTCCAGTCCATCGCTCGCGACCAGATGGACCGGCAGGGCAGTGTTTAGTGTCTCGATGAGTTCGACGGGCATTCGATGGTCTCCGGGAGGCTTGCAGGTCGTCCTCAGTCAAGTGACAGGGACGTCGGATGATTTCAACATCTATGCACAGGGGCCGGCATGGGACTGCCAGGCCAAAGGCTTCCGGCGGGCCGTTCACCGATCCGACGGCTCACTTTTTAACTGTCCGTTAGGGTTAACAGAATATTTCTGCGGGGATGAAGATGGCCACGTGAATGGCCACGCGCAGGAATGGAGAGCCCCGTGCCGATGCCCACCAACCGCAGGATGAACGTCACGGGCAAACGGTTGGTCACCACGGCACTGCTGATGGCGCTGGCGGCCGGTGTTGCCGGGTGCGGAACCAGCAAGCTCACGACCGGCTCGATCGGGCGCACCAGCGGCAAACCGCTGGAAACCATGTCGGCCAGCGAGTTGCACGGGGCGACCGGGCGGCTGGGCGAATCCTACGCAAAGAACCCCAACGACAAGCGGCTGGCGACAAATTTTGCGGCGGCGCTCCAGATGGACGGCGATGCCGACCAGTCGCTTGCCGTGATGCGCAAGCTGGCGATCGCCTACCCCAAGGATCGCGACGTGCTTGCCGCCTACGGCAAGGCGCTGGCCGCCAACGGCCAGTTCGAGCCGGCGCTCGACGCCGTGCGCCGGGCGCAGACGCCGGAATATCCGGACTGGCGGCTGATGTCGGCCGAGGCCGCCATTCTCGACCAGCTTGGCCAGAAGGATGAAGCGCGCCAGAACTACCGCAAGGCGCTGGACCTAAAGCCGAACGAACCCTCGATCCTTTCCAATCTCGGTATGTCCTATGTGCTGGAAGGCGATCTGCGCACCGCCGAGACCTATATGCGCTCGGCAGCCCAGCAACCGAATGCCGACAGCCGGGTGCGCCAGAACCTTGCGCTGGTCGTGGGACTGCAGGGCCGCTTCGACGAGGCCGAGAAGATCGCGTCGCAGGAGCTTTCACCCGAACAGGCGCAAGCCAATGTAGCCTATCTTCGCCAGATGCTTGCCCAGCAGAACGCCTGGAGTCAGCTCAAGGATCAGGACAAGGCAAAGCCGGCGACCAACTGAGCGCCGCATGGGCGCCGGCTCCGCACAGCGCAAAATCCGTCCACATCTCAAAGCTGAAAACAAGAGCCGCACTGCATTGGCAGTGCGGCTCTTTTGTATGGCTGCAACGAGGCCTACTGGCTTGAGGAATTGTGCTGGTCGCCGAAGATGCCGCGCTGACTGACCTGAATGCCGGCTGGGCCCAGAATGATAGCGAACAAAACCGGCAGGAAGAACAGGATCATCGGCACGGTAAGCTTCGGCGGCAGGGCGGCGGCCTTCTTCTCGGCGGCATTCATGCGCATGTCACGGCTTTCCGAGGCCAGCACGCGCAATGCGTGCGCCACGGGTGTGCCGTAGCGTTCGGCCTGGACCAGCGCCTGGGACACTGACTTCACCGACTCCAGGCCGGTACGAGCCGAGAGGTTTTCATAAGCCTGCTTGCGCTCCTGCAGATAAGAGAGTTCGGCGTTGGTCAGCACGAATTCCTCCGCCAGCGCCACCGACTGCGAACCGATCTCCTCGGAGACCTTGCGCAAGGCGGCCTCGACCGACATGCCCGATTCGACGCAGATCAGCATCAGGTCGAGCGCATCCGGCCACGCCGCCTGGATCGACTGCTTGCGCTTGGCGGCACGATTGTTGACGTAAAGGATCGGCGCGTAGAAACCGGCGTAGGCGACAAGGATGCAGACGAACAGTTTCACGAAGGCCGGCCGGTCAGGCAGTCCGCCGAGCACGAACAGATAGATCGCTGCCAGCGCGAAACCGACAAAAGGCAGGATCAGGCGGAAGAACAGGAAGCGGGTCAGCGGGTTCTGGCCACGAAAGCCCGCCACCTTGAGCTTCTGCAACGTGCCTTCATCGGCCAACGCACGCCGCAGGTCCAGCCTGTCGACGATGTTGCGCATGCCGATCGACTGCTCTTCGCGCAGCCCCTTGCGGCGACGATCGGCTTCATTGGCAAGCCGCGCGCGCTGCTTGGCGCGCAATTCGTCACGCTCCAGCGCCACCGATCTCATGCGAGTCTTGAGCTGATTGCCACCAAGGGCCGGCAGCACCGTGAAGACGGTCGCGAACACCGCAATGCCAACCAGCAACGCTATCAGGAAGGCAGGATCGGTCAGCGATTTTACGACTTGGTCGGTCATTCGTTTTCAGTCTTTTCGTTTCGAGCTTTCCAAGGTCGGCCTAAACTTCAAAGTTCATCATCTTGCGCATCACCAGAATGCCGATCGACATCCAGACGCCGGAACAGCCGAGGATCAGATTGCCGGTGCTGGTGGTGAACAGCGGCATGATGTAGTTCGGGCTCGACAGATAGACGAGAAGGGCGACGACAAAAGGCAGCGCGCCGATGATGACGGCCGACGCCTTGGCTTCCATGGAAAGCGCCTGGACCTTGGCCTTCATCTTCTTGCGATCGCGAAGCACGCGCGACAGGTTGCCAAGCGCCTCGGAGAGATTACCGCCGGCCTGTGACTGGATCTGGATAACGATGCCGAAGAAGCTTGCCTCGCTGCACGGCATGGTTTCAGCCATGCGCAAGGTGGCATCGGGGATGGACATGCCAATCTGCTGTGAATCGACGATCCGGCGGAACTCGGTCTTGACCGGCTCCGGCGATTCACTGGCGATCAGGCGAATGGCGTCGTTGAGCGGCAGGCCGGATTTGACGGCGCGCACGATGATGTCGAGGGCGTTGGGAAATTCGTTGAGGAACGCCTTGACCCGGCGCGCGCGGCGAAACGAGACGAACCAGCGCGGCAGGCCGAGCGCCCCCGCCAGCAGCGCGCCCGGCAGGACCAGAAGCGGCGCGCCGGCGAGATAGGCAAGCACCGTCAGCGCGATGCCGCAAATGACGGAGTAGATATAGAAACGCTCGATCGAGACCTGCATGCCGGCCTGACGAATCTGGGCCTTTAACGGTGGCTTCTTGACGGCGAGTTCGTTGGTTTTCTGCTTTTCGTCGAGCAGTTTCAGCGTGTCCTGGACAGATTTACGCCGCTTGACCGCCTCCGCGACACGGTCGCGCGAAGCCTTGACGACCGAACGATCGGTCTCGGCGGCCTTGATCGTCTCGAGCCGCTTGCCGGCCTGCTTCTCGTTGCTCATCTTGGTGAACAGGAAGGCATAGGCGACCGCACCAGCGCTGAAGCCGGCGAGCACGATGAACGCCATTACGGTGGTGTCAATTCCGAACATCGACCTCGGTCCCCAGCGCATATCGCCGTTTCAAGGAAACGGCGATATGCGCTATCGCTTTGTTTTGACGCAATCCCCAAGGGAAAGCGCTACGCGCTTTTCCCGGGAAAACCGCTTCACACTTTTCCTGGAATTGCTTCCAACCTCGATATGCGTCAGTCAGCGCGTTTCTCCATCGATTCCAGCGCATTGGCGAGGCGCTGTTCCTCGCCATAGTAGCGGGCGCGATCCCAGAAATGCGGACGGCCGATGCCGGTCGACACGTGCTCGCCAAGCAGCCTTCCATTCGAGTCCTCGCCCTTGATGTTGTAGAGCACGATATCCTGCGTGATGATGACGTCGCCTTCCATGCCGATCACCTCGGTGATGTGGGTGATGCGGCGCGAGCCGTCGCGAAGGCGTGCTGCCTGGATGATGACATCGATGGAGCCGACGACGATTTCACGCACGGTCTTCTGCGGCAGCGAATAGCCGCCCATGGCGATCATCGATTCGATACGGTTCAGGCATTCGCGCGGGCTGTTGGAGTGGATCGTTCCCATCGACCCGTCATGGCCGGTGTTCATCGCCTGCAGCAGGTCGAAAACCTCCGGTCCGCGCACTTCGCCGACGATGATGCGTTCGGGCCGCATGCGCAGGCAGTTCTTGACCAGGTCGCGCATGGTCACCTCGCCTTCGCCCTCGAGATTGGGCGGGCGGGTTTCGAGACGCACCACGTGCGGCTGCTGCAGTTGCAGCTCGGCCGAGTCCTCGCAGGTGATGACGCGTTCCTCGCGGTCGATATAGTTGGTCAGGCAGTTGAGCAGCGTCGTCTTGCCAGAGCCGGTACCGCCGGAGATGACGATGTTGCAGCGGACGCGGCCGATGATCTTGAGGATCTCGGCGCCCTGCGGCGAGATGGCGCCGAACTTGACCAGCTGATCGAGCGTCAGCTTGTCCTTCTTGAACTTGCGGATGGTGAGCGCGGTGCCGTCGATGGAGAGCGGCGGGGCGATGACGTTGACGCGGGAGCCGTCGGGTAGGCGGGCGTCGCAGATCGGACTCGATTCGTCGACGCGGCGGCCAACCTGGCTGACGATGCGCTGGCAGATGTTGAGCAGCTGCTGATTGTCGCGGAAGCGGATGCCGGTCTGTTCGACCTTGCCATTGACTTCGATGTAGACGTTCTTGGAGCCGTTGACCATGATGTCGGCGATATCGTCGCGGGCGAGCAGCGGCTCCAGCGGGCCGTAGCCCAGCACATCGTTGCAGATGTCCTCGAGCAACTCTTCCTGCTCGGCGATCGACATTGCGAAATTTTTGATGGCGATGATGTCGTTGACGATGTCGCGGATTTCCTCGCGCGCGCTCTCGGGATCGAGCTTGGCGAGTTGCGACAGGTCAATGGTGTCGATGAGCGCGGAGAAGACCTGGCTCTTGGTGTCGTAGTAGGTTTCACTTTTTTCGCGCTGGATCTTTTTTGGCGGCTCCGGCGCCATCGATGGCGCCTCAACGGCACGGCGAGTTGGCGGGGTTCCCGGCGCTCCAGGCGGCGCTGCCGCGGGCCGGGCAAGTACCGCCATGTCCGCAGGCGTTGCAGTGGCCGGCGCCGCTGGCGCCGGTGCTGGCTGACGGAACTCCGGGGTGAACCGGCCGCCGTCGTCGGAGCCTCTTTTACCAAACATGATCGACTACCAATTCCGTCCAGAACATGATGCCGAAGCGGTTTTCGGACGACATCATGCTCTACTTCTTGATTTGGAGGGGAGCGTCATTTCTTGTTACGCGAGAGCTTGCCGAGCAGGCCGCCAAGGCCTGCCTTCTTCCTGGCCTTGATTTCGCTGCGACCGGTCAGGACATGCGCGATTTCGTTGATCATGCCGACGACCGGGCTCCTGGCATCCATCTCGCCCAGCATGCGGCCGTTGTTGGCGGCATTTCCAAACAACAACGGGTCGAAGGCGATGACCGACATCGGCGTGAGGCTGAGCGGCTCGGCGAAGTCGGAAGCGGATATCTCGGGTCGCTTCGGTACGCCGGCCTGGTTGATGATCAGTTTCGGCGGCGGATCGTTCGGGCGAAGCCGCGTCAGCATATCGACCAGGTTCTTGGTGTTGCGCAGATTGGCCAGTTCCGGCGTCGCCGTGATGACGATCTCGTCAGCCTTGATCAGTGTGTTCTTGGTCCAGCCAGTCCAGACATGAGGAACGTCGAGCACCAGCAGCGGCACACTGCGCTGCGCGGTGTCGATGAGTTGCGTGAAGGCATCGGGATCGAAATCATAGACACGTTCGAGGGTGGAGGGCGCGGCGAGCAGCGACAGATGTTCGGCGCACTGGGCAAGCAGACGGTCGAGATAGACCTCGTCAACTCGTTCGGGCGAAAATACGGCTTCGGCGATGCCTTGCGCAGGGTCCTGGTCGAAATTTATGTTGGCCGTCCCGAAAGCCAGGTCGAGATCGGCGACGACCACTTCCGACTTGAACAGCGATGACATCGCCCACGCTACATTGTGGGCGATGGTCGAGGAGCCGACGCCGCCCTTGGCGCCGATGAAGGCGATCGAGCGGCCGATCGGCTCGGCTTCCGGATCGACGAAGATCGATGAAACCACGGAGACGATATCGGCCATCGACACCGGCGCGATGACATATTCGGAAATACCGAAGCGGATGAGTTCGCGGTAAAGACCGACATCGTTGTAGTGGCCGATCACCACGACTTTCGAGGAGGGATCGCAATATTCGGAAAGCTGGGCAAGCTGCTCCAGCAACTGCTTCGGTTCGCTGCGCGATTCCAGCAGGATCAGGTTCGGCGTCGGCGCCGACTGGTAGAATTCGATCGCCGTGGCGATGCCGCCCATATGCACTTTCAGATGCGCCTTGGCCATGCGGCGATCCTCGCCGGCCCGCTCCACCGGATGCGCGACACCTTCCGTCTCGCAAAATGCCTGGATCGAAATACGCGGCACCGGCCGCAGCGCCTGCATCGCGGCAATATCCGATTGCGAGCTGTCGCCGCCGTCTCCGGGCGTGTCGTAGGCAAGATTGCTCATCGTCATGCTCTTTTCCGTGACTTCTCTTTCCGGTCTCTACGCGGGGCCGGCGCTCCTAATACGTCACTTCCGAATTGCCGAGGAACTCGTCCGAAATACCTCTGCCGCGATAGACGTCGATCACCGCGCCGCGGTTCTCGGCGTCGATATCGGACGACTTTCTTGGCCCGAGCAGATCGGCCGGATTGGCGAGTTGCGCGGCGAGGTTGTTTTGAGAGGAGCAGCCGTAATCGGCGTAGTGCTTGTTTTCGGAGGTTGCGAGGATGTCTTCGGGCCAGCGCCCGCATTTGTCGGTCTGGGCTCTCACCGAAATATAGGAAACGCGGATAGGCGCCGAGGCTTCCGGGGAAACCGACTGGTAGGAGGTCACCACGATCCGGTTTCGCTTGATGCCGCTGGCAACCGCCAGCCTGGCGAAATCGCGCGCCGCGGCAGTCGCCGCCACCTCATTGGCCGAGCCGATCGGGGTTGCGATCGTCAGCGCCGGGGCAGCGCTCCTGTCGTAGCCGTCAAGGAAGCCTAGAAGCGTGTCGCGCTGCGAGCCGGTCATGCCGCGATCGCCGGCGCCGACCGGGAGGTCCAGCTTCTGGTTCTTCTCGGCAATCACGATCGGATGCGTGGTGCGATAATCATCGGGAATCGCCCCAACCGTGATGCTGTCGCGCTTAGCGCAACCGGCAAGCGAGGCGGCGATCGCGACCGCCATGATCGGCATTGCCGATCGGCGGATCCGGCCACGGCCAGACCATGCCGTAGCGGCAATCGCCAGTACCTTTGATGCTGACTGAGACATGTCCGCTTCCCCGCTTACTTGTAGATGAAGCCGACAACGCCGTGGTAGCGGCCGTTGGGCTTGTCGGTCTGCATGGTGCCGTAGACGCGGTTGACGCGGCCAAGGAACATGGCCGGACCATCGCCGGCGGCATTGAAATTGTCGTCCGGCTTAGCCAGGTCGTTGCGCGCCACCGGCCGAGCCAGATAAGGCGTGATGATGATGACCAGTTCAGTTTCATTGCGGACGAAATCGCGGCTGCGGAATAGCGTGCCGAGCACCGGGATCTTGGTCAGGCCGGGCAAGCCCGATACAGCCTGGCGGACGTCGTCGCGAACGAGGCCGGCAATCATCATCGAACCGCCCGACGGCAATTCGACGGTGGTGTCGGCAAGTCTCTTGCGGATCGACAGAAGCGTCAGGCCGGGCAAGCTGCCGCCGCCTTCCAGGGTGGTAGCACCTTCCGAGGTCGGCTCCGAAACCGATGTTCTGACCTTGAGGCTGATCCGACCCGCCGACAGCACAACGGGCTGGAACTCGAGGCCTATGCCGTATTCAAGCTTTTCGTTGGTGTAGGTGACCTGGCCGGTCTGGTTGTCGGTCGAAACGTTGTTCGTACGTGCCGTGATGAGATTGAATTCGCCGCCGACCCTGAACGTTGCCTTCTCGCCCGAAACCGCGGTGAGGGTCGGTTCTGCAAGCGTCTTCATGACGCCGCTTTGCTCCATGGCATTGATGTAGGCTTTGAGGCCACTGCCGCCCAAGTTAAAGCCTGAATTCTGCGAAAGCGGCTTTCCCAAACCGTAGTTGGGCGAACTCAGCGCACCGTAGGCGATGCCGTCCATGCTGCCGCTGCCAACCATGTTGACGCCGAGCTGCTTCATCACCGAGCGGCTGACTTCGGCCACGGTCACCTTCAGCGTCACCTGGTCGTCGCCGATGATCTGTAGCAGGTTGACGATCTTCGAGACCCGGCGTTCGGCATCCGGGTTGTTGATGTCGACGCCGCCATTGGCATTACCGCCGGCCGCGGTCTGCGAATACTGGCCCGTCGTCGCTTCACCGCCGGACACGAAGATGGTTGCCAGATCGACGGCGCGCTTGGCATCGAGCGGCGTATCCACCGTCCCGGTCAGGACGACGTTGTCGTTCAGCAATTCGACCTTGATCTCGGCATTCGGAAGGAAGCGCTTGAGGTAGTCTTCCAATCCGGCGACGTCGCGTTCGACGGCCAGATCCAGGCTGGCAATCTGCTCGCCATTGGGACCGAAGACGAAGATGTTGGTTTCGCCCACCGACTTGCCGAACAGATAGATGCGCCTTGCAGTGCGGGTCACCGCATCGGCGACCGCGGGATTGGCGACAAGGATGTCGTAGGCGTCGCTCGGCAGATCGATGACGACAGATTTGTTGAGGCCGAGCTTGACACGTTGCGTGGCGGTCGAGCCCGTGACCCCGACGCTCTTTCCGGCGGCCTTGGCGTCGCCGAGGCCACTTGCATGGGCTCCGAGGAAAAGCAGGCCGACGGCTGCAGCCATGGTGACCGGCAGTTTAGCGATTAACCTCATTTCCTTGCCCCTACTTCGGAAACTTCGCCCGATTTGATCAACCGCACCGTTCCGCGCCGCCCACTGCCGGAAACGAGGTAGTCGGCTTCATCGGTACCCTTTTCCTTGTTGTCGGTGATCGAGCGCAGCGCCAGCGTCAGGCGATCGGCCATCTGCTGGGCGACGGTTATGATCTCGGCCTGCTGCGGCGTCAGTTCCAGCGTCGCCGTCTGTCCGACCCTGGTCTTCTTGCCTTCCTCGTCCTCCTGGATGGTCTGATCGATCGCCAGGACGCGGATGTTCTTGAGGATGGTCTCGGTGGTGAATCCGCTGCCGCCGTTGCCGGTGTCGGATCTGCGGGTCATGATGACGTCGACAAAATCGTTGGGCAGGATGAACCCGCCTGCCGACGTGTCAGCCGAGATCGCGGTGGCGACGGCACGCATGCCGGTGGGCAGGATCGAAGACATGAAGCTTTGCCCCTCGCCGATCAGCTTGGAGCGCCGCAGCGGCTCACCGGTGTACATCGCCATGCGGGCGACGGAGCCCTTCAGTTTCTCCCGCGCTTCGGGTTCGGCGGCACGGGTGATGAAATTCGCATTGATCCCGTCGGACGGCCAGGACTCCCAGCTGAGATTGTTCTCAAGTGGGCTGCCCATCGGCACGTCGCCGGAGAGCACGAGCACATCCTGCAAGGCAATGGCCGGCGCCTGCGGGGCATCGGCGACGACCTGCTGGGGCGGGACCGCCACCATATTCTTCGCAACATAACCTGCACCACCCGCCGCAGCCACCGCCACGCCCAGAATAATCAGTCGGGATGCTGGCATCTGTCCGAACCCTCGCCTTTAGGCAACCACCTAGCCAGGCCGGACTTTGCAGCGGCAATCGTCAAAACAAGGTTAATGCAATGCTTACGATCGTGATTAATTTAAGGTTTACATAAATTGGACGGACCCGTGCTCCGACGACAGAAAGGGCGACCAGCGGCCTCTTTTCAGACCGATGTCGGAGCGGCAAAGGTTGCTTGCTGTTTCAGTTCGCCAGCTTTGCCAGTGCCCAAACCATCAGGGGTGAATCCGGATAGGTCAGCAGCCCGCCAATGCCGAGTGCAATGCCGTAGGGAACGCCAGTCGTGTCGTCGGCGAAATGGCGCAGGAATAGATTGTGGCTGGTGTAAATCGCCAGCGGCGATTTCCGGTAGAGAAGGATGGCGAGCGTCAGCAGTCCGCCGATGAACGTCGATATCACGAGATACTCGACAAGGTGAATGTTGAACCCCATCCAGACGGCGGTGCCGGCGAGCAGCTTGGCGTCGCCGCCACCCATGCCGCCGAGTGCAAACAGACCGAACGTCACGGCCAGCACCAGGCCGCCGGCGGCGAAATGCCAGCCATAGGTTGCCAAGTCCATGGCCGTCAGCGGCGCAACCAGCGCAAACACCGCCAGCAGCAGCACCGGTACGCGGTTGGCGATCGTCATCGACAGCATGTCGGAGATCGCGGCGAAGAGCATGCAGAAGGGAAAGACGACGAAGATCAGGGCTTCAAGCATCGGTGCGGCGCCTTGGTCAGATGCATCAGGCTTGAGCCTAGGCCGGTTCGATTAACGATTGATGAGGCAACGATCTCAATTTGCCTGGTGTCGCCGGCAAATTGCGGATCGAGATCCTGCGCATCGCACAAATGAAACAAGGGCCGCCAAGGCGGCCCTTGTTCTGAAAACGATCGCAGATCCGTAATGTATTACGGAGCCTTGCCGGTCGAGACGGCAGTGGCGATGGCGCTGAACTTGTTGTTCAGGGCATTGCCGAGCTGACCAGCGCCAACCATGATGGCAAGCGCGATGAGAGCGGCGATCAGACCGTATTCGATAGCGGTCGCGCCGGATTCGTCCTTCGCGAAACGTGCGATGAGATTAGACATTCGAGAGCTCCTACTCCACGTGTTACAGCACTTCCGTCAACTTCTGTGGTGGTTGATCGGATGCTGCCAATCTACGGAGAAGCTCTTTCAATCGGCTTAATAAACAGCCTTACCGATTCCTTTCCCGCTTCGAACAGCTTGCGTGGTTAACCGTAAACTAAACGCTGGAAAGTAGCTCGCCTGCCCGTGAAAAGCTGTAATCTCACGGCTATCGGCAGGATGCATTGTTATATTAGCTGGCAGCAAGATTGGTGCGAATACCCCGGCGCCGGTCAAGGGTTTAACCGTTGGTTCACCAATCTCCTTCATGTTTCTTTGAACAAGTTTTGCCGCTGTGGAGCGCCTTGATGACTGCCATGAAATCGTCATTCCTGCTTGTCGCGCTTCTCGCCGTCCCGGCTTTTGTGCTGCCGGCCAAGGCCGGAGCCGGCATCGAAGTGACGATGAATCAGGCCAAGATCGTCAAACTGACACGTCCCGCCGACACCATAGTCGTCGGCAATCCGGCGATTGCCGACGCCTCCGTCCAGGATGCATCGACGATCGTACTGACGGGCAAGGGGTTCGGCGTCACCAATCTGGTTGTCCTCGACCACGATGGCAGCCCGATCGTCGACGAGCAGGTGACCGTGGTGCGCCAGGACGCGTCGTCCGTGCGTATCTACAGGCGCGCCTCGGTACAGACCATGTCCTGCACGCCCTATTGCGAAAGCTCGTACAAGAGCGACTCGGAAAAGTCGTCCGAAGCCGAGATGAGCGCTGGGCAGTAAGCGCCTCAGTTGGCTTGATTGTCTCGGGAAAGCCGCTTCGGTTAGCGGCCGGTTAATGTCGCCTGGTCGAATTTTAACGGTCATTCAAACCGGAGCTAAATGGGTTCTTGATAGTGGTGCTGACGGTACCGCATCAGGATCGGCAGGAACGGGATATGGGCGACGTTTTGGACGAGGATTCAGAACGCGAGATCTGCAAGGCCAAGGCAGGGCGCGTGACGTTTGCCCGTCTTTTCCTTGGTGATCGGCGCGGCAGCACGGCGATAGAATTTGCGATGCTTGCGTTACCGTTTGCGGCTCTCGTCTTCGCCATCCTCGAGAGCTGCGTTTCATTTGCCGGACAGGAGGTGATGGCCAACATCACCGATGATATAGCCCGTCAGTTGCGTACTGGCCAGCTCAGGCAGGCCAACATATCCGGAACCCAGTTGCGGGATAAGATCTGCGGTAGGCTGGAGATCATGGTGGCCAAGGGTTGCCCCGGATTGCAGGTGGACCTTCGCGAATTCACGACCTTCGAGGCGGCGTCCACCGCCGGCTTCAAGATATCGGGCGATCACGTTGAGCTGACCGGTGTGGCCAACACGAGTTTTCAGAACAAGGTAGGCCCGTCGGAATCAAGAAACATGCTGCGGGTTTTTTACCCTTGGCCGGTCATGACCGATTTCATGGCCAAGTATATGTCCAACATGGCAAACGGCAAAAAAACGCTGCACTACGCATCGGCCGTCTGGCAGAACGAACCGTTCGACGACTGAAAAACGTACCGGTGTGATGGCTTAAAAAGGAAGCATGCATGTATCGTGCGGGGGCACATCAAGGATTTTCGACCATCTGGGCGAGAGCGATGCGGTTCTGCTCGGATCGCCGCGGCGTTGCGGCCATCGAGTTTGCTTTTGTCGTGCCGGTCCTGCTGATCATGTATTTCGTGACCATGGAGGCCTCACAGGCCATCGAGACCAGCAAGAATGTCAGCCGCGTCAGTTCCATGGTTGCGGATCTGATCACGCAGCAGCAGACAATCGTGGCCACCGATATCGATGCGATCATGAAGATCGGCACGTCGACGCTGCAACCCTATCGTCGCTCGACCCCGACCATCATCGTCACGGCAATACATATATCAGACAGCGCCGCGCTGAACGTAGAGGTTGTGTGGTCGCGCAAGGTCGGTAGCTCCGCGGGCGGTCCAATCACGGTTCCCCCGGCGCTCAGGATCAGGAACACTTTCCTTATCCGCGTCCAGAGCATTCTCGGATACGTGCCGGTCATCGCATGGAGTGCCGACAATTCGCAGCAGCTCGGATTGACCTCCGCCTTCAGCACCATAGTAATGAAAGAGACCTACTATCTCAGGCCGCGCCGGAGCACGACGATCCCCTGCAGCGGCTGCTGAAGCGGCCCTAACCCGCATCCGCCGTCGGATTTACTGCCCGCTGCTGTCGGTGCTGGCTGACACCAGGCGCACGATGGAAGCGGCCATCGCATAGTCACTCGCAGCGGCGAGCGTGAACCCTCCCGAATGTCTCGATTCCACGAAATCGTAGACTTCCGGCGACTGCGATCTGAGATTGGTGAGGAAGACGGTCAGTCGGCGTTTGGCTTCGGGGTCGAGATCGCTGCGGACGGCGTGAGGGCCGTATCTGAGCACGCCGGAAGTCCAGATGATCTGGAGCGCGGCTTCTGGAATCCCCGCCGCCTCCAGCCGCGCCGCCGTGCCGTCCGGATCAGCCGGCTGATCGCCAGCAATCGCCGTCTTTTCCGCCGTGGCCCGCTCCCAGCCGAATACGGCATCGGCCTGGCCATCGGCCAGCATCGCTTCTGCGGCGGCAGCCGAGCCGGCATGAGCGAGGAATGGCGCATCCTGGCTGATCTTGATGCCGTCGGCCGCCAGCCCGGCGAGCGGTAGAAGCGAACCGCCGACATAGTCGGAAGGCGCCATGGCGATGCGGTGCGTTTCCAGGGCCGCGAGATCGGAAAGCCTGCCGTCGCGCGTCAAAAGCACGGAGCGGATGCCCGTGGGACCGTCGGCGTCGACCGGCGCCACAAGAGGTTCGACGCAGCCGCAGCGCTCCGAGGCGGTGGCGTAGGCGGTCGCCGAATAGACCGCGTATTGAACCCGGCCATTGGCCTGCGCCTCGATCAGCGCCGCATAGTCATGCGCGACGACGAATTCCACCTTCATGCCGAGCGCCCTGCCGTAGGCGTCAGTCAGCATGGCCAGACCCGGAACCGTGTTGCCGGCGCCCGGCTCGGCAACGATGCCGATCCGAAACGTGCCGATCTGGTCGCGCCAGTCGGCGTGCGCGGCGAGCTGCGAGCCCAGCAGTGCTACAGTGGTCGCCAGTGCACTCCAACCGAGGTCAGCCCGTCTCATCGATCCATGCCCCGCACACCGTTCCTTGAAGCGCATTGCATGTCTCAAGGATGCGTACACCACGCCTGCCCGACTTCGCGACCATCGCGTCAGGCCGTTGCCGCCTGGTTTACGATTTGCCAATGCCGCGACGGGACCTTATGTCTGGTCAACCAGACTGGCAATGACGGCACCGATGTCACGCGCTTTCCTCTTCGTTCTCGATTCTTTCGGCATTGGCGGCGCCGCCGATGCCGAACGCTATGGCGACGCCGGCTCGAACACATTGGGACATATCGCGCTGGCCTGCGCGGAAGCCCGCGCCGATCGCGAGGGCCTGCGCGAGGGACCGCTGAAGGTGCCCACCATGGTTTCGCTCGGTCTCGGCCGCGCAGCAGAAACCGCAACCGGCTTCCAATTCGACAGCAAAGCCGCCGTTTCAGCCTCCGCCTTCCACGGCGCCGCGCAGGAGATTTCGAGCGGCAAGGATACGCCGTCGGGTCACTGGGAAATCGCCGGGCTGCCCGTGCGGTTCGACTGGGGCTATTTCCCCGATAAGGTGCCCGCCTTCCCTGCCGAACTGACCGAAGCGATGATCCGCGAGGGCAAGGTCCCGGGCATTCTCGGCAACTGCCATGCACCCGGCACCGAGATCATCGAGCGCTTCGGCGAGGAGCATATCCGCACCGGCCAGCCGATCTGCTACACCTCGGTCGATTCCGTCCTGCAGATAGCAGCGCACGAAGTTCATTTCGGCCTGGAGCGGCTCTACGAGTTCTGCAAGACGGTACGCCGGCTGGTCGACCCGCTGAAGATCGGACGGGTGATCGCACGGCCTTTCCTGGGCGAAACATCAGCCACGTTCGAGCGCACCTACAACCGCCATGACTACGCCGTGCCGCCGCCTGAGCCGACGCTGCTCGCCCGCTTGACCGGGCGCGGCAGCCGGGTGATCGCGGTCGGCAAGATCGGCGACATCTTCGCCCACCGCGGTATCTCGGAAGTACGCAAGGCGCCCGGCAACATGGCAATGTTCGACAAGGCGCTGGGCGCGATGGACGATGCCGGCGACGGCGACCTGGTGTTCGCCAATTTCGTCGACTTCGACACCGAGTTCGGCCATCGCCGCGACGTCGCCGGCTATGCTGCGGCGCTCGAAGCCTTCGACCGCCGGCTGCCCGAGGCACTGGCAAAGCTGAAGCCGGGCGATCTGCTCATCCTCACCGCCGACCATGGCAACGATCCGACATGGCGTGGCACCGACCACACGCGCGAACGCATCCCGGTCATCGGCATCGCACCGGGTCTCACGGGCGGCGACATCGGGCTCAGGACCACCTTCGCCGATATCGGCGAGACGGTCGCCGAACACCTCAAGCTGGCGCGCGGCCGCCACGGCGCTTCCTTCCATGCGGCGATAGGCGGCCATGCCTGAACTGCCCGAGGTCGAAACCGTCCGGCGCGGCCTGCAGCCGGTTCTGGAAAGCGCTCGGATCGTACGCGTCGAGGCGCGCCGGCCCGATCTCAGATTTCCGTTTCCGGCGAAATTTGCGCAGCGGCTGACCGGCAAGACCGTCATCGCGCTTGGCCGCCGCGCCAAATATCTCACCATACACCTGGACGATGGCCCGGTGCTGATCTGCCATCTCGGCATGTCGGGCTCGTTCCGCATTGAGATCGCTGATGACAAAGAGACGCCCGGCACGTTCCATCAAGAGCGCTCGAAGAATGCCAAGCACGACCATGTGGTGTTCCATGTCGTGTCGCCTGTCGGCGTCCAGTCTCGCGTGGTCTTCAACGACCCGCGTCGCTTCGGCTTCATGCTGTTTGCGGAAGGCCTGGCCGAGGCGCATCCGATGCTGGCGGGACTGGGCGTCGAGCCGACCGGCAATGCGCTGGAAGGCGCCCTGCTCGCCTCTCTGCTGAAGGGCCGCAGATCGCCGTTGAAGGCGGCGCTGCTCGACCAGAAGCTGATTGCCGGGCTCGGCAATATCTATGTGTCGGAAGCGCTGTGGCGCGCTGGCCTTTCGCCATTGCGCGAGGCAGGCACCATCGCCGGGACCGGCAAGAAGGCCAAGGAACAAAGCGAACGACTGGCCGAGGCAATCCGTTCGGTGATCGCCGATGCGATCGCCGCCGGCGGGTCTTCGCTGCGCGACTATGTGCACACAGACGGATCGTTGGGCTATTTCCAGCATTCCTTCGCAGTCTACGATCGCGAAGGCGAGCCCTGTCCGACGCCCGGCTGTCGCGGCCACATCGCGCGCATCGTGCAAAGCGGCCGCTCGACCTTTTATTGCCGGACCTGCCAGCGGTAAGCTGCACGGTCCTTCAGTGCCGCAACCAGGAGGCCAGCCCATGAGCTATGAAACCATCATCGTCGAGACGCGCGGCAAGGTCGGCCTGATCACGCTGAACCGGCCCAAGGCGCTCAACGCGCTGAACGCGCAGGTGCTGGAGGATTTGCTGACGGCGGCAAAGGGGTTCGACGCCGATCCCGGCATCGGCGCCATGGTCATCACCGGTTCCGAGAAGGCTTTTGCGGCGGGCGCCGACATCAAGGAAATGCAGGCCGTCACCTACGCCGAGGCCTATGTGCAGGATTTCTTCGTCGGCTGGGAAGAGTTTACCCGTGCGCGCAAGCCGATGATCGCGGCGGTCGCCGGCTATGCACTGGGCGGCGGCTGCGAACTGGCGATGATGTGCGATTTCATCATTGCCGCCGACACGGCGAAATTCGGCCAGCCCGAAATCACGCTCGGCGTCATTCCCGGCATGGGCGGGTCGCAACGGCTGACCCGCTTTGTCGGCAAGTCGAAGGCCATGGACATGTGCCTGACCGGTCGGATGATGGATGCCGCCGAAGCCGAGCGCAGCGGCCTGGCCTCGCGCGTCGTGCCGGCCGGCGAGTTGATCGAGGAGGCGATGAAGGCCGCGGCCAGGATATCAGAGTTTTCACTGCCATCGGTGATGATGGCCAAGGAGGCAGTCAACCGCGCCTACGAGACGACGCTGGCGGAGGGACTGCGCTTCGAACGCCGGCTGTTCCACTCGCTGTTTGCGCTCGACGACCAGAAGGAAGGGATGGCAGCCTTTGCCGAGAAGCGGAAGCCGAATTTCACCAATCGCTAGAGTGGCGGCGGCGAGGACCAAAAAGAAGCCAAAGCGGCGTTGACGCGCCGGAAAAGCTGAACTATAAGCCGCTCCAACCGAGGCGGCCGTTGGCTGCCCGTTTGTTTTTTGCGCCCTGCGGCATCCCGCATGCGCCCACCAGATCAGAAGAGAGGCATCATGGCCAATACCTCCTCGGCCAAAAAGGCAACGCGCAAGATCGCCCGCCGCGCAGCGATCAACAAGAACCGCCGCTCGCGCGTGCGTACATATGTCCGCCAGGTCGAAGAGGCACTGGCTGCCGGCGACAAGGCAGCCGCGCTGGAAGCCTTCAAGACCGCAGAGCCGGAATTGATGCGCGCCGCGACCAAGGGCGTGATCCATAAGAATACGGCATCGCGCAAGGTGTCGCGTCTGGCTCACCGCCTCAAGGTGCTGTCGGCCTGATCGACCGTTCCTGAACTGTCGTTCTTTCAAACCCGGCCAATCGCGCCGGGTTTTTTCGTTTGCCGGCAAGCACTTAAAAAGAAGGGCCGCAAAGCACGCCCGAGCCGCATTCCAGAGTCCGGAATCCTTTGCCGGCACATACACTCCCACTGATATTCCAATCCGCCGAAACGGCCCACGCCAATAAATTTGGCTGTCACAAATTGCTGATATTTTTCAGTGGCTTGCTGGAAGTGATCCACAGCTTGTTCACATAGCCTGTGGGCGATAGGCAGCAAGTTGGTGTCAAGCGAATTATTTCAGAAAATTTCAAACCGCACAGCCATTTTCATATTCGCGGCAAAAGGGTTTGAATCCCAATGGCTTTGTCAAAATATGCGCTTCCAGCACGGAGCCCGAACCGTTGTTCACTAACCAGATTCCTTAAAAATCCGTTAGAGGTGGCCTTGCCCTATCCACAGCGATTTCGGTAATGTCGATCTATCGAAAGGGACGGGCCATTAGCCCTTAACCCAGCCTGAATCGGCCAGCTAACAGTGGCAGAATTCATGACGTGGATCAATTCCGCGAACGGGTATGGCTTGCCTTTTCGATACGATAGGGGACTGGCGTAATTGTACATGGCAGCTTGATGGCGCACCGGCGTTTTCGCCGGGTAGCACCGCTTTGCCCGAACATGTCAGACGGACTGGCCTTAAGCAGCCGGGACCGATCCCATTCTGACGAGGCAACGTCATCCGCCGGCGGCGGCGGTGGTGTTGTAGCGAAGATACGGTCGCTGGAAACATGGGTGCAGGAGGCGCACTCCCGGCGGAAAAAAGGTACAAAGGAAAAGGGACGCACAATCATGCAGAGCGGCATCGAGCGGGAGCTTACGGGCGACCTGCCATTTCCCGGAACATTGGTCGGAGCGCACGATATGGCGGCTTCCAGCGACGCGGAACAGAAGTTCGACCGGGTCAAGGCCCAGTTGAAGGCGCGCCTGGGAACCGAGGTCTATTCGAGCTGGTTCGGCCGTATGAAGGTGGCTGAGGCTTCCCGGGGCATTGTACGCATCTCGGTGCCCACGGCCTTCCTGCGCTCGTGGATCAATGGCCATTATCTCGATCTCATCGCCGATCTGTGGAAGCACGAGGATCCCGAAATCCTCAAGATCGAGATGGTCGTGCGCACCGCGACCCGTCCGGCCCGCAATGGCGTCGAACCCGAGGCCGTGCCGGCGCGCAAGATGACCAAGCATACGCAGACCGCATTGGCGGCCGGCACGGTCGGCCCCGGCAGGGTGGAGCGGGCGCCCGCCCCTCGTCCCGGCACGCCGATCGAGAGCGAATTCCGGCACAATGTGCTGGGGTCGCCGCTCGACCCGCGCTACACGTTCGGCTCCTTCATCGAAGGCCCGTCGAACCGGGTGGCTTTCGCCGCAGCCAAAGCCGTGGCGGAATCGCAGTCGAGCGCGGTGCGCTTCAACCCGCTGTTCCTTCATGCAACCGTCGGGCTCGGCAAGACGCACCTTTTGCAGGCGATTGCGGCCGAATCCCTGAAACAGAACCCGAAATCGCGCGTCGTCTATCTGACGGCCGAATATTTCATGTGGCGCTTCGCCACCGCGATCCGCGACAACAATGCGCTGACGCTGAAGGAACAGCTGCGCGACATCGACCTCTTGATCATCGACGACATGCAGTTCCTGCAGGGCAAGTCGATCCAGCACGAATTCTGCCATCTCATCAACATGCTGCTCGACAGCGCCAAGCAAGTGGTGGTTGCCGCCGACAGGCCGCCGTCGGAACTGGAATCGCTGGAACCGCGGGTGCGCTCGCGCCTCAATGGCGGTGTCGCGCTGGAAATGTCGGCGCCGGACTTCGCCATGCGCATCGGCATGCTCAAACTTCGGCTTGCCACCGCCAAGGTCGACGATGCATCGCTCAATATTTCGGAGGAGATCCTCAACCATGTCGCCCGCACGGTAACCGGCAGCGGTCGTGAGTTGGAGGGCGCGTTCAACCAGCTGCTGTTTCGTCAGTCGTTCGAGCCGGCGATCACCATCGACCGCATCGACGAAATCCTCGGCCACATCTATCGCTCTGGCGAGCCGAAGCGGGTGCGCATCGAGGACATCCAGCGCATCGTGGCGCGCCACTACAATGTGTCGAAGACCGAGTTGCTGTCCAACCGGCGCACGCGCACCATCGTGAAGCCCAGGCAGGTCGCCATGTACCTGTCGAAGGTATTGACGCCGCGCTCGCTGCCGGAGATCGGCCGGCGGTTCGGCGGGCGCGACCACACCACGGTGCTGCATGCGGTGCGCAAGATCGAGGACCTTTCCGGCGTCGACAACACGCTGGCGCAGGAACTGGAACTGTTGCGCAGGCTGATCAACGACCAAGCCTGATCGGCGCGGCAAACGGTCGTCGCGCTTTAAATTTTCTTGTTTTGATGCATGTCGTTGTCCCAAAACCGCTGCGCAGTTTCCGGCGACATGCATCGGTTGCCGGCCAACGTCCGCTTTATCCCCAGAAAGCCCGCTTAACCGGCGCGAACCGGTGGCCCGGACTTGCGTTTGCTGGCTTTTTCCTGTCAGTTTGCATAGATTCTGAGCCTGTTCAGACCTTTCGCGGGGCGCCGCCCACTGGTGACCCGTCCATTCATTCAAGCGAGCCTGTTTCGTCATGCGTGTTATCCTGGAACGGTCCAATCTCCTGAAGTCGCTCAACCACGTTCATCGCGTGGTCGAGCGGCGCAATACCATACCGATCCTGTCGAACGTGCTGCTCAGCGCCGAGGGCGCCAGCCTTGAAATGAAAGCCACCGACCTCGACCTCGAAGTGACCGAAGCGACGCCGGCAAAGGTCGAGCGCGGCGGGGCGACGACGGTTCCGGCGCACCTGCTCTACGACATCGTGCGCAAGCTGGCCGACGGCGCCGAAGTGATGCTGAAGACCGACGAGGACGGCAACGCCATGACGGTAACGTCGGGCCGCTCGAGCTTTCGCCTGCAATGCCTGCCGCAGTCCGATTTCCCGGAGCTTTCGGCGGGATCCTTCTCACACATCTTCCGGCTCGATTCCGTCGCCCTGAGAGGCCTTATCGAAAAGACCCAGTTCGCCATCTCCACCGAAGAGACGCGCTACTATCTCAACGGCATCTACCTGCACACGCATGAAACTGGCGGCAAGCTGAAGCTGCGTTCGGTGGCGACCGACGGCCACCGCCTGGCGCGCGCCGAGATCGACGCTCCGGCCGGGTCCGAAGGCATGCCGGGCATCATCATTCCGCGCAAGACGGTCAGCGAGTTGCAGAAGCTGGTCGACGATCCCGATGTCGCGGTGACCACCGAATTGTCCGACACCAAGATCCGCTTCACCATCGGCAGCGTGGTTCTGACCTCGAAGCTGATCGACGGCACTTTCCCGGACTACCAGCGCGTCATTCCGACCGGCAACGACAAGAAGCTGATCATCGACCGCCAGAGCTTCGCCGCCGCCGTCGATCGCGTCTCGACCATTTCCTCCGAGCGCGGCCGCGCGGTGAAGCTTTCGATCACCGAAGGCCAGGTGACGCTTGCCGTCAACAATCCGGATTCGGGCAGCGCAACCGAGGAACTGGCCGCTGATTACTCCTCAGACCCGATCGAGATCGGCTTCAACGCCAAATATCTGCTCGACGTCGCTGCTCAACTCACCGGCACGGAAGCCAAGTTCATGCTGGCCGATGCCGGTTCGCCGACGCTGATCCACGACATGGCCGATGAGACCGCGCTCTACGTGCTGATGCCGATGCGGGTGTAGCAGCCGCACTGCGGCACACTGCAGCATAATTGATTGCGGCGACTTCTACAGGCGGATAGCGGTTGCCGGAACAAAGTCACATAAGGAAGCTAACACTTACGAATTTCCGCAACTATGCGGCGCTGTCGATCGGCTTTTCCCCCGGCCCTGTGGTGTTTTCCGGCGACAACGGCGCCGGCAAGACCAATCTTCTGGAAGCCATCTCCCTGCTGACGCCGGGCCGCGGCCTGCGCCGTGCGCCCTATGTCGACGTTGCCCGCGAAGGCGGCGATGGCGGCTTTGCGCTCCACGCAAGGCTCGACGGGCCGGAGGGACAGGTCGAGATCGGCACCGGCATCACCGGGGGTGAAGCGGCCGGCGAGGGCGGTCGCAAGGTGCGCATCAATGGCGCGCCGGCACGGTCGGCAGACGCCATGCTGGAATGGCTGCGCGTCGTCTGGCTGACGCCGGCCATGGACGGCCTGTTCCCCGGACCTGCCGCCGACCGGCGGCGCTTTCTCGACCGGCTGGTTTTGGCTGTCGATCCCGGCCACGGCCAGCGTGCGCTCGATTACGAGAAGGCGATGCGCGGACGTAACCGCTTGCTTACGGAAGGCTCGCGCGATGGCGCCTGGTTCGACGCCATCGAGATGCAGATGGCCGAAACCGGCGTGGCGATCGCGGCTGCGCGCGCCGAACTGGTACGCCTGCTTACCGCCATGATCGACAGGCTGCCTTCCAGCGGGCCGTTTCCGCAGGCCGACATCAGCCTCTCCGGCGACCTTGAAAGCGACGTCGCCACAGCACCCGCCGTGGACGTCGAGGAACGCTATCGCGCCGCCCTTGCCGACGGCCGCGAGCGCGACCGCGCCGCCGGACGCACGTTCGATGGCCCGCACCGTTCGGATCTGCTGGTGCGCCACCGCCCCAAGGCGATGCCGGCCGAACTCTGCTCGACCGGAGAGCAGAAGGCGCTGCTGGTCGGCATCGTGTTGTCGCACGCAAGGCTGACCGGCGAGATGTCGGGGATGACGCCGATCCTGTTGCTCGACGAGATTGCCGCGCATCTCGATGCCGGCCGGCGCGCCGCGCTGTTCTCGATCCTGGAAGAGCTGAGCTGCCAGGCCTTCATGACCGGAACCGACGCCGCGCTGTTTTCCAGCCTGAGGGGACGCGCGCAGTTCCTCACCGTCGACCACGGCACGGTTGGGCCAACCGAAGAGACCTGACAAGCTTTTTGCTCCGCTATATGGTCCGGCAATGACCCCTGCCGCCCTCACCGACGAAGAGCTCGAACGCTATGCCCGCCACATCGTGCTGCCCGAGATCGGCGGCGCTGGCCAGCAGAGGCTGAAGCGGGCGCGGGTACTGGTGATCGGCGCCGGCGGCCTCGGCGCGCCGGTGCTGGAATATCTCGCTGCCGCCGGCGTCGGCACGCTTGGAATCGTCGACGACGATATTGTCTCGCTGTCCAATCTGCAGCGGCAAGTGATCCACGCCACCCATACGGTCGGCACGGCGAAGACCGAGAGCGCCAAAGCAGCGATCGCCCGGATCAATCCCCATGTCGCGGTGGAATTGCACGATTTCAGGCTGACGGCCGACAATGCTGCCGTCCTCGTCACGCGATACGACGTGGTCGTCGACGGCTCCGACAATTTCGAGACGCGCTATGTGGTGGCTGATGCCTGCGCGGCGGAAAAGCGGCCGCTCGTGCATGCCGCCGTCGGCCGCTTCGACGGCTCGGTGACGGTGTTGATGCCGTTCGGCACCGGCGCCGACGGCAGACCGAAC
The DNA here is from genome assembly GCF_000502235.1 of Mesorhizobium sp. L103C119B0. Classification (NCBI taxonomy): domain Bacteria; kingdom Pseudomonadati; phylum Pseudomonadota; class Alphaproteobacteria; order Hyphomicrobiales; family Phyllobacteriaceae; genus Mesorhizobium; species Mesorhizobium sp. L103C119B0. Next base: position 82,880 of record NZ_AYXE01000009.1, on the reverse strand, counting down.
CCTGGATATCGCGACCTCTTTCNCCTCTTTCCCGAAGCGCCGCCAGAGGGGCTGGTGCCGTCCTGCGCCGTGGCCGGGGTCGTCGGTGCGCTGACCGGCGTCGTCGGCACGCTGCAGGCAATGGAAGCCATCAAGCTGATCACCGGTATCGGCGAACCACTGGTCGGCCGGCTGCTGCTCTACGATGCGCTGTCGGCGCGCTTCGACACGATCCGCTACAAGAGAAGCTGACCGCATGGATCAGCCTGCCAGTGTTTTGGTCACGCAGTTCGCCCCCGGCTTCGACCGCTGGGACGAACTGCTCAGCCTGATCATGCGCGCCTTTGCACCGATGGACGGCGTCATCGACCCGCCCTCCTCTGCGCATCTGCTGTGCGTCGAAAGCCTGAGGGACAAGGCTGGGCGGGAAACGGTGTTCGTGGCTCTGCAGGGCGGCCAGATCGCAGGCTGCGTTTTTGCGCTGGAGAGACCCGATGATTTCTATGTCGGCAAGTTCGCCGTCGAACTCGGGCTTCAGGGCCAAGGCATCGGCAGACGATTGATGCAGGCTGTCGAGGACCTTGCCCGCAACCGCAACAAACCCGCCATCGAACTGCAGACGCGGGTCGAGCTCACGGCAAATCACGCAACCTTTGCGCGTCTCGGCTTCCGCGAAACCGCGCGCACGGCGCATGACGGTTATGACCGGCCGACCTCGATCACCATGCGCAAGGAGTTCGCGTGAGCCTCGCCCTCAGCGCACAGGAGCAGACAATCGCCTCCGGCCATGACGGGGCGGCGATGGCGATGCGCATCGTTGCCGAAAGCGCTGCGCTGCTCGGCGCGCCGCGACTGATCCCGATCGCCTCGACGCATATAGACGGCGCGCTCTATCACGGCGATTCCGGCACGCTGTTTGCCGAAAGGCTGGTCGATGGCGGCGCCAGGGTCGCGGTGCGCTCGACGCTCAATGTCGGCGCGCTCGACCTGATGGGCTGCTCGCGCGTGCGCCTCGAAGAGCCGGCGCGCGGCATGGCGCGACGAATGATGGAGGCCTACCGCAAACTGGGCTGCGAGCAGAGCTGGACCTGCGCGCCCTATCAGGCCGGCCACAGGCCAGCGCTTGGCAGCGATGTCGCCTGGGGTGAATCCAACGCGGTGGTGTTCTGCAATTCGGTGCTGGGGGCACGCACCAACCGCTATGGCGACTTCCTCGACATCGCCTGCGCCATATCGGGCCGCGCGCCGGATTACGGCCTGCATCGCCCCGAGAACCGGCAGGCACGGCTGGTGTTCGATGTGTCCGGCCTCTCCGCCTCGTTCCTTGGTTCGGAGATCGCCTGGCCGGTGCTGGGCAACCTCTACGGCCGTGAGGTCGGCAACGCGGTCGGCGTCGTCACCGGCATATCCAGCCATCCCGGCGAGGATGCGCTGAAGGCCTTCGGCGCGGCGGCGGCATCGTCGGGCGCCGTCGGCCTGTTCCATATCGCTGGGGTAACGCCAGAAGCGCCCGACGCCGAGACCATCCTGGTGGGCGGCAGGCCGGAAACGATGATCCGCGTAACGCCGGAGATGGCCATGAAGGCCCGCGCCGGCCTGTCCACCGCAGCCACGCAGACCGCCATCGATGCCGTGGCGATCGGCAGTCCGCATCTGTCTTTGGCCGAATTCGATGCACTTGAGCGGCTGATTGGCGGGCGGCGGCTCAGCGTGCCGATTTACGCCTGCACCGGCCGCCACGTGCTCACCAGGCTGGAGCAGAACGGCAACCGCAAGATGCTCGAAGCCAGCGGCGTCATCATCGTCGCCGACACCTGCGTGGTGGTGACGCCGATCCTGCCGGATCTGGCCGACGGCATGCTGATGACCAATTCGGGAAAATTCGCGCACTACGCGCCGGGCAATACCGGTTACGCCGTGCTTTACGGCTCGCTGGCCGACTGCGTGGAAAGCGCGGTTGCCGGTAAGCCCAGGTTTACGGATATCGCCGCATGAATGCTGCAGCCGACATACTGGTGCCGGGCAGCGGAGGCGAAGGACTGGCCTTGGTGCTGACCGCGCCAATCAGCTTCTGGGGTGGCGTCGATCCGAAGAGCGGCCGCATCGCCGATGTCCGTCACCCGCAGCATGGCGAGACCATTTCCGGGCGTGTGCTGTTCCTGCCCGGCACGATCGGCTCGTCCTCAGCGTCAGCCGTGCTGATGGAACTCGTCCACAATGGCCATGCGCCGACGGCACTCGTGCTGCACGAGCCGGACGCGATTCTGCTGCTTGGCTTGATCGTGGCCAGGGAAATGGGCTGGCGGACGCCGGTAGCGCTCAGGCTCGGGCGCGACGATTTTGAGGCCTATCGCGGCAAGCGTGTGAGTGTCGCTGCGGATGGCGCCCTCACAACCGCAGCCTGAACGCGGCCCGCTTCAAGTCCGTAGCGGCAGCACGCGGTCCGGCGGCCGGTGGCCGTCGAAGAAGGCGCGGATGTTGATGATCACCTTCTCGCCCATGTCGATGCGGCCCTCGATCGTCGCCGAACCCATATGCGGCAAAAGCACGACCTTGTTCTTGGCGGCAAGCTTCAGCAGTTTCGAGTTCAGCGCCGGTTCGTGCTCATAGACGTCGAGGCCGGCGCCGGCGATCTTGCCGTCCTGGATCAGCTTGACCAGCGCTTCCTCGTCGATGATGTCGCCGCGCGCGGTGTTGACCACATAGGCGGTGGGCTGAAGCAGAGCCAGGCGCCGCGCCGAAAGCAGATGAAAGGTCGCCGGCGTCGACGGGCAATTGACCGAGATGATGTCCATGCGGGCAAGCATCTGGTCGAGGCTTTCCCAATAGGTCGCCTCCAGCCCTTCCTCGACCGCCGGCAGCACGCGATGGCGGTTATGGTAGTGGATGGACAGGCCGAAAGCCTTTGCGCGCCTGGCAACAGCGGTGCCGATGCGGCCCATGCCGACAATGCCGAGGCGCTTGCCCCAGATGCGCCGGCCGAGCATCCAGGTCGGCGACCAACCGGCCCATTTCTTGTCGCTGGTGAGCACATTGGCGCCTTCGGCCAACCGCCGCGGGCCGGCCAGCATCAGCGCCATGGTCATGTCGGCCGTATCTTCGGTCAGCACGTTCGGCGTGTTGGTGACGGTAATGCCTTTCTTGGCCGCCGCCGCCACATCGATCTTGTCGACGCCATTGCCGAAATTGGCGATCAGCTTGAGATTGTCGCCGGCCTGGGCAATCAGCGCCGCATCGATCTGGTCGGTGATGGTCGGCACCAGCACATCGGCTTCCTTGATCGCCGCGACCAGCTCCGGCTGCGTCATCGGGCGGTCCTCGACATTCAGCCTGGCGTCGAAGAGTTCGCGCATGCGGGTCTCGACCGGATCGGGCAGCTTGCGCGTGATGACGACGAGAGGCCGTTTTTTGCCTGCCATTGTTTCCTCGAACCCGATCTCGTTGAGACCTCTTTAACCAAGACAGGCGAAACTGAATACCGGTCGCGGTGCCTGCCACTCCTGTAACAAGCGGTGCCGCCGAAGACAAAGAAAAAGGGGCGCCCGGGCCAAAGGGCACGCGCCGAAAGGAATGAAAGTGTCTGGTTTCGCGTCGCTTCGCCTGATCCTCAGCGCAGCGCTTCTCGGCGCTCTCCTGCATTTCCCGCAAGCCGCGGCGCAAGGTGCCGCCGCACCTGTGCAGACGGTCACGCTCGGGCCGAGCGGCCTGCCGCTGCCGCGTTTCGTCAGCCTGAAATCGGCTCGCGTCAACTCGCGCGTTGGGCCCGGCGCCAACTATTCCGTCGACTGGATGTACACAAAGGCCGGCCTGCCTATGGAGATCATCCAGGAATTCGATACCTGGCGGCGCGTGCGCGATGCCGATGGCTCGGAGGGTTGGATCAACCAGTCGCTGCTGTCGGGCCGCCGGACCGCGATCGTCGCCCCCTGGCAGCGCACCAAGGGGGGCCGAATCAATCTGCTCGACGATGCCGACAAGGACGCCAGCGTCATCGCCATCATCGAGCCGGGCGTTACGGGCACGATCAAAACCTGCGATGGCCAGTGGTGCGAAATGACCTTCGACGGCCACACCGGCTGGATCGCCCAGTCGCAGGTGTGGGGCGCCTATCCCGGCGAGCACGTCAAGAATTGAGATTGCTGGAGGCCTAACGGCCGATACGGCCGAGATGGGTGTCCTGAAAACCGGTCGACAGTTTGAGACCGTAGCCGAGCGCGCGGTCGACGGCGATGTGGATGATCCAGATCAGACCAATCGCGGTCGCCGTCGAATTGGCCAGAACATATCCGGCGAGGGCCAGCAACAGCGGGACGATCAGGATGTGCAACGCGTTGTAAGCGACAGCGCCGATCCGTGCCCCGGCGAGATAGCCCAGCATCGACAGGTCGGGCGCCAGAATAAGCAGGGCGAACAGCCACCAGGAAACGCCTGACGCGGCATAGGCGACTATAGCCACGACCGCGACCGCAACCCATTCGAGCCGGATTGCAAAATCGACAGGTTTCACGGGTTGGGGCTTAAACGCTGCGCTTCGGGCGCAGCCTCACCACGATGTCGACATTGGCGATCTCCATGCCTGCGGGTGGCTCCGGCAGGTTGGAGACGGTCACCGGACCGCTTTCTATATCGAAGATCCTGTTTTCGCCTTCGATGTAAAAATGATGGTGATCGGAGGTGTTGGTGTCGAAATAGGTCTTGGACCCCTCGACCGCCAGGATGCGCAGCAGGCCGGCCTGGGTGAACTGGTGAAGCGCGTTGTAGACGGTGGCGAGCGAGACCGGCACGCCGGCGGCGACCGCCTCTTCATGCAGTTCCTCGGCCGAAAGGTGGCGGTCGCCCTTGGCAAACAGCAGATCGGCCAGCGCAATGCGTTGGCGTGTCGGCCTGAGGCCGGCTTCGCGAACCCGCTTGTCCACAGCGACATTTTCCTTCCGGCCGCCCAGATCCATCTATCCGTCCAAGCCCACAGTTCTGCCTCAAGACACGCCCAGAGTGGCGAAAAAACGTCATCGGCCGAAACTGGACACCTCCCGACATATATTCTGTTGGCCGAATACGATCAATAGAGCGACGTGCGGCCAGTTGGACGCACCAAATGCGCTCTATCACTTTTGGCGTAGCATCGTGCTTTCTGGAAATCGGAATCGATTTCCAGGCCGATGCGAGAGCGCGCATTGACCCGGGCAGACGGGCGGGTTAAGCGCAAACGCCGGTTTCCGGCCCGAAAGGGATTGTGTTAGGAAACCAACGACAAGGGCGCCCCACCGCCCAGGACGATCATGGGGACGAGACATATGGCGGGTAAATCCAGCTACGGTTATGAGGAATTGCTCGCCTGCGCCCGCGGCGAGCTGTTCGGGCCCGGCAACGCCCAGTTGCCCTACCCGCCCATGCTGATGTTCGACCGCATCACCGAGATCAGCGAGACCGGCGGCGCCCACGACAAGGGCTTCATCCGTGCCGAATTCGACATCAAGCCGGACCTGTGGTTCTTCGCCTGCCATTTCATCGGCAATCCGATCATGCCGGGGTGCCTGGGCCTTGACGCCATGTGGCAATTGACGGGTTTTTACCTCGGCTGGCTCGGCGAGCCGGGCAAGGGCATGGCGCTGTCGACCGGCGAGGTCAAGTTCAAGGGCATGGTGACGCCTTCGGTCAAGAAGGTGGAATACGGCATCGATTTCAAACGCGTCATGCGTGGACGCCTGGTGCTCGGTATCGCCGATGGCTGGCTTAAGGCCGACGGCGAACCCATATACGCTGCGACAGACCTCAAGGTGGGGCTGTCCAAGCAATCGGCCGCCTGACCGGCGCCACTGCAGCAGGGCGTTCCCGGACGCGCAACGACGCTGCGGCATTTTGATTTTGCGTATGATCGCCGGCGAAAACCGACTAGGGTTTCGGGATCATCCGCTGGAAGGAGTTGCGAATGAGAAGGGTCGTCGTCACAGGCCTCGGCATCGTATCGTCGATCGGCAACAACGCCAACGAGGTGCAATCCTCGCTCCACGATGCCAAATCAGGCATCAGCTTCTCCGATTCCTTCGCCGAACACGGCTTCCGCTGTCAGGTCTGGGGCGCGCCGACGCTCGACCCGACCCCTATGATCGACCGGCGTGCCATGCGCTTCCTGAGCCAGGGCGCGGCCTGGAACCATGTCGCGATGGACCAGGCGATCGCCGACGCCGGGCTTGGCGAAAGCGACATCACCAATGAGCGCACCGGCATCGTCATGGGCTCGGGTGGCCCCTCGACCCGCACCATCGTCGAGGCGGCCGAGACCACGCTCAAGAACAACAGCCCCAAGCGCATCGGTCCGTTCGCGGTGCCGAAGGCGATGTCGTCGACCGCGTCGGCGACGCTCGCCACCTGGTTCAAGATCCACGGCGTCAACTATTCGATCTCGTCGGCCTGCTCGACCTCGGCGCATTGCATCGGCAACGCCTACGAACTGATCCAGTGGGGCAAGCAGGATGTGATGTTTGCCGGCGGCCATGAGGACCTCGACTGGACGATGTCGGACCTGTTCGATGCCATGGGGGCGATGTCGTCGAAGTATAACGATCGTGCGCCGACAGCTTCCCGCGCGTATGACGCCAATCGCGATGGCTTCGTCATCGCGGGCGGCGCGGGCGTCCTCATCCTGGAGGAGCTCGAACACGCCAAGGCGCGCGGCGCCAAGATCTACGCTGAGATCGTCGGCTATGGCGCGACGTCGGACGGTTACGACATGGTGGCGCCGTCGGGCGAAGGCGCGGTGCGCTGCATGCGCCAGGCTCTGGCGACGGTGTCCACGCCGGTCGACTACATCAACACCCACGGCACCTCGACGCCGGTCGGCGATTCCCGGGAAATGGGCGCCATCCGAGAGGTGTTCGGCGACACGATGCCGTTCATCACCTCGACCAAGTCGCTGACCGGCCATTCGCTGGGTGCCGCCGGCGTACAGGAATCGATCTACTCGATCCTGATGATGCAAGGCGGCTTCATCGGCGAGAGCGCCCATATCGAAAACCTCGATCCCGAATTCGAGGACATGCCGATCGTGCGCAAGCGCATCGACGACGCCAGGATCGACACGGTTTTGTCCAACTCGTTCGGCTTCGGTGGCACCAACGCAACGCTGATTTTCCAGCGCTATTCCGCATAAGGCCAGCGTTTTATTGTAGGGGGATTGCCGGCCATGGACGGACTGATGAAGGGCAAGCGCGGGCTTGTCATGGGCGTCGCCAACGATCATTCGATCGCCTGGGGCATCGCCAGGAAATTGTCCGAACACGGGGCGGAGCTTGCCTTCACCTATCAGGGCGACGCATTCGGGCGCCGCGTCAAGCCGCTTGCCGAGAAGCTTGGCGCGTCTCTGGTGGTGCCCTGTGACGTCGAGGACAGCGCATCGGTCGCCGCCACCTTCGAGACGCTCGGCAAGGAATGGGGCGGGCTCGACTTCGTCGTCCACGCCATCGGCTTTTCCGACAAGAACGAGCTCAAAGGGCTCTACGCCGACACCAGCCGCGACAATTTCGTCCGCACCATGGTCATCTCCTGCTACTCCTTCACCGAGGTCGCCCGCCATGCCGCCCCGCTGATGAGCGAAGGCGGCGCGATGATCACGCTGACCTATGCCGGCTCTGTCCGCGTCATGCCGAACTACAACGTCATGGGCGTCGCCAAGGCCGGGCTGGAAGCCAGCGTGCGCTATCTCGCCAACGATTATGGCCCGCGCGGCATCCGGGTGAACGGCATATCGGCGGGACCGGTGCGTACTTTGGCCGGCGCCGGAATCTCGGACGCCCGCCACATGTACTCCTACCAGCAGCGCAACTCGCCGCTGCGCCGCACGGTGACCATCGACGAGGTCGGCGGCTCGGCGCTCTATCTTTTGTCCGACCTCTCGTCAGGCGTCACCGGCGAAATCCATTATGTGGATTCCGGCTATCACATCGTGTCGATGCCAACCCTGGATGAGTTGAAGCAGACCGACAGCGTACGCGATTAACTCACCAGTAAAATTAGATGCATCGGCGGAAACTCATTTTAAGGAGATATCCGCTAGAAGTCCTATGGGCTTGGGCTCTGCGCGTTCTTGCTGGGCGCAAAGGATGCTTTAGCCTTTATGAATTTGCGCTTGATATTTCCCGAAAGTCGAGTTGATTTCGGGATCATGCGACAGGGACTGAGCAATGCCTGCTGTCAGCAACCCGAAGCGAACACCTGTGTTCCGGCTGCTCACCGTCGCCAGTTCGGGCCTTGGCAGTTTCATCCTTGGGCTTTGGGGCCTCCGGCATGGTTTCGGGGACGGCTTTGCCGGCATGCAGGCGGAAACCATGATCGGCGTCGCGTCGGCGCTATGCGCGCTGGCCGCCGCCGGTGCTGCCTTGTCCTTCTTCGCCGGCGTCGATGAATCGGTGGACTACGTTTTCAACGAAACCCATTTCGACAAGCTGACCGGGCTTTTTGCGCGGCCGGCGATGGTCGGCAGGATTGCCGACGCGGCGTCCGCGACGATCAGGACCGGTGAGCCGGTGTTCCTCATCGACATCGACATCGACCGCTTCAAGCAGATCAACGACGCCATCGGCTACAGCCATGGCGACGAACTGATCCGCGGCTTCACCAAGCGGTTGAAGGCCTGCATGCCCGAAGGCGCGGTGATGGGGCGCATCGGCGCCGGCGAGTTCGCTATCCTTGTCTGGGAACACCAACTCCAAAGGTCCATGGAAAGCACCGTCGAAACCATGATCGAGGAGATGCTGAAGCCGTACCAGCTCGATTCTCACCTGCAGTCGGTCGGCCTGTCGGTCGGCATCGTGGCGATGCCAAAGGATGGAGTCGATCCGGTCCTCATCCTGCGCCGCTCCAACCTGGCGCTGCAGAATGCCCGCGCCGGCGGCGTGGGCAACTGGTCGGTCTTCCATTCCGACATGGGCCAGGTCGCCGACTACCGCCACTGGATCGAATCCGAACTGCACATCGCCTTCGTCCGTGGCGATTTCGACCTTCACTACCAGCCGCAGCTCGACCTGCCGACCGGCCGTATCGTCGGCTACGAGGCGCTGATCCGCTGGAAGCACCCGGAACGCGGCATGATCCCGCCGATGGAATTCATTCCGATCGCCGAAGAGACCGGCATGATCCACCCGATCGGCAATTGGGTGCTGAACAAGGCCTGCAGCGATGCCCGTCATTTGCCTGAGGACTGCTTCGTTGCCGTCAACATCTCGCCGGTCCAGTTCATGACCAAGGATTTCGTCGGCATCGTGCGCGATACGATGGCCAGCACCGGCATCAAGCCGTCGCGGCTGGAGCTCGAAGTGACCGAGACGGCGATGATGCAGGACCGCGACCGCGCCGCCACCATCCTGCAGCAGCTTGCCGACATGGGCATTTCGGTGGCCGTCGACGATTTCGGCACCGGCTATTCCAATCTCAGCTACCTGATCGACTTCGCCTTCGGCAAGCTGAAGATCGACCGCTCCTTCGTCAGCCGCATCGACACCGATTCGAATTCGGGCGCCGTCGTCTCTACCATCGTCGGCCTGTCGCGGGCGCTCGGCGTCGGCATCATCGCCGAAGGCGTCGAGACCGAGAACCAGGCGACGCTTTTGCGAGCAGCTGGTTGCGAGATGGTGCAGGGCTATCTGTTCGGCAGGCCGGCGCCGCTCAAGATCAAGCCTGGCGATATCAGACCGACCATTCCCGTCCACGAGCCGGCGCGCATCGTCAGCATGCATTGAGGCGACCGGCACCGTCCTATCGGCGCGCGGAGAAAACCTTGAACATGCCGTCGCGGGCGAGCTCGGCATGGCTGGAGAAGACGGCCTTCAGAACCGGTTCGTAAGGCAGCTGACGGTTCGCCACCATGAACAGCCGCCCGCCCGGCTTCAGCGCCTTGCCCGCCGCCTGGATCATGCCGGCGCCGATTTCCGGCTCGGCCGCCCGGCTGCGATGGAAGGGCGGGTTCATGACGATGGCATCATAGCGCCGCTCGACCGGCTCGCTCAGCAGATCGGTCCAAAAGAAGCCGGGCTCGAAGCCTGTCTGGCCGATATTGCCCTTGGCCGCCTCAAGCGCGTCGAAATCCGCTTCGTAAAGGTCGAGCCCCGTTATACCGGATGAACGTGCCGCGACCTCGGCGGCGACATAACCCCAGCCGGCGCAGAAATCAGCAATGTTGCCGCGCAGGTCTTTGGGCAGGTTGTCGACCAGAAGTTTCGAGCCGGCGTCGATCCGGTCGAAGGAGAACATGCCCGGCGCAGTGCGGAAGCGGTCCTCTACGACCAAGGCAGGATTGGCGACGCGCAGTTTTTCCGCAGGCGCCAGATCGACCGGACGGCGAAGCCAGAAGGCGATGCCGTGATATTTCGGCAGATGCCCTTCGATGGGGACAAGCTCGTCGATGCGCTTGCGCAGGCTGGCGATGCCTTCGTCCTTACCGCCGGCGACAATGATCAGACCGCCCGGCGTGACGCGTTCGATCGCCTCGGCAATACGCATCTCGTTTAGCCCACGATGGCGGCCGGCAAGCACGAGCGCTGCATCGAATGCATCGCCTTCCGAGCGGGGCGTTACCTTGTGACCGGCACGCTCCAGCGCTCGGAGATGCGGCCGGAAACCCTGTGCAAGATGGAGCTCTGCCTCGAAGCCTTCCGGCAAGCGGAAGCCGGGCTCCGCACCCAGGAACAACACACGCTCGCCCTTTTGCGGCAGAGGGAGCCCCTCGGCCTCGAAGGGATGGAACAGTGTCTTCAGCGGCTCAGCGGCCATTCTTCGATTCTCATGTCGTAGACGGGTATTAAACGAAAACGGGCGCGACATAAGCCGCGCCCGTTCAACTCTATTGTCAGACCACTCAGGCGGCGTTTTCTTCGCCTTCGGCCTTCTTGTCGCGGGCGATTTCCTTGCCGGTGGCCTGGTCGACGACCTTCATCGACAGGCGGACCTTGCCGCGCTCGTCGAAGCCCATCAGCTTGACCCAGACCTTGTCGCCTTCCTTGACGACGTCCGAGGTCTTGGCGACCCGGTCGTTGGCAAGCTGCGAGATGTGGACGAGGCCGTCACGCGGACCGAAGAAGTTGACGAAAGCGCCGAAGTCGGCGGTCTTGACGACCGTGCCTTCGTAGATTTCGCCGACTTCCGGCTCGGCGACGATGGTATGGATCCACTTCTTGGCCGCCTCGATCTCCTTGGCGTTCGACGAAGCGATCTTGACCGTGCCGTCGTCCTCGATGTTGATCTTTGCGCCGGTCTTCTCGACGATCTCACGGATAACCTTGCCGCCGGAGCCGATCACGTCGCGGATCTTGTCGGTCGGGATGTGCATAACCTCGATGCGCGGTGCGAACTCACCGAGTTCGGGGCGGGCGCCGGTCAGAGCATGCGCCATCTCGCTGAGGATATGCTGGCGGCCGTCCTTGGCCTGGTCCAGCGCGATCTTCATGATCTCCTCGGTGATGCCCTCGATCTTGATGTCCATCTGCAGCGAGGTGATGCCGCCTTCGGTACCGGCAACCTTGAAGTCCATGTCGCCGAGGTGATCTTCGTCACCCAGGATGTCGGACAGAACCGCGAAGCGCTCGCCTTCCTTGATCAGGCCCATCGCGATACCAGCAACCGGCTTGGCCAGCGGAACGCCGGCATCCATCAGCGCCAGCGATGTGCCGCAGACGGTGGCCATCGACGACGAACCGTTGGACTCGGTGATCTCCGAGACGACGCGCAGCGTGTAGGGGAACTGGTCCGCGCTCGGCAGCATCGGACGGATGGCGCGCCAGGCGAGCTTGCCGTGGCCGATTTCGCGGCGGCCCGGCGAACCCATGCGGCCGGTCTCGCCGACGGAGTAGGGAGGGAAGTTGTAGTGAAGGAGGAACTTCTCCTTGTACATACCGGTCAGCGAATCGACATACTGCTCGTCCTCGCCGGTGCCCAGCGTGGCAACGACCAGCGCCTGGGTCTCGCCGCGGGTGAACAGCGCCGAACCGTGCGTGCGCGGCAGGACGCCGACTTCCGAGACGATCTTGCGGACAGTCTTGAGGTCACGGCCATCGATGCGCGAACCGGTGTCGAGGATGTTCCAGCGCACGACCTTGGCCTGGAGTTCCTTGAACACCGAACCGATCTGCTCGGAGGTGTACTTGGCGTCTTCGCCTTCAGCCGGGGCAAACGCAGCCTTGACCTTCGCCTTGACGGCGTCGACGGCAGCGTAGCGCTTCTGCTTGTCGACGTTCTTGTAGGCATTGCTGAGCTCGTCGCCGACGATCTTCAGCATTTCGGCTCCAAGCGCGGAGTAGTCCGGCGCCGTGAAATCGCGCGGCTCCTTGGCGGCAACTTCGGCCAGCTTGATAATGGCGTCGATCACCGGCTGGAAGCCCCTGTGGCCGAACATGACGGCGCCGAGCATCAGCTCTTCGCCGAGTTCCTTGGCTTCGGACTCGACCATCAGCACGGCGTCGGCGGTGCCGGCGACAATGAGGTCGAGCCTGGATTCCTGCATCTCATCGACATGCGGGTTGAGCACGTATTCGCCGTTGATGTAGCCGACTCGGGCGCCGCCGATCGGGCCCATGAAGGGAACGCCCGACAGCGTCAAAGCGGCCGAGGTGGCGACGATCGACACGATATCGGGATCGTTCTCGAGGTCATGCTGGACGACGGTGACGACGATCTGGGTGTCGTTCTTGTAGCCGTCGGCGAAGAGCGGGCGGATCGGGCGGTCGATCAGGCGGGAAACCAGCGTTTCCTTTTCGCTCGGACGTCCCTCGCGCTTGAAGTAGCCGCCGGGGATCTTGCCGGCGGCGTAGGTCTTTTCCTGGTAGTTGACGGTCAGCGGGAAGAAATCGAGGCCTGGCTTCGGCTCCTTCATCGAAACGACGGTGGCGAGAACCTTGGTTTCGCCGTAGGTCGCAAGCACCGCGCCGTCAGCCTGACGTGCGATCTTGCCGGTTTCCAGGATGAGCGGACGGCCGCCCCATTCGATTTCCACTTTGTGGTAGTTGAACATATCTTGTCCTTAATAAGCGGAAAGGGCCGCGCCGTTTCACGGTGCGCGGATGCCCTTTCCCTGGCTTCCTTTCTCGGGCAGCCACGGGCAAGACAACGGGAAGCTCGGGTAGATTTCGGCACTGGTTAGCGCACGAGCGTCCTGCAATCCTGCCCCATGACCGTCCATGGGCGGTTTCGAGTGGCCTCTGCGCGCTCGAAACCGGGTCTAGCCAATCGATGCGACTGGCAGAATGCGCGACCGGCGGGCTCTCCTTCGAAAGCCCGCCGGTCAATTCGTCAACGGCGCAGACCGAGCTTCTCGATCAACGTCTGATAGCGCGCGTCATCCTTGCGCTTGAGATAATCAAGCAGGCTGCGGCGCTGGGAGACGAGAGCGAGCAGACCACGGCGGGAATGGTTATCCTTCTTGTGGTCCTTGAAGTGGTCGGTCAGGTTCTTGATGCGCTCGGAAAGGATGGCCACCTGGACTTCCGGAGACCCGGTATCGCCCTTGGCGGTTGCGAATTCACCGATCAATTCCTGTTTGCGCTCGGCAGTAATCGACATCGTGTTTTCCTTATCTGTTTGAGGAAACGGGTCGCCCTCAGCCGGGATGTCGTCCAGCAGGGGCCGGTGCAAGCAAAGCGACATGGCGCGATGCTGCGGCGCATATAGGGCAATTCCCCGGAAAACACCAGCCCATTCATAAAGCCGGCTTGTCGCAGCCTTTGCTCGGGAATCCAGGATTCCCCTGACACCGGAAGCTTACAGCCACTTCTTGCTTTTGAAGAAGACGATCAGCCCGACAGCAACGGCCAGCATGAACAGCAGCGAAGCCGGGTAGCCATAGTAGGCTTTCAGTTCCGGCATGTTCCACGGCGAGATATCGGGATCGAAATTCATCCCCCAGATACCGACCAGGAAGGTTAGCGGCATGAAGATCACCGAGACGATGGTGAGATAAGAGATGACGTCGTTGGTGCGCGCCTGGCTCAGCGACAAATGCATTTCGATCAAGCCGGTCAGCATATCACGCTGGTTCTCGACCAGCTCGATCAGCCGCAATGCGTGGTCGAGCGTGTCGTTGAAGAAGATTTTCGTCTCCGGCTTCACATAGGGCACGTCGTTGCGGATCAGCGTCGCCAGCGTGTCGCGCATCGGCCACAGCACGCCCTTGAGCACATTGGCGTCGCGCCGCAATTCGTGCAGCTGGCGCATCTGATGCTTGTGAGGCGTGTTGAGCATCTCGTCCTCGATGCCATCGACCTCCTCGCTAGCGGCCTCAATCGGCGGGAAATAGCTGTCGACGATGGAATCGATGAGCGCATAGGCCAGATAGTCGGCGCCGCGCATCCGCAAGCGGTTGGGCAACGCTGCGGCGATGCGCTTGCGCACGGGGTCGAACGGATCGCCTTCGCGCTCCTGGAAGGTGACGACGAATTTCTTGCCGAAGAACACCGCGATCTGCTCATAGCGATGCACCTTGACGTCGTCGATCATGCGCATGACGACGAAGGCGTGGTCCTCGAAGAAGTCGACCTTCGGCCGCTGGCCGGTGTTGACGACATCTTCCAGAGCCAGTGGATGCAGGTTGAAGATCCGGCCGATCTCCTCGATCAGCTGGATGTTGGCGAGACCGGTGCAGTCCAACCAGACGACCGGCCAGTTGTCGCAATGGGTGTTGAGATCGTCGATGCTGGCATCGTTGATGGTCTTGAATTTTTCAGGCGAAATCAGCGTCAGCCGCAGCTCGGACCGTCGCGCCGCCGGATCGGCGATCAGCGTGCCGGGCGAGGCTCCAACCGGCGGCCGGCGCGTTGTCACCGGCGCCCGCTTCTTCACCGCCTCAGCCTTTGCCATGTGCCCCTCGGATGTGACGTCGACGTAAAACTAGACGGGAGTGGTCAGCCGGCAAAGACCCGCTTCGGCTTGAACATGCCTTGCTCGATGGCGCCGATGGCGACAAGCTTGCCGCGCGCGGTGGCGCAGGCTTCCTCGGCTTCCACGGGCGCGTCGCGGCCGCGGATGATGACGGGATTGCCAAGGCGGATCTTGGTCGCCGCTTCGTCGCTGATGGCAATCTGCGGCAGGCAGTCGAGCGCGGCGGCCGTGTCGACGAGCAGCGCATCGATTGCGCCAAAGTCGATCGGCGCGTCGGCAACATCGGCGTCGCCCTCTTTGTCAGCTTCGCGCTGTTCGCCGAAACGGGCGGCTTCCAGTTCGGCGACGGTGACGAAATCCTCCTGGGTGAACGGCTCGACCTCGACCCTGCGCAATTCGGCGATGTGGCCGAAGCAGCCGAGGTCGCGGCCCATGTCGCGGGCCAGCGAGCGCACATAGGTGCCTTTGCCGCATTCGACCTCGAACAAAGTGTGGTCGGCAGCGTGCTCGACGATGTCCAGACGGCCGATCTCGATCTCGCGCGCGGGGATGTCGACTGTCTCGCCCCCACGGGCGAGATCGTAGGCGCGTTCGCCTGATATCTTGATGGCCGAGAATTGCGGCGGTGTCTGCATGATGACGCCGGTGTAGTTCGGCAGCAGCGCCCTGACATCTTCTTCCGCCGGACGGCGGTCGGAACTTTGCGTCACCGGGCCTTCGAGATCGTCGGTCGAACGCTCCTCGCCCCAAGCGACGGTGAACCGGTAGATTTTGGCGCCGTCCTGCACATAAGGCACGGTCTTGGTTGCCTCGCCCAGCGCGATCGGCAGCATGCCAGAGGCCAGCGGGTCGAGCGTGCCGGCATGGCCGGCCTTTTCGGCCTGGAAAAGCCATTTGATCTTGGAGACGGCTTCGGTCGAACCCATGCCAACCGGCTTGTCCAGCACCACCCAGCCGGAGATCGGCCGGCCCTTCTTCTTGCCGCGGCGCCCCACTATTTCTCGTCCTTGTCGTTGTCTTCGCCATCGGTACCCAAGTCTCGCGCGACTTCCGGCGATTTCAGCAAATCGTTGATCCTGGCGAAATTGTCGAAGGACGTATCGAGCTTGAAGCGGAACTCCGGCATGAACTTCATCTGGCGGAGCGCGCCGGAGACGCGGCCACGGACGAACTTCGCGTGCTTGTTGAGCGCGTCGATGACCGCACCCGTGTCCTTGGCGCCGAGCGGCGAAACGAAGGCCGTTGCGACCCTCAGATCAGTGGACATACGCACTTCCGAGACCGAAACCACGGTGTTCTCGATCAGCGGGTCGATAATCTCGCCGCGCTGCAAGGTTTCCGACAGCGCATGGCGCACCTGTTCGGCGACGCGAAGCATGCGCTGGGATGGGCTGGAGGCGGTTGGACGGGGCATTTTTCTCAATCCGGAAAGCGTGAGGCGCGGGATGGGACCGTGCCGCCATGTCTCATATTTGTTCTATGCATGTCGTTTATCCCGCACTTTTGGGCGACAGGCATTAATGTTAGGGCGGCGGTCTTTCGACCACCGCCCGGTCGTATCGACAGTATGCGAACTCAGAGCGTCCGGGTCACCATCTCGACGCGGAAGCACTCGATGATGTCGCCGACGCGCATGTCCTCGTAGTTCTGGAAGGCCATGCCGCACTCCTGGCCGCCCGGAACTTCCACGACTTCATCCTTGAAGCGCTTGAGGGTCTTCAGCGTACCTTCATGGATGACGACGTTGTCGCGGATCAGGCGCACGCCCGCTCCACGCTCGACCTTGCCTTCGGTGACACGGCAGCCGGCGATCTTGCCGACCTTGGTGATGTCGAAGATCTCGAGGATCTCGGCATTGCCAATGAAGGTCTCTCGGCGTTCCGGCGACAGCAGGCCGGAAAGTGCTGCCTTCACATCATCGACGAGGTTGTAGATGATCGAGTAGTAGCGGATTTCGATGCCCGCGGCCGCCGCGGCCGCACGTGCCTGCACGTTGGCACGGACGTTGAAGCCGATGATCGCGGCCCCCGAGGTCTCCGCCAGCGACACGTCGCTTTCGGTGATGGCGCCGGCGCCGGCATGAACGATGCGCGCACGCACCTCGTCGGTGCCAAGCTTGTCGAGAGCGGCGTTGATCGCCTCGATCGAACCCTGCACGTCGCCCTTGATGACCAGCGGGAATTCCTTCAACCCGCTTGTCTGCAGCTGCGACATCATCTGTTCGAGCGAGCCGCGCTGGCCGGCATGGCGAGCCACTGCCTTCTCGCGCGCCAGACGCTGGCGATATTCGGTGATCTCGCGGGCGCGGGCCTCGTTGTTGACGACAGCGAAGCGGTCGCCGGCTTGCGGCGTGCCCTGCAGGCCGAGCACCTCGACCGGCATAGCCGGCGGCGCCTCCTTGATCTGCTCGCCACGGTCGTTGACCAGAGCGCGCACCCGGCCCCACTCATTGCCGGCGACGAGGATGTCGCCCGGCATCAAAGTGCCGGTCTGCACCAGTACGGTGGCGACGGGGCCACGGCCCTTGTCGAGCTGGGCTTCGATGACCACGCCCTCGGCGGTACGGTCCGGATTGGCCTTGAGGTCGAGGATTTCGGCCTGCAGCAGGATCGCCTCGAGCAGCTTGTCGAGGTTGGTGCCCTTGGTCGCCGACACTTCGACGTCCAGCACTTCACCGCCCATCGATTCGACGAACACCTCATGGCGCAGCAGTTCCGACCGCACCTTCTGCGGATCGGCATCATGCTTGTCGATCTTGTTGATCGCCACGATGATCGGAACGCCGGCCGCCTTGGCATGGCTGATCGATTCGATGGTCTGCGGCATGACGCTGTCGTCGGCCGCCACCACCAGGATGGCGATGTCGGTCGCCTGAGCGCCGCGGGCGCGCATCGCCGTGAAGGCGGCGTGACCGGGCGTGTCGATGAAGGTGATCTTCTGACCGTTCTTCTCGACCTGGTAGGCGCCGATATGCTGGGTGATGCCGCCGGCTTCGCCGGAGACGACATTGGCATTGCGGATGGCGTCGAGCAGCGAGGTCTTGCCGTGGTCGACATGGCCCATGATGGTCACGACAGGCGGCCGCGACACCAGGTCCTCGGCATTGTCGGCAATGTTGAACAGGCCTTCCTCGATGTCGGACTCGGCGACGCGGCGGACCGTGTGGCCGAATTCGGTGGCGACCAGCTCGGCCGTGTCGGCGTCGATGATGTCGCCCGGCTTCAGGATCTGGCCCTGCTTCATGAAGTACTTGACCACATCGACAGCGCGCTCGGACATGCGCTGCGCCAGTTCCTGGATGGTGATGGTTTCAGGCAGGATCACTTCGCGCATAACCTTCTCGCGCGGCTCATTGTGCATCGCGCGCTTGAATTTTTCCTGGCGGCGACGCATCGACGACAGCGAGCGGGCGCGCGCGTCCTCGTCGGAAAGAGCCGTGTTGAGGGTCAGCTTGCCGCGACGACGGTCTTCCTCGGCCTTGGTCGGCTTGGCCGGGCGCGCCACTTCGGGCGTAACCGGACGGCGTACCGGGGCGCCGGCGGCGGTGCGCTTCGGCTTGACCTCTTCCTCGTCATCCGATGCCACAAGCTCGGCAGCCTGCGGCGCGCGGCGGCGCGCTTCTTCCTCGGCGCGGCGGCGGGACTCGGCCTCGGTCTGCAGGCGGGCTTCTTCCTCGGCCTGACGGCGCGCGGATTCCTCGCGCTCGCGCTTGCGGCGTTCCTCATCCTCGTTGCGGCGCTTGGCCTCTTCGATGGCGCGTTGGCGGTCCTCGACGTCGCGAACCTTGGA
Organism: Mesorhizobium sp. L103C119B0; assembly: GCF_000502235.1. Lineage (NCBI taxonomy): Bacteria > Pseudomonadati > Pseudomonadota > Alphaproteobacteria > Hyphomicrobiales > Phyllobacteriaceae > Mesorhizobium > Mesorhizobium sp. L103C119B0. The sequence goes on along the minus strand of NZ_AYXE01000009.1, from coordinate 64,253 downwards.
GCCTTCGAGCGCCCTGCGGCGCGCTTCCATTTCATTGCGCGACAGTTCGTTCAGCACCATGCCGCCGCGTTCGGCCGGCGGCGGCGGAGGCGGCGCCTTGGGCGCTTCCTGCACGACGGGGGCTGCCACTACCGCGGGCTTGGGCGTAAATACGGGTGCAGCCACCGGCTCCGGCTTGTCGCCGGGCATGGAGAATTTGCGCTTCTTGATCTCGACCTGGACCTGCTTGGTGCGGCCATGCGAGAAATTCTGTCGCACGACGCTCTGCTCGGTACCGGGGCGCTTCAGCGTCAAGGTCTTCTTCGGTGTAACACTCAACGTCTTGTCGTCGCCCGATTTCGTATCGCTCATTCCATATCCTCTGCAGCATCATCTTCGTCAGCAACGGCCGCAAGCATTGCCAGATCGTCGGGGGTTCCGCCCCGATATCGGTCGAGCGCAACCATGCGCCTCTCAACCGCCTTGCCCGCGTCTCCCGCGAGAACGGCAGCATGTATCACATTTGTACCCCCCAATGCCAAGCTCAACTCGGCCTCGGAGAAAAGTTTGTAGGCAAGGACTGCCGGCCCGCCGAGGTGGACAGTTGCCCGCCGCGCCTGACTGATCTTGCGCACGCCATCGTCGGATGCCTCGGTCGCGTGGAGCACGAAAAGCGCCAACCCCGAGCGCACCGCGCTCTCGACCTTGGTTGCGCCGAGTGCGATCGAGCCAGCCTTGCGGGCAAGGCCAAGCATACCCAAAGCGGATCGTGCAAGCAGTCCGTCGACCATGCCGCCGAGATCGGGCGGCACGACGACCTGCGCCTTGAAGGCGCGGGCAAACAGGTTCTTCGCCGCCGCCTTGTCGATATGTAGGCGGTCGGCGCTCACCCAACAACCACGGCCGGGCAGATTTCTCTTCAGGTCAGGAACGACGGCCGAATCCGGGCCGACGACGAAACGGATCAGCTCATCCGGCTCGGCTTGCTTGCGCGTGACGATGCAGGTGCGATCGTTCATCTCGTCCTGGGGCGGGTTGTGTGCGATGCGGTTTCACCTCACGCACCAACGGCTTCGTCAGCCGGGACCTGTTCGGCTGCAAGCTCGTCTTCGGTGATCCAGCCGGCCTTGAGGCGGGCTGCCAGAACCATCTGCTCGGCGTCGGCGCGCGACACGCCGTGATTGGCGAGCACACCCGGGAATACCTTGGTCTCGCCGTCCTTGCGTTCCTTCCAGCCGGTCAGGTCGTCGGCGGCATAGCCGGCGAAATCCTCGATCGTCTTCACGCCATCCTCGCCGAGCGTCACCATCATGGCGGTGGTGACGCCAGGGATCTCGCGCAGTTCGTCGGTGACGCCCAGCGCCTTGCGCTTGTCGTCATGCTCGGCTTCGATCTTCTCCAGATATTCGCGGGCGCGGGTCTGGATCTCCGAAGCGGTGTCTTCGTCGAAACCGTCGATCGAGGCGATCTCGCCCGAATCGACGTAGGCAACTTCCTCGACGCTGGTGAAGCCTTCGGAGGCCAACACCTGGCCGACCATCTCGTCGACATCAAGGGCTTCCATGAACAGCGACGAGCGTTCGACGAATTCCTTCTGGCGGCGCTCGGACTCCTCGGCCTCGGTCAGGATGTCGATGTCCCAGCCGGTGAGCTGCGAGGCAAGACGCACGTTCTGGCCGCGACGGCCGATGGCCAGCGACAGCTGGTCGTCGGGAACCACCACTTCGATGCGCTCGGCATCCTCGTCGAGCACGACCTTGGCGACTTCCGCCGGCTGCAGCGCGTTGACGATGAAGGAGGCGGCCGAAGGCGACCACGGAATGATGTCGATCTTTTCGCCCTGCAATTCGCCGACCACGGCCTGGACGCGGCTGCCGCGCATACCGACGCAGGCGCCGACCGGATCGATCGACGAGTCACGCGAAATGACGGCGATCTTGGCGCGCGAGCCTGGGTCGCGGGCGACCGACTTGATCTCGATGATGCCGTCATAGATTTCCGGCACTTCCATGGTGAAGAGCTTGGCCATGAACTGCGGATGGGTGCGCGACAGGAATATCTGCGGGCCGCGCTGTTCGCGGCGCACGTCGTAGACATAGGCGCGGACGCGGTCGCCGTACTTGTAGTTTTCACGCGGGATCAGCTCGTCGCGGCGGATAATCGCCTCGCCACGGCCGAGATCGACGATGACGTTGCCATATTCGACGCGCTTGACGGTGCCGTTGACGATCTCGCCGATGCGGTCCTTGTATTCGTCATACTGGCGGTCGCGCTCGGCCTCGCGCACTTTCTGCACGATGACCTGCTTGGCTGACTGGGCGGCGATGCGGCCGAAATCCATTGGCGGCAGCTGTTCGGCGATAAAGTCGCCAAGCTGGGCGTCCGGATTGCGCTCGCGGGCCGAGGAAATGGCGATCTGGGTGGCGTAGTCGTCGACCTTCTCGACCACTTCCATCAGCCGCTGCAGCTTCATCTCGCCGGTGTTGGCGTTGATGTCGGCGCGGATGTTGGTTTCCTGGCCGTAGCGCGAGCGCGCGGCCTTCTGGATCGCATCAGCCATGGCGGCAATGACGATCGACTTGTCGATCGACTTTTCACGCGCCACCGCGTCGGCGATCTGCAGCAGTTCAAGTCTGTTGGCGCTTACAACCATCTTATTTCTCCCGAGCTTGTTGCCGAGCTTTTAGGCCCGGCCGCTCATCATAGTTCCTGTTCGATTTCGTCTTCCGCGCCGCCTTCAGCACCTTCGGGTGCATCATCAGCTTCGCCGCGGCGTTTCTTGGCTTCCTTGCGTTCCCGGTTGTCCTTCGAAAGGGCATCGCGAATAAGGTCGTCGGTGAGGATCAGCCGCACATCGGCGATCGCGTCATAAGGAATGCGAACCGTCGGCTCTTCGCCGTAGGCGGCCTTGTCGCGCTCGAGCAGCATGTCGTCTTCGCCGGCTTCGGCGATCTTGCCCTTGAAGCGCTTGCGGTCGGCGACCGGCACCGAGGTTTCCATCTTCACCAGATGGCCGGTCCAGGTGACGAAATCCGACTTGCGTACCAGCGGCCGGTCGATGCCCGGCGACGACACTTCGAGATGATAGGCCTTCTCGATCGGGTCATCGACGTCGAGCGCCGGCGACACAGCGCGGCTGACCTCTTCGCAATCCTCGACGGTCATGGTGCCGTCTTCGCGTTCGGCCATGATCTGCAGCGTCAGGCCGTTCTGGCCCGACAGATGCACCCGCACGAGGCGGAAGCCAATGCCTCGCAACACCGGCTGAACGATCAGCGCGATGCGCGCATCGATACCGCTTTCGCGGATGATGCGGTCGTCGGCTTCGCTTGCCGTTGCAGTCATGCGGTTCCTGTCGTTCTCTGGATCAGGATGATCGTCGTCCCGAACCATCTCTTTGCTGATGGCTGACCGGCAGGTAATAAAAAAGAGCGGGACCGGGTGGACCCACTCTTCGTCATACCGACCAAGAATTTGAGGCTGATATAAACGATCCCGGCCAGTGTTTCAAGTCTGTTGACGGGCCGGGCAGAGTGCAGCCGGCGACGGCTGGCAGGATTGCGCGGGGCGCATGCGGGCTATGCGGTAACGGCCCTGTGATCCCGGATGTCACATCGCTATCTATGGTGCACTGCACAAATCAAAGATGAGCGCGCGTTGGCGCGCGAAAGGTCAAGACAATGAGCAACCGTACCGTGTTTTCCGCCATAGGCGAGGCCTTTGCCCTGTTCGGCAGCGCCGTTGCCGCCTCGCGGGCCGTCGAAGCCGGCCGCAAGCCGCGCGCCAACGATCTGCGCCGGCTCGGCATGGACCCGACCGCTTTCGGCAAGATCGGCCGTTTCTGAAGCCAGACCGGCTGTCGATGCGGGACACTTTCCCGCATCGAACTATTTTCTGATGAAGGTGAGATAGGCCGGCCGTCGGCCCTCGCGAAAGGCTTTTGCCTCGTAGCGTGTGCCCGGCCAGCTCTCATAGGGCCGGTGCCAGTCGGCCGCGTCCTCCGCTTGCCATAGGAGCGCACCATGCGCCCGGCAGTGCAACAAGGTCCAGTTCACATAGGTGTCGATGTCGGATGCGAAGCGGAAGCTTCCGCCCGGCTTCAGCACGCGCGCGAACCGATCGAGGTTGAGCGGGCTGACAAAACGCCGCTTCCAGTGCTTTTTCTTCGGCCAGGGATCGGGGTAGAGCAGATCGATGCCGTCGAGCGACGCCTGCGGCAACCAATCGAGCAGGCGCGTGGCGTCGTCGTCATAAACGCGAAGATTGGCAAGCGGCTTTTCCCGCACCGCCATCATCAGCTTGGCCATGCCGTTGACGAACGGCTCGGCACCGATGAAGCCGGTCGCCGGTGCCTCCGTGGCACGGTACAGCAGATGCTCACCGCCGCCGAAGCCGATTTCCAGCCGAACCGTTGAAACATCCGCTGAGAATAGCGCGCGCAATTCTGCCGGTGCCTGGACGGAGAGGTCGAGGCCATACGCCCCAAGACCGCTTTCCAGCGCCGCGGCCTGCTGCGGGCGAATGGTCTTGCCGTGCCGGCGGCCGAAGAACCCTTCGGTCGCGCGGCTCCGCCTGTCCTGTGGATCCATGGCCTGGTCGCGCGCCGCGCTTAGATTGAGATGAGATTTGGGATTGAGATGAGATTTGGGATTGAGATGAGATTTGGCTGAAATCTCATCTCAATCTAATCCTTTGTTGGAGCATGATCTTTTCCAAAAAACCGGTACCCACTTTTTGGAATCATGCCTAAGCAGCGATCGCGTCCTTGAGCGCCTTGGCCAGATCGGTCTTTTCCCAGGAGAAGGACCCGTCTCGGCCGGCCTTGCGGCCGAAATGGCCGTAGGACGAGGTCTTTGCGTAGATCGGCTTGTTGAGGTCGAGATGCCTGCGGATGCCGGATGGCGACAAATCCATCACCGTGCGCAGCGCTTCCTCGAGCTTGGCCTCGTCGACCTTGCCGGTGCCGTGCAGGTCGACATAGACCGACAGCGGCTGGGCAACGCCGATGGCGTAGGACAGCTGGATGGTGCAGCGGTCGGCGAGCTTGGCCGCCACTACATTTTTGGCGAGATAGCGCGCCGCATAGGCGGCGGAGCGGTCGACCTTGGTGGTGTCCTTGCCGGAGAAGGCGCCGCCGCCGTGCGGGGCAGCACCACCGTAGGTGTCGACGATGATCTTGCGGCCGGTCAGGCCGGCGTCGCCGTCCGGTCCACCGATGACGAACTTGCCCGTCGGGTTGATGTACCACATGCAATCGTCGGCGATCTTGAGGTCGCCGAGCGCCTCACGGATGTAAGGCTCAACGACCTTGCGGACCTTCTTGGAATCCCAGGTCGCGTCGAGATGCTGCGTCGACAGCACGATCTGCGTCGCTTCGGCGGCTTTGCCATCGACATAGCGAACGGTGACCTGGCTCTTGGCGTCGGGTCCGAGCTTGCCGGCTTCGCCGTTGTTTTCGTGACGGGCAGCGGCGAGCAGTTCGAGAATCTTGTGGCTGTAATAGATCGGCGCCGGCATCAGGTCCGGGGTCTCGCGGCAGGCATAGCCGAACATGATGCCCTGGTCGCCGGCACCCTCTTCGCCCTGGCGGTCGGCGGCGTTGTCGACGCCCTGGCCGATGTCGGGCGACTGGCCGTGCAGCAGAACCTCGATCTTTGCCGTCTTCCAGTGGAAGCCGGCCTGCTCGTAGCCGATTTCGCGGATCGCCTTGCGGGCGACCGACTTGAACTTGGCCGGGTTGACGACCGAATGCCCGGCGGCGTCCTTGAGGATGTTGCCGGCTTTGTCCCGCTTCAGCAGAGTATCGGGAACCCTTACTTCGCCGGCGATGACGACGCGGTTGGTGGTTGCGAGCGTCTCGCAGGCGACGCGGACTTTCCATGGGTCCATGCCGGTCTTCTTGGCCTCGCGATAGACCAGATCTACGATCTCGTCCGAGATGCGGTCACAGACTTTATCGGGATGACCCTCGGCCACGGATTCCGAGGTGAAGAAGTAGTTCTGCCGCGTCACGGGTGTCCCCTCTTGAAAAAACGATCGGCAGGGCTGCCGATTTTGGCGCGCCACGTGTTAACGGTGCCGGGCGCCGCTCGTCAAGCGGTGCCGCGGTTCTGGCATGAGTGTCGCAGCAATATATCTTGTACCACCGGCGGCTTGGCGCCGCCGGCAGTCGAGCCTCTGGGCTACTCGGGCCCAGGGGATTACTGGGGCCAATGGGTCAATCGACCCACCGAATCACTCGGCATCTTCGGCAGAAAGGGACTTCACAAGGTCGATAATCCGGCGGCGCACCTTTACATCCGCGATCTTGACGAACGCGCGGTTGAGCTGAAGCCCTTCCGGACTGCCGCAGAATTCGACGGCGAAAGCCATCGAAGTGTCCTCGGCAAATCCTCTATTACCCACCGGCTCCTGCCCTGGCGCATCCTCGAAAAAGAAGGCGACAGGCACGCTGAGTATCGAGGCTATTGCCTGCAGACGGCTGGCGCCGACGCGGTTCGTTCCTTTTTCATATTTTTGGATCTGCTGAAACGTAATACCGAGATTTTCACCAAGCTTTTCCTGGCTCATTCCAAGCATATTGCGCCGAAGGCGGACGCGACTTCCGACATGGATGTCGATCGGATTCGGTTTCTTCTTGTTTTCTTCTGTCATTTTTTCCTCGCCGAATTTTTCCGGCCTTTTCTATTTTTCTCGCCCAAACGAAGCCGGAGCCAACTGCCCCAACAGAAACACCAACCGACTTCGAGAAAATTAGGCGGTAACAGTATGAGTTTCTAATGTGTCGACTGTCAATTCACCCGTAGCCGTTGCCTTACGTTCAAGCTGAGGGCGATTGCGGCAAACACCAACATGATCAGCATTCCGTTAATGCGCCGCCCCGCGGCGGAGATGAAGGCTTGGCCGGAGATCGGCACCCGCACGTCGATGGCGCCACGTGCATCGACCGCCAATGCGTCGACGATGCGTCCCCGCGTATCGACAACGGCGGAAATGCCGTTGTTGGCGGCGCGCAACAACGGCAATCCGTTTTCCACCGCGCGAATCTGAGCCTGCCTGAAATGCTGGTACGGCCCGGGCGTGTCGCCGAACCATGCGTCGTTGGTGACGTTCACAATAAGCTGGGATGACGTGGCGTCAACAGCCACCAGATCAGGAAAGATCACCTCGTAGCAAATAAACGGCAAGGCGCTGATGCCGCCGGGCAGAGCGATCGGATGGCGCTCGTTGCCGGCGGCGAAGTTCATCGGCCCGGCGACGAGTTGTCCGATGCCGAAGCGGCTGAGCAGACCGGAAAACGGCAGATACTCGCCGAACGGCACCAGATGGACCTTGTCGACGGCATCAGCGATTTCGCCCTTGTCGTCGATCGCCACCACCGAATTGTAGTAGCGGCTGTCGGAATCCGCCCCCGATCCGCGCTCCTCGCGCACGACGCCGGCAATCAGCATCTGACCAGGCTGCAGCATGTCGCCGAGCGCGGTCAGCGCGTCCGGACGCTCGGTGAACAGGAAGGGTACCGAGGTCTCCGGCCACAGGATCAACTGCGGTTTGTCATGACCGGGATCGGGCGCTGCGACCGACAGGCCCATCATGGTGGCGAAGATGCGGTCGCGCACCGAGGCGTCCCATTTTTCGCTGAGGTCGACATCCGGTTGCACGATGCGGACATCGAGAGTGCGGGTTGCCGGCTTGTCGGGGGTCGCGAGCCTGACATAGCCGAAGCCGGCATGAGCGGCGACGAGAATGGCAAGCAGGACCACACCGAGACGGACATGCCGGCGTGCTGCAAGCAAGGCCGGCATGGCGAAGACAAAGACCGCCAGCGCGTTCATGCCGACCATGCCGGTCACCGACACGCTTTGCATCAACAGCGGCACGGGCATCGCCGCGTAACCGACGGCATTCCAGGGAAAGCCGGTGAACAGGAAGCCGCGCAGCCATTCCGTCAGGCCAAAAGCAAAGGCAAGGGCGGCAACGCGGCCAATATCGTTGGTCCATAACAGCCGCGCGACGACGGTGGCGAAGCCGTAGAAAAATGCCAGCGCCAAAGGAATGCCTACGACCGCGAAGGGTAAGGCCCAGGCGAAACTGTCGGCCTCCACCAGAAGCGCCTCGCCGATCCACCATAGGCCGGCGAGGAAATAGCCGAAGCCGAACCACCAGCCGATGGCAAAAGCCGGCCGCAGGCGCCTGAGCCAGCCGTCGGAAGCCTCGCCGGTGGCGCCGTCGAGGAGCCAGACCAGCAGTGGAAACGAGACGAAACAGACGGCGAAGAAATCGTAAGGCGCCTGGGCGAGCACCGCCAGCGCCCCGGCAAGAAACGCCACCAGCGCGCGCCGCCAGCCCCAAAGCAGAATTATCCGGCCGGCAAGGCGCTCCATACAGACTTCCCAGGTCGCGCGAATCAAGAGCCAAGATTTATCAGATTTATTGAAACGCGAACCGGCCGATCGCTGCGCTATCGGTGCCATCCCTCGATGGGTAGCCCGCTCAGGTGCTCGGCCTCCTCGCGCGGCACGGTGCGCAAGGTCTGGGAGAAGGTCCAGACATGGCCTTCGGGGTCGCGTGCCCGATACTGCCGTTCGCCGTAGAAATGGTCGGCAGGCTCCTCGACGATTTGGGCTCCAGCCGCCATTGCCCGCCCACAATGCACGTCCAGGCCGTCTTTCAGACGCACACAGACCGACTGAGTGTTCTTGCCGCCGACGCTTACCGGACTGGCAATATGATCGGCCCATTCGGAATCGACGATGATGTAGCCGTCGCCAAAGCGCATTTCGGCATGGACCAGCCGTCCGTCGGCATCGCTGACCACCATGCTCGGCTCGAAGCCGAAGGCCGTTTCGAGCCATTTCAATGCGGCTCGCGGGTCCTTGTAGAAGACACCCGAGCCAAAGGTTGAGTGCTTGAAGGGATCGTCGATCGTCATCGGCCGGGCAACGTTCTGTCCTAGGCCTGCTCGGTGCGGGGGGCGGTCACGCGGCGGCGACGCTCGCCCTTCTGGTTCTGGACGATGCGCACCCGCTTGACGCGGCGCGGATCGGCGTCGAGCACGTGGAATTCGAAGCCGGGGATGGCTTGCACAACCTCACCACGCGCCGGCACGCGACCGAGCGTGTTGAAAATCATGCCGCCGATCGTGTCGACATATTCACCATGCTCACCGGCGGTAAAGTCCTCGCCGATCATCTTGGCGACCTCGTCGATCTCGGCCTTGCCGTCGACGACGAACACGCCCTCGCCGGTCTGGGTGATCAGCGGCTCGTCCTCGTCATGCTCGTCCTCGATATCGCCGACGACCATCTCGACGATGTCTTCCAGCGAGGCGAGACCATCGGTGCCGCCATATTCGTCGATGACCAGCGCCATCTGGGTTCGCGTCGTCTGCATATGGCCCATCAGGTCGGAGGCAAGCATCGAGGGCGGCACGAACAGCACCGGGCGGATCAGATTGAGGTCGCCGATGGTGCGGCCGAGATCGACCTGGGCGAGGTCGAGAAGCGTCGTTGCCGGCGTCTTCCTGGATGTTCTGCCCTTCTTGACCCGGGCGACGTTGGTGATGTGGGCCAGCACGTCGCGGATGTGAACCATGCCGCGCGGATCGTCGAGCGTCTCGGAATAGACCGGCATGCGGGAATGGCCGGACTGCTCGAACAGACCGAGCAGATCGCCCAACGTCGTGGTGATCTCGACGGCCTCAATATCGGCGCGCGGCACCATGACGTCCTCGACGCGTACCTCGCGCAGGCGCAATATGTTGTTGAGCATGGCGCGTTCGCCGGGCGAGAAAGACCCGGCATCGCTGGTCGTTTCGGCAAGCGCGCCGGCGATTTCCTCGCGCAGGCTGGTGCCGTTCCGCTGCCTGAAAAGGCCCAAGACGCGGTCGAACAGGGACGGACCGGCAGGCGATGGCTCGCTGGCAATACCACCAGAAGCGGGGCTGCCGGAACTGGGACTCGGACTCGATCCCTCTTCCGTCGTATCGGAAGGCTTTGTCGCACTGCCAGCCTCGGGGCGGGCGGCAGTTTCTGGTTTGTCGTTCATCGTCGTCCGGTCAATTGGTCTTTTGTCATTACGTGTAGGGATCGGGAATGGCAAGCCTTGCGAGCGCTGAGCGCTCGATGGCTTCCATCTCCTCGGCCTCTGCATCGGTCTCGTGATCGTAGCCCAGCAAATGCAGCAGGCCGTGGATGACGAGATGGGTGATATGGTTCTCGAAGGGCTTGTCTTCCAGGGCTGCTTCGCGCGCCACCGTCTCGGCGGCCAGCACGATGTCACCCAGCATGGGCGGCAGCTTGCCACCCCTGGGGAACGGAAAAGCAGGGAAAGACAAGACGTTGGTCGCCTTGTCCTTGCCGCGCCAGCCGGCATTGAGGGTACGGATATGGGCATCGTCGGAAAAGACGATGCTGAGTTCGGAAGGACCGGCAGCAGCGGTTTCGGCAAAGGCAGCCGACACGGCGCGATTGACCAGACGCGTCAGCGCCGCCTCGTCGGGCCAGTCGCCGGCCCCGACCGACATATCGATCTCGACGGGAACCGAACTATCCCCGCCGCCAGGTCTTATGTCTTCAGGCATGAGCCCGCATCGTCACATCAGCTCTCGGCGCCGAGGCCGCGCGCCAGCTTGGCGTCGCGGTCATAGGCCCTGACGATTTCGGCCACCAGCGGGTGGCGCACAACGTCGACATCGTTGAAGCGCACGGTTACCGCGCCCGCCACGCCGTCAAGGACACGCAAGGCTTCGACGAGGCCCGACTTGGTGCTTGGAGGCAGATCGATCTGCGTCGGATCGCCGGTGACGATCATGCGCGAATTCTCGCCGAGGCGGGTCAAAAACATCTTCATCTGCATCGGCGTGGTGTTCTGCGCCTCGTCGAGGATGACGGCGGCATGCGCCAGCGTGCGGCCGCGCATGAAGGCCAGCGGCGCGATTTCGATTACCTCGGCAGCGATAGCACGCTCGACCTTGTCGGCCGGCATCATGTCGTAGAGCGCGTCATAGAGGGGCCGCAGATATGGATCGACCTTTTCCTTCATGTCGCCGGGCAGGAAGCCCAGCCGCTCGCCGGCCTCGACCGCCGGCCGTGACAGAATGATGCGCTCGACCATGCCGCGTTCGAGCAGCATCGCCGCATGCGCCACCGCCAGATAGGTCTTGCCGGTGCCGGCGGGGCCAATGCCGAAGACAAGTTCCGAACGCTCCAGCGCCCGCATATAGGCGTCCTGGTTGAGCGAACGGGCATAGATCGTCTTCTTGCGGGTGGAGATCTGGGCGGCCGAAACCTTGCCCTTGCGTTCCAGCGTCGGCAGCGTCAGCTGGTCGTCGGCGGCAATCGCCATGCGCACGGCGCCATCGACGTCGGACTGGCCGATATCGGTGCCCTTCTGGAGAATGCCGTAGAGATTGTCGAGTGCGCGGCGCGCCTGTTCGGCCGCCGAGGCCGAGCCCTTGATGGTCAACTGGTTGCCGCGCGAGCGGATGTCGACGCCGAGCTTCTGCTCGAGCCGGGCCAGGTTCTCGTCGAACTGGCCGTACAGGGCGCTGGCAAGCTTGTTGTTGTCGAAAGTCAGAACGATGTGCGCCATGTCAGAGGCCCCGGATGTCTGGTTCTGGGGCAGAGTCTTCACTTCAGCAGCGCTCAACCGTCTCTCCTCATCTGCCGAGGCCATCAAGCCAACTCGGCGAACAGGCTATTGTACCCCGTCTTCGTGATTCGCACCCGGATAATGTCACCGATTTCGCCGGCCTTTTCATCAACAATAACCGGCTGCAGCCAGGGCGAGCGGCCGACCTTCTGGCCGGCCTGACGGCCGGGCTTCTCGATCAGCGTGTCGATGGTGCAGCCGACCAGGCTCAGGCCGAAATCCTGCTGTTGTTTCAGCAGCAGCGCCTGCAGGCGTTGCAGGCGCTCGTCCTTGACCGCTTCCGGCACGTGATCGGGCATATCGGCGCCCGGCGTGCCGGGACGCGGCGAATATTTGAACGAGAAGGCCGAGGCGTAGTTCACCTGGCCCACCAGATCCATCGTCGCCTCGAAATCGGCGTCGGTTTCGCCGGGGAAGCCGACGATGAAGTCACCGGACAGCGCGATGTCGCCGCGTGCAGCGCGGATGCGCTCGAGCAGCGCCAGATAGTCCTTGGCCGTGTGCCTGCGGTTCATCGCCTTGAGGATGCGGTCTGACCCGGATTGCACCGGCAGGTGCAGATAAGGCATCAAAGCCGGGAGATCGCGATGGGCAGCGATCAATTCGTCGTCCATGTCGCGCGGATGGCTGGTGGTGTAGCGCAGCCGCGCCAAGCCGGGAATCTCGGCTAGCCGGAACAGCAGACGGCCAAGCCCCCATTCCATGCCATCCTCACCCTTGCCGTGCCATGCATTGACGTTCTGCCCCAGCAGCGTCACCTCGCGCACACCGGCATCGGCCAGCCGCTCGGCTTCGGCGACGATCTGCGCCACCGGCCGCGACACTTCCGAGCCCCTGGTATAGGGCACGACGCAGAAGGTGCAGAATTTGTCGCAGCCTTCCTGCACCGTGAGGAAGGCGGTGACGCCGCGCTTGATCATTTCGGCACGCTTCGGCTGCGGCAGATGCTCGAACTTGTCCTCGATGGCGTATTCGGTCTCGACGATCTTCTCGCCGCCACGCACCCGGGCCAGCACATCGGGCAGCCGGTGATAGGTCTGCGGGCCGATGACCAGATCGACAGCAGGCGAACGGCGGATGATTTCCGCGCCTTCGGCCTGCGCGACGCAACCGGCGACGCCGATCAGCATTTCGCGCCCAACTGCTGCGCGTTCAGCCTTCATGTCGCGGATGCGGCCGAGCTCAGAATAGACCTTTTCCGCCGCCTTCTCCCTGATATGGCAGGTGTTGAGCAGCACCAGGTCGGCGTCGGCGATGACATCGGTCGCGGTGTAGCCGTCGGCTGCCAGCGCATCGGTCATGCGCTGTGAGTCATAGACATTCATCTGGCAGCCATAGGTCTTGACGAAGACCTTTTTGGCCGAGGCGGACGCCACAGCAGCGCTTTGCAAGGCGCTGTCGGTTTCGTTCCGCTCTATCGTGTTCAAATCCATCCGGCGGCTTCTAACGCCTTTCCGTGACAAAAAACAGACGATTCTAGGTTGCGCTACCGACTCTGGCGCGGGTCGGCGAGCGCGGCCTGCATCATGGCGCGCACCTGGCTTTCCATCAGCCTCGACGTTTCCTTGCGGTTCGAGCCCTTGGAAAAGGCGATGGGCTCGCCGAAATGCACCTCGACGTCAATGGCGCCTTCGGCCATCAGCACCTTGAGATGCGGCATCAGGTCCTGATCGCCGATCCAGGCAGCGAGCGGCCGGTGGCGACGGCCGAGAGGCACGCCGTGCACCCGCGTGTAGGCAATCGCCAGCGGCTGGATGAAGACCTGCTCGGCCGCGCCTTCCGAAATCGCCATCGAGGCGGCGCCGAACAAGGTGCTCTTGAACGGCAGGATGGTGTTGCCGTCGCCGGTAGAGCCCTCGGCAAACAGCACCATGGCGTCGCCCTTGGCCATGCGGCTGGCGATCTCGCTGGCCTGGTCGCCAGCTGTCCGCTTGCGCTCGCGTTCGATGAAGACCGTACGCTGCAGTTTCGACAGCCAGCCGATCAGCGGCCATCCCTCCATGTCCGCCCGAGCGATGAAGGTCACATCGGCAAAGGAGCCCAGCACCATGATGTCGGTCCAGGAGATATGGTTCGAGGCGACCAGCAGCGGGCGCTGGCTGGACAGCGCACCTTTGACATGGATGCGCAGGCCGAGCGTCCGGACGATGAGGCTGTGCCAGGCCTTCAGAATGACCGTCTCGCGCCAGATTCCGGTCTTCATCGACAGCAGCTGCAAAGGCACAAGGACCAGCGAACCGATGACAACGAGGCTCAGCGCCAGGAAAATCCTGATTTTTCCGATCATGCAGCTTGGCCCTGCCCCAAAACTTTGGCTAGCGAAGATCGCGGCGCATGACAAGCGCGCCGGTAGGACCATGTTCGGTCGAGCGGTAATAATTGGCGCGGTGGCCGACCTGGCGGAAACCCAGCCGCCGGTAGAGGGCGATGGCAGCGACATTGGTCTCGTCCACCTCAAGGAACAGCGCCTCGGCCCGCTGCGCATGCAATTCGCGCAGTACCGCGTCCATCAACTGCCAGCCGAGCCCCTGGCGGCGATGCGAGCGCGCCACCGCCACGGTCAGAATCTCGCCCTCGCCGGCTGCAAGCCTGGCCAGCACGAAGCCGACCGGCGGCTTGGCGCCCTGGCCGATTTCGCGCGCGGCATAGCCGAACACGGTTTCCTGTTCGAGCAACGCGGCGAACTCGCCATCGGTCCAGGGCCGGACGAAATCCTCGCGGTGCAGCACCGACGCTGCCGGGCTGTCGGCGATGGTCAGCGGCTCGAGCGCATAGTCCCTGCGGCGCGGCTGGAGGAAAGGGATGCGCATCACTTTTCCTGCCTCAACAGGATGAACCCGGCCTGCGCCTTGGCATCGGCGCCGCGCAGATAGAGTGGCTTCGGCTTGTCGCCCTCGCCTTTTGCAGCGGCGAGCCGGGCGTAGGCGGCAATGTCGGCGGTGGCAGCCGTCGGGCCGATATCGAAATCGCGACCGGCCGCGGCTGCGATCTGCACGGCGGCCGTGCCGGCAAGCACCGGACGATTGTCCGCCGCCATTCCCGCGGCTTGCGCAAGTGTGGTCACCGCCGGACCATAGCGCAAAATCGCTTCCGCATCGTAAAGCGCGGCATGGATTTCCTCGCGGCCGGCATCGAGAGCGGCCAGGACCGGGCGGCCGGGAAATGCCGCCCTCGCCTCGGCCGCCAGCGCCTCCAGTGTCGTTACCCCGATCGCCGGGATCTTCAGCGCCAGCGCCAGGCCGCGCGCCGCCGAGACGCCCACCCGCAGGCCGGTGAAGGAACCCGGACCGATGGAAACCGCAACGGCGCCAAGGCCGGCATAATCGGTGCCGTCCGCTTTCAGCGCTTCGTCAATGACAGCCATCAGGTGTTCGGCATGGCCTTTGCCGAGATCGAGTACCGAGCGGCCAAGTTCTCTGCCGCCCGATGCGTCATAGACGCAAGCGGCGCAGAGATTGGCGGCACAGTCGATGGCGAGCAGTTTCATGGGCGACCGGTTCGAAAAACAGTCTCCCTCTGCCCGCCACGGCGCGCCGCCGCAAGAGCCGGCGCGTAAATTGTTAAGTGGCTTCGCTTCGGTGCAGGCCGGACGGCTTACGCCGCCGGCGCGATGCGCAGCATGTGGTTGTCCCAGACATAGTCGGGCTCGGAGCGCGTCGCGCCGCTGCCTTCGATGATTTCGCCGGCACCCGTGGTTGCCATGAAGCCCGGGCCGTCGGGCGCCAGGCCGCAGACCTCGACCAGCGCCTTGGTGGCGACGATCTTGCCGCTGGCGGCGTCGATGACGGCCAGCGAATTGCCTTCCGGCGAAGACACCGCGACCGTGCCGGCAATCGGGTTGGCGGCGACCGAGCCGATGTAATTCCGGAAGCCGGATAGCACGTCCCGCGGCATGTCGAGCAGCTGCAGCCCCTTGCCGCGCGTGGCGCGGCCGACCAGCGGTGGCCGCTCGGTGCCCGGCCCGCGGTACTGGCAGCCGAACCAGATGGTGCCTGTGGGGTCGGCATCCATGTGGCGAATCGACAGCTGGTGCAGAGCCGGCGGCAGTTCGTGCTTTTCGATGAGATCGCCGGTTGTGCGATCGACCAGCACATAGGACGGCTTCATGGTGGCGATGTTGAGCTCGGCGCGGCCATAGTCGGGATGGGTCTCGATGCCGCCATTGGCGATGGCGATCGTCCGGCCGTCTCCGAGCAGCAAGAGATCATGCGGCCCCATGCCATAGGTCGGAAACTCGCCTATGCGGCTGAACTTGGCCCGTGCGTCGTAGATCCCGACGACGCCGGCGGCATTGTCGAAGTCATTCTCGGTGGCGTAAAGCAGCGCGCCGTCTGCGGAAAACATACCATGGCCGAAGAAATGCCGGCCGGTGATGCTGGCGATGGTCTGCGGCGCCTCGCGGCCGGTGTGGTCGAAGACCACGGCGAAGGTGCCGGGCTGCCTGGCGAAGACCACGGAGCGCTTCGATACCGGATCGAAGGTGACATCGTGGCCACGGTCGGGCAGATCGATGGCATGCAGTACTTTGCCGTCGTCCGACAACACAGCGGCGCCAAAGCTGCCGTCACGCTTGACGAAGGCGGTGGCAAAGACGGCATCGGCGGCGGGCGTGTCCGCCCAGGCCCGCGGCGCCATTGCCGCGACGAAGCCGGCGCCGGCAGCCCTGAGAAAATCGCGGCGGTCGATCAGCGGCGTCCTCATGATCAGTCTCCGTCGAGCGAGGAGAAGCCGGCGGTCAGGCCGAACTCGGCGGTTAGCCGGGTGCCGATCAAGCCCGACAGGCTGGAGGTGATCAGCGCGAAATGTTCGAGTTTTCCGCGCTCCGCGGGATCGGCCAGCGTCTTGTCGATCGGACCCTGGATGGATTTGGCAGTGGCAACGCCATTGATGAGCTGGATATGGATGGATTCCGCCATCCATCTGCTATCCTCGGGTAGCGCGTCGCCGAGCTTCGAGGCCTGGAACAGCGCATCAATGCCGGAGAGGTTGCCGGCTAATGAAAGGCCGGTGTTTTGCGAGCGCCAGTAGATCGCTTGCCTCGGCTTGTCACCCTGCGGTTTGGCGCCGAGAAAACCTTTGAGGCGCACGTCGCGGAGCATTTCCAGCTCGTTGATGAAGACGCCGACCAGTTCGGTCACCGCTTCGGTGCCGTCGCGGTAAAGCGCATTGTCGGGTCCGGGATTAGCCCACAAGGCTGCAAAACCGTCCGGTTTTTTCCAGGCCGCGTCGACATCGGCCGCCATGGTCTCGATGTTCTTGGCGACTGCCGCGCCATAGGCGCAGCGATAGGGCTCGTCCTTGCCGACGAGCGTCTCGGCGCCGTCGCCGTAAAGCACGAACTCAAGCGCCCCTAATCCCTGCATCGCGACACTCTTGCCCGCCAGCTGCGCCGGATCGGTGGCGGTCGGATCCTTGCCGGCCAGCGCCGCCTGCACCTGCTTCAGGCCGATGCTCTTTCGGTCCGGCCAGTAGAGCATGCGCTCCAGCCGGTTGTTCTCCTTGATTGGCCCGAAGCCGATGATTTCAGCCGACGACCAGGCTGCGACCGTGGCCGAGAATCCGGCATGCGCGGCATCGAGGTTGCCCTGCGACGGCGCCTGGCAGAGCGCGTCCATGGCCTTCGCCAAGGTGCCGGCATGGCCATGCAGGCTGGCATAGGCGGGGTGGACAAATCCGTCGATCGCTCTTTGAATGACATCGGAGGCTTTCACCGAGGCCGATGCCGGGGACGCACCGAACAGAGCCAATGGGAGGAGTAGAACAGGCAAAACCCGCTTGAGCATCAGAATGACTCCAGGAATTTGATGAGAGCATCGCGGTCGGCCGTATTGGCGGCGGCAAAGCGATCGCGCGCCTTCTGCCCCTCGCCGCCATGCCACAGGATCGCTTCGGTAAGCGTGCGCGCACGCCCGTCATGCAGGAAGAAAGCGTTGCCGTTGACGGTCTTTGTCAGGCCGATGCCCCATAGCGGCGGGGTGCGCCATTCACTGCCCGTGGCATCGCCCACCGCCTGGCCGTCGGCAAGGCCAGGCCCCATGTCGTGCAGCAGAAAGTCGGAATAGGGCCAGATCAGTTGGAACGCCTGCGCCTTGTTCCCGCGCATGGTGACGAATTTCGGCGTATGGCAGGCAATGCAGCCCATCTCGTAGAACAGCTTCTTGCCGGCGAGCGCGGCGGGTGCGCCGACATCGCGCCGCGCCGGCACCGCAAGGTTCTGTGAATAGAAGGTGACGAGGTCCATCACCGGTGGTGGCGCCTCGACCGGGCCGAGCCGCTTCTGCACGCCATTGGGCATGGCTAAGCAGGCCTCTTCGGCTGCGGTGCAATCGCCCCAGTGGCTGGGCTCTTCCGGCGTCGAAATGCCGATATCGCCGGCAAAGGCGTCCGCCGCCTGCTGGCGGATCGATGCGGTCTGCGCCTTCCAACCGAAGCGGCCAAGCGTCAATTGCCCGCTGCTGAGGTCACGCACCATGTTGGGCTTGCCGGAAACGCCGTCGCGGTCGTCGGGATCGGCATGGGCAAGGATGTCGGCCGGCGCGATCTGTTCGATCAGGCCAAGGCCGATCATGGGCGGGGTCAGACGTGGCGACAGCGTGGTGCGCGGGTCAAGCGGGCCGTAGCCAAGCCCGTCGACCGAATAGCTCGGCTTGCGCAGCGAAACGATGCTACCGTCGCCGAGCGTGACCTTTTCCTCGCGATAATCGACATACATGCGGCCTTCGCCCTTGAGGCCGGGCACTGCCAGTTCCTGCAACTGCGCGCCGTAGACCGGATCGGGGAAGTTCAGCACCTTGTGCGCGGCGATCTCGGTCTTTTCCTCGGCCGTGCTCGCATCGCGCGCTAGCCGCAGGAACATCGACGTGGTGCGGCTGTCGGCGGCCGGCGGGCGGCCGCGGCCATCCTTCAAATGGCAATTCTGGCAGGCGCGCTCGTTGAACAGGGGTCCGAGACCGTCCGAGGCCTGGGTCGAGGATGGCGACGACACCCAGTTCTTGCGGAAAAGCGCATTGCCGAGCTTGAAATTGCCCTGTTCCTCGAAGGTAATGTTTTCAGAGGGTTGCGAGAAGGCGTCGCGGTCGACCTGCTTGCGCGACGTGCCGGCGCCGCCTTGCATCGTTTCGAAGGATTCGGGCTTGGAGAAATCCTGGGTTGGCCTGGTAACGGCAAGGACGCGGGCCTGGTCCTTCGGCGTCAGGTCGGTGCGGCTCGTGGCGAGGCCGACCGGTTCCGACGATCCGGCCAGGGCCGGGGCCAAAATTGCCGCCAGGGTTACAACCGAAAGCCCGCGAAAGGCCTGATATCGCGGGTTTTTGAGGAGCAGCGGGCCGGCGGCCCGCCGCAAGCGGCGCAGAATATCTATGGGGCGCCGCATTCCTGCATGGTCCTATTCCGCCTCGTCCGCCGATGCGGCGTTGAGCTGGCCGTATTTTTCCTCGCCGATCGAGGCAAGGAGGTCGAGCTGCGTCTCGAGGAAGTCGATGTGACCTTCCTCATCCGCCAGCAATTCCTCGAACAGCTTCATCGTCACGTAGTCGCCGGCTTCGTTGCAGATCTCGCGCGAACGCTTGTAGGCGGTGCGTGCGTCATATTCGCCGGCGAGATCGGATTCGAGCACTTCCTTGACGTTCTGGCCGATGCGCAACGGCGCCACGGACTGCAAATTGGGATGCCCTTCGAGGAAGATGATACGGGCCACCAGCCGGTCGGCATGGTGCATCTCCTCGATCGATTCGGCGCGTTCCTTCTTTGCCAGCTTGGCATATCCCCAATCTTCGAGCAGGCGGAAATGTACCCAGTATTGATTGACGGCGCCAAGCTCCAGGAACAGAGCCTCGTTAAGCCGCTCGATGATCTGCGGTTCGCCTTTCATGGATTCTGCTCCCATATTGGACGCGCAGGCCTCTGACGCGATCCAGGTGTGAAACGATGTCCACGCCGCTCGCCTCCGAACGGGTGTGGTAATTTTCGGTGACCCGAATGATCGTTTCGACCACATTTGGGAAGCAGCCGCAACAGCGACCGCGCTTTTGCATCGTGTGATAGACCTTCGCCGGCACGATCAGTTGCCAGGGGTCCTGATCCAGCAGATCGACGATCGTCTGCTCAATCTCCTTTTCGGTGATGATGTTGCAATGGCAGATCAGCATGGATTGGCTCTGGCTGACGGCGCCCCTCCGCGCCGTTTGGCTGGTGGTACGTCTTAGTTGAGCATGACCTTTTCCGAAAACCGGCTTCCACTTTTCGGGGTCATGCTCGCGGCTACTTGAACACCTTGTCCGGTGCGTCGAGGCTGTCGGACCCCTCGAAGGCTATGTTGTTCAGCTTCAGCGCGCCGACGGCGCGTTCGATCGACTTGGTCTGGTCGACCAGCGCGTCGATTGCCGCCTGCACGGTAGCATTGCCTTCGGTGTTGCCCTCGGCGATCTGCTGGTCGTAGGCCTCGCCGGCCACTCCCCGCGCCTTGATCGCCTCCATCTTGGCGACCGAGACATCGAGCTTGTCGGACAGTTCCTTGTCGATCGCCGGATCGGCCGCCTTGACCATATCGTGCACCGACGGGCCTGAAACGACGGTGCCGTCGATGCGCGTGTAGCTGGCGAGATAGGCGGCGCGGATGCCGATGGCGTCATAGAGATGCGAGTTGTAGGTATTATCCGAGAAGCAGTCGTGCTCCTCTTCGGGATCGTGCAGCAGCAGGCCGAGTTTCATGCGCTCCCCGGCCAGTTCGCCGTAGGACAGCGAGCCCATGCCGGTGAAAATCACCGAGATAGCGGTGTTCGGCTGGCCATCGACGAGGTTCTTGCGGGCGGCGCCGTCTTCCTTCCAGTTGCCGACCATCTCCTGCAGGTCGGAGACCAGAAGATCGCTGGCCGACTTCAGATACTCGGCCCGGCGATCGCAATTGCCGCCGGTGCAGTTCTTGAGGTCGTAGTCGGTGTACGGACGCTCGCCGGCGCCCGGGCCGGTGCCGTGCAAATCCTGGCCCCAGAGCAGGAATTCGATGGCGTGATAACCGGTGGCGACATTGGCCTCGATGCCGCCGGCCTCCTGCAGCGTGCCGGAGAGGAATTCCGGCGTCAGCCTGGAGGCGTCGACCTTCTTGCCGTTGATGTCGATTTCCTTGTTGGCGATGACATTGGCGGTGTAGAGCGCGTTGGCGTCGGACTCGGTGCCGTAGCTCTTGGCGACGTAGTCGATCAGCCCTTCGTCCAGCGGCCAGGAGTTCACCTTGCCTTCCCAGTCGTCGACGATCTTGTTGCCGAAGCGGTAGACCTCGGTCTGCTGGTAGGGCACGCGCGACGCCTTCCAGGCATCGCGGGCGGCATTCAGCGTGTCCGCCGACGGGTTGGCAAGCAGCGCGTCGACAGCCTTGTCGAGCGCCTGCGCCGTGGTCAGCGAATCCTCGTACTTGGCCAGCGCGATGTCGGAATAGGTCTTGATGACCGCCTTGGCATCGATCTCCGCCGCTTTGGCCGGCAGGATGAAAACCGCCGCCGTCAACATAGCCGTGGCACCGATCGCGGCCAGCCTGCCGCCATATCGCGCTGTCATCATCATTCTCCAGTTGAAAGGGGATTCGGTAAAAGGCGCGCGTGCCAAACGGTGCCGGGACATAGGCATGCCGTAGGACACCACAGATGCCGCGCCGCTCTGCGGCTCACGGGAGAAAGACACCAAATGCCTCCAATCGAACGGGTTCAAGGCCCAAACATCAAAGGGATGCGCTGACGCGCGAGCCTCCATAAAACGATGGCGAGGCCGGAAGTCAACTGGTCAACCCTGGAAAATCCAATTGAAACAACAGTTTAGAATTATTCTAAACTAGCACTATCAACTTTAAATCGTAGCCAGCAGCCAAGGTGAGAGACGCCGCGATTGACAAGCGACCGTTCCGGGTGCGACCCGGACCGGGGCTCTTGCGACGGCGGCAGACAATCGCCATCTGGCGGAACGGCTCACAATCAAAGCATGATGTTGTCCGAAAACCGCTTCACACTTTTCGGCATCATGCTCCAGATTTGAAACAGGAATTCGGGTTGCGATGAAGAACGGGGTCGTCATTGTCGGTGCGGGTCATGCGGGCGTGCAAGCGGCCGCCAGCCTGCGCGAGGAAGGCTATGACGGGCCTGTCATACTGATCGGCGACGAAACCGATCTGCCCTATCACAAGCCGCCGCTGTCGAAGACCTTCNTATGACGGGCCTGTCATACTGATCGGCGACGAAACCGATCTGCCCTATCACAAGCCGCCGCTGTCGAAGACCTTCATCAAGGACGCCGATGCCAAGCCGCAACCCTTGCGCGGCGAGGCCTTTTACACCGGCAGCGCCATCGACTTCAGGCCGGGCATCCGAATAGACAGCCTCGATACGGCAGGCTGCAAGCTGGAGGTAGCGGGCGGCGGCGTGCTGCCGTTCGACCGGCTCATCCTGGCCACCGGTTCGCGGCCGCGGCTTCTGCCGCTGCCGGGCGCCGACCTCTCGGGCGTGCTGTCGCTGCGCTCGATCGCCGATGCGCGGCTGATCCGCGCGCTCAGCGCCCAAAGCGAAGACGTGGTCATCCTCGGCGGCGGCTTCATCGGGCTGGAGATCGCGGCAACGCTGAGGGCCGCCGGCCGCAATGTCATCGTGGTCGAGGCCGTCGACCGGCTGCTTGGCCGGGCGGTAGCGCCGGTGGTGGCGAGCCATGTCCGCCAGCGGCTGGAGGCGATCGGCGTGCGTATCCTCACCGGCACCACCATTGCCAGGTTGGAAGGCGAAAACGGCCATGTCTGCGCCGCCATCACCTCCACCGGCGAAAGGCTGCTCGCGCGCATGGTCATCGTCGGCATCGGCGCCGTGCCGAATGTCGAACTTGCGCAGGCTGCCGGACTGACTGTCGCCAATGGCATCCGCGTCGACCAACAGATGCGCACCTCAGTGCCTGATATTCTGGCCATCGGCGACGCCGCTTCCTACCGCCACTGGTCGACCGGCGGCGACGTGCGGCTGGAATCCGTGCAGAACGCCACCGACCAGGCGCGGCTTGCCGCACGCACGATCACCGGCCATACGGACGCCTATGCGGCGGTGCCGTGGTTCTGGTCTGACATCGGCGACATGAAACTGCAGATGGTCGGGCTGACCTCGGGCGGCGACAGCCATGTCGTGCTGGGCGACCTCGCTGAGAACAAGTTCTCGATCTACCACTATGCTGGAAGCCGGCTGCTCGGCATCGAATCCGTCAACAGGCCGGGCGACCATATGCTGGGCCGAAAAATGCTCGGGGCCGGGTTTTCGCCGATGGCGCAGACGATTGCTGAGGGACCTGACGGGCTGAAGGCGGCGCTGGCCGCGTTCCAGCAGGATGAGCCGGCACGGGCTGCGGGCTAGACGCACTTACCCTCCCCCTTGTGGGGAGGGTCGCTGCGAAGCAGCGGGGTTGGGGTCGGCGCGAGGCCCCCCACCCGGACCTGCGGTCCGACCTCCCCACAAGGGGGAGGTAGGGTTTTGCGCTAGGCAGCGCAGACTTCGCGGATCGAGCTTTCCAGAATGTCGAGCGCCTCGTTCATGACATTGTCCTGGATGGTGATCGGAGCCAGGAAACGGATGACGTTGCCGTAGACGCCGCAGGTCAGCAGGATCAGCCCCTTGTCGAGCGCCTTCAGCCGGATCGCATTGGCGATCTCGGCCGACGGCAGGCCCTTCTTGACGTCGTTGAACTCGACCGCGTTCATGAAGCCGAGACCCCTGATGTCGACAATCTCGGGCACATCGTCGCGGATCGACTGCAGCCGCTGTTTCAGCCGGGCGCCCAGCGTATTGGCGCGGTCGCACAGCTTTTCGTCCTCGATTACGTCGAGCACGGCGTGTGCCGCGGCGACACCGATCGGGCTGCCGCCATAGGTGCCGCCGAGCCCGCCAGGACCGGGCGCATCCATGATCTCGGCGCGGCCGGTGACCGCCGCCAGCGGGAAGCCGCCGGCCAGGCTTTTCGCCATGGTGGTAATGTCGGCCGCGACCTCATGATGATCCATGGCGAACATCTTGCCGGTGCGGGCAAAGCCGGTCTGCACCTCATCGGCGATCAGCAGCATGCCGTGCTGGTCGCAGAGCTTGCGCAGCGCCGTCAGGAATTCGCGCGGCGCGTCGTAGAAGCCGCCCTCGCCCTGGACCGGCTCGATGATGATGGCGGCAACGCGAGCCGGATCGACATCGGCCTTGAACAGTTTGTCGAGTGCGGCCAGCGAATCGGCTGTAGACACGCCGTGCAGCGGCACCGGAAACGGCGCGTGGTAGACGTCGCCCGGCATGGCGCCGAAGCCGACCTTGTAGGGCACGACCTTGCCGGTCAGCGCCATGCCCATGAAGGTGCGGCCGTGGAAGCCGCCGGCAAAGGCGATGACGGCTTGGCGGCCAGTGGCGTTGCGGGCGATCTTGATGGCGTTCTCGACGGCTTCAGCGCCCGTGGTGACGAAGATGGTCTTCTTCTCGAACTTGCCGGGCAGCATGCCGTTCAGCCGTTCGGCCAGCCGCACATAGCTCTCATAGGGCACGACCTGGTGGCAGGTATGGGTGAAGCGGTCGAGCTGTGCCTTGACCGCCTCGATCACCCTGGGATGGCGGTGGCCGGTGTTGACGACGGCGATGCCCGAGGAGAAATCGATGAATCGGCGGCCTTCTACATCCCAGATCTCCGAATTCTCGGCGCGGTCGGCATAGATCTGCGTCGTCATGCCGACGCCGCGCGAGATCGACTGGTTCTTGCGCTCGGAAATGGCTGCGTTCTTCATTTCGTCCCTCATCGGGCCGACGCCCGTTCTCGTTAGATGAATGCCAAGGCCTCTTCTGACCTTATTTCACGTTTTCCTCAAGTTGGCACCGCCGCCGGGCGATTGGGCCTGTCGTCGATGCGGGCCACTTCGACGACCGGTCTTAACCAGCCGACCGATACACGTACGGGGCAGTCCGTGACAGCTCACCCGTCACCGGGAACGGCGAAGCGATCCCGCTCGCGGCAGCGGCGACTTCCGCTACGACCTCGAACAGCCGACTGTGTGGTGGCGCAACCGCATCCCGACGATCACCGTTCGCGCGGGCCTCGTTGGCGACGTGCTGCCGGCCACCGTCGTCAACGAATTGATGAAGCCGTCGGTCGACGCCTTCATCGCCAAACTGCCGCCCGCTATTCCGTTGCAACCGCCGGCTCGGTCGAAGAAAGCGCAAAAAGCCAGGGACCGATCGCAGCGGTGGTGCCGCTGATGCTGTTCGTGATGGCGACCATCCTGATGATCCAGTTGCAAAGTTTTCAGCGCCTGTTCCTGGTGGTGCGGTGGCGCCGCTCGGCCTGATCGGCGTGGTCGCGGCCCTGGTGCCGAGCGGCGCACCGCTCGGCTTCGTCGCCATTCTGGGCGTCCTGGCGCTGATCGGCATCCTGATCCGCAACTCAGGTGATCCTGATCGTGCAGATCAAGGATCTGGTGGCCGAGGGCCAAGACCGCTGGGAAGCCGTATCGAAGCGACCGAGCACCGCATGCGGCCGATCGCGCTGACGGCCGCGGCCGCCAGCCTGGCGCTGATCCCGATCGCGCGCGAAGTGTTCTGGGGCCCGGTGGCCTACGCCATGATGGGCGGCATCATCGCCGGCACGGCGATCACGCTGCTATTCCTGCCGGCGCTTTATGTGACGTGGTTCAGGATCAAGGAGCCTAAGCAGGGGGACGAACCATCTGTTCCGGAGAACGGCGAACTGGCGCAAAGCTCGACTTAGCCCTGCTGCATCACTCGTTGTCGTTGGAGGGTACAGGGAGTGATTTAGCGCGCTGCCAGGGCGACAATTTTGAATCGCGCCAAGCATGCCAGCCTTTTGGCAAATCGGCCAATTCCAGGATGCTCTCATCCCGCTGAACCACATTCTGGAGGCTGACGAGCATTATCTCGGGTTCATCTCGATTTTTCTTGTCGCTGCTATGAAATTGCCAACTGCCACCCTCATCGTTGTGGTTATCGTCGTCATCAGCTTCGTGCACAACGTATGCGATCCAGTCACCACGTTTAAATATGCTTGTGTCCGACCACACCGCGACGTTGGGTGGGTCTTCGAACTTCCATTCCGCCATAGGAAACCCCAGATTCAAGCGGTCCGCACAAACCCCTCGCTCGCCCTCAACAGATTGCGCGTATAATCCTTCTCCACCCGATGCCCGATCAGCTGGCCCGCGGTGAGATTTTCCACCGCTTCGCCATTCTGCATCACCATCAGGCGCTCGCACATATGGGTGATGATGGCGAGGTCGTGGCTGACCATCAGGAAGGTCAGCTTGCGCCGCCGGCGAATTTCTTCGAGCAGGTTGAGCACTTCGGCCTGCACCGAAGCGTCGAGCGCCGATGTCGGTTCGTCGAGCAGCAGTATCGACGGTTCGAGGATGAGCGCCCGCGCGATCGCCACGCGCTGACGCTGACCTCCGGAGAGCTGGTGCGCGTAGCGGAAACGGAAACCGTTGCCTAATCCGACCTCGTCAAGGGCGCGCTGGATGCGTTGCTCGCCATCGGCAAAGCCGTGAATGGCGAGCGGTTCCTGCAGCAGGCGGTCGACGGTCTGGCGCGGGTGCAGCGAACCATACGGGTCCTGGAAGACCATCTGCACTTCGCGATAAAAAGCCTTGTCGCGGCGCGCTCCCAGCGTCTTGCCGTTGACCGTGATAGTGCCGGATTTGGCCGGCACCAGGCCGGCAATGGCTTTGAGCAGCGTCGACTTGCCGGAACCGCTCTCGCCGACCAGGCCGAAGGATTCGCCGGACTTCACCTCGAGGTTCGCCCCTTTCAGCGCGCGAAAACGGTCGAACACCACCTCCAGCCCTTCAATCGAAATGGCTGGCGTCATGCCGCCCACTCCGGCTTGCGGTCGAGCACCGGCAGCGGGTGGCGTTCGTAACCGATCCTGGGCATGCAGTTGAGCAGGCCGCGCGTGTAGGGATGCTGGGCGTCGCGCAGCTCCGACGCCTTGAGCTGCTCGACCACCTTGCCGGCATACATGACGATGACGCGGTCGCAGAAGGAGGCGACCAGCCGCAGATCGTGCGAGATGAAGATCAGACCCATGCCGCGCTCACTGACCAAGCGGTCGAGGATGCCGAGCACATCGAGCTGAACGGTGACGTCGAGCGCCGAGGTCGGCTCGTCGGCGATCATCAGTTCCGGTCCGGCGATCAGCATCATTGCGATCATGGCGCGCTGGCCCATCCCGCCGGACACCTCGTGCGGATGCAGGTCGAAGACACGCGAGGGATCGCGGATCTGCACAGCTTCCAGCATGGCCAGCGCCCGCTCGCGCGCTTCGGCCTTGGAGACCTTTTCATGCGTGCGCAGCGTCTCGACGATCTGGCGGCCGATGCTCATCACGGGGTCGAGCGAATATTTCGGATCCTGCAGGATCATGGCGATGCGTTTGCCGCGCAGCGCCCGGCGCTGACGGGCCGGTATGTCCAAAAGATCGATGCCGTCCAAGGCAAGCTTCTTGGCCGACACCAGAGCCTGCGGCGGCGTCAGCCCCATGATGGCGCGGCCGGTCTGCGACTTGCCGGAACCGCTTTCGCCGACAATGCCCAGCCGCTCTCGGCCGAGCGAAAAAGTGACGCCGCGCACCGCCTGGATGAGGCCGGTCCGAGTCGGGAAATCGACGCGCAGGTCGTCGACATCGAGAAGTGCGCCACTCATTGGTCACCGCTCATTGGTCGCCACTCCGGGGATCGAGCGCATCGCGCAGGCCGTCGCCAAGCAGGTTGAAGCCGAGGCTGACGATGAGGATGGCGAAGCCCGGCGCGCCGGCCACCCACCATTGGTCGAGCACGAAGCGGCGGCCGGACGCGATCATCGTGCCCCATTCCGGCAGCGGCGGCTGGGCGCCGAGGCCGAGGAAGCCGAGGCCGGCGGCGGTGAGGATGATGCCGGCCATGTCGAGCGTCACCCGGATGATGAGCGAAGAGATGCAGAGCGGCATGATGTGGCGCAGCACGATGCGGAACGGCGAGGCGCCCATCAATTGCACCGCCTTGATGTAATCGGAATTGCGCACGGTCATCGTTTCGGCGCGGGCAATTCGGGCGTAAGGCGGCCACGAGGTGATGGCGATGGCCATCACCGCGTTTTCGATGCCGGGGCCAAGGGCCGCGACAAAGGCCAGCGCCAGGATCAGCTTGGGGAAGGCGAGGAAGATGTCGGTAATGCGCATCAGAATGGCATCGGTCCAGCCGCCGGCATAGCCGGCGACGGTGCCGACCAAAAGGCCGATGGGGGCCGCTATGACGGCGACGAGAATGACGACATAGAGAGTCCAGCGTGAGCCGAAAAGAATGCGCGAATAGATATCGCGGCCGAGATCGTCGGTGCCGAACCAATGCGCCGCACTCGGCGCCAAAAGCCGGGCATTCTTGAGATCGCCGATGGTCGGCGAATAGGGCGCCAGCACATCGGCAAAGGCGGCGACCAGCAGCAGCGCGATGATGATGAGCAGGCCGAGAAACGCCAGCCGGTTGGCGGAAAAGCGCCGCCAAGCGACGTAGGCGCGGCCGAGCCGTGCCTGCATGCGCGAGGCCGGCCGATCGCTGAGCAGCCAATCGCGGCGCGTTTGGATTGCTTCGGCGCTCATCCTGTCTTCGTCCTCGGATCGAGCACCTTGTAGAGAACGTCGGACAGGAGATTGATGCCGATGAACACCGAACCGATGACGATGGTGCCGCCGAGCACGGCGTTCATGTCGGCGTTCTGCAGCGAATTGGTGATGTAGAGGCCGATGCCGGGCCAGGAGAACACCGTCTCGGTCAGCACCGAACCTTCGAGCAGCCCGGCATAGGACAGCGCGATCACCGTGACCATCGGCACCGCGGCGTTGCGCAGCGCATGGCCCCAGATGATTCGCGTTTCAGACAGGCCCTTGGCGCGCGCGGCGACGATGTATTCCTGCGACAGCTCATTCAGCATGAAGGAGCGCGTCATTCGGCTGATATAGGCGAGCGAGAAATAGCCCAGCAGCCCTGCCGGCAGGATGATGTGGCGGTAAGCGTCGTAGAAGACATCCCACTGGCCCTGCAGCGCGGCGTCGAGCAGGTAGAAGCCGGTGATCGGTGTGAATGTGTACTCGTAGACGATGTCGAGGCGGCCAGGAAAAGCCACCCATTGGAGCTTGGCGTAGAACAGGACAAGCCCCAAAAGCCCGATCCAGAAGATAGGCACGGAATAGCCAATCAGGCCGACAATGCGAACGATCTGGTCGATGAGACTGCCGCGTTTTACCGCTGCCAGCACGCCGAGCGGCACGCCGATCAACGAGCCTATCAGAGTGCCCAAAGTCGCCAGTTCGATCGTTGCCGGAAAGGCACGGCGGATGTCGGTCATCACAGGATTGGTGGTCAGCACAGAGGTGCCGAAATCACCGTTCAGCGCATGCTTGAGATAGATATAGAATTGCTCGATCAACGGAAGATCGAGCCCCATCTCGCGGCGGGTGCGCTCGACGACATTGGCCGGTGCGCGGTCGCCGAGCACCGCCAGCACCGGATCGATCGGGATGACGCGGCCGATGAAAAAGGTCACCGCGAGCAGGCCGAGATAGGTG
Source organism: Mesorhizobium sp. L103C119B0 (assembly GCF_000502235.1). Taxonomy (NCBI): domain Bacteria; kingdom Pseudomonadati; phylum Pseudomonadota; class Alphaproteobacteria; order Hyphomicrobiales; family Phyllobacteriaceae; genus Mesorhizobium; species Mesorhizobium sp. L103C119B0. Next base: position 35,030 of record NZ_AYXE01000009.1, on the reverse strand, counting down.
GTGACGGCGATGACCAGGAAGCGGCCGATCGCCAACAAGATAGCGACGGCGCGGGCGCTTCCCTGCCCCGCCGTCGCCTGGTTTTCAATCGCGCTCATCAGGGCGCGTCCGCCGGCGCTATTCCTTGGAGACCGGGCCGACGAAGTTGGTGTCGAAGCTCGGACCGAGCGCAAAGCCTTTCAGGTTTTTGCGCAGGCCTGCCACTTCCAATTGCTGGTGGATGATGACGAAGGGGCTGGTGTCGAGGATCGTCTTTTCAAGACTCTTGTACATATCGGCGCGCTTGCCGGCATCCTTCTCCAGCAAGGCTGCTTCGGTCTGCTTTGTCAGGTCCGGGATGTCCCAGGCATTGCGCCAGGCCAGCGTCTTGGTCTTGCCTTCATCCGAATTGTCCGGGTTTGAGGCAAAGGTCTGGGCGTTGGAGTTCGGATCGAAATAGTCCTGGCCCCACTGGCCGATATAGATGTCATGATTGCGGGCGCGGTATTTGGTCAGCGTCTGCTTGCCGTCGCCCGGGATAATTTCCAGCTTGATGCCGGCTTGGCCAAGCGTCTGCTGGATCGATTCCGCCATGCCCGTTGTCGGCTGTCCCGTGCGTACGTCCATGGTTACGCTGAAGCCGTCGGCCAGGCCGGCCTTGGTCAGCAGTTCCTTGGCTTTGGCGACGTCGAACTTGAACGGATTTTCGTCCAGTTCGCCCAGCACGCCCTTGGGCAGGAAGGTCTGGTGAATCTCGCCAATGCCCTTGAGGATGGTCGTGCTCAGCGCATCGTAGTCGACCAGATATTTGAACGCCTGGCGAACCTCGGGCTTGGCGAGGTTCGGATTCTTCTGGTTGAGACTGATGTAAAAGACCGTGCCCTTCGGCGCGCTGGTCGTGGTGAGATCGGCATTCTTGGCGATGGCGTCGAGATCGTTCGGCTCGAGGTTGCGGGCAACGTCGATGTCGCCTGCTTCGAGCGCCAGGCGCTGTGCCGAGCTTTCCTTCATGTTGCGGTAGATGACGCGGGCGAGCTTGGCCTTCTCGCCATTGTAATTGTCGTTGCGCTCCAGCACGACGACCTCATTGGCCCGCCATTCGCGCAGCTTGTAGGCGCCGGAGCCGGCATAACCGGTCTTCAGGAAGGCGTTGCCGAAATCGTTGTCCCATTTGTAGTCGGCACTCGGCGTCACCGCGGCGACATGTTCCTTGACCAGCTTTGCGTCGACGACCGAAGCGACCGTTGCCGACAGGCAGTTTAACACGAAGCTCGGCGCATAGGCCTTGTCGACGGTGAACTGGAAGGTGGTATCGTCGACGGCCTTGGCCTTGTCGGCAACATTGTCGCCGCTGATGCCGAACTGGTTGATGATGAATGCCGGCGGCTTATCCAGCTTGATGGCGCGCTCGAAGGAATAGGCGACATCGGCGGCCGTCAGTGGATTGCCCGAAGCGAACTTTAGGCCGGGCTTGAGCTTGAACGTATAGACCAGGCCGTCGTCGGAGACGGTCCAGCTCTCGGCAAGGTCGCCCTTGACCTTGGAGGTGTCGCTGAGGTCGAGGCGGACCAGCAGATCATAGGTGTTGCCGGTGACTTCGGCGGTCGACAGTTCGAACGCCTCGCCCGGATCCATGGAGATGATGTCGTCGATGGCAAAACCTTCGACCAGCGTGTCGGCGGGGGTCACGGCAAAGGCCGGCGCGACGCCAATGAGCAGAGCGGACATGGCAGCACCTGCGAGCCAGACGCGCGAACGTAGAGCAAACTTTTCCATCATCATGATGATTGTTCCCTGTTTTGTTGATTGTTGACCCCGAGTTCCCGGCTCAGGGCTGCAGTAATCTTTTTCGCGGCCGGAGGACGACCGTTAGACCCCATACCGTGTTGATTTTTTTCCAGTTGGTCAACACCCTATCCGGCAGCCCTCCAACCGGCAACGGGCATTTTTGCGAGCCGGCATACTGGACCGGAATATGCTGTGCGCGTCGAAGCATGGGCGAGCCAATTGCAGCCGCCGATGGGGAAAAATCTGCTCTTTTCGGTGTTACTTGATGGCAGCAACCAGATCGGCGTCGGGGAAGCAGGTGGCGGGGCGGCCGTTCTTTTCCTGCCAGCTGCCGATCGAGCGGCGGGTCTTGAAGCCGGGCAGGCCGTCGGCGCTGCCGACATCGTAGCCCTTGGCCTCCAGCGCCCGTTGCAGCGCGGCGATGTCGGAACGATGCAGGCCGCCGACCGCACCCCAGCTGCCGACGAAATCAGCATCGCCATGGGCGATGCGGTCAGCGCCATGGCCGATGAACAGGGCGTAGAGGTCGCTGGTGTTGTATTGCTTCAGCACGTAGAAATTTGTCGTGGCGATGAAGGCCGGACCGCTGCGTCCGGCCGGCATCAAAAGGAACCCTTCCGCCTTCGGTTCGTTGGCCGGAAAGGCTTTGCCGCCGACGCGGCTGATTCCCATCGCCGCCCAGGCTGAGATCTTCTTGCCCTGGTCGGGACCTTCGAGCGAGCAGGAAACGCTTTCCGGAACCGTCACCTCGAAACCCCAGCCACGCCCCTTCACCCAGCCATAGTGGACGAGATAGTTGGCGATCGAGGCCAGCACGTCCGGCGTCGAATTCCAGATGTCCGGGTGCCCATCACCGTCGTAGTCGACGGCGTGCTTCAGGAACGAGGTCGGCATGAATTGCGGCTGGCCGAGCGCGCCGGCCCAGGACGATTTCATGGCGCCGACCGGCGCCAACCCATGCTCGACGATCTCGAGCGCCGCCAGTACCTCGGTGCGGAAGAAGTCCTTCTTGGTCGACATGAACGCCTTGGTGCCGAGAACCTCGAAGGCGTCGTAGGGCATTTTCGCCGCGCCGAAGCCGGTCTCGCGGCCCCAGATCGCCAACAGTATCTCGCCCGGGACACCGTAGCGCTTTTCGATCGCAGCCAGCGTCTTGGCGTTGGCCGCCTCGCGCGTGCGCCCACCTGACGTGACGGCGCGCACCGTCTTTTCGGCGAAATAGGCGCCGGGCGAACCGAACTCGGCCTGATGCTGTTTTTGCGGAGTTTTGGGTTTCTCGCCGGGCAGGACGAGGTCGGGCAATTTGAGGTTCGGCTTCACGCCGTCGAAAGCGGCGTCGAAGGTGGATTTGGAGATGCCTTTGGTCTGGGCTTCCGGCCAGAGATCGGTTTTCAGCCAGGCGCGGAACTGGTCGTCGATTTTGGCGGCGGAGGCGGGGGCTACAAAAAGCAGGGCAACGAGGGATGCGAGAAGCGCAACGAGCGCCAATCCAAAAGATCCGCGTTCTGTCGCGCCCCCCTCTGTCCTGCCGGACATCTCCCCCTCAAGGGGGGAGATTGGCTGTCGCTTCGGTTTTCGCCAACCACCAGCGTTGAAAGAAGAATGCCGCCCGAGAAGCTGCTGATCTCCCCCCTTGAGGGGGAGATGTCCGGCAGGACAGAGGGGGGTGTTTGGCGCAAACCTCGAAGAATGCGAAGCTTTCATGTCGCACATCCTGCCCGCCAATTGCGTCAAAACGCCGTCCGCGAGCGCAAGGCCGCCGCCAGCGTCCCCTCATCCAGATAGTCGAGTTCGCCGCCGACCGGCACGCCATGCGCAAGTCTGGTGACCTTGATCTCGAAACCCGAGAGCTGGTCGGTGAGATAATGCGCCGTCGTCTGGCCCTCGACCGTGGCGTTGACGGCGAGGATCACCTCCTTCACCTCGCCGCCGGCGACGCGGTCGACCAGCGAGCGGACATTGAGCTGGTCGGGGCCGATGCCGTCGAGCGGCGATAGCGTGCCGCCGAGCACGTGGTAGCGCACATTCATGGCCGCCGCCCGCTCCAGCGCCCAGAGGTCGGAGACATCCTCGACGACGATCAGCGTCGAGGCATCGCGGCGCGGATCGGTGCAGATCATGCAAGGGTCGGAGGTATCGACGTTGCCGCAGGTCGTGCAGATGCGCACCTTGTCGGCGGCTTCAGCCATGGCGGCGGCGAGCGGCGACAAAAGCTGCTCCTTCTTCTTGATGAGGTGCAGTGCCGCACGCCTGGCCGAACGCGGCCCTAGCCCCGGCACCTTGGCCAGGAGCTGGATCAGGCGTTCGATCTCGGGACCGGCGATTCGCTTCGACATCGCACTGATCTAGGATTTTTCCGCGCGCTTTGAAACATGCCGCATACGCACCGAGCCCGCCATGCTGCCATGGCGGGCTTGGAAACTGTTTTTGGCGTCAGTAAGCTGACGCTGGCCGGGTCTGGTCGATAATCATCGCGCCGATAGCGTCGGTATTCTCAGGCGTCGACTGGAAGCCCATCGACGCTTCCTGCGTTGCCGATGGAACCGAGGTGATGTGGCGGGCGTTCAGCGTGCCGCCGAAACGCGAGGCATCGGGCTCGGCCATCGGCTCCTGCATCGCCACCTCCGTCTGCTTGGCGGCGACGCGGGCGCTCTTGGCGGGCGCCGCGGAAGCCGTCACATAGGTCTGCTCGGCCGGGGCACGTGTCGCCTTGGCTGCGCGAACCGCCGCGGCCTGCTTGGCAGGATCTGGACGGACAATGGTCTTCACCACCGGCTCGGCGTAGGCAACCTGCACCGGCGCTTCAGGCACAGGCGCGCGCGGCTGCGCCGAGGCAACCATGGTCGTGGATTCATCCGGCAGCGGCTGCCAGTTGCGACCGCGCTTCTCGTAGAAGGCGTTGCCGCCGGCAACCATGGTGTAATGCATGTTCTTGTAGGGGAACCTCAGGCCGGCGGTGTGGAAGTACATCGTGTTTTTCAGCTTGGCCTTGCGCTCGCCCTTGAGCACCGCATCGGCGGCCTCCTCGACATCGGGCATCGCTTTCGAATTCATCGCCCGCGTCATCACGCCGGGCGCGAACTGGCCCGGTTCGCCAACCACTTGGCAAATGGTGCTGCCATGATTGCCGGAGCGCAGCCGGTTCATCACCACCGTGCCGACGGCGATCATGCCGTCACGGCTCGAGCGGTTGGACTCGAAGAACATCGCCCGCTCCAGACATTCCTTCTCCTTCGGCGTGTTGCGGTAGGCGCGCGTCGAAAGGAAGCTGGGCGTGATGGCGTCGGTCAGACTGGCGACCGACAGGCCGTGCGAAGACGTGGTCTGGCTGCAACCGGCCAGGAACATAGGGGAGAAGATGATGCCGAGCAGAAGCGGCGTCTTCCATCGCGTCGCGATCAACAAAAATGCCTCATTGTCCAGATGCCAGCCCGCCCCGAGATGTGGCAAGAATGAGACTCTTAAAGGCAAAAAGATGGCTAAAGGATTAGCTTTCGTGCAGCATAGGTAAAACTTTATAAATGCCCGGATATGTCCGCGTGAGCAAAGCCGGAGAAAGTCTTAACAACAGCCTCCGCAGCCGATTTCCCTTCATAATCAATTAACTGGTTGGAGCCGGCTCAGAACGGCAATTTCATTCCGGGCGGGATCGGCAAGCCTGCCGTCAGCGCCTTGGTCTTCTCCTGCATAATCTGCTCGACCTTATTTTTGGCGTCATTGTGAGCGGCCAGCAGCAGGTCTTCGAGAATCTCGACCTCGTCCTCCTTGAACAGCGACGGATCGATCTTCAGCGACTTCATTTCGAACTTGCCGGTCAGCGTGACATTGACCAGCCCGCCGCCCGCCTGCCCGCTTGCTTCAATCGTCGCGATCTCGTCCTGCATGGCCTGGAACTTGGCCTGCATTTCCTTCGCCTTGCCCATCAGGCCGAGAAGATCTTTCATGGTCGGGTCCTTTGCGGATTCGTGGCTATGGTCAGGTTTCGTCGTCGTCGGACGGCGGCTCGACCGGCGCTTCGGCCTTGTCGGTGTCGACTTCCGGCGCGTCGGGAATGCGCACGTCGATGATCTTGGCGCCGGGAAAGCGCGCCAGGATGGCGGCCACAGCCGGATCGCTTTTCGCGTCGGAGAAAGCAGTCTCGCGCCTGGTCGATTCCATCTCGGCCAGCGTTTGGCCGCCCTCTTCCTTCGACAATGACACCAGCCAGTTGCGGCCGGTCCAGGCGCGCAGCTTCGTCGTCAAGTCGTTGAGCAGCATCTTGGGCGCATCGGCGGTCAGGCCGACGTCGATACGGCCGGGCTCGATGCGCACCAGGCGAATACAGCTCTTGACCAGCACCTTAAAGGCGATGTCACGCTGCGCGTCGGCAAGAGCGACAATATCGGCCAGCGATTTCAGCGGCGGCGATTGCGGCTCGACGACCGGCTGCGGAGGCGCGACAAAGGCGACCGGGGGCGCGTCGACCAATCGCATGGTTTGCGCACCGGCTGGCCCGGACGGCATCCGGGTCTGCGCTACCGCGCTGGCGCCGCCGCCATTGCCGGCATTTACCGGCGCACCATTCGGGCGTGACGCACCACCGGACGCCGGAGCGCCGCTCTCTAGAGATTTCAGCGCCTCGTCCAGCGTCGGCAGGTCGGCGGCATGCGCCAGCCGGATCAGCACCATCTCGCCGGCGCTGACCGGTCGGTTGGACGACTGCACCTCGGGAATGCCTTTCAAGAGCATCTGCCAGGTTCGCGACAGAACCTTGACCGACAGCGTGCTGGCGAAGTCGGCGCCGCGGCGGCGCTCATCCTCGGACAGGGAAGCGTCGTCGGCAGCCGTCGGCACGAAGCGCAGCCGGGTGACGAGGTGGTTGAATTCGGCCAGATCGGTCAGCACGGCAACCGGATCGGCGCCGGTGTCGTACTGGTTGCGGAATTCGGCAAGGGCGGCCGCCACATCGCCTTTCATGACATGTTCGAACAGGTCGACGATGCGGGCGCGGTCGGCGAGACCCAGCATGGCGCGCACCGCTTCGGCGCTGACGGCGCCGCCGCCATGGGCGATTGCCTGGTCGAGGATGGAGAGCGAATCGCGGGCCGAGCCTTCGGCGGCGCGCGCGATCATCGCCAGCGCGTCGTCGTCTACCGAAATGCCTTCCTTGCCGGCAATGGAGGCGAGATGCGCGACCAGCGCGCCGGCATCGATGCGTCTCAGGTCGAAACGCTGGCAGCGCGACAGCACGGTGATCGGCACTTTGCGGATTTCGGTGGTGGCAAAGATGAATTTGACGTGCGGCGGCGGCTCTTCCAGCGTCTTCAACAGGCCGTTGAAGGCCTGGGTGGAGAGCATGTGCACTTCGTCGATGATGTAGACTTTGTAGCGCGCCGACACCGGGGCATAGCGCACGCGCTCGATAATGTCCCTGATGTCGTCGATGCCGGTATGCGACGCGGCGTCCATCTCGATGACGTCGACATGGCGGCCTTCCATGATCGCCTGGCAGTGCTCGCCCAGGAGGGCGAGGTCGACCGAGGGATGGTCGACCGTCGGCGTCTTGTAGTTGAGCGCCCGCGCCAGGATGCGCGCCGTCGTGGTCTTACCGACGCCGCGCACGCCGGTCAGCATCCAGGCCTGGGCGATGCGGCCTGTGGAGAAAGCGTTGGTCAAAGTGCGGACCATCGGCTCCTGGCCGATCAGTTCCGAGAAATTCGACGGACGATATTTGCGCGCCAGCACGCGATAGGCGACGGCCTTTTGCTTCTCCAGGTTTTCGGGGTCCGAATTTCCGGCTTCGCTCATTCGCCCGTAAAGCTCCAAAAGGCCGCGTCTCAGCGTAGCCGATTCCTGCTAGATCGTTTCACCGTTTTCTGAAACGGCAAACCGCTCTACCCTTTGCTTTAACGCAATTCCGGACGGGAAACCGCTCACACTTTCCCTGGAATTGCTCCAATAGTCTCGCCCGCGCTGCAATGCGTCGTCAATGTCGCGAGAGGGGCCGATGAGGTGGGAGGCTGGAACAATGACCCGTTCCGGGCTCGTTAGGGCTGCTTCCTTCCGGACCTGACCCGGTTGGCGAGTGGATCGTCCACCACCAACCTCCCGCGTTCCATATCGGCAATTCAGCGATCAAATGCAAGGGTGCATTGAGAATCGGATGCCCTTGAACTCCGCCGCTCAATGAATCGCTTGCAGCCCCCGTGCAGCCGCTCTAGCGTCATGAGTTTGGGAATAATGCGAGAAGCGCAAGGGAAACGCCAATGCTACCGGGCCTCAAGGCCGGATTCACGCTCGACTCCAGGCTGGAGGCGGATAGCGAGCAGCTGATGTGGCTCGGCCTGTGCGAGCTCAGGGTGATGAACGATAGCCGCTGGCCATGGCTGGTCCTGGTGCCGCAGCGGCCGGGGGCCGAAGAAATCCACGACATGACGCCGCTCGACCAGGCGATGTTGACCTTCGAAACCAACATGGTGGCGCAGGCGCTGAAAAGAACCACGGGCTGCACCAAGATCAACACCGGCGCGCTCGGCAACATCGTTCGGCAATTGCATGTCCACGTCATCGCCCGCTCGGAAGGCGATCCGGGCTGGCCGGGGCCGGTGTGGGGGCACGGCATGCGCGAGCCCTATGAGCGTTCAGGCATCCGCCAATTTGCGCAACAGATCAAGGCGGCGCTATAAGCCGCCTGTGTCCATCCCTAGACGTTCGAGCTTCCATGACCTTTCGCCTTTTTGACGCGCCCTTGCGCGAACCGAGCCAGTTCGTCGGCTTCGCCGGAAACACGATTGATCGGCAATCCGAGAACCGCGCCGACGATTCCGTCGAAAGGGCGTTGGCCGATCCCTCGGCACGTCTTCTGCCGATGCATGGCGGACGGCTGTATCTGAAATTGCACGATGGCAGCTTCGACCCTTGGTTCGATCTGGCTGAGAGCCAGAAGCTGCAGCCATCACTCGCACAAGGCGTGCTGCTTGGCTTTGCCGAGAGCGGCCCGGTCCTTGCCGTGCCGGTCGGCCTCGATCCCGAACAGCTACCGGAGACCATGAAGGCGATCGATTATCGCTCGGTCTATATGCAGGGGCTGATCGACGAGGCGGCAGCGGGCGCGCTGGCGCAAGGCGCCGCCCTGCTTGCCTGGCATGCCACCCATCGCTTCTGCAGCAAATGCGGCCATGAATCGCATATGCGGGCCGGCGGCTACAAGCGCCATTGCCCAAATTGCGGCACCGAGCACTTTCCACGCACCGATCCGGTGGCGATTATGCTGACGGCGACGCGGGAAAAATGCCTGCTCGGCCGCGGCCGGCATTTCGGGCCCGGCATGTACTCGGCGCTTGCCGGCTTCATCGAGCCGGGCGAGACGATCGAGGCGGCGGTGCGCCGCGAAACGCTGGAGGAAGCCGGCATCCGGCTCGGCCGCGTCGTCTACCATGCCAGCCAACCCTGGCCGTTCCCCTATTCGCTGATGATCGGCTGTTTCGGCGAACCGCTCAATGACGACATCCAGGCCGATCTCAACGAGTTGGAAGATTGCCGCTGGTTTTTTCGCGACGAGGTGCGTTCCATGCTGGAGAGGACGCACAAGGACAATCTGGTCACGCCGCCGAAAGGCGCGATCGCGCATCATCTGATCCGCGCCTGGGTCGACAGCGAATAAGACTTGTTATTTTACGCAATTCCGGACGGAAAACCGCTTCACACTTTTCCTGGAATTGCTTAACGGGAGCAAAAAATGATCCGTCACACCGTGGTTTTCACCCTGAAGCACCCGCAGTACTCGCTGGAGGAAAAGCGGTTCCTCTCCGATGCCAAGCGCATTCTCAGCGCAATCAAGGGCGTCACCCATTTCGAGCCGCTGCGGCAAGTCAGCCCGAAAAACGACTATCACTTCGGCTTCTCGATGGAGTTCGTCGATCAGGCCGCCTACACCAGATATAACGAGCATCCCGACCACGTTGCCTTCGTGCGCGACCGCTGGATCCCGGAAGTCGAAACCTTCATGGAAATCGACTATGTGCCGCTGACCCTGCTGGTTTAGGGAACCTTAGTCCGCGACCTTCCACTGCTCGCGCGACTCGCTGGCGGGATAGACACCCAAAATGCGCACTTCGCGCGAGAAGAAGCGCAGTTCGTCCAGCGCCAGCTTGACCAGTGGATCGTCGGGATGGCCCTCGATATCGGCGTAGAACAGCGTCGCGGTGAAGGCGCCCAACTGATAGCTCTCCAGCTTCGTCATGTTGACGCCGTTGGTGGCGAAACCGCCCATTGCCTTGTAGAGCGCAGCCGGCACGTTGCGGACACGGAACATGAAGGTCGTCATCATCTTGGTGTCGGCCGAGGGCCGTTCGGCCAATCGCTTGTCCTTGGTCAGCACGACAAAGCGGGTGACATTCGAATCCGTGTCCTCGACGTTCTTCTCGATGATGTCGAGGCCGTAGAGTTCTGCGGCTAGCGCCGGGGCGAGCGAGGCCATGGTGCGGTCCTTGAGCTCCGAGACCAGCTTCGCAGAGCCCGCCGTGTCGCCGGCGATCACCGGCTTCCAACCGTTCTTGCGGATGTATTTGCGGCACTGTCCCAGCGCATGGATATGGCTGTGCACGGTCTTGATCTCTTCGCGTTTGACGCCTGGCAGCACCATCAGCTGGAAGTGGATCGGCAGAAAATACTCGCCGACGATGTGGAGTTTCGATTCCGGCAAGAGATGATGAATGTCGGCGACGCGGCCGGCGATGGTGTTTTCGATCGGGATCATGGCGAGGTCGGCCTTGTTGGTCTCGACCGCGTTGAAGGCATCCTCGAAGGTGGGGCACGGCAACGGCTCCATCGAAGGGAACATGTTGCGGCTGGCGGTGTCGGAATTGGCGCCCGGTTCGCCTTGGAAGGCTATTCTGTTGGTCTTGTCAGGCATGCCGATATCTCAGGTTGAAGGTCTCAGGAAAGAATTTGTCGGGCGCGTTCGAGGTCTTCCGGCGTGTCGACGCCCAGCGGCAGCGATTGCACGATCTCGGCATCGATGCGCATACCGGCCTCCACCGCCCGCAACTGCTCCAGCCGCTCGCGCCGTTCGAGCGGCGAAGGTTTTAGCGCGACGAAGCGTTCGAGGGCTGAGCGCCGATAGGCGTAGAGGCCGACATGGTGATAGAGCGGCCCCTCGCCCCAGGGCGCGGTGGCGCGGGTGAAATAGAGCGCCTTCAGCCGCGTCGCCGACAACGGCGAACCGACGATCTTGACGACGTTGGGGTTGGCCTTTTCCTCGTCGCGGACGATCTCGACGCCGAGCGTGGCGATGTCGACCGCAGCGTCCTCGAACGGTTTCAGCGCCGCACCGATGATCTTGGGATCGATGGTCGGCAGGTCGCCCTGCACATTGACGATGGTTTCGACCTTGCGATCGGGGTCGAGCGCGGTCAGCGCCTCGAAGATACGGTCGGAGCCGGATTCGTGGTCGGTGCGCGTCATCACCGCCTCGAAACCGTGCGCGCGCACCGCTTCGGCCACGTTGCGCGTGTCGGTTGCCACCACCACCCGGCCAAGCCCAGCCTCAGCGGCGCGGCGGGCGACATGGACGATCATCGGCGCGCCGGCTATGTCGGCCAGCGGCTTGCCCGGCAGGCGCGTCGAGGCCATGCGGGCCGGGATCAGGATGAGCGTGGACATCGAGGTTGCAAGGCGTTCGAAAGAGGATGGGGAAAGTGGCAAAAGGTCTCACTGGAAGCGCCCTTATAGGTGTTGCAACGCCCAAGCAAAAGACCTAGTTTCCGCCCGATTTGACCGGCTCGACGGGGTGGGTCACGATACCGACGGACGGAGTGGACGGAGAGGTCCGCCGGAAAAGGGAGCCCTGGGGCGTATGGATTCCAACGAAGTCAACAAACTGCTCGCCGGGTTGCTTGGAACCTGTTTCGTCGTCTTCTCGGTCGGTTTGGTGTCCGACGCCCTGTTTGCCTCGCCGGCGCCGGAAAAGCCCGGCTTCGCCATCGAGGCGACGGAGCCTGCCGAAGGCGGCGCCGCCGGACCCGCGGCAGAGGCCAAGCCGATCGCCGACCTTTTGGCCACCGCCAATGTCGAGCAAGGTGCGGCCGTCTTTAAGAAATGCCAGGCCTGCCATTCCGGCGAAAAAGGCGGCCCCAACAAGGTCGGCCCGGATCTCTGGGACATCGTCGACCGCCCCGTCGCCGAGCATGAGGGCTTTGCCTATTCGGCCGGCATGAAAGAGTTTTCCAAGGGCGGCGCGGAGAAGTGGACCTATGACAACCTCAACCACTTCATCACCTCGCCGAAGAAATTCGTGAAGGGCACTGCGATGGGCTTTGCCGGCCTGCCGAAGGACGAGGACCGCGCCAACGTCATCGCCTATCTGCGAACGCTGTCGGACAGCCCAAAGCCGCTGCCGACGCCAGGTGCCGCCGCTGATGCAACCGCGCCGGGCAAGCCGGCCGAGGGTGCTGCTCCGGCCAAGCCGGCTGAAGGGGCAGCTCCAGCCCCTGCGACGCCGGCACCGGCGCCCGCCAAATAACCGAATTGTCATCTCCATGATCTCAAAAAAGCCGGGTTCAGCCCGGCTTTTTGTTAGGAAAATCGCATATGCGGCGACAAAGCCGCCGCATGGCGGTTTTCACCGGCGTCAAATCATTTAGGATTGCCGGGCATCGCGAAGAGGAGAACGCATGACGGTTGGCCGAACGCTTCTGAGGTCCTTTCTGGTTGTGGGCGCCCTCGCAGGCGGCCTGCAGGCAGCCTTCCCCCAGGAATGGCACACCACCTCTTCGCTGATCGGCCCCTCCAAATATGGCGAGAACTTCCAGCGCTACGATTATGTGAATCCGGATGCACCGAAGGGTGGCACCTACAATTCGGTCGTTTCCGGCACGTTCGACAGCTTCAATCCCTACATCGTGCAGGGCTCGCCGGCGGCCGGCCTGCAGCCATTTGGCGGCGGCCTGCTCTACGACACGCTCATGGATCAAGCGACTGACGAAGGCAGCGTCAGCCACCCGCTCATCGCCGATGCCTACAAGTACCCTACCGACTATTCCTCGGCCACCTACCGGCTCGACCCACGGGCGAAATGGCATGACGGACAGCCGATCACCACTGACGACGTGATCTGGTCGTTCCAGGTGCTGAAGGCCAACAGCCCGATGTACAGCCGCTATTTCGAAAACGTCACCGACGCCGTCGCTGTCTCGGACCGTGAGGTCGAGTTCCACTTCGACCAGAAGGGCAATCGCGAACTGCCCAAGATCCTCGGCGACCTTGTCGTGCTGCCCAAGCATTGGTGGGAAGGCACCGACGCCAATGGCAAGAAGCGCGACATCACCAAGGGGACGCTGGAGCCGCCGCTGGGCTCGGCTGCATACAAGATCGCCAGCTTCAAGGCGGGGTCGGAAATCGTCTGGCAGCGCGTCCCCGACTATTGGGGCGCCAAGCTGGCTGTGAAAATCGGTCGGGAGAATTTCGACACGCAGCACTTTACCTACATTCTTGACGACAACGCCTCCTGGGAGGCGTTCAAGAAAGGTGGCCTCGACGATATCAAGCCGGAAAACAGCTCGAAGCGCTGGGCGACATTTTATGATTTCGCGGCGATCAAGGCCGGCGATGTGATCAAGCAGGAGTTCAAGACCACCTCGCCCGAGCCGATGCAGGCTTTCATGCTCAACCAGAGACATAGGTTGTTTGCCGATCGTCTGGTCAGGGCCGCGCTCACCTACCCGTTCGATTTCGAATCGATGAACCGCACGCTGTTCTTCGGTTTCAACACTCGCACCCACAGCTATTTCCAGGGCACGGACCTAGCCTCCAGCGGCTTGCCGCAAGGCAAGGAATTGGAGATCCTGGAGAAGTACCGCGACAAGCTGCCGCCGGAAGTATTCACCCAGGAATTCAAGTTGCCGGTCTACGATTCGCCGCAGGCGGAGCGCAAATATCTGAAGCAGGCGGTCGACCTGTTCGCCCAGGCCGGCTGGGTGATCAAGGGCGGCAAGATGGTCAACGCCAAGACCGGCGAGCCATTCAAGTTTGAAATCCTAGGCTCGAATGAAACCGACCAGGTCATTTCCAGCCCCTGGATCGCCAATCTGCGCAAGATCGGCGTCGATGCGACACTGCGCATCGTCGACCCGAGCCAGTACACCAACCGCGTCAGAAATTTCGATTACGACGTCATCACAGGACAGCTCCAACAGTCGGAATCGCCCGGCAACGAGCAGCGCGATTTCTGGAGCTCCAAGGCCGCCGACACACCGGCATCGCGCAATTATTCCGGCATCAAGAACCCGGTCGTTGACGCCCTTGTCGACCGCATCATTTTTGCCACGGATCGCGATGACCTCGTCGCCACCACCCATGCGCTCGATCGCGTGCTGCTGTGGAATTACTATGTGGTGCCGCAATACTATCGCGCCGTTGTGTGGCTGGCTTACTGGAACAAGTTCGGCATCCCGGAAAAGCAGCCCGGCTACCGTGGCGCCGATATCGATTCCTGGTGGATCGATGCGGACAAGGAAAAGGCCCTGGCCGCCAAGTACAAGGGCAGCAATTGATGGCGGGGCTCCCTCGCCGCGATTTCCTGGCCCTCAGTGGCGCCGCGGCCGTTGCTGCGCTGCTGCCGGGCAAGGCTTTCGCCGCCAGCCCAACCGGCGTGAAACTGCATGGACTGTCGGCTTTCGGCGACCTCAAATACAAGCCGGACTTCACTCATTTCGACTATGTCAATGTCGATGCGCCGCAAGGTGGCGTCTTCAACTTCCTGCCGCGCAACTGGCTTGCCAACCAGACGCCGCTGACCTTCAACACGCTGAATTCGTTCGTTCCCAAAGGCGATTCGCCCCAGCGCACGGAGATGTGCTTCGATTCACTGATGGTGAGAGCGTACGACGAACCTGACGCCGTTTACGGGCTGATCGCTGACGGCGTGACGATTTCCGACGACCGCAACGACTTCACCTTCTCGCTGCGCCCGCAGGCCCGCTTCCATGACAGCACGCCATTGACGGCAGAGGATGCCGCCTTCACCTTCAAGCTGCTCAAGGACAAGGGGCACCCGTACTATTCCCTGCCGCTAACGCATCTGAATGACGCGATTGCCGTGGATGCCCACACGCTGCAGCTTAGGTTTTCCGGCAAGCAGACAAGCCGCACCATCCTCAACGTCGTCGAGTTCCCGGTCCTGTCGAAGGCGTTCTACACGGCCAACCCGTTCGATTCCTCGCAGATGAACCCGCCGTTGGGGTCAGCCGCCTACAAGGTCGGTCGCTGGTCGGCAGGGGCCTGGATCGAATATGAGCGTGTGGCTGATTATTGGGGCAACGACCTGCCGGTCAATCGCGGCCAGAACAATTTTCAGCGGATTCGCGTTGAGTTCTATCAGGACCGTAGCGTTGCCTTCGAAGCGTTCAAGAAGGGAGAAATCCTCTACAGGGAGGAATTCACCTCGCGCGTCTGGGCGACCGGCTACGACTTCCCAGCCTTCACTGCCGGCAAGGTGGTGAAGCACGAATTCCCGGCCGAAACGGTGCCTTCGATGCAGGGCACCGCCGTCAACCAGCGGCGCGAGCAGTTTCGCGACTCGCGCGTGCGGCAGGCGATCGGGCTGTGCTTCGACTTCGAATGGACGCGGCGCAATTTCTTCTACGGTTCCTATGAGCGCTCGCAATCCTGCTTCGAGAAATCCGAATTTCGCGCCGAGGGCAGACCGTCGCCACAAGAATTGGCTCTTCTTGAGCCGCTGCGTGAGCAGATTCCCGCCGAGGCTTTTGGCGAAGCCGTGATCCAGGACGCGTCGAACGGCTCCGGCCGCGACCGGCAGTTGCTTGGCAAGGCGGCCAAGCTTCTGGCCGAGGCCGGCTGGAAACGGTCCGGCAATTTCGTCGTGAACGACAAGGGTGGTCGGTTGTCCGCAGAGTTTCTTG
Organism: Mesorhizobium sp. L103C119B0; assembly: GCF_000502235.1. Classification (NCBI taxonomy): domain Bacteria; kingdom Pseudomonadati; phylum Pseudomonadota; class Alphaproteobacteria; order Hyphomicrobiales; family Phyllobacteriaceae; genus Mesorhizobium; species Mesorhizobium sp. L103C119B0. The sequence goes on along the minus strand of NZ_AYXE01000009.1, from coordinate 19,365 downwards.
TCGACGACGAAGTCTTCGAACAGGTCTACTCGCCCTGGGTCGAAAACATGAAGGCGGTCGGCATCGATGCCTCGATCCGGCTGGTGGATGCCGCGCAATATCAGCTGCGGCAGAATTCGTTCGACTACGACCTCGTCTCGGTCGCGGCCTCGTTTCCGGCGACGCCAACCCGTGATGACCTCGAAACCATTTTCCATTCGCGAGCAGCTACCGTATCGGGCTCTCGCAATCTGCCGGGAACGTCGAGCCCGGCCATCGACGCCCTGGTTGACGCCGCAGGTGCCGCCGAGGGTCGCGAAAGCCTGACAATTGCCATGCGCGCGCTCGACCGGGTCTTGCGTGCACGGAGGGATTGGATTCCAAGTTGGTTCCTGGCGAATCATCGAAGCGCCTATTGGGACATGTTCGGTTTTCCCGAGCGGAAACCCGATTTCGACTTCCCGGTCGAAGCGCTGTGGTGGGTCGACAAGGGCAAGGCGGCAAAAATTGGCAAAGGGTAGGCTGTTGCGCGGCACTTTACCCTCCCCCTCGTGGGGAGGGTCGGTGAGCACTTCGTGCGCAGCACGAATGGCGAACCGGGGTGGCGGTGTGACGGCGTACGCCGGATCGAGACTACCCCCACCCCGCTCCGCTTCGCGGATCGACCCTCCCCACAAGGGGGAGGGTGAAAGCTGATGGGCGCCTACATACTGCGCCGTATCCTGCTGATGATTCCGACCCTGTTCGGCATCATGGCGGTTGCTTTCGTCGTCACTCAATTCGCACCGGGTGGACCGGTCGAGCAGGTCATTGCCAGCCTGACCAACCAGGGCGGCAACGATCGGCTCGGCAGTGGCGGCGGCGATGCAGGAGGTGGCGGCAATTTCGATGTGGCCGGCGATGTCGGTTCGAAGTACCGCGGCGCGCAAGGGCTCGATCCTGAATTCATCAAGAAGCTGGAAAAGCAGTTCGGCTTCGACAAACCGCCTCTCGAACGCTTCGGCATGATGCTGTGGAACTACGCGCGCTTCGATTTCGGCGACAGCTATTTCCGTGACATTTCGGTACTCAACCTGATCCTGGAGAAGATGCCGGTTTCAATCTCGCTCGGGCTGTGGATCACGCTGCTCTCCTATCTGATTTCGATTCCCCTTGGCATCCGCAAAGCGGTCAAGGACGGCTCCGCCTTCGACATCTGGACCAGCGGCGTGATCATCGTCGGCTATGCCATACCGGCCTTCCTGTTCGGCATATTGCTGATGGTGCTTTTCGCCGGCGGCTCGTTCTGGGACTGGTTCCCACTGCGCGGCATCGTCTCCGACAATTGGGACCAATTGTCGTGGCCTGACAAGATCGTCGATTATTTCTGGCACATGACCTTGCCGCTGACGGCGCTGGTGCTGTCGGCCTTCGCGACGACGACGCTGCTGACCAAGAACTCCTTCCTGGAAGAGATACGCAAACAGTATGTGGTGACGGCCCGTGCCAAGGGCCTGTCGGAGCGGCGGGTGCTTTACGGACATGTGTTCCGCAACGCAATGCTGATCGTCATTGCCGGCTTTCCAGCGGCCTTCATCTCGGCCTTCTTCACCGGCTCGCTTTTGATCGAGAACATCTTTTCCCTCGACGGTCTCGGGCTGCTCGGTTTCAGGTCCGTGTTGGCGCGCGACTATCCGATCGTGTTCGCCAACCTCTATATATTTTCGCTGCTTGGCCTGTTCGTGACGCTGTTGTCCGACCTGATCTACACATGGGTCGATCCGCGCATCGATTTCGAGCGGAGAGACGTCTGATGACGCAGGCTGCAGCCGAGATCACACCGACAAGGATCGCCCGCCCCTGGCTGTCGCCGCTCAACAAGCGGCGCTGGCAGAACTTCAAGGCCAACAGGCGCGGCTACTGGTCGTTGTGGATATTCCTCGCTCTGTTCGTGCTGTCGCTGTTTGCCGAACTGATCGCCAACGACAGACCGATCGTCGCCTACTACAAAGGCGAGATCCTCTTCCCGGTGGCGGTCGCCTACCCCGAGGAAAAATTCGGCGGCTTCTACGCCGTCACCGACTATCGCGACCCGGTCATCCGCGACGAGATCAACGCCAATGGCTGGATGATCTGGCCGCCAATCCGCTATTCCTACCGCACCGTCAACAATGCGATCCCCGACGCCGCTCCCGCAAAACCGTCATGGGAATACGACGCGCAGAGGCGATGCAGCCAATATCCGCAAGGCGCTGCCGATCCTGACTGCATTGTCGGCAACTGGAACTGGCTGGGTACCGACGACCAGGCGCGCGACGTGCTGGCGCGCATCATCTACGGGTTCAGGATTTCCGTGCTGTTCGGGTTGATCCTGACCGCGGGTTCGTCGGTTATCGGCGTCGCCGCCGGCGCGCTGCAAGGGTATTTCGGCGGCTGGACCGACCTTCTCTTTCAACGCTTCATAGAAATCTGGTCGGCGATACCGCTGCTGTATCTGCTGCTGATCGTCGCCGCCATCCTGCCGCCGGGCTTCTTCATCCTGCTTGGGCTGATGCTGCTCTTCTCCTGGACGTCGCTTGTCAGCGTGGTGCGCGCCGAATTCCTGCGCGCGCGCAACTTCGAATATGTCAACGCGGCCCGCGCGCTTGGTGTGTCCAACCGCACCATCATGCTGCGCCATCTTCTGCCCAATGCCATGGTGGCGACGCTGACCTTCATGCCTTTTCTGGTCAGCGCCTCGATCTCGACACTGACCTCGCTTGACTATCTCGGCTTCGGCCTGCCGCCCGGCACCGCGTCGCTCGGCGAACTGCTAAAACAGGCGCAGAGTAACCTCAATGCCCCCTGGCTCGGTATATCGGGCTTCATCGTCATCTCGCTGATGCTGTCGCTGTTGGTGTTCATCGGTGAAGCAACGCGCGATGCTTTCGACCCGCGCAAGGCGTTCCGATGAGCAGCGAACTCCTGCTCTCCGTCCGCGATCTCAGCGTTGCCTTCACCCAAGGCGGCAACGAGTCGACCGCCGTCGACCACATCTCCTTCGATCTCGCCAAGGGCGAGACGGTGGCGCTTGTGGGCGAATCCGGTTCCGGCAAATCGGTCTCGGCGCTGTCGGTGCTGAAGCTTCTGCCCTACCCGACGGCCAGCCATCCCTCGGGCAAGATCCTGTTCCAGGGCGCCGACCTTTTGGCGATGAACGAAAAGCAGTTGCGCAGCGTGCGCGGCAACAAGATCACCATGATCTTCCAGGAGCCGATGACCTCGCTCAATCCGCTGCACACGATCGAGCAGCAGATCGTCGAGATCCTGGCGCTGCATCAGGGCATGGGCGACCGCCAGGCCAAGGCGCGCACGCTGGCGCTGCTCAACGAGGTCGGCATTCGCGAACCGGAAAAGCGGCTCGACGCCTATCCGCACCAATTGTCCGGCGGCCAGCGGCAGCGCGTCATGATCGCCATGGCGCTGGCCAACGAACCGGAACTGCTGATCGCCGACGAACCGACGACGGCGCTCGACGTCACCGTGCAGGCGCAGATCCTCGAATTGCTGGCGGAGTTGAAGAGCCGTAAGGGCATGTCGATGCTGTTCATCACCCATGATCTCGGCATCGTCCGCAAGATCGCCGACCGCGTCTGCGTGATGACCAAGGGCAAGATCGTCGAGACCGGACCGACGAAGGACATCTTCGCCAACCCGCAGCACGCTTATACCAAGCACCTGCTCGCCGCCGAGCCGAAAGGCAAGCCGCCGGCCGCCAACGACGCCGCCAAGCCGGTTATGACCGGCAAGGACATCAAGGTTTGGTTCCCGATCAAAAAGGGTTTCTTTCGCACCACCGTCGACAATGTGAAGGCGGTGGACGGCATCGACGTCACCGTGCGCGCCGGCCAGACCCTCGGCGTCGTCGGCGAATCCGGCTCCGGCAAGACGACGCTCGGCCTGGCGCTGGCGCGGATGATCTCATCGACCGGCACCATCCAGTTCAACGGCAGCGACATCGACCAACTTTCCTTCAACGCCATGCGGCCGCTGCGCCGCGAGTTGCAGATCGTTTTCCAGGACCCGTTCGGCTCGCTCAGCCCGCGCATGTCGGTCTCGGAGATCATCGAGGAAGGCTTGAAGATCCATGAGCCGAAGCTGTCGCCCGACCAACGCGACGACAAGGTCGTCGCCGTGCTGAAGGAGGTCGGGCTCGATCCGGCGACCAGGAACCGCTATCCGCATGAATTCTCCGGCGGCCAGCGCCAGCGCGTCGCCATTGCGCGCGCCATGGTGCTCAATCCGCGCTTCGTCATGCTGGACGAACCGACCTCGGCGCTCGACATGAGCGTGCAGGCGCAAGTGGTCGACCTCTTGCGCAATCTGCAGGCCAGGCACGACCTTGCTTATCTGTTCATCAGCCACGATCTGAAAGTCATTCGCGCCCTTGCCAATGACGTCATCGTCATGCGCAATGGCAAGATCGTCGAAGCCGGCCCTTCCGAACAGATTTTCGAGCGCCCGCAGACCGACTATACGAAGGCGCTGATCTCGGCCGCGTTCAAGATCGAGACGGCGCCAGTCGGTATCGTTAGCGAATAACAGGGAATACAATCCGCAAATGGAAAAAGGCAAAATCCTGCTTGCCGTCACCGGCTTTCATCCGCAGCGCTGGCGCGAGCTGCTGTCGGCCGAGCGCGAAGTGGTGCTGGAGCCGGACGGCGCCTCTGACCCGTCGATCACCTATGCGGTGGTGTGGAAGCAGAAGCCGAACCTCTTGAAATCGCTGCCGAATCTACGCGCAATCTTCTCGATCGGGGCCGGCGTCGACCATATCTTCGCCGATCCCGGCCTGCCCGATGTGCCGATCGTCAAAGTGGTCGCTGACAACCTGACGCAGTACATGACCGAATATGTCGTCTGGCGCGTGCTCGACCATCACCGCCAGGGCATGCTCTATCGTGCGCAGCAGCCGAAGAAGACCTGGCACGAACCGCCGCAGCGGCCGGCCGGTGACATCTCGGTCGGCATTATGGGGCTCGGCAATCTCGGCCGCGCGGCGGCATCGGTGCTGTTGTCGCTCGGCTTTGCCGTCAATGGCTGGTCGCGCAGCGACAAGGCCATGAAAGGCGTTGCGACCTATGCCGGAGAGGCCGGGCTGATCCCCTTCCTCAACGCCACCGACATACTGGTGGTGCTGCTGCCGCTGACGCCGGATACGCACGGCATCATCAATTACGGCGTGCTGAAGGAATTGCGCAAGCGCAACGGCCTCGGCGGCTCGGTGCTGATCAATGCCGGGCGCGGCCGGCTGCAGAAGGACGCCGACATCTTGCGCGCGCTGGGCGACGGCACGCTGAAGGAGGCGAGCCTCGACGTGTTCGAGGTCGAGCCGCTGCCGAAGACCAGTCCGCTATGGAGTCACCCGAAAGTGTTCGTGACGCCGCACGCGGCGGCGACCTCCGACCCTGTCCACCTGGCGCCGAGCATGTTGCGGCAGATGGCTGGCTTCGAGCGCGGCGAAAAGCTTGATAACGTGGTCGACCGCAAGGCGGGGTACTGAGGAAGTCCAGGTTCAGCTCGGCAGACTGAACTTCTTCTGCTTGTTGGGCGTGCCGCAGTCGCGGCGGACGATCGAGCGGTTCATGGCATCGATCTGGCCGCTTGCCAGGTCGGTGTCGCGCTTGCTTTTGGAGCGCATATCCGGCGTGAACGGGCCGAAGCCCATCGCCGGATTGGAGAAGCTCGGCTTGGCGTCCGTCGACAGATGGTATTGCTGCGCCAGTTCGTTGCGCTGCGCCAGCAACTGGTCGCAAGGCACGTTGTCATATTGCAGCGACGATTGCACGTCCTGGTCCTGCCGCTCCGACATCGAACTGCCCATGCAGCCGGTCATTGCCAGGCAAGACACCAAGACCATCATGTTCCAGCGCATGTGTTCCTCCTCAATGCCTGCCGAGGGCTTTTCTCGGCTTGTATCCTACCTGATGCCGCGCCAGCCGCAAAAATCCTATTCACGTTTTCGAACAAGACGAGACATCAACCCTTGGACGAGGGCACCGCCAGCGCGGCAAGCCCGTCGACCGGCTGGCGGCGATCCCAGCGGATGACGGTCGGCTGCATCGACAGCACCGACAGGCCGTTTGCGGCAAGCACCCGCTCGACATAGGCTTGAGAATGGGCGTAGCGACGAGACGGCTGCAGCGCGAAACCGGCGTCGCCGCCCGCCCGGCCCTTGGCTGGCTTTTCGACGGAAAAGGCAAACAGGCCATTGGTGGCCAGAATGCCCGCGACGGTCTTCATCACGCGATCGAGCGCGCCGACATAGATGAACACGTCGGCCGCCACCACCAGATCGGCTTTCGGTCCGGCATAGGCGAAATCCTGCAGATCGGCCTTGGCGAGCAGATCGTAGACGCCTTTGGCGCGAGCCTTTTTCAGCATGGCGGCGGAGATATCGTAGCCCTCCAGCCGTTCGGCGACCGCCGCAGTTTCTCGCCCATCAGACCGGTGCCGCAACCAAGGGCCAGGGAAGGGCGGTTTTCCGGGCAGCGGACGAGTTTCGGCCGCCGCAACTGATGGCCGAAAACTGCTGCACCTGCCACGGCTACTCCACGATGCGGTAGATGTTCCAAAGGCTGGTGCCTGAAACGACGTAGGGCTCCATCTCCTTGCCCCATTTGGCGTGGGCGTCGATCATGCCGATCCTGGCGAAGAAGCCCTCCAGCTGGGCAAGGCTTTCGACCTGATGATGCGATTCGACCGTCGCTTCCCGAGCTCCGATCGAACCGGTCATGATCTGGAACTCGAGATCGGCAATGCCGACCTGAGAGCCGATCNGAGCCGATCTCGCGTTCCCATTTCTTCAACAGGTCGAGCACGGTCTGCTTGTGCCCGAACTTGGCGTCGATCTGCCATCTGGCGCTGAACATTTTTGTCTCCTCCAGTTTTGCGGCCCAACCGCGGTTGATCTTTTCGCGGTGCAACTACTCGTCCCAAGCCTGCACGACCGTCTGTCGTGCAATCCGCCCATTCTTCAGCTCCAGCACCGCCGCGCAGAACACTTTCGTTCCGTCCGGATAGGCGCAGGCCTGGGTGAAGGCGAGATTGTCGCCATCGGCGATGGTGGTGTCGACCTTGTGGGTCATCGCCCGGCTGCAGATGTCGTCCCAGAAGGTGCTGATCGCCGCCCGGCCGCGGATCTCGCGCGGCTTGCTCGGCGGATTGTTGCGGTCGATCACCCGCACCAGTGCGTCGTCGGCATAGAAGCTAGCGAGCATCCTGCCGTCCCGTCCTTCGATCGCTTTCTTGATCGCCGCGCCGTCCACGCTCTGCGTCTTGGTCAGCATCTTCTCCTCCATGGCCCGTTGATCGGGCGGTTGAATGATCACAAGCAATGCCCGGCGCACCGCCCGGCATTTTCTTTCACTGCGACTTGGCTTTGACGGCTGCGAACACACCGTCGGTCTGCTGTTTGAAGGTCGCGAAATCGACCTGGCTGCCGTTGAGCATCGTCGACCAGTGGCGCACGATGGCCGCCATCGCGATCGCCTCCTTGATCTCCTCGTCGGTCGCGCCATTGAGCCTGGCGGCCTCGGTATGGAAATAGATGCAATACTGGCAGGGGATCTGCGAGGCGACGGCCAGCCCCAGCAGTTCCTTGGTCTTGCCGTCGAGCGCGGTCTTGGGGTTGAGCTGCACGCCCTTGATCTCGGCCCAGGCGCCGGCAACGGCGACATCGGGCAGCGTCTTGAACATGTCCGGCACCGAGCCGAGCGTCGCCTCGATGTCCTTGTAGGCGGCCGCCGCCGAGGCATCCTCGGCCCTGGCGGGAGCGATCATGAACAGCGCGCCAACGCTTGCCGCTATCACCAGCGATTTGATCGACCTGTTTGACTTCAGCATTGCATCCTCCATCCGCAGTGCCTTTCCCGGCGACATCCGCCTGGCCTGCATGGAGAGAATTGGTACGCCTCGACCCCACCTGGCCGCTTCGCCCGAAAGCGCCATGGTCCCTATGGCCCGTCCGGGCCAGCCTGCCTGGCGGAAAATGCCGCTGCCGCCGCCCGTGACGGCAAATCGAGCTTCAGCAATATGTTGGCGACATGACGCTTGACCGTATGCTCGCTGAGCCTCAGCTCGGCGGCGATCGCGGCATTGCTCTTGCCGTCGGCGATCAGGATCACCACCTCGCTTTCGCGCGCCGTCAGTTGAGCCGGCTCGGCGGGTTTCGCCTTGGGGCGGCAGGCCGGCTCCAGGTGCTGTTCCGACGTCGCCTGGACCAGCGCCAGCGGCTCGTCCAGCTCATCCACCGTGACACGCCCGGCATCGATGAAATACAGGCCGGACCCCGCCGCCAGATCGGCCGCCAGCCGCGACGCCAGAATATCGCCGCGCCCGGCATGGGCGGCGATCTGCATCGTCACCCGTGCCATCAGCCCCACCGGCGGCCCGCGCATTTCGACCTCGCCGACATGGGCGCCCTGGGCGCTTGCAATGCCCATATGTTGCGCCGCATCGCGCAGTGCCGCCGCGCAGCGTATGGCCCGCGCCGGCCCGTCGAAGCGCGAGATCATCAATTCGCCATGGATGCCGGCAACGCGTCCGCCATGACGGCCGACCAGCTGCCGCCAGCTCTCCTGGAAGCGCTCGCTGCGTTCGCTCCACATGCGGTCGCCAACCCTCGCCGTGTCGTAGATGCGTGTCGCCAGAAGAGCGGCAAGCACGCGCTCCACTTCGGCCACGGCACGCTCGCCGGTCAGGAATTCCTCGATCAGGTCGGCCACCCGGTCGACATCGCCGGTCCAGATCGGGTGGTCGCGCCCGGGGACCTCGACCAATCGCGCATTGGCGATCTCTTTCGCCAGGAAGCGGCTGGCGTCCGGGTCGACCCGCGCGTCGTTGCGGCGATGAATGAGCAGTGTCGGTGCGCCGATCGCCGACAGCACGCCGCGCACATCGATTCCGGCATTCATCCGGGCAAGGGCTGCCGCTGCCGTCGGACTGGCCGACAGCCGCTCGAAGCGGGCCCACCACTGGGTGAAATGCGCATCATCTACCCGGCCGGGAGCGAAGTTGGGCAGTGTGGCGCCCGTGCCCCATTCCGTGCCGGCCGTCGCGATGAAGGCCTCGAGGCGCTCCGGCGACATCACCCATTTGTGGAAATGCGCATAACCGCCATAGAGCGCCAGCGCTCGTGTCCGTTCCGGATAGGTGGCGGCAAACAACATTGCCATCGGCGCGCCTTCCGAAGCGCCGAGCAAGGCCGCGCGGCCGCTGCCGGTGGCATCCATCACCGCGCGCACATCGTCCATGCGGGTTTCGAGGCTGGGCAGGTGGCGTGGGTCGACGCGGTCGGACAGGCCGGTGCCGCGCTTGTCGAACAGGATCAGCCGCGAGAACGCCGAGAGCCGTTTCAAGAGCCTGGCGTAGCCCTCGTCTTCCCAATGCAGGTCGAGATTGGAGATGAAGCCGGGCACGAAAACCAGGTCGAACGATCCCTGGCCGACCACCTGATAGGCGATCCGCACGTCGCCGCTGAGGGCATATCGCGTCTCGATCGGCCTCACGTTGCTATCCCGCCCGGCCAGACGATTTCTGATCGCCGACCATAGCAGACGCCTGGCGGATGCGGCAGCCAAACTTTAGAAGACAGGAATATAGCCCGCGGCGAACCGTGTTCGCCCGCCATTTCTGGGGGAGGCTATTTCTGGGGAGCGGCGCTCTCTGCACCCGTGGGTTGGACGTAGCCGATGCTCACATCGGCCTGCTCCTCGGTCTTCGGCCGCTTGATCCTGGCCGAGGCCACGACGACGAGTTCGTCAAAACCTTCGCCGCCACTGTCCAGCATCTCGAAGAACTGCCGGCGCATCCTGGGCTCCCAGAACTTGTTGATGTGCTCGGCCACGCCCGCCACACCTTCCTCGCGGGGCCTTGAATGGAAGAAGGCGGCGATCTGGTTGGCCATGCGCACCAGCTTTTCCCCGGTGCTCGTGATGTGTTCTTCGTCATGCGACATGCTGGGCAACTCCCAAGACCACCCGTTCCGGGTGGGTGAAAACATCGAAATCGTCGCCGCGCACCAGCGCCACCAGCGTCATGCCGGCCTCTTCGGCGGTGCGGATGGCAAGGGCTGTCGGCGCCGACACGGCGATGATGAAGGCGGAGCCGATCGCCGCCGTTTTCTGCACCATCTCCACTGAGACGCGTGATGTCACCACCACCGCGCCCGATGCACCGTCAATGCCGGCCTTGGCCAGCGCGCCGGCCAGTTTGTCCAGCGCATTGTGCCGGCCGACATCCTCGCGCGCCATGACGATGCCTTTGCCGGGAATGTAGAAGCCCGCTGCATGCACGGCGCCGGTTTCTGAATGCAGAGGCTGCACCTTGGACAAAAGCTTTACCGAACGGGTGATGTCGTCGGCTTCAAGCGTAAGCTTGGACGCACCAACCTTGTCGACCGAGCGCATCGCTTCCTCGATGGATTCGATGCCGCACAGCCCGCAGCCAACCGGCCCGGCCAAGCGCCGGCGCCGCGTCTCGAAGCGCGTATTGGCCTGGTCCTTCAGCCGGATCTGGATATCGATGCCGGCGCCATGGTCCTCGACCTCGATCGCATCGATTTCGTCAGGCAAGGCTATGATGCCTTCGGTCAGAGAGAAGCCGAGCGCGAAATCCTCGAAATCGGCCGGGCTCGCCATCATCACCGCATGGGTGGTGCCGGCAAAGGAGAACGCCACCGGCGTCTCCTCCGGCACCATGCGGTTGGCCGATGTCGTGCCGCTGGCGCGGTGGGCAAGGCGAGAGATTTGGGTGGTGGCTTGGCGTTTTCGGGTCACGAGGCGCGCCCCTCTGCCCTGTTCGTCCTTAGCAGTAGCTGTGGAGGCTCGCGCCTTTCCTCTCCCCCGTCGACCGGGGGAGAGGTGTCAAGCGAAGCTTGACGGAGTGGGGGTCGACTGCTCGCCAGATAGGCCGGTTTGCCTGCTCTTTGGGTTGTGCGCGACTTTCGACGGCTGCGTGTTGCGGGGCCGGCGTCCCCCACTCCGTCGCCGCTTCGCGGCGCCACCTCTCCCCCCTCCGGAGGGAGAAGAAAGGCGCCAGGCGGCATAAGCTCGCGTCCTTCCTGACGGAGTAGGGGTCGACCAACCGTCAAGATTGAAGCTCTTATTGTCGAACGCCGTGGCAAGACTACTCCGCCGCTTCCAGCTTTGCGATGCGGCGGCTCTGCTCGGCCTGCTCGTTATAATCGCGCTGCCAGTCCGAAGGCCCGTTGGAGGCGCCGACCTGCACCGCGGTCACCTTGTACTCCGGGCAGTTGGTCGCCCAGTCCGAGAAGTCGGTGGTGATGACGTTGGCCTGCGTGTCGGGATGGTGGAACGTTGTGTAGACCACACCTGGCGACACCCGGTCGGTGATCAGCGCACGCAGCGTCGTCTCACCCGAACGGCTGGTCAGCCGCACCCAGTCGCCATCGCGCAGGCCGCGGTTCTCGGCATCGTGCGGATGGATCTCCAGCCGGTCCTCCGAGTGCCACATGACGTTTTCGGTGCGCCTTGTCTGTGCACCGACATTGTACTGGCTGAGGATGCGACCGGTGGTCAGCAGCAACGGGAAACGCGGCCCGGTCCGCTCGTCGGTCGCCACATATTCTGTGCGGATGAACTTGCCCTTGCCGCGCACGAAGCCGTCGATATGCATGATCGGCGTGCCGAGCGGCGCCTTCTCGTTGCAGGGCCATTGCACCGATCCGACACGGTCGAGCAGATCAAAAGAGACGCCGGCGAAGCTTGGCGTCGTTTTGGCGATCTCGTCCATGATTTCGGAGGGATGCTGGTAGTTCCAATCCAGCCCGATCGCGCGGGCAAGCTCCTGTGTCGCTTCCCAGTCGGCATAGCGCGCCTTCGGCTCCAGCACCTTGCGCACCATGTTGATGCGGCGCTCGGCATTGGTGAAGGTGCCGTCCTTTTCCAGGAAGGTCGAGCCCGGCAGGAAGACATGCGCGTAGTTAGCTGTCTCGTTGAGGAACAGGTCGTGCACGACGACGCATTCCATCGCCGCCAGGCCGGCCGCGACATGCTTGGTATCAGGGTCGGATTGCAGGATGTCCTCGCCCTGGATGTAGATGCCCTTGAAGGATCCGTCGACGGCGGCATCCAGCATGTTGGGGATGCGCAGGCCCGGTTCGTCGTCGAGCTTCACCCCCCACAACGTCTCATAGATGTCGCGCACCGCCTCGCCGGAGATGTGGCGGTAGCCCGGCAGTTCATGCGGGAACGAGCCCATGTCGCAGGAACCCTGCACGTTGTTCTGGCCGCGCAGCGGATTCACCCCGACGCCCGGGCGGCCGATATTGCCGGTCGCCATGGCAAGGTTGGCGATAGCCATAACCGTGGTCGAACCCTGGCTGTGTTCGGTCACGCCGAGGCCGTAATAAATCGCGCCATTGCCGCCCTTGGCATAGAGTCGTGCAGCACCTCGGATCAGTTCGGGATCGACGCCGGACAGCTTGCCCACGATTTCGGGGCTGTTTTCCGGCAAGGCGACGAAAGAAGCCCAATCCTGGAACTCCGCCCAGTCGCAGCGATCGCGGATGAAGGCTTCGTCGAAAAGCCCTTCGGTAACGATGACATGCGCCAGCGCCGTCAGCACCGCCACGTTGGTGCCGGGCTTCAGCGGCAGGTGATAGTCGGCCTCGATATGCGCCGACTTGACCATTTCGGTGCGGCGCGGATCGAGCACGATCAGCTTGGCGCCCTGGCGCAGCCGCTTTTTCAGCCGCGAGGCGAACACCGGGTGCGCGGAAGCCGGATTGGCGCCGATGATGACGGCGACATCGGTGAAATCGACGGAATCGAAATCCTGCGTGCCGGCCGAGGTGCCATAGGTCTGGCCGAGGCCGTAGCCGGTCGGCGAGTGGCAGACGCGGGCGCAGGTGTCGACATTGTTGTTGCGGAAGCCTTGGCGCACCAGCTTCTGGACGAGATAGGTCTCTTCATTCGTGCAGCGCGAGGACGTGATACCGCCGATCGAGGTGCGGCCGTATTGATACTGGATACGGCGGAATTCCTTGGCCGTATGGGCGATGGCCTCTTCCCAGCTCACCTCGCGCCAGGGATCGCTGACCTTTTCCCGGATCATAGGCGACAGGATGCGGTCCTTGTGGGTGGCATATCCATAGGCGAAACGGCCCTTCACGCAGGAGTGGCCGTGGTTCGCCTTGCCGTCCTTGTAGGGCATCATGCGAATGACTTCGTCGTCCTTCACTTCGGCCTTGAACGAGCAGCCGACGCCACAATAGGCGCAGGTGGTGACGGCGGAGCGCTCGGGCATGCCTTTCTCAAGCACGGTCTTTTCACGCAGCGCATCGGTCGGACAGGCCTGCACGCAGGCGCCGCAGGATACGCATTCGGAGGCGATGAAATCCTCGTGCATGCCGGCGACCATGCGCGATTCGAAACCGCGGCCCTCGATCGTCAGCGCGAAGGTGCCTTGCACCTCCTCGCAGGCCCGCACGCAGCGCGAGCACACGATACATTGCGCCGGATCATAGGTGAAATAGGGGTTGGACTCATCGCGGGCGATGTAGTCGACCGCCAGCGAGCCATGGCCGGGCGCGACGCCGTTTTCCTGCTTGACGTGGTTGCGGCCCTCGATGCCGAAGCGGTTCTCGGTCAGGCCGACAGACTTCGCCACAACGTCGAACTCGCTGGCCCCGGTACCGGCCTTCTCGTTCCAGCCGGTCGGGTGGTCGGAGACGTAAAGCTCCATGACACCTCGGCGGATGGCGTCGAGCCGCTCGGATTGCGTGCGCACCACCATGCCTTCGCCGACGGGGGTCGTGCAGGATGCCGGCGTGCCGCCGCGCCCGTCGATCTCGACCAGGCAGACGCGGCAGGAGCCGAACGAGTCCAGCATGTCCGTGGCGCAGAGTTTTGGGATCTCGACCCCGCCTTCCATCGCCGCGCGCATGATCGACGTACCCTCCGGCACGCTGATGCTGCGGCCGTCGACGATCAGCGTAACCTGCTTTTGCGCCTTCGATTCCGGGGTTCCGTAATCGAGTTCTTCGATGAGTGTCGGGAAGTCGGCCTTGATATTCATCTGCCAGCTCCTATTCAGCAGCCACGCGCGCCGGCGCGGGCTTGAAATCTTCGGGGAAATGGGTGATCGAGCTCATCACCGGATAGGGCGTGAAGCCGCCCAGCGCGCAGAGCGATCCGAACTTCATCGTGTTGCAGAGATCGGTGACCAGTGCCAGGTTCTTCTCCGGCTCGATGCCGGCGGCAAGCCGGTCGATGGTCTCCACCCCGCGTATCGAGCCGATGCGGCAGGGCGTGCACTTGCCGCAGCTTTCGATGGCGCAGAACTCCATGGCAAAGCGCGCCTGCTTCAGCATGTCGGCCGTGTCGTCGAACACGGTGATGCCGGCATGGCCGATCAGCCCGTCGCGCTTCGCGAACTCTTCGTAGTCGAACGGCGTGTCGAACAGGCCGCGCGGGAAATAGGCGCCGAGCGGGCCGCCGACCTGCACCGCCTTCACCGGGCGACCTGTGGCCGTACCGCCGCCGATATCGTCGACGATTTCGCCCAGCGTCATGCCGAACGCCGCCTCGAACAGGCCGCCGAATTTGACGTTGCCGGCGATCTGTATCGGGATCGTGCCGCGCGAGCGGCCCATGCCGAAATCCTTGTAGAAGGCAGCACCCTTGTCCATGATGATGGGCACGGAGGCTAGGCTGATGACGTTGTTGATCACCGTCGGCTTGCCGAACAGACCCTGGATTGCCGGCAGCGGTGGCTTGGCTCGCACCACGCCGCGCTTGCCTTCAAGGCTGTTCAGCAGCGAAGTTTCCTCGCCGCAGACATAGGCGCCGGCGCCGACGCGGATTTCCATGTCGAAGGCGTTGGGCGAACCCAGCACGCTGACGCCGAGCACGCCTGCCTTGCGGGCGACCTCGACAGCCTTGTTCATGACAGCCACCGCATGCGGATATTCCGAGCGGATATAGACGAACCCCTTGGTCGCGCCGGTGGCGATGCCGGCAATCGTCATGCCTTCGATGAGCACGAAGGGGTCGCCCTCCATGATCATGCGGTCGGCAAAGGTGGCGCTGTCGCCCTCGTCGGCATTGCAGACGATGTATTTGCGGTCAGATGTCGTATCGAGCACCGTCTTCCACTTGATGCCGGTCGGGAAGCCGGCGCCGCCTCGGCCGCGCAAGCCCGATTCCGTGACCTGTTTGACGATGTCGAGCGGCGCCATGGCCACCGCGTTCTGCAGGCCCTTGAGCCCGCCCAGTGACTTGTAGGCATCGAGCGATAGCGGGTCGTTGATGCCGCAACGCGCAAAGGTCAGGCGCGTCTGCTTGGCCAGGAACGGGATTTTGTCGGGCGCGCCCAGCCAGCGCTTGTGATGCCCGCCGGTGAGAAAGCCGCTGTCGAACAGGCTCTTGACGTCCGATGGCTTGACCGGCCCGTAAGCGACGCGGCCCTTTTCGGTCGCGACCTCGACCATCGGTTCGAGGAAATAGGCGCCGCGCGAGCCGTTGCGGACGATCTTGGCCTCGACGCCCCGTTCAGCCAGTTCCGCACGAACAGCCTTGGCGACCTTTTCGGCGCCGAGCGCCAGCGCGCCGGAGTCACCTGGAATGTAGATGCGCGGGATCATGAGCGTACCTCCCCGACGATCTCTTCGATCTTCTCGTCATCGAGCCGCCCGATCACCTCACCATCCAGCATCGCCGACGGTGAACAGGCGCACAGCCCGAGGCAATAGACAGGCTCAAGTGTAACCGATCCGTCGCGGGTGGTCTCATGGAAATCGATGCCGAGCAACTGCTTGACCTTTGCGGCGATCGCATCCGAACCCATCGACTGGCAGGCTTCCGCCTGGCAGAGCTTGAGCACGTGCCGGCCGGCCGGCCGGGCACGGAAATCATGATAGAAGGTCACAACGCCGTGCACCTCGGCCCTCGACAGGTTCAGCCCATCGGCGATGACGGGCACGGCGTCCTGCGGCACGTGGCCAAATTCTTCCTGGATCTCGTGCAGGATCGGCAGCAGCGGGCCTTCGAGGCCCTTCAACTCCTGGATGATCGCCGCCGTGCGCGACTGTATCTCGGTACTTGCAGGCTGCATCGTCACGCAGCGCCCTCCCTATCGTAGCGATCGATGCATATAATCGTCCAAAGGCATGAAGCGGTTTTGGAACAACGACATGCCTACGCCGCTTAATCGCTAAGTGCTTAAGAAATCAGAGAAAACCTCTGAAATCAATAAAGCGGTTTCGTTGCACGATAGAAAATTTCTATCGCGCCGATTGACCAGTTATGACTAGCTCAGCGATTGGCGCGGAAATCGTCTGCCAGCGCCATCGCCTCGTCCAGCAGCGCCTGCACCAGCGGCGTGTGCGGTTCGCGCGGCGCGGCGACCAGCCCGACCGTGTGGCTGGCATCCGGTTCGACGATCGGAATGGCCCGGATCGGCTCGGAAAAACCGAATGTTTCCGCCAGGTTGAGCGGCATGATCGACGACCATTTGCCTGTCCGTATGTGGGAGAACAGCACGATCATCGAGTTGGATTCCAGTGTCGGCCGCACCTGCACGCCGGCCTCGGCCAGATGCTGGTCGATGATGCGGCGGTTCTGCATGTCCGGCGTCAACAAGCAGAGCGGCAGCTGGCTGATTTCGGCCCATGTCACTTTGTCGCGATCCGAATAGGGATTTCCGACCGCCGTGATCAGCTGGTAGCGCTCGTCATAGAGCGGCACGCTGGTCACCCGTCCGAGAGGCTCGTTGTCGAGATAGGTGATGCCGGCATCGACGTCGAAATTGCCGAGCAGCGACAACACCTCGATCGAGGTGCGCGACAGGATAGAGAAGGTGACGCCCGGATGCTTCTCGCGAAATGGCGTCGTAAGCCGCGCCACCATGGCGAGGGCGGTTGGGATGGCGGCAATACGGATACGCCCGGACAGGCCATGTCGCGCCGCCCGCATCTCTTCGCGCATGGTCCTGGAATCGCCGACGATGCGACGCGCCCACACCAGCACCTGCTTGCCTTCCGGCGTCAGCCCCTGAAAGCGCGAACCGCGATTGACCAGCATGACGCCGAGCTGGCCCTCCAGCTGCTTGATCCCGGCCGACAAGGTCGGCTGCGTGACGCCGCACGCTTCCGCCGCCCGGCCGAAATGCTCCTCCTTGGCCAGCGCGATGAAGAATTCGAGCTTGTCGATCATACCATCCGTCCGTTCGTTGCGCGCAAGGTCGGGGAAATTGCCTTTCGCCGCAAGCTCTACCCGCAATTGGCCATGCATCCACATCTTTGGGCCGGCTGGCTGTTTCCCCCGGCCGAACACGGCGCTATGTGGTTGGATTGAATACGAGGAGATCGGACATGCTGGGCTGGTTCCGCAAGCTTTTGCCGCGCGAAGATCGCTTCTTCGACCTCTTTGAACGGCATTCCCGCACCGTGGTCGGCGGCGCCGAGGCGCTGGAGCAGCTCCTGCAGGGCAAGGACATCGATCGTTGGTGCCAGAAGATCATCGATCTCGAGGACGAGGCCGATCATATCACGGCCGAAGTGCTGCTGGCGGTGCGGCGTTCCTTCATCACGCCCTTCGATCGCGGCGACATCAAGGACCTGATCCAGTCGATGGATGACGCCATCGACATGATGCACAAGACCGTCAAGACGGTGAAGCTGTTCGAAAAGAAGGAATTCGACCCGCTGATGCAGGAGATGGGCGGCGTCATCGTTGCCGCCTCCAGGCTGGTTGCCGAGGCGATCCCGCTGCTCAGCAAGGTCGGCACGCACACGGTGCGCCTCAACGCCATCGCCGAAGAGGTGATGCGCGTCGAAAGCCGCGCCGACGATCTGCATGAGCAGGGATTGAAGGACCTGTTCAAGCGGCATGGCCGCAGCGATCCGATGGCCTACCTGATCGGCTCGGAGATCTACGGCCAGCTGGAGAAGGTGGTCGACCGCTTTGAGGACGTCGCCAACGAGATCAGCGGCATCGTCATCGAGAACGTTTAGGCAATGGAAGCCACCATCGCCTTTCCCGTGCTGATCGGCCTTGTCGCCGTCGCGCTGTTTTTCGATTTTCTCAACGGCCTGCACGATGCAGCGAACTCCATCGCCACCATCGTCTCCACCCGCGTGCTGAGACCGCAATATGCGGTCCTGTGGGCGGCTTTCTTCAATTTCATCGCCTTCATGTTCTTCGGCCTTCACGTGGCTGAAACTGTGGGAAAAGGTATCGTCGACGTCAGCATCGTCACGCCGGCGGTGATCTTCTCGGCGCTCGTTGGCGCCATCGTCTGGAACATCGTCACCTGGATTGCCGGCATCCCGTCCAGCAGTTCGCATGCCCTGATCGGCGGGCTCGTCGGCGCCAGCGTTGCAAAGGCTGGGCCCGGCGCCATCGTCTGGACCGGGCTTGGCAAGACGGTCGCCGCAATCGTCGTGTCGCCGGCGACAGGGTTTCTTCTGGCGCTGGTCCTGATCCTGGCCGTTTCCTGGCTGTTCGTCCGCCAGACACCGTTCGCCGTCGACAGCACCTTCCGCGTCATGCAGTTCTTTTCGGCCTCGCTTTATTCGCTAGGGCACGGCGGCAACGACGCCCAGAAAACCATGGGCATCATCGCCGTGCTGCTCTATTCGCAAGGTATGCTCGGCGGGACGTTCTACGTGCCGCTGTGGGTCGTCCTCACCTGTCAGACAGCACTGGCGCTCGGCACTTTGTTCGGCGGCTGGCGCATCGTTCACACGATGGGCTCGAAGATCACCCGGCTGAATCCGATGCAGGGTTTCTGCGCCGAGACCGGCGGCGCCATCACCCTGTTTGCCGCCACCTGGCTCGGCGTCCCCGTGTCGACCACCCATACCATCACCGGGGCCATCATCGGTGTCGGCGCCGCCCGCCGCGTCTCGGCCGTGCGCTGGGGCATTGCCGGCAACATCGTCATCGCCTGGATCGTCACCTTGCCGGCCACGGCTGCAATTTCGGCGCTCACCTACCTTGCGGTTGGCCTGGCAAGGTGAGGCGGACACCGTGGTGCTTGGAGTCGCTGCCAATCTGCACTATCTGAGCCGCAGCCAAACGCCTTAGGGAACAATGCATGTCCGTCACCAAGGAAATCGTCACCGAGCGTCTGAAGACGGTCAACGGGCCGGACTTCACCGGCAACATCGTCGACCTCGGCATGGTTTCGGAGATTTTCATCGCCGATTCGAAAGTGTTTTTCTCGATCACCGTTCCCGCCGCCCGCGCACAGGAGATGGAGCCGCTGCGCGCTGCAGCCGAGCGTGTCGTCAAGGCGATCCCTGGTGTCGCCGGCGCCGTCGTCGCGCTGACGGCGGAGAAGAAGGGCGGCGGCATGGAGGCTCCGGTTGCGTCGCGCCCCGCGCCTAGGCCGGCACCGACG